>CAZYEX010000166.1:0-12406 GCA_964646605.1 uncultured Phycisphaera sp. | reverse complement strand
CTACCGCAACGACGTGGGCGGACGATGTAGACGGCCTGTATTCGCGCTGGCGTCGGTTTCGGTTCCGCAAGCCGGACGCGCGGGCTGTGGCCGATCACCTGGAGCGTATCGCGCGGGAGCTTTCCCTACCGATTCCCGATGGTTTTCGGTTCATTTCCTACGTGCAAGGGAAGTACGACGGGCGGTCGAGCGGGAACAATCTACGCGACCTTGTAGACGGTCTGCCGGATACGTTGCGGCGGTTCAAGGTCCGGGCGGCGGAAGCCGTCGCGGCCTAACGATCAGACCATTATCCGGGTGTCGGCGGTTAGCGTGCAAGCGCTCGCCGCCGATGCCCGGCTTTGGAGTGTCAACCATGAAAGCAATCGGATACACACGCTGTTCGACGAACGAACAAGCGGATAGCGGCCTGGGCCTGGAAGCGCAGGCTGAGCGGATTCGGGCCTACTGCACCATGCGCGGATCGGAACTGCTGGACCTCATCACCGACGCCGGGGTGTCGGGCGGAAAGCCGTTGGCATCGCGCGACGGCGGGCAACGGCTGCTAACCGCGATCCGCGAGCGCAAGGCCGACGGAGTGGTCATGCTCAAGCTGGATCGGATGTTCCGCAACGCGGGCGACTGCCTGACGACGGTGGAGCGCTGGGAAAAGGCCGGGATTGCCCTCCACGTCGTAGACCTGGGCGGAAACGCCATCGACACCACCAGCGCCGCGGGCCGGTTCATGCTCGTCGTTCTCGCCGGCGCGGCCGAGATGGAGCGGAACCTAACCCGCGAGCGGACCCGGTCGGCAATGGCCGTCAAACGCACCAACGGCCAGCGCATCGGCACCCTACCCTACGGGTTTGACCTAGCAGCCGACGGAACAACCCTCGTCCCGAGCGAGTCCGAACAAGCCGTCATAGCCGAAATCGGGTCCTGGCGCTCGATGGGCTGGACCTTGGAACGCATCGCCGCGGCCTTGACCGACCGGGGCGTCCCGACGAAAACGGGCAAATCGGGAAGCTGGACGCATCAGGCGGTCGCGCGAATCGTTCGACGAGGGGCGGCCTAGACGAGGGAAATCGACACGGACGCGGCCCCCCCGACGGTACACAAGGGCGCCAGACCCCGCCTTCCCGAATCGCCGGAAGTCGGGCGCGCCGCGATTCCACAACCGGCAACGGCATCCCGAATGCTCGGCCCATGATCGGTCTTGTATCAAAGACGCACGAAGAACCATCAATAGGGCTCCCCCAATATCGCACAAGAAACCACAATAAACTCGGGGCCCAACTGGACAGACGCGAAGTGGGTTTGCACACCTAGCTCGTTGCCTAGAGATGCGTAGCGACGCAAG
Source organism: uncultured Phycisphaera sp. (assembly GCA_964646605.1). Classification (GTDB taxonomy): domain Bacteria; phylum Planctomycetota; class Phycisphaerae; order UBA1845; family UBA1845; genus SBAX01. The sequence goes on along the minus strand of CAZYEX010000166.1, from coordinate 11,067 downwards.
CCCCTACGAGCAGCACGACGTTCCGACACTACGGACCGCCCTTGATGATCCCCCGCACTTCCGCGCGGTACGGTAGCGAGCTACCCGAAGCCCGCTTTCGAGCGGTCGGTCGGATACTTCGCGGCGTACTGTCGCTCGAACTCTCCCACCCAACTGGGTATCTCATGGCACTCCCCGCCGATCGCCGCGGCCTCGATCGCCTTGGCGAGATCCATGGCGCAGGCTTGCGGAACAACAAAGAATCGCGGCGACGGGTACCAGTGACCCTTCGTCCGGTGCTTGTTGAACGTCCGCAGCCGGACCCAGGTTCGCCCGGCGTGTTCGCGGCGATACACGAGCACGGGCCGCCAACGGCCCCAGGGCACGGCAGCAATAAGTTCGTCCGTGGTTTCTAAGACCGGAACCGAACGTGGTCCCCGATCGCGCTGGCCCGGCTCTTGGGTCATTGTCCCCATACGTAGAATTTTACGGCGGAGTCCGGCGCGTGCAACATGCCACGAAGCCAAACTTTTCGTCGCGATGACGGAGTGTGTCCCCTCACGCCCGCGCGCCCAATGTCGAGCGCGTCCGTCGGATAGATGCAAGCTATCCTCCGGCCCCCCATCAATCCCGTTCTCGTTCACCGCTCCCCAGACGTATCTCCTAGCGCGTACGCGCACGCGCGAATGACCCCTTGTTCGGGGCGTAGGGAACCCAGCCCGACCGCTACATGAACCCGACTTGGGACGAATCACGATGGTGCGAATCAAATCGCGCCTGCGAGCCTGAATGTCCAACATTTCGCCAAGACTTGCGCTAGTCTTTGGCGCGGATGATCTCTTCGAGCGACGGCCGATCGGGCTTGGGATAGCCGAACAGCCGCTTCTCAAGGTCACGGTCGTGTGCGTCTCTTTCATCCTGACCCTGTCGAGCCGCTTCCTGCGGAGGCATCACCAGTTTTGCCACGAACGTCCTGTAGAACTCACTCCGGGCAACCATGCTCGACCGTGCCCATTCCCGCATACTCCACGCCCCGGAACTCGGTGCGTCGGCAGGCGTGATCCAGTCGTCGTCCAGGTGCTCAAAGGCCCACGCGGCCGCCTGAACGACAGAAACGGCCGGTTTGCCCTTCAGCGCTCGGAGATCGACGGGAGGAGCCCCCTTTGCTAAGGTGGGCGCGACGGGCGGAGGGAACTCCACAGCGACCACGTCCCAAGCATCGCTTGCCGCCATGCCCCCGATCTTCAGCTCCTCCCGGCGCTTCTTGAAGGCCTCCCACCGGCCCTCCCGCCGGAGCCGGTCGGTCAGCTCGGCTTTTGACTCACGCATCGCTCAATTGCCCTCAGTTCCGCCTCAAGTCGCCCTGACACTACTCGGTCGTTGTCCCGCTCATCGACGCGACTGAGCCGGTCACGCAAGGACAGCAGCCAACCGACCCGCGTCCAGCCAGACGGCACCTTACCGATAAGCCGTCCGGTGTGCAGCGGATCGACAAGGCAGGCGGACAACGGGATGGGCACCCAATCGGGGTGACTCCCCGAAGGCACTGCGACAGGCTCGGCGTCCAGTGATTCGGCAACAACCCCGGTTTCTCGCTCGCAGTAAGGGTTCAAGGCGGGTGCGACACGTGGGGCAGGCGTTTCCCTATTGCGACTCTTATTCTCTCTCTTCCATAAAGAAAACAGATTTCCATGCGTGCAATAAGAGTTTGCCTGTCGCACCTGTCGCACTTGCCCTATCATGGTTGGACTACCGCTCCATCCCGCAGAGATAGGCCGACGTAGAATCGAACCTCGCGCCCGCTCTGCCGGTGTTTGATTCCGTCCAGCCCCGGAATCATCGCCCGCAGCCTGCTACCGAGCAGTGCCTTGGAGCCGGGCAGTTCCTTGGACTCGCCCGTGTGTCCGTTGTCCTCACACCATTGCTTCCAAACCACCCATAGGTCATCGCGCGATACTTCGGCCGCAGGTCGAACGATGCAGCGGTCTTCGACAAACACTTTCAAGGGTGACACCAGCCGCGCGAACTCGGCTTCGACTTCCCGGGACATCGCTGGACGGGTGAACTCGCCTTGTCGCCGAAGTCGGCCCAACCCCTCGATTCCCCAGTTGAAAATTCCCGGTAGCTCGGCGGTGATTTTCCGTTCAAGGCCGCGGTCCTCTTTGCCCTCGAATGAGTTTCGGCACGGGAGGATATGGACACGCGGCCCCAGTGCCCCGGCGGAGTCGCCGAACTTCGGCAATTCGTTCACGGCCAGTGCGAACTTGATCCGCAGTCGGACATTCGTGAGAGTCGGAAGGTGTTTTCGATGCACGTCAACCGGGTCTTCGCCGGAGATGCATTTGATCCGCTCCAAAACGCCCGCCGCCTTGTCGCCGTGCCCGAGGTGCGCGTCGGGACAGTAGGCGAGCCGCTTTCCGAGAAACGGCCACAGCCCGAAAGTTTCTTGTAGCGACGAAAGGGTCGGACTTACACAGTTGTCACGCCCGATGGTCGCTGCAAGGGTCCGCAGAATCGTTGACTTACCGGATCGACGCGGTCCTTCCAAGAGTAAGATCGCGTGCAGGGTGGTGTCATCGGTCTGACAGTAACCGAACCACTCGCCGAGTAAGTCCACGCGCTCTTCGTCGCCGTCGAATATCTCGTCGAGTGTCTGAAACCAGACGGGACACTTCGCGTCGGGGTGGTAGTCATAGGGCAGTGCAAACGTCGAAAACCAGTTTGGGGTGTGCGGCGAAAGAACGCCGGAACCGACGACGCCTTGATCGTTCAACGGTAGCAGCCCGTTTTGGAACGCAATCCAGTTCGGGCGTGTGTACCCTTGTGTTTCGACGCAGACCGGCGCTTCAATATCATGGGGAATCCGCACCTCCGACGCCAGGCATTGCCGCACGTCGCCCGCCAGGTGTCCCGTCGCCTTCGCCCCCCGCTCGTCGAGGAATTGCAATAGGCTCGCCTGCACTTCGGCGTCCGGCACCGTTCGATAATGGGTTCCCGTCCAAGCGTAGAACTCGTCATGGTGCCAGCGTAGCGTCACCCCACGCGGAGTCCGGTGCTCGTCGTCAAGGTACATTCGTGCCCAGTCCATCGGCTCTGGGGTCGGCGGGGTTTCGGCGGGTTGCGCCTCGGCGAGCAGCGCCCGGAACGCATCGGCCCCGTCGGCGACGATGAGGTCATCGGCCCCGACTTTTTGCTCCCCGGCTTGGGCAATCCGTGCAACCAAAACCGTCGCGCCCTTGGATTGCAGCAAGGTCGATAGCTTGGACTCGGCCAGGCGCAGAAAGTCATCCGTGGCCGCGTCGGAGTCGAACACGATAACGACTTGACGTCCCTTCCAGTCGATGCCCTCCAAGTCGGGAATCAGCCGCCGCGTGCCGTAGGCTTTGCCGGAGTCGGTTCGGGACCGTTTAACTTGCCAACCCCAGACGCCGACCAAACCGATGCAGGCGATATCGAGCTGCGATACCGCCAGGGCTTTCTTCTCGCCCTCGGTAATGACGACGATGCCCCCTTGCTTTTCAAGCTCGGCGAAGCCCGGCGGGAAATACGCGCGGTTGCCCTTGCCGCGGGGCGATTCGTACCTCACCGGTTTGCCGTCGATGAAACGTGGCGAGTCCGGTTTAATGCGTACGTACCCGTCGCAGTAGGGATAGACGATCCCGGTCAGGTCGTGCGTCGAACAGCGCCGACCTAGGATTTTCTGGACCTCGCCATCGTTGGCCGAGTAGACGCCTGCGGCCGCAATCGTCGCGTCAGTGATACCGCTTGCGTGCAGTTCATCGCGGTGGCGGTCGGCGAGTACCCGCTTGTCATTCGGTTTGTGATCCGTTATACTCATGGTTAGTCTCGAATTTGGCCGCCGGTCGGTGCGCAGGAACGTCGCCGATCGCGCGGCCTCTTGGTTAAATCCCGGCGGCCTCAAGCTCACGCTCGGCCTTCGTGATTTCCCGCTCACGCGCCTTGGTGGTGGACGATCGAGCCGGTGCCGTCGGATCGGTGCATCGCTCGAAGAACCTTTGCAGTGCTTCAATGCTTGTGCATCGCGTTCCGCCGCACTGGATCGTTTCGAGGACGACGCCCCGCACGCCAACCGTCGCCCACCGGAAAAGCGTCGCCACATGCGGACGCTTCCCCTTCCGCCGGCGCGGTAGATGCTTGGACTTAGCGGCCTCGGTTAGTGAAACAACTTCCTCACTTTGAATGTCGATCATCGACTTACCTCGCCAGTATTCGCGCCGGACCATTCCAGCTTGCGAATGACTTTGCGAGGGTGGCGTGCGGAGGGATACGGGAGGGACGTGTGTTGAGCGCGTGTGGCCCTTCAGTTCAAGGTTGTATCGGCGGTCGGATCGGCGTCGCGGCCTCCCAGATTATTCCCGTTCCGTTGCCGTTAGGCCGGAACGTGAGGTGCTTTAGGCCATTTTTTAACCCGCGCACGGTCTCGCGCAATCTCTGTTTGGACGGTGTATTCGGCACAGGTGAAAGGGGGTCGTCGATCGCCGACGGCCATCCGGCCTCCTGAAACGACTGGAGAATCGTCGTCTGATTGTCTGCGGGGCTCTTGGGGTATGACTTGCACACCTGCCCGCGGAACCGAAGCTCCCTGCGATCCGAATCCCAGACGGGCACATCAGGAACTCGGTTGTTGTTCGCCGGGAGCTGGACCGGTGGTAAGGAAAGCCGTATACCGCGAGCCTGTTCGTCCCGCTCGATAAACGTAGGATGGTTCGCCGTTCGACCATCGAGCCAATGGTAACAGCTAATCAGCTTATCGCGCGTTTCTAGGTAGTCGGAGTGCCTGGCCGCGAGGGTCTCCCCGCGAGGATAAAGGTCCCTGCGCCCCAGCAACCTCGCCGGATCGCGGAGCGATACCCGCGTGTTCAGCCCATCAACCTGATCCGTCATTTCTGCGCGGACGCGATCTCGCAGGTCTCCTAGACAAACGTGCATATCCACGTCGTAGGGCGTCCACAGTTTCCCTAGGACACGCATTGCGATTCGCTTGCCGACGAGGCACTTTCGACCAACGAACGAACCGCGACCCATCAGTGCGAGCGCAGCCTTCTCTCGGACGAACTCGTCACCAAACTCGTGTCTCACCAGCTCAAGCGGGGCACGGCATTGCTCATTGCGCGGTGGTTGCAGTTCCGTCCGATAGACTTGTCTTGGGCAGGCGGTCAAGTTGGGTTCCCAAAGGAGTTCCCCGCAGCGTGGGCATTTAAGTCGCTTGAGAACGTAGTCCTCGGAATGCTTCGCAAGATGCTCGGTAATCTCACTTTCGAACTCCTGTTGAGGTCCGCGCAGGATTTCGATCTTCACGTCGTCGGCTTGACCGTCATGCTCGATTTCCAATCGAATCGAGTAGTGGAGGTAAAGTAGGATTTCATCAATGGCCAGGAATCCCGACCAAATCTCCTCGTACGTAAGGAGCTCAGGCATGCAGCACCACTTGCCGGAGCCGGCGATCCGGCCTGGGGTACAACCTTCAGTACACGCCTACAGGCGATCACCTACGCTCGGGTGTTCGTACATGCTAACCGACTTCCGCCACGATATCTCGGACTCGACCCCGGTCAATTTCGGCGTAAAGTTCGGTCACGGCGGTCGATCGGTGACCAAGAAGAATCCGCGCCGCCTCGACCCCGAATTCCTTGCGAATTCGCGTGGCGTAATTGTGCCGAAGCTGGTGGGGGTGCCAATGCGGGACCTTGGCCGACTCGCAGGCCCGGGCGATTGCGCGGCGGTAGCTGTCGCGGTCGTAGTGCTCTCGCGGGCGGCGTTTCGGACTGCGCTTCGGGTGCCGGGCTCGCTGGCTCGGCGTCATCGGGCTACGGCGGTTTAGGCGACGCTGCTTGTTTCGCGCCGCCACCGAGTCGACCGGCGAGAACAGGAAGGCGTCAAGGCTTGGCTTGAGAAACGGCCGGATCACGGCCTGAGCCTTGGGTCCGATGTCAACGGTGCGTTCGTGACCGAAGTGCTCCGTCTTGTGGGACGCGGGACGGTAAAGCCAGACATCGCCCGACATATCCAGGTCGCACCGACGCATGATGGCGACCTCGCCGGGCCGCATACCTGTGAGTTGTTGAAGCTCGATCATGGCCCGAACCTGCTTCGAGACGTGCGTCCGGACGGCTTCGACGTGGGCTTCGGGCACGGGCGTCACCGGGATCGGCTCACGGGCCACACTCCGGCCACGTCGCAGGCCAGCGACCGCCTGGAGCCCGTGGAACAGGCTCGCAGGGACCAGCTCGTTTTCGGTCGCCCATCGGAACAGCCGCTTGATGCGGCCAATCTGATCGTTCACCGTCCGGCGGCTGTTGCCTGCGTCCACGAATGCCTGCCGGACTGTCTTGAGGGCCAGCGGGCCGAACTCCGCGGCTTTGGTGCGACCGTAGAGCCTTCGAAGCACCCGCTGGGCGAAGCGAACTTTGCCAAGCTCGCCCGTCGGCCGACCATCCCTCCGGTAGAATTCCTTCGCGTGCCGCCAGTAGGCGGCGATCACTTCGGTAACGGTGAGTTGTATTCGGTCGTTGTGGTTAAGGAGCTGCCGGCCGTTTGCCAACCACTCGCCGATGAGCCGATCATACGCTTGGCGGCTTGCGGCGGTGCCGTGCCGACCGAGGTAATGGTCCTGACCGTTGATAGTGACGACGCCTCGGCCGGATGGTTTGTGCAGACGATACGATGGGTTTCTTGGCGGTGTTTCTTCGGACATTGTGCAGCCTCCGAAAGCCAATCCGGTAGACTACCGGATTTTTTTGCTTTCCAGGCCGCACTGTCCGACGCGGACAGGTACGCTAACTCAAGCGTTCGGCGTGACTTACGTCACTGGGCCCATCAGGACTTGAACCTGAGACCTCGTCGTTATCAGCGACGCGCTCTGCCAACTGAGCTATGAGCCCGCGTTTCATCCCCGCGCCACGGGGCCGATCACTCTAATCCCCTACCCGCGTCTGTCAAACCGACCCGCCGGTGTTTGCCGCATTCGGGCCGGACCGGTTACCATCCCCAGGGTGAAAGCGTGTCCGTTTTGCTCCCGAACCGTCCCCGACGATAGCCGCGTCTGCCCCTACTGCGCCAACCCCCTTCCCTCCGCGCCGGTGATCCCCACGATGACCGCTCCGCCCAAACCCGCCGAAGCGAGTTTCCATTCCGGGTTCGGCTCCTCCTCCTCCGACTCCATTGATAACGCCCGATTCACCCCCGGCACCATGCTCGCCGACCGCTACCGCATCGTCGGCCTGCTCGGCAAGGGCGGCATGGGCGAAGTCTACCGCGCCGACGATCTGAAACTTCGCCAGCCCGTGGCCCTCAAGTTTCTGCCCGAAGCGCTTTCCAAAGACCCCAAAAAGCTCGAACGCTTCCTGCACGAGGTGCGCGTCGCGCGGCAGGTTTCGCATCCCAACGTGTGCCGTGTGTATGACATCGCCGAGGCCGAAGGGCAGCACTTCATCTCCATGGAATACGTCGACGGCGAAGACCTTTCGGCCGTTCTGCGGCGTATGGGACGACCGTCGAAGGAAAAGGCCTTGCAGATCGCCCGACAACTCTGTGCGGGGTTGGCCGCCGCCCACGACAAGGGCGTACTCCATCGCGACCTCAAGCCCCACAACGTCATGATCGACGGCCAGGGTCGCGTGCGCATCACCGATTTCGGACTCGCCGGTTTCGCCGAAGACTTCACCGGCAAGGAGGTCTACGCCGGGACCCCGGCCTACATGTCCCCCGAGCAGCTCGCCGGTCGGGGCGTCTCGGTCAAGAGCGACATCTACTCGCTCGGAGTGGTACTGAGCGAATTGTTCACCGGCAAACGGTTGTTCGAGGGCACCAGCCGCGAGCAACTTCAACGCTCAGGGACTTCCGCGCCCACGCGCTTATCGACTCTGACGGATGACATCGATCCCGCCGTGGAGCGGGTCATTCTTCGATGCCTCGAACCCGACCCGACGGCTCGTCCGTCGTCAGCCCTCGCCGTCGCCGCCGCGCTGCCCGGCGGCGACCCCCTCGCCGCGGCCCTTGCAGCGGGCGAAACGCCCTCTCCCGAAATGGTCGCCAACGCGGGCGACGTCGGCGGAATGCGACCCGCTCTGGCCATCGCCTGTCTAGTCGCAATCCTCGGCGGAACGTTCGCCCTCGTGCCGCTAAGCGCTACGCAATCTTTAGTCCGAATGGTTTCCATGCCCAAGCCCCCTGCCGCCCTTGCCGACCGGGCGGCGGAAATCCTCACTAAACTGGGGCACAAGGGTCCGGTTGTGGACACGGCCTATGGGTTCGACAGTGATGGGTGGCGCATGCGGCACGTCGAGGACACCGACAAGTCTCTGGATCGCTGGGACAAACTCGCCGAATGGCGTCCCTCGCCAGTGCAGTTCTGGTATCGTACCAGTCCCCGCCCGTTGATCCCGCCGCCTTCCGACGACCGTGTCAGCCCCATGCGGCCAGCTCTGGAAGTCTCCGGGATGGCCACCGTATTTCTCGACCCCCAAGGGCGCCTCACCGGGCTGGCCGTCGATCCGCCCCAACGAGAGGACGAGACTGCAACTTCCGCCGCCGCGAAACCCACCGATTGGTCGGTCCTCTTTGCCGAGGCACAGATCGATCCCACGACGCTCACAGTCGCGGAACCGCGCTGGACGCCGGACAACTATTGCGACGAACGCGCCGCCTGGGAGGGGCACTTCCCCGGCCAACCGGACGTTCCCATTCGCTTCGAAGCCGGAGCCTATCGTGGGATCCCCACTTTCTTGCACATCATCGGGCCTTGGACCAAGCCCCAGCGGATGGAGGAGTGGCCGCAAACGCTCGGGCAGAAAATCGGAGGCGTGATCGTCCTGAGCATCCTCATCAGCCTAATCCTCGGCGGGGCGGTACTCGCCCGCCGCAACCTCAAGCTTCGCCGCTCCGATCGCACCGGCGCCGATCGCCTTGCCTTCGTTTGCTTTTGCATGTTGATCGTGAGCTGGGTGCTGCAAATCAACCATGTCGCCGATTTTTGGGGTGAATTCGATCGCCTCCGAGTCTTGATAGGAAAGGCGCTGGTCGCGGTCGTGATCATGTGGATGTGGTACATCGCCCTCGAGCCGTATGTCCGCCGTCACTGGCCCCACGCCTTGATCGCCTGGAGCCGGCTATTGGCCGGACGCTTCCGGGATCCACTTGTTGGGCGTGATATCCTCGTAGGCGGCGTTTTCGCCCTCGGATTACCATTCTTGTCCACAATCCAAAGGTGGGTCTCGCTCGTCCTAGGTCAGCCGATGTCCGCGCCAGGATTTTGGAAGTGGGATCAGTTTCTCGGAGCGCGGTTTCAGATCGGCCCATGCGTAGAAGGAAGGTTTGTCTTCTTTGCACTGCTCATCCTGTTTTTTCTTCTGGGTCTCCGATTGCTCCTGAGGAAAGAATGGCTGGCGTTTCTGGCTGTCATTGGGCTAGATGCCGTACTCACAATCGTGAACGCCGGCGCGGATGAAACCCTTATAATAACGCTCGTGAATGTTGTGTTCGGAGCGATCTCTTGGTTGCCGATGTTGCTGGTGCTCCTGCGCTTCGGGCTGCTCGCAGCCGTCTTCTTTTGGTTTTTCATGGAAACCCTCCAGACTCCATGGATGTGTGGGCTTACCGGCTGGCAATCCGAACCTTCATGGACGGCGATACTCTTCATCACCGCGGTAACCGTGTACGGCTTCCATACCGCCCTCGCCGGCCGAGCGCTCTTCCGCGACGAACTTCTGCAAGCATAGACACGGGGCGCGCTTCCTCAATAATGACCTCATGCCGCCCGACCCGACCGCCGGCCCATCGGATGATTTTCTCGTCGCCGGGATGTTGGGCGGCGACTGGGCCGCACTGAACAAGCTCATAGACCGTTACGACCGCCTCGTCCGCTACACCATCCTCCGCGGAGCACGCGAGCGGTGTACGCACGATCCGCAGTGGCTCGAATCGGTCGCCTCGGCCACCTGGGCGGGCTTCGTCCAATCCCTCCAACGACATCCCGATCAACGTCCAAAATCGGTCCGCGCCTACCTTTCCGCCATTGCCAAAAACCAGGTAGCCAGCGCCGTACGCCGCGACCGGGCGGCGGACGCTGCGACCCTACCGCTCGACCGCGGCGGCGGTACGCTCATTGCAGCCACACTAGAAGAACCAATAGACACACTTTCGCAACTGGAACTGCTGGAAACGCTGCGAATATGCCTTTCCGAACTGGCGGAAGATGACCGGACCCTAGCAGGGCAGCTCACGGCCATCACCGAGCGGCGTTGGCGGGACGCGGCGGCGACCCTGGGAATCAGTGAATCAACCCTCCGGTCGCGATGGAAACGGACCCTGGAACGGCTTCGGGATTGTGTAAGGCGAAAGACCGGCCTTTCCTTCGCGCCTGGTGCGTTTGACGACGACTCTTAGGATGAAGAAGCGGTATTTATTGGCCGCTCCGGTGGGAATACGATGACCGAAGATTTCGACAAGCTTGATCCTCTTGAGGACTCGCTCCGGGAACTCGCCGATGCCGAGCGTGCCGGCTTGTTCAGCAAAACGCGCGTTGACGCAAGGGCGCTGCTTCGGGCGACGCACGAGGTCGACGGCTCGCCCCGAGTTTTGCGAAGGTTTCGCTGGGTTTCGATCGCGGCCATGCTTGGTTTAGCGGCGACAATTTGCGGCTGGATATTCACGACCGGAACCCCGGAGACCCGTCAACCTCCCTTGCCGAGTGGGACCAGGATCGCCTCCGCAAAGGGCGGTTGCGATGGAACTTTCTTCGGTTGCATGACCGGACCCAGCGGCTCGATTATGCCCGGTTGCGACTCCTACGACTTCAATGCTGACGGTCACATCGATTTGGTTGACGCCAGAACATATCAACTAGATTGCAACGGGATCACGCGCTAGACGGTTTGTGGTCTAATCCTTCCAAAGTCGATTCACGCGCGCATAGGGTTCGCAGTCGCCGGATCGTTCTAGGGCTATTTCGTCCTCCACGGGGACGTGAGCGGACTGTTTGACAAAAAGCTTACAGGCCGGCGGAGGCAAAAAGCGGGTCAACTGGGCGTAGTTGTGGGCATCCCCAAGGCCGTAGCGGCGGTGGTAATA
>CAZYEX010000165.1:0-2835 GCA_964646605.1 uncultured Phycisphaera sp. | reverse complement strand
GGCCGACCGCTGCTCACCCTCTACGACTACCGCGCCCGAGAGTACGACGCCAAGAACGGACGATTCCTCCAACGCGACCCCGCGGGGTATGTGGATGGGATGAATCTCTACGAGGCGTTCAAGAACAATCCGCTGCGCTGGGTCGATCCGACGGGCATGAAGAACTGGCCGGCGTATTTCGGCGATCGACAGAAGTACGGGCCGATGGTGACCGCCTTCTACGATTGGATGGGGTACTACGAGGCGACGCCCTCGGGCGACGACTTCGATGACTTGATCAGGCAGCTCAAATCGCGGCAACAGCAGATCAACAAGTTGGGCGTTGGACTGCAGAGTGGGCTGGAAGTCATCGGTGTATTCAGTGACGGGGCCGACCTTGCCGTCGTGATCAACGAGTTGGGGCGTGGTGAGGTGTCATGGGCCCAGCTCGCGGTATTCGTCCCGGTTCTCGGCCGTGACCATTTCAAAGTCTTCAACCAGTGCGGCAAATTGCTGAGGCGCGTCGACGCGGACATGGCCAGGTTTCTGGGCAGCATTAAAAAAGCCGGAGAACTGCGCGCGATCAGGCGGGGTGTTGATAATGCAGGTAATCTGGAGATACACCATTTGATTGAAATCCGCTTCCATGAGAAGTTGGGAATCAGAAACGCGGATGAAGTAGAAGCCGTCTTGGTGCCCGTGCTGGAGCATCGCGGCGTGCGCCCGCGCGATCTTACTCACGCGATTGATGAGCAGCTGCGACGGAAAAGTCTGACGCAAATGTTTCGGGATGCGATTCCCTACCGTCCCAGGGGAGCTATCAACCACTATGAACAGTTTACGGCACAAGAGATCTACGACGCTCACAAACGTGTTTATACGGACTTCGGCATGCCTGATTTAATGGAAGCGATCAAGCAATGGTTCGAACCGTTCGGTGTTGACGTTAGTAAGACATTGGAATGAGAATGATATCATCGATATATGATTGAAACTGTTCGTTTTAGCATTGGGGGTTCGCGCGCCGAGCTTGAGTCGCTGTTACGCCGGGCGAGACTAGGTGCGCAAATTAAAGACTATCCGGCTCGGTCCCGTATGTATCTTGAGGTTGGCGCTGAGTCTGACGAGAGGCGGCGGTTGGAGGAATGTCTTAGACAGTTAACACTTGACGTCGGACGCAAGAGTTTCTTTCAGGCTTCGCCTGAAGAGTTCCGTACGGAGCCGCTTTTCGCAACATACGGGGTTCGATGGACGGACGACTACCATCAGATTGTCGCTGAACCAGCGTATTCGGGCCGGGACGCCTGTCCGCACTGCGGGAAAGGCGCGCAAGAACTGGCCCAACCTTTACGCGTGTACGTCGATAAGTTGGAGGGAGCCGATTTCGTGCGTGTGCCGCCCGGCTTGTTCTTGGGCTCGAAACGACTCGTTGAACTCATAGATCGAGAGGACTGGAGCGGGATACGGACAGAGCCGATTCTCGATCGCAGAAGAGGCGAGGCGACGGATGTGTTAAGTCAACTCGTCACCACGTCCGTTCTCCCGCCGATGCACCCGTCCGGAACGCCCGTTCGAAGTCCAACCCCCAAGTTCTGCGGCTTCTGCAGGAAACTCGGCTACCAGTTGCCAGCGGTTCAACCGGCGTATGCTCGGACCGTCGTCGGTGCAGCTATGGACTGGAACCAGTCGGGCGAATGGACCGCGCCGCATTTCGTCTCCTGCCCCAGCCTGATTTGTTCGCAACGCGTGGTTCGGAAGCTCCTCGAACTCGAGCCGTGTCAAGAGTGGATTCCTGTCAAGCTCGTCGATTGATGGATTGCAAGTGATCCTGGCGCGGTATTACCTCGACCGGCCGATGTACGTGGACGAGCACGTGCTCCTTCACGAGGGGGGAACGGCGCGGGGCAGGGTCGGGACTACGTCTATCTTCTGGGGCCGTTGTATGGCGTGGCGGGGTTGGCGGATCCGTACGGCAACGTGGTGCAGGCCTATCCCTACGACGCCTTCGGGACGATCGCCACGACGGCCCCACCGGCCCCGACGGTGGAGGCCGCGGGTTGTCGGTATCTGAAGGTCGTCCTTCCCAACATCACCGAGGCCGTGGCCATGCGGGTGCAGAAGCTGGTGAACGGGGTGGCCAGCGGGGAGGGATGGTACGCGGGGCCGACGGTTGTCCCCACGGGGTATCCAGCCCACCAGCCGCTGGATCATCGTCACGCGCGGTTGTGCGATTCGGCGGCCAGCGTGGTAGAATACCGCACGCCCGCACAGTGGGATAACACTGGGGGTCGGACGGTGTACGTGACGGGAGCGTTGATCGAACCCAAGACGAGCTATCGCGTGCAACTCGAAACGAAGAGCGGAGTTCGCTCACCCGGTGACGACGCCACGACACCCTGGTGGGGCCAGGTCGTTGAGCCCGGCGCGTGGGCGGAGGATAAGCCGGACGCCGTCGACATAACCCGAATCATCGACAGCTTCAAAGGCAAGCCCGGCGCCCCACCCTTCGAGGCCGCCAACTTGTGGGGCTCCCCCTGCGCCGCGGGGGTCGACGACGTCATCGACGCCATGGACATGCTCGTGTTGGTGGACGCCTTCAAGGGCCTACCGTACCCCTGCACGACGCCTCCCACGTGTACGAGCGGGGCGACGGTTCCCCAGAATCCCTACCGCTTCACCGGCCGACGCTTGGACCCGGACTTCCGCGACGCCGCCGGCCGACCGCTGCTCACCCTCTACGACTACCGCGCCCGAGAGTACGACGCCAAGAACGGACGATTCCTCCAACGCGACCCCGCGGGGTATGTGGATGGGATGAATCTCTACGAGGCGTTCAAGAACAATCCGCTGCGCTGG
>CAZYEX010000164.1:0-49907 GCA_964646605.1 uncultured Phycisphaera sp. | reverse complement strand
AGAACAAGAGGTTCTGGTTGTGGAGGGTGGGGGGGTGGGGGGGGGGGGGGTGGTGAGGGTAGGGGGGAGCGAAAGTTGCGCGGCGGGCGGTCGTCGGCGCAACGGGTCATCCCGGCAACCAAGGAGTGCATTCGATGAAAGCAAATCATCTGTTCCTGCGTACCATGACGATTGTAGCCCTTGGCACCGTCCCGGTCAAGGCAGTTCCGACGACTTACTACGTCAACTGGGCCTGTACGGTGGAGGGCACCGGCAAGGACCGGACCTGCGGGGGGACGGACGGGGCCAAGAAAACCATCCAGGGTGGGATGAACGCCGCCCAGAACGGCGACACGGTGATCGTGCTGGCGGGAACGTATTCGGGGACCAACAACCGCGACCTGTCGTTCCCCGTGATCGCAAGCGTTACTCAGTGGTTTACCGTGAAGTGCGAACGGCCCGCGGCCTGCACCATCGACTGTCAGGGAAGTGCCGAGGCGGGCAACGATCACCGCGGGTTTTTCGTCACCAACGGGGCGACCGCCGCCGCGGTCATCGACGGGTTTCGCATCATCAATGGTTACGTAGATTCAGGGTCGCCCGCGAGTGGCGGCGCCATCTACGTGGACCGAGGGGAACCCATCATCCAAAACTGCATCATCGAGAGCAATAAGGCAACCGGTGGCGGGGGTCTTTTTTTCGCCGACGTCAAACGGAGTCCCAATGACAACACCCCCCAGATCATCGGGTGCATAATCCGCAACAACGAGTCGCTCAATTCCGAGGGAGGCGGCATCAAACTCAGCAGCCATGTGGACGCCGAGATTACAAGCTGCCAGATCACGGGCAACACGGCTGAATTGAGCGGCGGCGGAATCTATTGGGATGACGGAAGTGATGTGCATGTCATTGACTCCCTGATCGCCGACAATTCAACGGGTGCGAGCGGCGGAGGCGTCTACGCGCAGGCGAAGAATGAGGACCTCGGGCCTGATCGCAGCTCTTGGTTCAAGCGTTGTACGTTCCGCCGGAACGAGGCCACTGCGGGACCGGGGGGCGGCATTGCCATGAGCCTCACCGGGCTTTGGGTGGATGTCGTGAACAGCGCGTTTCTTGGCAACGTCAGCGCATCGGACGGAGGCGGAATCTACCTTAGCTCGGGCGATCCGACTTTTGATCGTGATGTCGCGCTGGTCAACAGCATCTTCGTGGGAAACACGGCCGCCAACGGCGGAGGGTTGTTTGTGAACAACACCTGGGCGGACGCGCGCGTTCTGGATTGTACTTTCGCCTACAACGTGGCGTCCACTTTGGGGCATTCGATCCGGCGCGTCAACGCACCGGCCGGGTCACCGGATGTTGAGCTACACAATCTCATTGCCTGGGGAAGTTCTTCCAGCGAATTCTCGATTGATGACACGGACGAAGTTGATGTGAAGTACAGCGACATTCAGAGCGGGTGGACGCCGGGAACCAATGGTAACATCAGTTCCAACCCTTTGTTCATCACCACGCCGAGCCCGGGGACCGGCGGCTGGGGGTCAAGCGACGACAACTACGGCGATCTACGGCTGACTTCAAGCTCGCCGTGCCTGAACGTGGGGAGCAACTCCCTACTCCCCGACGACGACACTGACATCGACGACGATGACGTGTTCA
Organism: uncultured Phycisphaera sp.; assembly: GCA_964646605.1. GTDB lineage: Bacteria > Planctomycetota > Phycisphaerae > UBA1845 > UBA1845 > SBAX01. The sequence continues at coordinate 48,269 of CAZYEX010000164.1, read as the reverse complement.
GCGAGGACCTGCCCCTAGACCTGGACGAGTACGAGCGTGTGGAGTCGACGACGGTGGACATGGGCGCCTATGAGCGCGACGCCTGCACCACCAACGCCAACTGCGACGACACCTTCCCATGCACGGGCGTCGAAACGTGCGTCCAGGGAAACTGCATCACCACCGTCACGGATTGCAACCTGAACGGAGTGAAGGATAGTTGCGACATCAACGACGGGGTCAGTTTCGATTGCGACGTGGACGGCATCCCCGATGAGTGCGACACGCTGCCCGTGCAGATCGCGCTGACGGGGGCCATTCCGGCCGACGAGTCGAGCTTCTGGCGGTTGGCGCATAACATCTCGCGGTTGACCTTTGCCTGCGACATACTGCCGCCCGACGCGGGGGATGTCACCATTCAAAAACTGCTTAGCGGCGGGACGTACGACAGCGATCTTTCGTCCAGCTTCGCCATTACGGTCGAGAACGACATCAACGGGAAGCCGCGCATCCTGCGCATCGCGGAAAACACCGAAACCCTGGTGATTCAAACCTGGTACGCAGTGCGACACACGGGGGGATGGGCGGGCATGGGTAACTTCCTCGTCGAGAGTGTCGTCCAACCCGGCGACGCGAATGCGAGCAAGTCGGTGACCTACGCCGACTTGTCGTGGATCAACGCCAACACCTGCTCTTCGGGCTGCGGCGAGGTCAACCGCGGCGACATCGACTTCGATCTGGATGTGGACACGGGCGCCACCAACAGCGACCAGTCCGCGGCCGACGTGTTCATCCCTTTGGGCACGGTTTCCAAACCGAGCGGGCACTAGGCGATCGTTCCGCGGCAGGTTGAACAAAAAACGACACCGGCGGGGCGACGTATTGCACGTCGCGCCCGCGGGTCGCTAGCGGTCGCTGCGTCCGCAGGCTCGCCCTTGACGCTTCGCGTAAAGGGGAGCCGCCTGCGGCTCTGATTGGGCGATTGGTGACCGACGCCGTCAGGCACGTTTTCGGCGCGCGGGGGCTTCTTTGGCGGTTTCCTTTCCATCTTTGGCCGCGGAGGTCGCGGGCGGCGGGGCGGTGCGTTTGGCGAGGACGGCCAGGCGGATTTCCTCGAACAAGTCGGGATTGTCGCGGAGGAACTGCTTGACGTTCTCGCGGCCTTGGCCCATGCGGACGTCCTTGTAGTTCCACCAGGCGCCGGTCTTGTTGACGACGTTGTCGGTCGTGGCGAGGTCGATGAGGTCGCCTTCGGCGCTGATGCCGCTGTCGAACATGATGTCGAACTCGGCTTCGCGGAAGGGGGCGGCGACTTTGTTCTTCACCACTTTGACCTTGACGCGGTTGCCGGTCACCGTCTCGCCTTCCTTGATGGAGGAGACGCGGCGGATGTCGAGGCGGACGGAGGCGTAGAACTTGAGGGCCCGACCGCCGGGGGTGGTCTCGGGGTTTCCGAACATCACGCCGATCTTCATGCGAAGCTGGTTGATGAAGATGACGATGGTGTGGGACTTTCCGATGGCGGCGGTGAGCTTGCGGAGGGCCTGGCTCATGAGCCGCGCTTGCAAGGCGATGTGAGCGTCGCCCATCGCCCCTTCGATCTCGGCGCGGGGAATGAGAGCGGCGACGGAGTCGACGATGATGACGTCCACGGAGCCGCTGCGGACGAGCATTTCGGTGATCTCCAGCGCCTCCTCACCGGATTCGGGTTGACTGACCAGGAGCCTTTCGAGGTTGATGCCGCACTTCTTGGCCCACACGGGGCTCATGGCGTGTTCCGCGTCGATCACCGCGGCGACTCCGCCTTCGCGTTGGGCGGCGGCGGCGACGTGCAGGGCCAAGGTGGTCTTGCCGGAGGACTCGGGCCCGAACATCTCGATGATGCGACCGCGAGGCAATCCGTGTCCGCCCAAGGCGAGGTCCAAGGAAAGGGCCCCGCATGATATCCCTTCGACCTCGGCGTCCATCTTATCGAGCTGCATGATGGCCCCTTTGCCGTAGGCCTTCTCGATCTGCTGCAGAGCGCGGCCTAGGGCTTCCTCGCGCTTTCCGTTGATTTCTTTGGGAACGACTTTCATGGTTCACCTCCAGGATCGGGGTCAGTTCGGGCGCTCCAACTTGGCGCGGCTTACGACGCTATACGAAGGTCCTCGCGGCGACAAGACGGAGGACATCAGACTCAAGAAGGCGACGGGTTGGGCGGCGGGTCGAACGGGGGCGGTCTCGACGGCGGCCCGGAGGCGGTCGCCCGAGGAGTCGTCGCGGACCCGCCCGATGGTCAGGTGAGGGGAAAAGGGGCGCGACTCGCGTTCAAACCCCAATTTGGCCATGGTTTCTTCGACGGTCTCGACGCAGCGGGCAAGCCGCCCCGATTGTTCGTGCATGGCAACCCAAACGATCCGCACCGGCCCGTGCGGGGGGAAGCAGCCGGCGCCGTCTAAGCGCATATCGAACGAATCGACGCCGTGCGTAGCAGCGGCCAATGCCTCGGAAATCTCTGCGACTTGGGCGTCCACCGCGTCGCCGAGAAACTTGACAGTCATATGAAGTTGCGGTCCTTCCACCCATTTCACCGCCCGCGACCACTGGCGCAGGGAGTTTTGCACATCCACCAAGGCCGCACGCACTTCGTCGGCCAACTCAACCGCGATGAACAGCCGCAAGTCCTTTGCCTCGCCGTCCGTTTCTATTCAAAGCGCAGCATCCGCACGAAGCGGCCGACGCGCTCGTCCAACTCGGCGCGAGCCAACTTCTCCACTCGGCGGACGGAAAAGTCCTCGATGGCGAAGGAGGCCGCGACGGTTCCGCGGACCAAGGCGTTCCGCAAGGAATCGAAGTCGGCCTCTCCCTGCCAGCACAAATACCCAAGAAAACCGCCGGCGAAGCTGTCGCCCGCACCGGTGGGATCACGTACCAACGGGTTGGGGAACGCGGGGACGGCGGCGACCGCGTCCGGCGTGACCAGCAAGGCCCCGTGCTCGCCCTTCTTGATAATGACAAACTTCGGTCCGAGAGAGAGTAGCTCGTTTCCGGCCTCGACCAAGTTGGTTCGTTCGGTGAGCTGCCGCGCCTCGCCGTCGTTGACGATCACGCCGGTCACCAGGCGAAGCGTTTCCAACAGCGATTCGCGCTGCGTGGTGATCCACAGGTTCATGGTGTCGCAAACGACGAGCTTGGGTGCGCGGACCTTGCCCAACAGGTCACGTTGCAGCGTGGGGTGGGTATTGGCCAGGAAGACCGTTTCGCTGTCGGCAAAGGCGTCGGGCACGGTCGGTCCGCGCTCGGCGAGGACGTTGAGGTCCACCTCGAGGGTCTTCGCCTCGTTCATGTCCCCCTCGAATTGACCGGTCCAGCGAAACGTGCGACTGCCCTTGCGGACTTCCAAGCCGCGAAGGTCGATGTCCCGGGCAGTGAGGGTCCGGCGGAATTCGTCGGGGAAATCGTCGCCCACCACGCCGACGAGACGGACGGGGACGTAATAGGAGGCGGCCAGGGAGAAATAGACGGCGGACCCGCCGAGGACGCCCTCGGCCCGGCCGAAGGGCGAGATGACGGTGTCGATCCCGATGCTTCCTGTAACCAACAAGGACATCGCCAAGGGTTCCATCCAGGGTCCTCGCCCGCCCGAACCTCGATGGCCGCGGCAGGGCTACACGCGGGGTACTATACCCTTGTCGGGACGGCGCGCCAAGAGGAATGTTAGAAAAATGTTAGGGTTAGGGTGGGATGGGGGTCGAGGTGTCGGGGGGGCGTCCCAAGGCGGGACGGTCTGGTTGCGTGGAACAGAGCGGTTGGGCGTGGGGACCAGGGGTGAGGGCGGGCGGCACCACAATTCACAAGCGACTTGTGGGGTGGGAGCCATGCCGACCGGTCGGGGTTCCTTGGATGCTTGCCTGCGTCCGATCGGACGACTAGGCTGAGCCCGCCGGCAAGCGCCGAGAGAACACTACGGGAGGGACTTGTGTCGCTTACGACAACTGCGCACGCGAAAGTCATCGAACTCGATAAACACGTGGTGCGGATGACCACCGCGGCGGGGTCCGGGCATCCCTCGAGCGCTTTGGCTTTGGGTCACATTATCGTCGAGTTGATGTATCGCCGGATGCGCTATGACCCCGGCGATCCGTGGAATCCGGCAAGCGATCGACTGGTGTTGTCGCTGGGGCATAGCGTGCCCATTGTGTACGCGGCGTATGCGGACCTTGGGGGCGCGGTCGGAGCGACGGCGGCGGAACGCAAGGCGCTGCGGCTGGACGATCTCACGACGCTGCGCGAACTGCACAGCGTGCTGGACGGTCACCCGAACCCGGCGGAGGGGTTTCCCTTCTTCGACGCGGCTACGGGATCGCTGGGGCAGGGGTTGTCGGTCGCGGCGGGTCTGGCGCTGGCGGCCCGCTTGGACGGAATCGACAAGCGCATCTTCGTCATCATCGGCGACGGGGAATCGCGCGAGGGGCAGGTTTGGGAGGCGATGGACTTCATCGTCGATCACAAGCTGCACAACGTCTGCGCGGTTTTCAGTTGCAACGGGGAGGGGCAAGCCGGGAAAGTGTCGCCGCAGCAATCGGCGGAGCGGATCGCGGCCAAGGCGGCGGCGTTCGGCTGGCAGGTTCTTTCCGTGGATGGACACAACCCGGACGAATTGGCCTCGGCGTTCGACCGTGCCGGCGGCATGGCACAATCCGTGGCCGTGGTGGCTCGCACCGTCAAGGGATGGGGCGTGGACTCCATGCGGGGCAGCAACTTCCACGGCAAGCCGATGCCCGCGTCCGATCTGCAACGGGCCCTGAGTGAGCTGGATGCGACCGGTGCTCGACTTGGGGCCCTGGCCAACGGAGTGCTGCAGCCTTCGACGCCAATGCCGGTTGCGGCGGCACGGCGGACGGAGCGGATCTCGATTGCCGATTTCGTTCAGACTTGTGAACGCGCGGGACTGTCAAGTGCGTTGCAATCGAAGAAGATGGCCACCCGCGCGGCGTATGGCCTGGCGCTCGTCGCCCTGGGAGACTCGGACCCGCGGATTGTCGCGGTCGACGGGGACGTGAGCAACTCCACGTTCACGGATCGTTTCGCCAAGGCCCATCCCGAGCGGTTCTTCGAGTGCAAGATCGCCGAACAGAACATGGTAAGCGTGGCGGCGGGGCTTTCCGCGGCGGGCAAGATTCCCTTCGCCAGCAGCTTTGGGAAGTTCATCGCACGGGCCGTCGATCAGATCGACATGGCCCTGATCTCCCGGGCCAACATCAAGATCGTCGGATCGCATTGCGGCGTATCGCTCGGGGCGGACGGGCCGTCGCAGATGGCGGTGAGCGACGTGGCCTATTTTCGCAGCATGACGCGGACGGACGCGGGCGGTCAGGTTGGGTGCCATGTGTTCCAGCCCTGCGACGCGATTAGCGCCTACCGTTGTACGGAGCTGATGGCCAATCTTCGCGGATTGTGCTACCTGCGCACGTACCGACCGGACGCCGCGTTCGTATATCCGTTGGACGAGCGGTTCGAGGTCGGCGGGTGCAAACAGCTACGCCGCGGGGATCGGATGACGCTGGTGAGCTGTGGGTACATGCTGCACACGGCGCTGAAGGCGGCGGAGCGTTTGGCCGAAAAAGGGCTGACCTGCAACGTGTTCGACGCCTACACGTTCCCGCTCGACGCCGGGGTGATCCTGGCCGCGGCGCGGTCGGCGGGCGGAGTGATTTTGACCGTCGAGGACAACTATATCGGCGGGTTGCAATCGGAGTTGGCCGAGGCCGCCGCGGCCGCCGGTGACGTGCGCGTCGAAGGGTTGACCGCACGGCGCATCCCCAAGTCCGCCAAAACCGCGGAGGAAGTCTTCGAATATGTCGGAGTCGGCTTACAGAATATCATCGACCGGGCCGCGGCGCTCGCGGCTCGCTAGGCCCATTCGCCCCGTCCGACGGGCACGGCGGCTGATGGTGCGGTGCCTCTTTCTGCTCCCGTTCCTTGCCTTTCCCGTGATGGGGCAGGACGAAGGGAAAGCTCCGCCAAGAGGCACGCCGGGGCCGGCTGGGGAGGCAGCGCCGTTCCCTTTTCCCGAGCTCGCCCACCTCGAACTGTTCGTCGGTCCGTGGGGTGTCAGCGAGAGTCACTTCAATCCCCGCGGCGAAATCATCGGCAGCGCCAAGGGAACCGAGGAGATCACTTGGATCCTGGACTACCACGCCATACGCCGGGTGTACAACACCGGCGGGGGCGCGGCTAAGTTCCGCGCCACGGGGACCCTTTCCTGGAACAACGTGGAGAAGAAATTCCACGGGGCATGGTTCGACAACGCATCGGGGGTTGGTCCCAGCATCGTCAAGGGGACCTGGGATGCGGCCACGCGCACGATGATTTTGGAGATGGAGTCCGCCGGGGAAAAGGGCGGGGTGGTTCGACATCGAGTGGTTGAGAAGTTCGAGACGGCGGAGAAACGGGTCGCCACGACGTACCTGGTCGACGGGCCCCACCTCGTCAAACGGATCGAAGTGGAATACCATCGCACGCAGCCCTGCCCCGATCGCATCCGCGGCATTTTTGACGGCGGGTGACTCGGCGAACGGAGCGAGACAGAAATGCGGGAGGGCGTCTTGAAACGATGCGGTTTTTCGATCGGGTGGGTGATCGCGGCGGCTGGGCTCGCCGGTTGCGGGAGCGTCGCCACGCGGTTTCCCCAACAACTGGTGAACTCCGACGGGCAGCCGATTCTTCTGGACGACGTTCGCGACATCGTGGAGGACGACGGACTCAGCGATGACGAAAAACGCGGACAAATCCGGGATTTGGGGATCGAGGACGAGGAACTCATCGACGCACTTCTGACACTGTAACGTCCTTTGCGGGCGGCGCCGGTTCGCACGAGGGCTTCTCCACCCAAGCGGACACGAGGAAGAGATCACTGCAAGCCTTTCGAAGAGCGCGGCCCTTTCCACGGCACGCGCGCCGGGCACGGCGCGGGAGCGCCTTGGCCTTGGCGGCCTGTGACACTTCAATTGGTCCTGTGTGGATTGCAAGTGGGTTTGTTTTGCAAAAAACGTTTTTTCGCGCATTTGTCGCGGTGTCACCAGGTGACACTCGTTTTCGGTTTCGGCGGCGCCGCACCGGTCTGGCGGAGGTGGTCGGCGGCGGCCCACGTTTGGAGTATGTTAGGAGTCCCGGAGTGGGAAGTCAAGGGGGGTTTTTGGGGCGGAAACGCCAAGTGCGAAGTTCAAAGTGTCGCTTGTGGGAGAATCCTTTCTCGCACGGGACGCGCGGGACGCGACGCAACAATTAGAATGTCCTCACTGGACCCGCACTGCCCACAGAGCACCGGCACCTTGGAGGGGTTTCGGTCTTCAAACAGTGCCACGCCGCCAAATCCAGGATCCGGGGATCGAGGAGGAGGAACTCATCGACGCCCTCTTGATGCCCTAACGTCCTTGGGGGGCGATGCGGGGTTCTCCGTACGGTGAGCCGCGCGCTTCACACCGGCCGCACGGCATGGGACGTCCGCTGTTATGGTGTATCGGACGCCGCGGCGCGTGTGAGCCCTATGGGTCATGACATCTTCTGACGAATCGGGGTTTGGGTCCGGTCGAGGATGGGGGTAGGATCAGGGTCGGCCCATTCCGCGGTAGACCCGGCGGGTGAACCCGGCGGCTCGGGATGGGAAGGCACACGAGCGATCGTCAACAGAGGGTGGAGTCATGTCGAAGGCAATTCAGAAGCGATGGACAGTTCGGTTTCTTTGCACCGCGATCGCGGTTCTGTGGGTTTCGATTCCGGTTTTGGCCGATTCCGGTCGACCGGTCGTCTATCCCAAGGCCAAGAAGGTCGAGCAGGTCGACGATTACAACGGCGTGAAGGTGGCCGACCCGTATCGTTGGCTCGAGGACTCGGATTCGCCGGACGCCAAGGCGTGGATCGAGGCCGAGAACAAAATCACGTTTCCGTTTCTGGAGAGCATCCCGCAGCGCAACGCGCTCAAGGACCGCCTGACGGAGATGTGGAACTTCGAGCGTTACGGCGCTCCCTTCAAGCGCGGCGGGCGATACTTCTACAGCAAGAACGACGGTCTGCAGAATCAGAACGTCATCTATACGGCCAAGACGCTCACCGAGGAGCCGAAAGCACTCATCGACCCCAACAAGATGTCAGAGGATGGCACCGTCGCCCTGACGGGGTATGACATCAGCGAAGACGGGAAGACGATTTCGTACGGCGTGGCCGCGTCGGGCTCGGATTGGCAGGAGTGGCGGGTCCGTGACATCGACTCGGGACAGGATCAGGCCGACCTGGTCAAGTGGGTCAAGTTCTCCGGGGCTTCGTGGACGCACGACGGCAAGGGTTTCTTTTACAGCCGCTATGACGAACCCAAGGCGGGCGACGAACTGAAGGGGGCGAACTATTTCCACAAGCTCTACTATCACAAGCTGGGCACGCCCCAATCGGACGACGCACTCGTCTACGAGCGAAAAGATCAGAAAGAATGGGGTTTTGGCGGGGGAGTCACCGACGACGGCAAGTACCTCATGGTCAACGTGTGGAAGGGCACCGAACGGAAGAACCTGATTTTCTACAAGGACCTTACGGCAAAAGACGCGAAGGTCGTGGAGCTGATCAGCGAATTCGAAAACGAATACGACTTCATCGACAACAATGGCCCGGTGTTCTGGTTCAAAACGGATCGCGACGCCCCGCGCGGGAAGGTGATCGCCATCGACACGACCAAGCCGGACAAGGCGAATTGGAAGGAACTCATCCCTCAATCCACGGATACGCTGCAGGGCGTGAGCACGGTGGGGGGCAAGTTCATCGGCAACTACCTCAAGGACGTGGTCACGGCCGTCAGGGTGTTCGAGCTGGACGGCAAGCCTGTGCGCGAGGTGAAGTTCCCCACACTCGGCTCGGCTTTCGGATTCGGCGGCAGGCGCAGCGACCACGAGACGTTCTACGCCTTCACCAGCTTCGTCTACCCGACGACGATCTTCCGGTACGACGTCGCGTCGGGCGAAAGCACGGTTTTCAAGAAGCCCACGGTGGACATCAACCCCGACCTCTATGAGACCAAGCAGGTCTTCTACAACAGCAAGGACGGCACGCGGATCCCGATGTTCATCACCCACGCCAAAGGACTGAAGCTCGACGGCAATAACCCGACGTATCTCTATGCGTACGGCGGTTTCAACGCCTCGATCTCTCCGTCGTTTTCGGTTTCCAACGCGGTGTGGTTGGAGATGGGCGGCGTGTACGCGGTGGCCAACATCCGCGGGGGCGGCGAATATGGCAAGGAGTGGCACGACGGGGGCAAGAAGCTCAACAAGCAGAACTGCTTCGACGATTTCATCGCTTCGGCGGAGTGGCTGATCGCCAATAAGTACACCTCGACGCCCAAGCTGGCGATCGGGGGGGGAAGCAACGGCGGGTTGCTGGTGGCGGCGTGCCTGACGCAGCGCCCCGATCTGTTCGGCGCCGCGTTGCCGGCCGTGGGCGTGCTCGACATGCTCCGCTTCAACAAGTTCACCATCGGTTGGGCGTGGACGTCGGACTATGGTTCTCCGGAGAATCCCGAGGAATTCAAGGCGCTGATGGCCTACTCGCCGCTGCACAACCTCAAGCCGGGAACGAGCTATCCGGCCACGCTGATTACCACGGCCGATCACGACGATCGCGTCTTCCCCGCGCACAGCCTCAAGTTCGCCGCGGCCTTGCAGGAGGCCCATTCCGGACCCAACCCGGTGCTCATCCGCATCGAGACCAAGGCCGGTCACGGGGCGGGCAAACCGACCTCCAAGATCATCGAGGAATCGGCGGACCGCTGGGCGTTCCTGCTCAAAGCCCTCAACATGAACGTGGACGGAAAGCTCAAGGCTCCCGCCGCGCCAGGAAAGAAAGCGAGCGGCGCGACCCCGTAGTCGTTGCGTGCGAGTCGAGGCCCACGTGGCTTTGGTAACGGCGAAGACATGCCCGCCTGACGGTCGGCATGTTTTCGTCCTTTTTCCGGAGTGCGGAAATGATAAAAGTCAGCGAGGCGAAGGTGTACCGCTGGACGGAACTTTCCAAAGATGTGCCCATGCCCTTGCTCGAGCGGCGGCGGGTGATCGGCGAGCGAGTCATGATCTCGCAGGTCCGGTTGCAGCGGGGATGCGTCGTGCCAATGCACCGGCACGAGAACGAGCAGTTCGCGTGCATCCTCGAAGGGCGCCTGCGCTTCGGGTTCGGCGAAAAAGGCGACCCCGCCTATCGCCAGGTTGACGCCCGCGGGGGAGACGTCGTCCACCTGCCCTCCAACGTCCTGCACTCGGCCGAGGCGGTCGAGGACACCTTGGTCCTCGACATCTTTGCCCCGCCCAGCGAAACGACGGGGATTGACCGTCGTTAGCGTTGCCCCGCGCGCGTCGACGATGGTCGGGCGATTGCGTCGGCCGCGACGTACGCCGAGGACCAGGCCCACTGGAAGTTGAATCCGCCGATGCGTCCGTCGACGTCGAGGATTTCGCCGACCAGGAAGAGTCCGGGACAAAGGCGGGAGGCCATGGTGGCGGGGTCGATTTCCGACAAGGGTACGCCGCCGGCGGTGGCTTCGGCGTGGTTGTATCCGCGGCTGTCGCGGACGGGCGTCGGCCATTCGAGCAGGGCGTGGATGATCCGACGGCGATCGTCGCGCGACAGTTGTCCGAGGGTGAGTTGCGAAACGACGCCGAGGCGTTCGAGAATCGCTTCGCCCAGTCGCGAGGGAAGGAGCGTGCCCAGTGCGTTGCGAACCGATCGCTTGGGCTGTGACGCCGCCAGATCGAGGAATCGCTGCTCCGTCGATGGGAAATCATCGCCGGGAAGAAAGTTGAGTGCCACGCTTACGTCATCGCCGTTGAGCCGGGCGCGATGCCAATGGCGGGAGGCGTCCATGATCGCCGGACCGCTCGCTCCGAAGTGCGTCCAGAGCATGGGCCCGCGAATTCGCGTGGGTTTCTGATTGCCGATCCGCAGAACGACTTCGACGTCGCGCGAAATGCCGGACAGGCGGGCGTGAACGTCGCCCTCGAGAACCAGGGGGACCAGGGCCGGGGTGGGGGCGACGATCGAGTGGCCCAATCTCTCGGCCATTTCGTATCCGCCTCCGTCGCTGCCCGTTTTGGGAAGCGATTTCCCGCCCGTGGCCAAGACGACGAGACGGGTCTGGATGAGTGCCTTGGTGGTGTCGCGGTCGGCGGCGGCGACTTCGGCGTCGATGACGAACCGGTCGCTGGCGCTCCCGGCTCGGATATCGATCACCCGGTGACCGGAAAGGAGTTGCACGCCGAGGCGCCGGCACTCCGCGAGGAGGGCTTCGAGCACCGTTTTGGCGCTGTTGCTGTCGGGAAAGAGTTTGCCCCACTGCTCCTCGTGCAACGGCACGCCGATTTCGCGGAAGAACTCGACGGTTTGCTCGGCCGTGAAAGCGCTCACCACGCGACGGATGGTGTTGCGGCTGCCGCCGCAGAAGTCCTCGGGCGTTACGCGCACGTTGGTGACGTTACAGCGTCCCCCGCCGCTGACCAGGATTTTGGCCCCCAGCTTCCGGGCCCCGTCGAGGGCGACGATGCGCAGTTGGGGATTTCGCCGGGCGGCGAAGATGGCCGTCGCCAGACCCGCCGCCCCCGCTCCCACCACGGCCACGTCGTATTCCATCGCGCCCTACCCGCGTCCGGTCACGAGGGCCTCGAAGCGCGGGAAAAAGTCGGGGAAGGTCTTTGCGCAACACTGAGGATCGTTGATGACAAGGCCGGGGCAGCGCAGTCCGACCAGGGCGAAGCTCATGGCCATGCGGTGGTCGTCGTAGGTGTCGATCGCCGCGGGAGTCAGTTGCGGCGGCGGGCGAATCACCAGTCCATCGGGCAGTTCGTCTACGTCGGCACCGAGTTTGGACAGCTCGGTTTTCAACGCACGGAGCCGGTCGGTCTCTTTGACTCGCAGGTTGGCGACGTTGCGAATCGTCGTGGGGGAATCGGCGAATATGGCGAGCGCGGCCAGGGTCGGGACGGTGTCGGGCATGGCGTTCAGATCGACGTCAACGCCGCGCAGGCATTGGGTCGCGGCGGGTCCCTCTACGGACAGATCCCGCGGACCCCATGTGGCGCGACATCCCATCTTCTCCAGGATCTCGACGAAACGAATGTCGCCTTGCAGGCTGTCGGCGGTCAAGCCGCGGACGGTCACTCGACCGCCGGCGACCGCGGCCGCGGCGAGGAAGTACGTTGCGTTGGTGGCGTCAGGTTCGATCGCCAGATGAGCCGCGGTGTAACACTGCGGCGCTTCGACGATCAGACGAAGCGTTTCCCGCGCGTCCTGGATGACTTCAACGCCGAATCGCTCCATCATGGCCGTGGTCATGGCGACGAATGGGCGGCTGGGGAGGTCGCCTTGCACTTCGACAAAGACGTCGCCTCGGGCGTAGGGGGCGGCGAGGAGCAGGGCGCTGACCCATTGGCTCGACTCGGGGGTTTCGAAGGCAACCTGTCCGCCGCGCAGTCCTTGAGCGTGTACGACCAGCGGCGGGAAGCCTTCCTCGCCCAGGTATTCGATGCCCGCGCCGAGCGTTTGAAGGGCGCTGCCCAGTCCGCCGATGGGGCGACGACGCATTCGGGCCACGCCGTCGAGTTCATAGCGGCCTTGGCCCAGGGCGGTCATTGCGGTCAGGAAGCGGATGGTGGTCCCGGAGTTGCCGCAGTACAGGTTGGCCGATGATTCGGGGAGATGTCCGCGGCATCCGGTGACCTCGGTCGCGCACGCCCGTTCGTCAACGGTGACGGCGATTCCCAGTTGCCGCAACGCCTCGATCATCAGCAGGGTGTCGTCGGCGATCAGCACATTGGAAAGAATGCTCACTCCGTCGGCGAGCGCCGCGGCCACGAGTGCGCGATTCGTCAGGCTCTTGGACCCCGGCAGTTCGACGGTCGCATCGAGCGGTCCGTGCGCCTGAGGACAACGATAAACGGACGGCGACATATTCAAGCCCCTCGGCGTATCAGCTTAGTGACGCGCTCGTCGATCTTCCGGCCGCATTCTGGGCAACACTCGGACGATAACCCGCGAAGACAATAGCCACAGTCCAAGCAGACAGGGACCCCGCAATCCAAAAGCGCCGCACGGAGGAACCGAGCCGCGTCCCGCCGTGTCAAGGCGAGTGCTACATAGCGAATCAATAACCCGGCAGTCAAGCCGATCGGCATCATGACGAGCAACTGCTGGAAAAGCGGAAGCGTGCGCATTGAGCGAATGATCAGTGGTAGGGCGATGCCAACCGTCACCAGCAAGAGGGTCAGTTGAACCCAGCCGCGCCTGGACCAAATCGCACGCTTCTCAAGGGAATGCATCGCTGCAAGACGTTCCGCCTCCGTCGGAAAAAGCGTCAGTTCTTCCATACGTCCAAGGGCTGCGTCGTCAATACGGAGGTCCAAGCGGCTCAAGGCTCATCTCGCCGAGGCGAAGGCGTCGAGTTCGAGGGTGGCGATGTCGCCGCGTCGCAGATGATGATAGCCCAAGGCGGCGATCATGGCTGCGTTGTCGGTGCAGTAGGGCATCTTCGCGGCGTGGAACGTCACGCGATGCTCGGTGCAGGCGGTTTCCAGTGCGGATCGCAAGGTCTTGTTGGCCGCGACTCCGCCTCCAAGGACGACGGTGCGAACTCCGGTTCGAGCGACGGCCAGCAACGTCTTTCGCACCAGCACGTCGATCACCGCCTGTTGGAAGCTCGCGGCGATGTCGGCGAGTTGCTTGGGCGAGAGCTTTTCCAAGCCGCCGCTGGTTCGACCGGGGCCGTGAACGTGGTACAGCACCGCCGTCTTCACTCCGGAGAACGAAAAATCCAACGAATCAGGCGTGAGCATCGTCCGCGGAAACTCGACCGCGTGCGGATCGCCGTCGCGGGCCAGCTTCTCGACCAGCGGGCCGCCGGGATAGCCCAGTCCCAGGACGGTCGCCACTTTATCGAAGGCCTCGCCCGCGGCGTCGTCGATGGTGGCGCCCAAGCGTTCGATCTGCGTTGGTTCGCGGATGAGGAAAAGCGACGTGTGCCCGCCGGAGACGATCAACCCCACCGCGGGCCAGGGCGGCTGCGAAAGCCCGATCGCGGGACTGTAGGCGTGGGCCCGAATGTGATCGACGCCGACCAGCGGCTTGCCCCACGCCCAACTAAGCGTCTTGGCCGCGGTGATGCCGATGAGGAGCGCTCCGACCAATCCCGGCCGATGGGTCACGGCGATGGCGTCGATGTCATCCTTTGTCACTCCCGCGGCGCTCATGGCCTCCTCGATCACCGAGTCGAGGCGCTCGATGTGCGCCCGCGAGGCAATCTCCGGCACCACTCCGCCGTACTTGGCGTGCAAATCGACCTGCGAGGCGACGATGTTGCTGCGCACGTCCACCCCGTCGATCACCACGGCCGCGGAGGTCTCGTCGAAGGAGGTTTCGATGCCCAGGATCGTCGTCATGGCGGAACCCGCGCCACGTGCAATCTCATTGTTCTGTGGCCGGTTGGAATTGGGCGGCAACGAGCATACGCAGGGTGCTCACGACTTGTGGAACATCCTCAACATGGATGGAGCCGATGCGCCTTTTTAGGTTCGAGGACGCCAGGGTCGCGATCAAGGGCTTGATCCACGTCGCCTTTGGCAACCCCGCGTCCCGCCAACGCGCCAGGGGCGGCGGACCGTCCGTCTCAGGTCGGCTCGTCAAGGCGAGAACGACCACGTCACCGAATCGGCTCGCGTAGCCGGGCGGACTAATCACCAAGGCGGGACGCTTTTTCGAACTCGATAGGTCGGTGAACGGGAAACGCACCAGAACGACATCGCCGGGGTTATAGGTCGTCATAGGCAGCGTCTTCGTCGTTGTCCCAAACCCTGGCGAAAGCCGTTTCCTGAACTCGCAACCAGGCGGCGTCCGGGCCGTTCGACGAGTCGTCAAATATGACAAGGACCTCGCCCGCCGGTAAACCCTTCAGACTTGGCGGAACCACCACGTTTTTCCCGTCAAAATGCGCTCTGATCGCCTTCACGGTTTCTGTTCCCTCGAATGATCGCACCTCTGCAACCGTTCTTGCAATCATAGCAAATCCGGGTCGTTCAGACCACTGCCTCGGCCAAGAACTGCGGAAAGGTGGGGTCAAGATGGGCACCTGCGGTCCCGTGGCACGAGCAAGCCGAGGGCGGAACTTGTCCCAATGGAATCGGGAGCCCGCGCGGAAGACCGATCGCGTGACTGCTTTGGCGTTTCTGATGGCCGATTCAGGAGTGTGCCGGACGTAATCCGGCGGGGGGTCAAATCAACTTACCGACGTCTACCTTGAGGGCCTTGGCGATGCGCTTGAGGGTGCGTACGGTGGTGCGGTCGGGGTTGCGCTCGATGCGTGAAATCTGGGACTGGGGCATTTTGAGCTTCTTGGCGAGCTGCACCTGCGTCAGGCCGGCGGCCTTGCGGGCTTTGACGATGGCGTCTCGGGCGAGCTCCCGCCCAAGTTCCTCGGCGCCAATCAAATCTCCCGGCTTTTCGTTTTCGATTTGCGCGATGGCCTGAAGCGCCATCTCGGACTTCACCAAACGTTCGTATTCGTCCATCGGGACCACCACATGAGTCGCTGTTTCGTCGCGGACCAGGTAGGTCGGATGGAAATCCGCGTCCCGGCGATGCGACCGTTGCTTACGTCCGGGTGCCGCACGGTCAGCCCGTCGGGCTAGGGGGTGTCCGTTGGGCCCCGTTTTCGCGGACGAGTTTGCCGGAACCTTCTGCATACTTGAACGATGACCCCATCCCTCAAGGGATCGAATTGAAAAATCGCAATGTGCCTTCCGAACCGGAAGTATCGCAGCACATATCGACTGATCTCGGTTTCGGCCAGTGCCTCCGAGTTCGCAATCGGGTCCGTTCGAATCCGCTCAAGCCCGGCGTAAAACTCGCGTCGGTCCGGTTCGAGGCACTCCTGTCGAATGTAGCGCCCGACCTCTTTGTGCAGTTCCACCTTGAAGCGCAAACGCGCACCTCCTCTCCGCGGCCGGCGACTAATGGTCGCACCGCAAAGTGTTCAAGGTGGAACCCGCAAAAGAAAAAACAGCTCGTGCTGCCGCCACGCCTCCGTCCCCTTTGGGTTCCACGACCGGGGGCTCGGCCTATTCAATTATCTAAAATAGAGCATATATCAGATTTGAGATTTGTCAAGGGGGTTTGTGACACAATCTTTCCGGAAGCGTTCCGCGGCACCCACGAGGGGGGCGCTACATTTCGGTCCGCACAGCGGACCCTACTTTGCTCCCGGCAAAGGGGCTGTCGGCGAAGCGGCGCATGGTACGGTGTTCGCCTGCGACGATGACCCAGAGGCTTCGCAGGAGGATGTGAAGGTCGAGGAGCAAGCTCCCGCAGCGGATGTAGGCCACGTCGTAGAGGATGCGTTCCTCCCAGGGCATCATCGAACTGCCGTAGACTTGGGCGAGGCCGGTCACGCCCGGGCGTACGAGGAGGCGCTGGCGTTGAAAATCGTCGTACGCGGCCAGCTGATCCGGGAGGGTCGGACGCGGGCCGACCAGGGACATATCCCCCTTCACCACGTTCCAAAGCTGGGGAACCTCGTCGAGCTTGAAGCGTCGAAGGAAGTAGCCGATGGGAGTGATGTCGGGGTGGGCCAGAGTGACGATTTCCTGCGGGTCGGGGGTGCGGTCGCCGCGCATGGTGCGGAACTTCACCAGGCGAAAGACTCGCCCATCCTTCCCCGCCCGATCCTGGGTGAAAAGCGCCGGACCGCGGCTGGTGAGCTTGACGAGCAGGGCGACCAGAATCGGCAATGGCGACAGGGCAATGAGGAGTAAAATCGCCGCGGTGAGGTCGAAAGCCCGCTTGGGCCAGCCCATCCAAGGCCCCGGGCGAGGCGGGTCAAGGCGATTCGGCTCGGGACCGTTCATGGTGATACCTTGCATCGGCATGGGGATAGGGAAAAGCTCGTGCCCAATTTGTCCGCAGCCCGGCGGCAGGCTAACATAGAAGCGGGGATGGGCAAGGGAGCGTTCAGGAGACCCCGGCCATGACTCGACTGGAACAGCAAGTCCGAAGTTGCCAACAACGTCTTTGGCTTAACGGTTGGTTGCACTACGCATCTTGGTGTGTCGCTGGGGCAGGGGGGCTTTTCGCTCTCACCGTTTTCGTGCAACGTTTGTTCGATGCACCGCTCCCACTCGACCGGCTGGCGCTGCTGTTGGCCGGCGCGGCCGTGCTTGGGTCCGCCGCATGGACCTCCATCCGCCGACCCGACGCCGCGACCGCCGCCGCCAAACTGGACGAAGCCGCCGGACTCCGCGAACGGGTCAGCAGCGGTTTGTATTGTCTGAACTCCGACGACCCCTTCGCCCAGGCCGTCGTCGCCGACGCGGAACGCATCGGTTCTTCCGTGAACGTGCGACAACACCTGCGACTTCGATTTCCACAGCCCTTCGGTTGGGCGGTCGGTTGTGCTGTGTTGTCGCTCTTGATGTTCCTCGTCCCGGTGGGACTCCTCAAACCAACGGAGGCCAAGGAGGCCTCGCGGGATGAGGCGGAGCGCGAACAAGTTCGAGCCGTGGTCCGCCGACAACTCGATCCCATCAAGCAGCTCGCGGAAACCACTCCGGCGCTGGCGGAGATGAGTCAGGACCTGGAGGGAGTGGAAAAATCCGCGGGTGGACGGATCCAACGCCCCGCCGACATCCGCCATGAAGCCATCAAGAAAATCGACCGGATCGAGGATGCCGTCAAGCAGAAGCTGGCCGGCGAGAAGTACGATACGTTGCCGGCGCTGCGAAAGATGCTCCGCAACGTGCAATCGCCGAACTCGGCGGACGGGGCTACGCAGAAGCTCTCCGAGGCTTTGCACAAAGGCGATTTCAAGACCGCCAAGGAGGAGGTCGAGAAGCTCCGCGAGCAACTGGCCACGCTCAAGTCCGATCAGGACAAGGAATTAGCGGAGAAAATGAGCAAGCAGCTTGCCGATCTCGCCAAGCAGCTCGAGAAGGCCGCCCTCGACGAAAAGCTCGCTCAGCAGTTGCAGCAGTTGGGGATCAAGAAGGAAGACATCGAGCGAATGCTCGAACGTCTGAGCAAGACCGACCTCGATCAGCTTCGCAAACAACTGGAAGAGAAGGGCCTCAACCAGCAGCAGATCGAGAAAATCGCCAAGCAGCTCGACCAGCGGCAACAGGGCGGTTCGCTGGCCAAGAAACTCGCCGGGGCCATGCGGAAAGGCAGTCAGGGGAACCAGCCCGGGCAGATGAGCGACGCCATCGCCGGACTCACCGACGCGGCCCAACAGTTGAGCGAGCTGGAACAACTCGAACAAGAGATGAACCAACTCGAGTCCGCGGCCTCGGCACTACAGCAAGCGCGGCAGGGGTTGGATAAGCAGTGCCCAAGCTGAGGGGGCAGCGGAAAGCGGGACGGTCAGTCCTGCGGACGGTGCAACGGCGGGCGCGGCATGGGCTCCGAGGGCCAGGGCGAAGGAGGTCTGGCTGCGGAAGAAACCACCGCCATAGACTTCAAAACCGAGCGCGGCAAGGTTCACACCGGCAAGGGGGCGATCATCGGCCAGTTCCTCGTCGACGGCGAACAGGTGAAGGGGGAGGTCACTTCGGGTTTCGTCGAGTTGGTCGACGCCGCGGAGCGCGAAGCCAGCGACCGCATCAACCGCGACCGCATTCCTCGGCAATACCACAAGGCCGTCAAGGCCTATTTCTCCAAGATTCAACCCGGGGCGGCGGAGAAGAAGGACGACGAAGCGACCGCCCCGCCGCCAGGCGACGAGCAGGAAACGAAGAACCCCGACGAAAAGTGAGAGCGAGGCAAGAGTCTCGACCGTCTATCGACGGAGGCGGAGCAGTGCCCCGTGCCTGCGGGTGGGGCGGTCTTCCGTTGGACGCATCTTGGGCCCGGACGGCGCTGCGTCATGACGGACCGGGGTACGCCCGCCGGCAAGAGGGTGTGTGGTTCAGCCCAATGGACCTGTTAGCGTCGTCTGTATGTCCGGAACGCTGCAACGGCTGATGGCGGAGTTGAGGGCGGGACTCGCCCACCTGTACGGGTCGCGCCTCCAGGTCGTCACTCTTTTCGGCCCCTACGCCAGAGGCGAAGCGGATGCAGAATCCGATGTCGACGTCCTGATCATCCTCGACGAGTTCAGGCGATACGGGGCCGAAGTGGATCGAACGGCCGAGCTCGTCGCGGACCTTTCGCTGAAGTACACCGTCAGCCTGAGCACGGTTTTCGTTCGCCGGGCCGACTGGCTCAACGGCGACACTCCCTTCCTGGCGAACGTGCGAAAGGAATCGATCGCCGCGTGAAGGACAGCACCCGCCAGCTAGTGAGATACCCACCGAACGGGAGCAGTCTATGGGAACACGCAAGTGCCGAGTCCGTCGGGCGCACAATCATGGCCCGCGCCTGGCGCGGGCTCTGTTCGTCGGTGCTCTCCTCGGCGTCCTAGCCAAGATCACGGCTCCCCTCACGCTTCACAACTTCGGCTGGCACTGTTTCCACCTCCGCGGTTGGTTTTTTCTTCCGGTCCTCGGCCTACTTGCCATTCTTACATTATTGGAACGACATTGCCGCCACTCGCTCTGGTCGTTTCTCACGGGCGGCGGAATCGTCGTATCGTTCGTCGTTTCGTTGGACCTCTTCCCCATTGCGGGATATGTCTCCGCTACAACTCCGGCGGAGATGTGGACCAACGCACTCAACGCATTCCTGTTCGGGGGCGTGATCGGTGGAGTGCTCAACTTGGCGCTCAATTATCTGAAGGATTTTTTGTGGGGAGAAGTTGTTACTCAGGACGGAACAATGTGCCCGACCTGCGCTTACCACGTTCTGCACCTTCCCGGTCCGCGCTGCCCGGAATGCGGCGAAGCATTCGAGCTTGCAGACTTAAACCCGAACCCGCTGGACCGGCGACGCGAATGGAGACGGTTCGCCATTGGGTTTCTTTGCGTCGGGCTTGTTTGCACGCTGGGCTTTCTGATGCTCCCGAGCATCACCTTCCACCTCGCGGCCAGCGGATGGTCCGACCATCTACCGACCCGAGAGTATCTGACGCTTCGTCCCAAGCACTCTCGCGACTTACTTCTCCGCTATCTAAGGAGCGAGAGCTCTGAGGAACGTGCAACTGCCGCCTTCAATTTGTGGTTCGTTCTAGATCCCGAATTCGGCGGCATCGGCGTTGATCCGGAGAGCATTCTGGCGATCCGATCCGCAGCGATCAACGATCGGGTAACGCTCGTCCGTCAACTTGCGATTCAAACTCTAGGTAACGTGAACCACGATTCGCTTCACGAAGTCCTCGAACAACTCCTCTTGGACTCCGACGCCACGGTCCGCTGGAGCGCACTCGCCTCTGCGGCTGAAGGCGGCATGGTCGTCGACCCGCGCGGGACACTGTTTCTCATCCGTGCCCTCACCGATCCGGACGCTACCGTTCGCGATTATGCCTACCAACGGCTTATATCCAACACGGGACAATCATTTCCCTACGATCCATCCGCGCCGCTCGAATCACGACTAGAGGCCCAAGCCTGCTGGCAGGCCTGGTGGGTTGCGCAGCCGGAGAACATGCCCTAGCCGACGGACGCGAATGGACCTCATCTCACTGAGTAGCATATACTGGTCTTAGTGAGGCGCGCGTGGTATAGGAACTTGGTTGCACGATCGTTCCCAGCCCTCAGTCTAACGCTCTGGGGTTGCGACCCGCCGCCGATCACGGACAGTGGGGTCATCGGCGTCTTCGGCGGGGTGGGGCTGGGGCCGGGGGCGTTCAGTTATCCGCGGGCCATCGCCGCCGAACCCAACGGGTCGGTCTTCGTGGTGGACAAGAACGGGCGCGTGCAGCGCTTTGACGCCGACGGGCGCTTCGAGACCTTCTGGCGGATGCCGGAGAGCGATCAGGGCAAGCCGGTTGGACTCGCGGTCCACCCCGACGGGCGGATTTTCGTCGCCGACACGCACTACCATCGGGTGACGATCTTCGACCGCGACGGGAGTTTTCTCGGCACGTTTGGAAGCGAGGGTTTCGGCGACGGACAGTTCCAGCTTCCCACGGACGTCGCCTTCGACAAACAGGGGTACATCTACGTCAGCGAGTACCAAGGCAATGATCGGGTGACGAAATGGTCGCCGGACCTGCAGTACGTCGGCGCGTTCGGCGAAGCGCCGGTGGACGGCAAACGCCTGAGCCGCCCGACGGGTATGGACATCGACGGCGAAGGAACCCTCTGGGTGGCCGACGCCTGCAACCACCGCATCGTGCGGTTTTCCCTGGAGGGCGAGCCGTTGGCGACCTTTGGCCGATTCGGGCGCGAGCCCGGCGAGCTGCGCTATCCCTATGATCTGAGCGTGGGGCCGGATGAGACCCTTATGGTGTGCGAATACGAGGGCAACCGCTTACAGTGGTTCAGCAAGGATGGCCGGTCGCTGCGCATTTGGGGTCACGGCGGCCGCCGACCGGGCGAGCTCTTCGCTCCCTGGGGGGCGACGCACGGAGCGAACGGTCGCGTGTACATCGTGGACTCCCTGAACAGTCGCGTGCAGATTGTGCAGCCATGAACGGTTTGGCGATGGTGCTTCCGTTTGACTTCCAACAACCCGCGTGGTTGTGGCTACTTCTGTTAATCCCCATCCTTGTGCTCGCCTCGCTGCGGAGCTTGGCCGGACTCGATCCCGTGCGGCGGGTGCTGGCGCTCATCTTTCGAGGTTTCGTCGTATTGCTCGTCGCGTGTTGTCTCGCCGACATCGAGAGGGTTCGCAAGAACGACGACCTGACCGTCATGTTCCTGATGGATCGCTCGGCGAGCGCCGAATCGCTGGAACGATTTCAAGAGGAGTTCATTCACGAGGCGACGGACAAGCTCCCGCCGGGCGATCGGGTGGGGATGATCGACTTCGCCCGCAGCTCGTTCTTGCAGCAACTTCCCATGCGCGGCGGCTACTTCATTTCGCCGGGTCGCTTGCCGGCCATGCCCGACGCGGAGCGGACCGACGTAGCGTCGGCGATCCGTCTGGCCATGGCCACGTTCCCGCACGACACCGCGAAGCGCATCGTCCTCATGTCCGACGGCAATGACAACATGGGGGACGTTCTGGCCGAAGTTCGCCGAGCGAAAGCCGACGGCATTCCCATCGACGTGGTCCCCTTGCAGTATGAACGCCGCAACGAAATCTACTTCGAGAGGATGATCGCCCCGGCCTACGCCGAGCCCGGCGAGCAAGTGACGCTGCGCATGGTCTTGCACACCCAACGGCGGGCCTCGGGGACAATCTCGCTCTACCACAACGGGCGATTGGTGGAGATGCCGCCCGATCGGGCGCGAGTGGAATTGACGCCGGGCAGCAACCCGTTGATGGTCAAACTGGGCGTCGATGCGCCCGGCGCTCAGACCTACGAAGCGATCTTCCAACCCGACGGTGACTCCATGGACGCGGTCGCCCTCAACAACCGCGCGAACGCATTCTCCTTCGTGGGCGGGTCGAGCCCGGCGCTGCTGGTTTCCGCCGATCGGCGGGGCGACCGCGCTTTCGTGGATGCGGTGCGCAGCGAACGAGTGGCCGTGGAAATGAAATCGACCGACGAATTGGGCGACTTCACGCTGTTGCAGATGATGAGTTACTCCTCGATCATTCTTTCCAACATTCCCGCGGCGACGTTCACCGATCAACAACTCCGCGACATGGCCACCTTCGTCAAGGACATGGGCGGCGGGCTGATCATGCTCGGCGGACCGGATTCCTTCGGCGCCGGCGGGTGGATCGGAAGTCCGCTCGAAGAGGTCATGCCCGTTTCCTTCGAGATCAAACACAAGAAGGTCATTCCCCGCGGCGCTCTGGTCCTCATCATGCACAGTTGCGAAGTCCCCCGCGGCAATTTCTGGGGCAAGGAGATGGCCAAGAAGAGCGTGGACACCATCAGCTCGCAGGATTACATCGGCGTGCTGGCGTACTCCTATTCGCCGGGGGGGGCGAACTGGGAAGTTCCCCTGGGGCTCAACACCAACAAGGAGGCCGTCAAAGCCAAGATCGACCGCATGCAGATCGGCGACATGCCCGACTTCGGCCAGACGATGGAGATGGCCTACAAGGAGCTGATGACCGGCCGCGGGAAGGACGCGGCGCAGCGGCATATCATTATCCTCAGCGACGGTGACGCCCAACCGCCGCCCAAGGAACTCGTGGATCGCATGGTCCAGGCCAAGATCACGGCGAGCACAATCGGGATCGGCTGGGGGGCGCACGTGCAGGAGGTCGCCCTCCGCGACATCGCGACCAAGACCGGGGGTACGTACTACGCGGCGAGAAACCCCAAGCAGTTGCCGCAGATTTTCGTGAAGGAATCGCAAGTGGTCCGCCGGCCGCTGATCATTGACGAGCCGTTTACTCCGCGGGTTTACCACGCAACGAGCGAATTGCTGAGCGGATTCGAGCGCGGCGGCGAGCCGATTCCGTCCCTCGGCGGGTTCGTGCTGACTTCGGTCAAGCAAAGCCCGCATGTCTTGCTGCCCTTGGTTCGGACGACGGAGGAAGGCGAGGATCCGCTCTTGGCCCACTGGCAATACGAGTTGGGCAAGACGGTGGCGTTCACGAGCGGATACTGGCCGAGTTGGGGCGAGGCTTGGACCGCTTGGCCCAAGTTCGCCAAGTTCTGGGCTCAGACGGTGCGCTGGACCATGCGCCAAGAGACGCCCGCAAACTTCGACACGCATACCAAGATCGAGGGCAATCGCGGGCGAATCACGGTCGATGCCCTCGATAAGAACGCGGGTTTTCTGAACAACCTGCAACTTCGGACCAACGTCATCGGACCCGACGGCGCGCCCGCGCCTCTGGAGTTCAATCAGACCGGACCGGGTCACTACGAGGCCGAATTCGAGATCGACAAGGCGGGGTCGTATCTGGCCAACGTTCTCGTCTTCGACGGCAACAAGTCGGTGGGGACGCTGCGCACCGGATTGTCCGTGCCGTTCTCACCGGAATACCGCGACCTGAGACCCAACGAACCGTTGCTACGACAAATCGCCGACCTCAGCGGGGGGCGGTGGTTGGACATGCCGCCCGCGCAGGCCGGCGTTTTCAATCACGATTTGCCTCCGTCGACGGCGCGGAGATCGGCGTGGGAATGGGTGCTGGCGTGGTTGCTGCTCCCCGCGTTCCTGCTCGATGTCGCCGTGCGACGGCTGGCCAATTGGTTGGCCCTCTCCATCGCCGCCGAGATCGTGATCCTGGTCGTGCTGCTCTTCGGGATGGGACTGCGGTATAGTCCTTGGTGGGGGGTGCTGGGGGCGTTTGTGTTGGCGGAGGTGATCGGGTGGACGATCCGCTTCCGCTCCATCGGGCCGTTCATGGATTGGATGACGCACTCCGTAACCGCTCTCGCCCACGCCGGGGATCGCAGCGCCGTGGCCTTGGAAAAGCTAAAGGGCACCCGCGAACGAGTCCGCGAGGAGTTGAGCGCCCAAGCGCAGACCGCCACGCGGGACGATCGCGAACCCATCCCTGTGGAACGTGCCCGCCGTCGCTTCGACGTAGGCGATCAGGCCGCGACGAAGCCCGTCGGCGACCTGGCGGAGTCCCTGGGCGGCGCCAAGGCCGAGGATGCAAAGCCGAAAGCTCCGAAGTCGGCATCCGAGGACCAGGACGACATGACCTCGCGCCTCTTGAAAGCCAAACGGCGAGCGCGGAAGGACCACGACGAACCAGGATAGTCAAAAACGCACTGTGGAGTTACTGATGACCGCAACCATCGATCCCGCCGTCGAAAAAGCCGCACAGGAACTTCGAAACAAATACAAGGCGTTACGCGACGAGATCGGCAAGGCCATCGTCGGGCATGGAGAAGTCGTGGACGGCGTGCTGACCGCGCTGCTCACCGGCGGTCACGTGCTCATCGAGGGCGTGCCCGGGCTGGGAAAGACCTTGCTGGTCCGCACCCTGGCCAAGGCCGTGGATCTTAAGTTCTCCCGCATTCAGTTCACGCCCGACCTCATGCCCGCGGACATCATCGGCACGACGATCATTTCCGAAGACCCGGCCAGCGGAAAACGGTCGTTCACCTTCCAACGAGGCCCGCTCTTCGCGCAGATCGTCCTCGCCGACGAGATCAACCGGGCTACGCCCAAGACGCAGTCCGCACTTTTGGAGGCCATGCAGGAACATTCGGTGACAACCGGCGGCATTCGGAACCAGCTCGAAGAACCCTTCTTCGTCATGGCCACCCAGAATCCCATCGAGCAGGAGGGGACCTATCCGCTGCCCGAGGCCCAGCTCGACCGCTTCATGTTCAAACTCACCGTGAACTACTCGAGCAAGGACGAAATCAAGACCATCATGGACCGCACCACGACGGGTTATCAACCGACGATCTCCGCGGTCATGTCCGGACCGGAGATCGTGGGAACGCAGAACCTCGTGCGGCGGGTCATCATGGCCCCGCACGTGCAGGACTACGCCGTCCGCGTGGCCATGGCCTCCCACCCCGGCGGACCCTACGCCCTCGAACCCACCAACAAGTACGTCCGCTGGGGCGTCAGCCCCCGCGCCGTCCAAGCCCTCACCCTGGGGGCCAAGCTCCACGCCCTCCTCGAAGGCCGCTTCAACACCAGCTTCAGCGACGTGAAGAAAATCTACCTGGCCGCCATGCGCCACCGCGTCCTGCTCAACTTCGAAGGCGAAGCCGAGGGCATCCGCACCGACGACCTCCTCCGCGAACTGCTCGAAAAAACCCCCACCATGAGCGAAGCGGCGTAGGGGATCAAAGCCGCGACCGTAAGGGAGCGGTGAGGCGAATGCTGAATGGCGAATAGCGAATGTCGAATGAACGATTGCGAACTGTAGCGCCACCCCTTGTGGGTGGCGCGAATGGATGGGACTGGTGCTGCCGACAGAGCCGTGGGCGCAAGCCCGCGGACAATCAGGGCCGGGAGCGCGAGCGACCGGTGTCGTATGAATGCCGCATGGCGAATGAAAGACAACGAAGTGTAGCGCCACCCAGTCCTGACCGACGATCGCGCCCGCGATCCGCCGGCCCTTTACGCTGCGCCGATATCCAACACCCCGGCCACCCACCATGTCCCGCCACCCCGCATCATCGCACCGCCCAAACCACCCCCTCCGCAAAACGCATGTCCCGTGCCGAACAGTATTGAGCGCCACCCCTGGTGGGTGGCGCCGGAGCGCACCGTGTATCGTCGGGCAAGGAGCGTGAGTAAAATGCGCCGTCGAAAACCGGATCCTGCACGGGCCTTACGCACTGTGCCCCTACTTCTGGACGGGCGGGAGCGACCTATGTGGATGGACTATGACGACGCGCGTTTCGCGGGCAGTCCCCATCGCCACGACGCACTTAATCTTTTCGAATGGAGGGTTGTTGCGCACGTGAAGTCTGGGCGCGTTGCCTTGCCTTCTCAGGGTTCCATGGCATCGAATTGAGCAGAATACGGAAAGACGCCACGGTGGCGCCTGAGGGGCCGGGTCGCCGCTTTAGCGTTACCACGGTCGTTCCACTTGTTCCCCGGATCGTCTCCGCAATCTTATTTGCGCGGTCCTCGGTGCCATCGCTGTAGCTCAGCGAAATCCCGTCAGGACCGGGATCGGTCGTGCTGTAGGATCCGGGCGTGAGGACGACGCTGACGCGGTACCCGAGTGACTGAAGTTTCGTTCCGATGGCTTCCGCAAGTTCGCGTCGATCAGCGTTGAAATTGACATCCACGCTAAACGCCGAATTCTCCTCGAACTGGCGCTTCAGGTCAGTGCCCGTGGCAACCGCTTCCGGTCGAGGTTCCGTCGGGCCAACCCCAGCCTCGGCGCCGACTGGGGCATCAGGCACTGGGACGCCGGCACGTTTCAGCGCTGCGACAAGTAGTTGGAAGCGTTGCTCGAGATCCGCGGTGGCCACCCTGGTGTATTCCGCAGCATGGGTGGTCATTCCGTCGATGCCCGCCTGCAGCCGCGCAAGCTGCTCGTTGACATCCGCGGCTCGCTCGTTGATCGCCCCTTGGAGACGATCGAGGTCCGTGGTCATGCTCTCTGCTTGTCCGCGAATCTCAACGAGTTCCTTTTTTGCCTGCTTCGCGGCGGTCTGAGCATCCTCTGCCGCCAGGCTGGCCCGGATGCCGGCTTTTTGCGCCTCGCCCACATCGTTCTTTAGGAGATCCTGGACCGTGGTTCGAATCACGAAGTTGAATCCCAGAAGTCCGAGCGCCGCGAGAATCACGCTCAGCCACCAGAACCGCTTCTTCGCCCAACCTATCAGTTCGGTCTTCGATTCCTCGAGGGCTTTGAACTTGGCGAATTCCAGGGCCTCGTCTTTCGTGATCTGCATCACATCGGGCTCGACCTCGTGGTTCAATTGCGTTTTCGACACTTGCAAACCTCCTGTGACCGACCTAAAGTGACGTTGTCTCTGCCGAACGCTAGGGCCGTGGCACCCCCGAGTATACGCCACGCACCGGGCTTGCAATAGCATGGTCCGCGCCTCGATGAGAAAAGGACCGCCTGGGTATGCAGACCGTTGAACATGACGCCTTGCTCGACCCCGCGTTCATGACCCGCCTCGACCAGCTTGCCCTGGTCAGCAAGAAGGTCTTCGCGGGGAAGATGCGCGGCGAGAGGCTCACCAAGCGGCGCGGGGAATCGGTGGAATTCGCCGACTATCGCAACTACGTTCCCGGCGACGACCTGCGTTTTTTGGATTGGAACATTTTCGCCCGGCTCGAGAAACTGTTCATCAAGTTGTTCTTGCAGGAGGAGGACCTGCACGTCAGCGTGCTCATCGACGCCTCCAAAAGCATGGACTGGGGCGAGCCGAACAAGGGGCTCTATGCCCGACGCATCGCAGCGGCCATCGCCTACATCGGTCTGATCAACTTCGACCGCGTCAGCTTGTTCACCTACGCCAACGGATTGCGAGACCAACTCGCGGGCATTCGCGGCCGCCGCTGGATGTTCAAGGCCGTCGAATTCTTGAGCAACGTGGCGTTCGAGGGGGCGAGCAATCTGTCCGCCGCCGGTAAGCAATTCGCCATTCGACATCCCCAACCCGGCATCGTCATCATCCTCAGCGACTTCTTCGAAAAGGGCGGATACGAGGAGGGCCTCAAGTTTCTGCTCGGGCGTAACTACGACCTCTACACCGTCCAAGTCCTCAGTCCCGAGGAGATGGAGCCCGTCCTTACGGGCGACTTGCGGTTGACCGACGTGGAGGACGACGACGTAGCCGAGATCACGGTAAGCCGACCGCTGCTGCAACGATACCGCCGCAACCTGCAAGCCTACTGCGAGGGTCTCAAGGACTATTGCACCCGCCGAGGCGTGAACTATTTGTTCACCAGCACCCAAGTGCCCTTCGACCAGGTCATCCTCTCCTACTTCCGCCAGCGCGGGCTGATTCAGTAGGACCGTGCATCGGAGCGCAAGCGACGGGCCCAACTTTCCGTGGCGTCGCGGTTCATCCGCGACGCACTCGCTCGGGTGACCCAGCGCCGGGCACAAGGCCCGACGCTACAATGCTCTTTGGATGCTTGCAATCGAGAACATCATTGTCGAAACGCCCGCGGATGGCGTGGTGGTCGATCCGATGTCGTGGTTCGATACGCCGGGACCGTTTGAGTTGGAGATCGGCTGTGGAAAGGGCGGCTTCCTTCTGAATCGTGCCCGGTCGGCCCCGGACGTTCGACTCTTGGGCATCGAGTGGGCCAACAAGTTCTTCCAGTTCGCGGCCGATCGCATGGCCCGCTGGCAGCTTACCAACGTCCGCGTCATGCGCACCGACGCCAAGATTTTCGTGATGCATCATCTTCCGCCGGCGTGCGTTTCCGTGCTTCACCTGTACCACCCCGACCCCTGGCCCAAGAAACGTCACCACAAGCGCCGACTCGTCCAAGCCGACTTTGCCGAGGCCGCGACGCGGGTGCTCGTCCCGGAAGGGCGCTGGCTCATCCAATCCGACCACGAGGAGTACTTCGCCCAGATTCGTTTGGTCCTCGCCGCACAACCCGAATTCACGGAGCGTCCGTGGGAGGAACAAACCGTGGACGCGGGCGGCGACTGGGAGGGAACCAATTACGAAATCAAATACGCCCGCGAAGGTCGCGCTATCCATCGTGCCGCGTACCGCCGGTCGGGCGGCGATTCATCCTGAAATCAGAGCGTGGAGCGGAAGCGACACGATTTTCTCGCGTGGAGCGGAAGCGACACGATTTTCCCGCGCGGAGCGGAAGCGACACGATTTTCCCGCGCGGTTTCCCCGAAGAATCCGGTCGCTTCCGCTCCCGGCTCTGATCGTGTGAGCACCGTTCCCAGTTCATCTCCCCCGGAACGTCGGTTTGCGCTTTTCGAGAAATGCTTTCATGCCCTCTTTTTGGTCGTCGGTCGCGAAGAGGGAGTAGAAGAGCTTTCGTTCGTACTCCAGGCCCTCGGTGAGGGTCATTTCGTCCGCCTTGAGCACGGCTTCCTTGGCGAGCTTGAGGGCCATCGGCGGCCGCTCGGCGATCTGGTGGGCGAGGCGGAGGGCCTCGGCCAGACACTGCTCTTTGCTGACAATCCGTGTCACCAAACCGGCGTCGAAGGCCTCCTTCGCGGAGAGGAACCGCCCGTTGAGGATCACTTCCATGGCTTTGAACTTGCCGATGGCGCGGGTCAGGCGCTGCGTGCCGCCCGCGCCGGGCATGACGCCGATGTTGATCTCCGGCTGACCGAACTTGGCGGACTCGGAGGCGATGATGATGTCGCAGTGCATGGCCAGTTCGCACCCGCCGCCCAGACAGAAGCCGCTGACCGCGGCGATGATCGGCTTGCGCACCGCTTTGATGCGCATCCATCGGGCAAGGTTGTTGCGTTCGTACATGTCCAGAAACGACGCCTCGGCCATGTCCGCGATGTCCGCCCCAGCTGCGAACGCCCGCTCGTTGCCGGTCAGCACCATGACGTGAATGCCGGCATCCTTGTCGAACGCCTCAAGCGCCGCGATAAGCTGATCCATCAACTCCACTGAGAGGGCGTTAAGGACATCGGGACGGTTGAGAGTGCAAATACCGACGTGACCTTCGGACTTACTGAGGATCAATTCGCTCATGCCCGCTATTGTCCAACCCGCCCGCGAGATCGCAATAGGCTACCGTCCGACTTGGGCGAGGCTTGACTCCAGGGCCGCCCCGTCGTAGACTGTGGGCGGAACAAGTGGAGGTCGGTCGATGCGTCCCGAAGATGTCCGCGAACACGTGGTCAGACAACCCTTCGACCCGTTTCGTATCTACATGTCCGACGGAGCGACGTTCGACGTACAACACCAGGACATGTGCCTAATCGGTCGATCGGCGGTGTACGTGGTGATACCCGACGCGCACCACCCCTGGATGTACGACCGCCTGGCCCATTGCGCTTTGATCCACATCACCCGCATCGAGCCCATCAACGGTCGCAATGGCCGCGGAACCTCGCGCCGCCGCCGAAAAGCGTAGCGGAGGCTCAGGCGCGGCCGGCGAATGATCGTCGGGCCTGGAATCCGAATCGAACTTTCGCGCCGCAAAGAAGCAGGAGGGCGAGGATCAACCCCCCCCAAGCGGAGACCGTGGGAATTCGGCACGGCTGCGGACCCGCGCACGGCAAGCCCGATTCGTCGTCGATCGATTCACAAACGTCGAAGTCGCCCAGGCGAATCGCCTGCCCAAACTCGTCCACCAGGATGGTGGAGAAGGGGTTGAGATCGTTGAACAGGCAGGCCTTTCCGCCGGGCTCGCCGATATCCAGGAACGTCAAACACGCCAGAGTGGACGGCCCGTTGGTGCCCGACGGTCCGCCCGGACTGACGCCCGCCGCGAAGAAAAGTCGGCCCTCCGTTTCGTTGACGACCTGGGTGATTTCCAGGGTGAAAGGCGAATCGGGGTCGCAGTACGATCCGGGCAGGGCGTCCAGAAACTCCAGCTCCGTGGGATCATATTCGATGGAGAATTGCCCTCCGTCTACAACGCGCTGACCTTGAGAGAGCCGTACCGCGATGCCCACGATGGGGTCCAGCCCGAGGCAGGAGTCCGAGCCGAGGCAAAGCGTCGGGTTGCGGCACTCACGCCCTTCGCACTCACCCTCGCGGCACTCGTCAATGAGCGTACAGGAATCGCCGTCGTCGCAGCTCCCTCCTTCGTTAATCGCAACGGCCTCGCAAAAATGCGTTGCCGGGTTGCAAACTCCTATGCGGCAAGCCGTGTCCAACGCATGGCAATCGGCTGTGTCGGTTTCGCACGTGCAGTTCGGGTCCGCCGTCACCTGCGTACATGCGAGCGTCGACGGCACATCCAGCAACCCGCACGTCGACGAGGCAAACACCGAAATAGCCCGCCCCGCTTCATCGACCAGCATCGTCAGAAACGGATGCTCACCCTCCACGAGACATACATCGACCGCTGCGACCGTCGGGCCGACCGGGGCGAAACGCAAACACGCCACCGTCGACTGTCCGTGTGCCCCTCCCTTGCCGGTAAGGAAGTTCGTCCCCACGGCGTATCGGACCTCGCCGGAGGGATGAACGGATTGGAACAGCTCGAGCGAGAACGGGGAATCCGGGTCGCACTCCCGGCCCGGCACGACGTCGATCAGCGCCAGCACCTGCGGATCGAAATGAATGTCGACTTGGGCCCCGCAAACCTCGATCTGTCCCGCGTCCAGCACCACCCGAACTTGAGTGCCGCCAGGCGTTAGGCAACCGGGGTCCGTTTCCAGGCACAGGCTTGCGGACGGAGTCTGACCGCTCGCCGTTGTTGCGGCCGCGGCGAGTGCAGCGATCAAGACCAACGTCGAAAGTCCGCGCATACCCCCTCCAATCGTACGTGGGTTCAGTTTACCCACCCAGGTCCGCCCCTGCAAGGGGAAACCCCAGACTTTTGTCCCGGCCAGGCGTGCGTCTGGCAGTCGCTTGGGAGGTTCAGAGAACGCCCGTAGAATGGCGGCTGGGGGTGCATCCGGAGACACCCTGTTGGGGCTCGGCAGCCAAGTGGTTGCAGAGTCGACGCACAAAAGGGGTCTGAGCATGAAGCCTAGAAAAGTCGTACGCTGCCGAACAGTCACACTTTTTCTCTTGGCCGCTGTGACCGCCGCGGGTGCTTCCGCGGTGCGCGGGGACTGGCCTAATTTCTTCGGCCCCCGTTACGACGGCAAGAGCGACGAAACGGGGTTCAAAAAGGAATGGCCCGAAGCCCCAAAGGCCGTCTGGGAACGGACGGTCGGTTCGGCCTTCAGCTCCTTCGCCTGTTCGGGCGACCGCCTCTACACCTGCGGAGCAAAAGACAAGCAGCAGGTTCTGTTTTGCCTGAACGCCAACACCGGCGATGTGGTCTGGCAGAAACCGTTCGAAAAGGAGTTCAAGAACGAGCATGGGGATGGAACCCGAGCGACGCCCACGGTGCATGACGGGCGGGTCTACATCCTCGGCGCGCATGGTCGGTTGCTGTGCGTGGATGCCGAGTCGGGCAGCGATCTTTGGGAGAAGCAGTTCAATCACATACCGACCTGGGCTTACAGCGGTTCGATCCTGATCGAGGGCGATCTGGCCATCGTCTCCGCCGGTGCGGAAGACGGGGCCTTGGCGGCGTTCCATAAGAAAACGGGCGAACAGGTCTGGAAATGTGGTTCCGATCCCGTCGGGTATGCGACCCCGTATCCCTTCGACCTCGGCGGACAGCGCTATATCGCCGGGTTCTTCGCGAATGGAGCGCTCGTCGCCGACGCCAAGACCGGGCGCGAAGTCTGGCGCACGACCTGGAAGACGGACTGGGACGTCAACGCTGCGATGCCCATTTTCCACGACGGATATCTCTTCTTGGCATCGGGGTACACGACGGGGGCCGGACTTTTCAAGCTGACGCTGCAGGGGGACAAATTGACCTCCACGCAGGTGTGGAAGAACGACGTGCTGCTCAGCAAATTCCAATCCTGCATTCTCCACGAGGGCAAGCTCTATGGAAGCGATCAGAACGCCCTCAAATGCGTGGACTTCATGACCGGCGAGGAGCAATGGAAGAAGCCGCGCATCAAGAACGCCACGCTCCTGCTTGCCGACGGGCACCTGCTGATGCTCACCGAGGCCGGGCAGCTCCAAATAGCCAAACCCTCGGCGACGGACTTCGTTCCGCTCACCAAGCATGACGTGCTCAGCGGACGATGCTGGTCGCTGCCCGTGCTCCACCGCGGCCGCCTATACGTCCGCAACCTCGAAAAAATCGTCTGTCTCGATCTGCGCGGATAGACCGAGACCTCGCCCACACCGCCTCCGACACTAGGGAGACCCCTAGGACCGATAAACGGAACCGTAGTTTCCGGACGGCGCATTTTCCGCGTACACGATCGGTCACTCGGCGCCATGGATATCTCGGAGAGTCTTGGTTTCGACGCCCGCGGGGCGAGAATACCGGACTGGTGCTTTGTTGGGAGGCACAATCAGTTCACGAACTCAAAGAGGAGGAGGCCGAAATATGTTTCCGTGGAGAAAGACTGTCGCGGCGTTGGCACTGACCGTACTCCCTGCCGCGGGAGCTACCGTCACGATCGAGCAGATTCTGAAAGCAAACGCCGGAGCGGTGTTTCCGGCAACGAGCGTGCCCGGCGTTCCTGGACGCCCCCCGCAGTTTGTGTTCCGGGGCGACGCGATTCCGCCGCCGGCAATCAACGACGCGGGGGAGATTGTGTTTCGCGCACGGAGCGCGTTGAACACGAATACCAACTGTCAGACGGCGTTCGGCCTCTATGCCAAGCGCCCCGGGTTCCCGCTGGCCGTGCTCGTGGACACGACCGAGGTCGGGGGGACGTGCTTTACCTTCTCCGGCGTCCCGACGTATGCCGTCCCCGGTCGACCAGCCAACAATCAGTTCCTCTCCTTCAAACTGCCGATCATGAACAACGCGGGTGACGTCGTGTTTCAAGCGACGTTTAGTTCGCCCGGGACGACACCGGGCAGCGGGACCGGCGTCTATGCGACGAAGGTGACCGGCGGACCCATCGTGAAGATTTCGGATACATTCACGCCGGTGCCTAACTATCCCACTTCCGTATTCAACACGTTCGATCCGGGCTTCCTCACTGTTACGTTTACGACAGGCCTGAACGACGTTGGGCAAGTGGCCTATTGGGGGCAGTTCTTGATCCCGGGCAACACGACGCAACGCAACGGGTTTTTTGGCTCGACCGTGGCCGGCGGCGCCGGGGTCCGTCTGGCCGATAGCGTCGGTGCGAGCGGACCCGTCAGCGTTCCGGTCGGAGCGAACGATTTCTTCCGCGAGATCCGTCCGGTCTCGGCGATCAACAACTTCGGAACGGTGGCGTTTAGCGGAGGTATGCCGGGTGGAATCGTCCTGCGCGGCGGCATCTACGTCGTACCGGTGACCGGCGGACCGATCACCACGGTCGCCATTCAGTCGCAACCGGTCCCCAACCGCCCCGGAGATTTCTACTCAGGTTCCTTCGAGCCCGGCGGCCACAGCGTCGACATCAATGATTCCGGTGTGATCCTGTTCCAAAACCTGTACAGAGCCTTCTCTTCGCCTCAAGACTCCGGGCTTTATGCCGCGACGCCGTCCCCCGGCGGGTACGTCCACACTCGCATTTACGATACCCAGGGCGGCATCCCCATTCCGACCGAACCGCCAGGGACCTTTGAGCCTGCAGCCGCCCAGTTCAACGGCGTCCAAACGCCTGGGATCAACGAAAACGGAGTCGTCGCTCCCTTCTCGTTTATTTTTCCCGGCAGTCCAACGCCCAACCAGCAGGGCATCTATTACACCGACACCGACGGCACACCGATGTCCGTGGTCGCGAACCTGTTGACGCCTCCGCCCGGTCAACCGGCCCCGGTCGGCGGCTTCCCGAAGTTCTCGGGCCTGGCGCAGAGCAACGGCGGGCGCGCGGCGATCAACGACCTGGGCAACGCGGCCTTCGTCGCCGTCGGCAACGTCAGCGTCAGTGTCGGCTTTCGCGGCCTCTACTTTTACGACGTCTGCACGCCGGAGTTGGTCCGCATCTCGGACAGTACGATCTCCACCGCCCAACTCGGGGGCTTCGTCGTAAACGGGTACGACATCTACCAGGCCGAGGCGACTACCGGGATGTATCGGTCCATCAACAATCTCAACGACCTGGCCTTCGCGGCGCAGTTCAACAACTTCGACTACGGACTCTACATCGCGCACGTCACGACCGGCGCGGGAGGGCAGTTGCAGATCACCTGTCCGTCGAACGTGACGGCGGCGTGCCCGGCCAACACCGATCCGTCGGCCACCGGTACGGCGACGGCGACCGGGTGCGGCACGATCACCGTGAGCCACAGCGACGTCACCACGGCGGGCTGCGGAGGCACGGCGAGCATCACGCGGACCTGGTCGGCCGGCAACGGCTCGACCACCGCCTCCTGCGTGCAGACGTTCACCGAGACCGACACGACGGCGCCGGTCCTTTCCGGTGTGCCCGACAAAACCACGGTGCAATGCAACGCCATGCCGTTGCCGCCGCCGGCCAACGTGACCGCCGACGACGCCTGCAACGGCAGCACGCCGGTCACGCTCACGGTGACGCAGACCCCAGGCCCGTGCCCTGGCACGTTCGTGGAAACGCGCACCTGGACGGCCACGGACGGCTGCGCCAACAACGTCAGCGCGTCGCAGGACATCTGCGTGTTTGATACGGTGGATCCGACCTTGATGAACGTACCAGCCGATGTGTCCGTCGAGTGCGACGCCGTGCCGGCGGTGCCCGTAGTGACCGGCGCCGACACCTGCGACACGTCTGTTCCGGTGAGCTTCACGCAAACGCAAACCAACGGCACCTGCCCGGATGAGTACACGTTGACGCGAAGTTGGACGGCGGTCGACGATTGCGCTAACGACGTGACTGCTTCCCAGTTCATCACCGTGGACGACACCACGCCGCCGACCATCACTTGCCCGGCTCATGCCACGTGGGAGTGCCCCGCCGACACGAGCGTGGCCGCCAACGGATCGGCCTCGGCCCAGGACAACTGCGGAACGCCGACGGTCTCCTCCAGCGACGCCACGCAGTTCGGTTGCGGTGGAGCGCTGACCGTCACGCGGAGTTGGTCGGCGTCCGACGAATGCGGAAACCCGGCCGCGTGCGAACAGTTCGTCGCCGTGGTCGACACCACCGCCCCGATCCTGACGGTGGACACCACCCCGATCACCGTGATCGACGTGGATTGCTCGGGCGGCGAGGTCGTGGCTCTTCCTGCGGGCTCGGCCAACGATGCTTGCGACGGCCCGATTCCGGTCACCCATGACGCCCTGCCGAGCTTCCCCGCGGGCAACACCACGACGGTCACCTACACCGCGGCGGATGGTTGCGGCAACTCCGCGTCGGCGACCAAGGATGTAACCGTGCGTTTCGGCGCTACCGTCGAAATCCGCGCGGAACGGCATACCATCGGAACCGGCTCGCATCCCGCGAGCGTCAAGGACCCGTTGGTGGGCATCAACGTATGCATCTATGACAAGACGAACGCGGGATGCGCCATGACCACCTGCGGCGGCATCTCGCATCATCAGTACCAATGCATTCTGGATACTTGCACTCCGGTCAACTGCGAGCTGACGGGTTCCGACGGCATCGCCCTCATTGACGTCGCCCCGGGCAACTACGTGGTCATTTCCGGCGACGCGACCAAGACCGTCCTGCCCGATCCACTCGGCGTCAGCGTCGGAGAGGTACACTGCGGGCAGATCCATAAGAAGTACTTGCAACAGATCGTCCGCGTCGACGGCAGCCGCGTGCCGGGCAAGACCACGCGGCTCACGGGCTCGGAACTCCTCATCATCGAGCCGGAGTACGTAGTGTGGGACAACACCGTGCAGCTCTACCCGTTCGTCTTCGAGACGATCGGCGACTGGTCGGTCGTCGCGACGGTTGCCCCGCCCGAAGGGTTCGTGGCCGACTACCAGGCGCTTTCCGCGGAGGTCGACAACGAGCTGAAGTCGGTTCAGTTCACGATCACCGAGCTGGGCAGCGACCTGGTGCCCACGCAGACCGAGTTCCGCGTCGTCCACAACAACCGGACGCGGACGGTGCGCAGCAAGGTGGACATCCTGGTGACGCCGGAGTACGCCCGGGCCCGCGGCTTCAACGTCGATAGCCTGAAGATGCAGGGGTTGATCGCGGAACCGGCCAGAGAGCACCCCAACGACAAGGGCTTCTCCCGACCCAGCGGAAGGTAGTCCTGTAGCGTCGCCCCTTGTGGGCGGCGCTCAGCGCCGCGAGAGGTGCGCGGCGCCATTCTGAAAACCTGCGACCCCGGCGGCGGTTCCCCGTGACCCGCCGCCGGGGTCTTGCCATTTCGGGGAGCCCACGCCGTCGATTTCAGTCCGGTCCACGTCCGGTTTTGCCGAAAAAAAGGCGGGATCGAATAGGGCAGACGGAGATCGACACGATGCGAAGACGAATAACGGTGTGGGGGCTCGCGGTCATGTTCGGTCTTGGTCCTTCCGCGAGGTCCGTCGCCCAAGAGCCGGAGTTGGCGGACGACCGACCCTGGACGGTCATGATCTATGGCGGGGTCGACAGCAGCGCCGAAGCCTATCTCATGCCCCACTTGGGCGTTTTGCGCGACGCGTCGCGCTGGGGGCAGGAGGGCGAAGTCGTCCTTCTCATCGACCGGGTCGCGGGGGCCAGCAAGGACAAGAAAATCCTGGGCGAGAACTTCGAGGATACTCGACTGTTCCGCCTGGACTTCGGACGTTGGGAGCGGATCGCGGGCGGCGCGGACTTCCCCGAGATCACCCGCGACTCGACTCACGAAGCCGACACCGGCGACCCGCGCACGCTGCGCAAGTTCATCCGCTTCGCCAAGGGCAGGTTTCCGGCGAAGCGCTACGCCTTGATTCTCTTCGGGCACGGCGAGGCCCGTTCCCTCTGCCCGGACATTAGCAGCGAGTGCGCCGACAGCGGCGAGTTCGAAGACCCGCTCTTTACCGCGGAAATCAGCGAGGGGTTGACCGTCGAGGAATCCGTCGACGTATTGTGGGTGGATGTTTGCTCGTTCGCGGGAATCGAAAACGCCTATCAGTTCCGACCGGCGCCGGACCGTTTCCACGCCCAAGTGATGCTGACTACGGCGACGCTCAGCGCTCCCGCCCCCATGACCAGCGTACTGCGGGCGTGCGGGATCGTCGGGGCCGATCAACACCGCGCACCCCTGGCGACCAGCGCCGCGGAATTCGGCGCAGCCGCGATCAAAGTCATCGGGGAGCGGCTTCGAGCGCAAGAACCGGGCTGGAAACGGGCGGAACAGGAGTCGTGGGGTTGCTTCGATCTAACCCGCGCCCAGGCCGTCAAGCACGCCGTCGATCGCCTCGCCGTCGCCCTGCACGACACCGACGCCAAGACCCTCGCCCGCGAAATCCGCGGAACGGAAAGTCCCGCGGCGGCGTTGAACTATCTTTATACGGGCGACCCGCTGCGTTGGATTCTCAGCCCGCACTACGATCTGTACGACCTCGCCCGGCGCTTTCGCGATGACCCGCGGCTGAGCAGTTCGGTTCGCGAAGCGGCGGCCGCCGTGGCCAGGGAAGTCGACGGCATGGTCATCGACTCGTTCGGCATGAGCGGTTTTGCGGGATTCGAGCCCGGCCGACACGGACTCTTCATCGTTTTCCCCGGCGGCGTGGAGGAGCTGGGCGGCTCGCCCATCTGGGAGTTCTTCCGCTGGTATCATCCCTCCGACCAGCGGACGCTTCGCACCGCCTTCGGCAACTACGCCTGGTGCCGCGACGGGGCCACGCCCGCCGATCACCGCGTGGAAAACTGGTTCGAACTGATGGACGCCTGGTTCGACGTGCCCAACGAAGCTGGGGGCGTCAACGCCTACCGTTGGTAACACGGAGTGACTTGTTTTCACCAAAGGGAGACAAGCCACCTCGACGGATAGCGCATCGAGTCAACGGCAAGAGCTGTCGCAACCTCGGAAAGGCCAAAGGCGCGTTCTTGCCGAACAGCTAGGGCTGGGAATCGGTGAAGGCACGCTGAAACCGACTCAAGTCCAACAAATCCGCATCGGCGTCGTTGTCCGAGTCGAACGCTCGACAGGCGGGTTCTGTCGCCCCGTTCGGTCCCGTGAGGCATGAGGCGAGTCCGCCCACATCCGCGGCGTCGATGTCGCCATCGGCGTCCTGGTCGCCGGTCCAAACGTGAAGTTCGACGGCCGCGGGATCGTTGGTTGCCGGGATGCCGGCCTGCAGCAATTCCGCCATCGTCCGATCGAGGTAACGGCGAAACACGCTGTCGGGGTTGTCGGGGTCCTGGAGAGGTCCGTACGCCTCGAGGGTGTAGCCGTTTCTGACGATCTCCGGCACGAGGACGTTCTTGGCGGCCCAGACGTCGAGGGCGAGGGGATCGCGGGCGGCGAGCAATTGGTCGCGGCGCGTGGCGGCGGTGTAGGACGCGGACGGTCCCGCGCCCGGTCGGGCGAGAATCCAAATGCAATCCAGGATGGTCAGGTCCGGTGTCCGTACCTGAGCCAGGACCGAACCCAGTCCGCCGCGCCCCACGCCATTGTGCGAGTCGGTGTTAAGGCCCTGGGTGACGACTCCCATGTGGTTTTTCACTCCGGCGGTGATGGCGTAGATCGAATGCGTTTTGAGAATCGGAACATTGATCACCACGAGCTTGGAGGAATCGTAGGCGCCGTCTTGCGCAGACCAGATTCCGCGCTTGTAACTGATGGTTGTGCCATACGCGGACTGAAACTTGGGATAGGAGACCTTGACCAGGGTGTCGGCATCGGCGGTGCTGCTCACGACATACCCATCTCGGGCATCTCCCGCCGAGTACTCCCCGACGGCACGACCTCGAATGAGGTCCCAGAGTTGCGTGGAGACCTTCCACCCTTCGGCGACGAAATCATTCACCACGTCAAGGACGGATTGGGCAATGTCCTCGGCGTTGTTGGCGCCCCGTTCCAGGTTTCCGTACCCCTGCCCGTTGTCGGCGACGACCACTTCACCGACGAATCCGTCGGGATGTTCGACGATGGCACGGATGAGGCCGCGAAGCAGGTCGGTGTTGGTTCCCCCGCGCTCGGCCCACTGGGCGTTGATCTTGATCAGCACCACGTCGTCGGGGTCGATCAGTCCGTCGGGACCGCTTCGAAGGTCGTCCATGGCGGAGCGATACCACTTCGTGCCCGACGTGCCCATCAAGGTGACGAGGTCGTCGAGACCGCCGAACCGGCCGGGCTCCGGGCCGCGGGTGTGCGGAACGGAGAAGACCTCCGGGTGATAATCGGGCGTCGAAGCGATCTGAATCGGGCCGGTGGAGTCGGCGTCTTGGGAAACCGTTGTCAACATTCCGGCAACGAGGATCGCGGTTAGCCCAAGCGCGGTCATTGCGCCCGCCGCACGGCGATGGGTCGTGGCGGTTTGTCTAACACGGATGACGCCGGCCACGAACGGGGCTCCAAAAACAGCGCCCGCGATTCCCAAGGCCGATTGTTGACAGGGGTATGAGAACCGCGTCGGTTTGGGACCCGAACGGAGGATGAGCCAAACGAGGGCGGCGCATGCCGTAAGCAACCGCACCGCCATCGGAAACGGTGACTGGCGGGTCCGTGGGCTCGCGCCCACGGCTCTGACTTCTATGGAACCCTCGGGCGAACTGTGGATGCATCTACTCATCGGAATCGCGCGGGATGACCGCGATGGCCTCGATCTCCACCATGAGTTCGGGACGACACAGGTTCGCTTGGACGCACGTGCTTGCGGGAAGCGGATCCAAACCCTGTTCGTCGTAGAAGGCGTTACGAATCCGGTTGAAAGGATCGTAGTGGCGAAAGTCCGCGAGGTAGCATGTCGTACGAACCACATCGTGCCAATCGGCCCCTTCGCTTTCCAATAACCCGCGGATGTTTGCGAAGGTCCGGCGTGTCTGGGCCTCGAAGTCTCCGGGATGCACCGATCGTCCGTTTTCGTCGACGCTGGCGGTCCCGGAGATGAAAAGCATGGTGCAACCGTCGAGTTCCACGCGCATCCCGCGCGAGAAGGCGACCTTCTTGGGGTAGTCGCAGGCCTCGCCCAGAACGGACGGGTTGCGGATGGCCGACTTGCGGATTCTGCCGCGGTTGGTTGTGGGCATGGCGGTTCCCCTACCGGCGATCATGGAAGGTTTTCTCAGCAATTGGCGCGCCAGAGCAAATCAAGGTCGGGTTATCGGTCGCCGGTGGAGGCTACGCGGTGTTGGTCCGCGACGTGCAGGGTCATTCTCACAAACGGGGGCGCTGTCCGCGCTTGGTTTCGCCAATGTTCGTCGGTAGGCGGCAGGTGAACAGGGGGATTTCGCGCAACCATGCGATGCTCACGATGGCCACGGTGGTGGTCGCTACCCGCAATTGGCGTGTTCGTTGCGCCCGCGACGGCATGGGGCGAGCCGAAGGGTCTGGACTACACATTCTCCTGGCCCCTCTTGGTAACCCAAGCGCCGGGCGGCGCGACAGATCCCGCCGACGGGATTGAGTTGCCGGACGGTGTTCGGATCGTGCAGGTCGATCCGCACATGCCGGAGGGTGCTAAGAACCTGACGTCTGATTTCGCGGCGGCGGGCTGGCCTGACGTGTCTTTTGACGCGGCGCGTTTCCTGTTCATCGGCAAGCGGTCCCCGGATGACGACTCGGGCGTTTGGGAGTTCAACCTCGCGGACGGCGCGGTCCGGCGAATCCTCGATACGCTTCCCTGCCGGCGGGCCGTTTACCTTTCCAAGCTATACGCGCTGGAACTCGACCGGCCCGAGGATCGCATCGCCGTGCTCGGGCGTCCGGCTGGAGACAACGTCGATGCGATCTTCACCCTTCGTCCCGATGGATCGGATGTTCGCCGCATCACCTTCTCGCCGCACGGGGTCGCCGACTTGTATGCACTGACGGATGGGCGCGTCTTGTTTTCGATGCCATCCGCCGGCTTTCAGCTTTTGTACACGATCCACATGGACGGGGCGGACCTATTTCCCTTTGCGGGCCTCTACGACCCACCCGCGTATCGTGGGATGCCCCGCGAAGCGCCCGATGGGAACGTGGTGTTCGTGGAATCCGTAGACGTAGGGTCCGCCATGCGAACCACGACATTAGCGAGCGTCGATCGCGGACGGAGTCTGCGGACGCGTCGCGCGCTGTCGGAGTTTCCTGCCGGCGCGGTTGCATCCCCGTATCCGCTGCCTGATGGACGTGTGCTGGCCGCGTACCGACCGCGGGATGGTCGGACGTTCGGAGTGTACGTCCTCGATTCCCCCAACGGCCGCGGACTGACACCCGTGTTTGATGACGCCGATCGAAACGAGCTCGGCGTCGTCGCCATCGCGCCTCGACCTCCGCCCGCTGGGCGTTCGAGCGGGCTCGACCGCAGGAGCCGCACGGGGCAAGTGTATTGCCTGAACGCGTACCTCTCCGATCCGCGCGACGGACCGGTTGTCCCGCCGGGGCGAATCGACCGAGTTCGTATCGTCGGCGACAACCTCGGGGCGGGCTCTAGAACAACGACTCCGCCCTTTCGGATGGAGGCGACCGTCGAAAGCGACGGCTCATTCTTCGTAGAGGTGCCGGCCGAAATGCCTTTGCGAATCGAAACCCTCGACGCGGAGGGTCAAGTCCTGCGGGCCATGTCCAACTGGACATGGGTCATGCCCGGCGAGGAGCGCGGCTGCATCGGTTGTCACGAGGATCGGGAACTCTCCCCGCCTAATCGACACGTCCTGGCGCTTCGCAAGCCGCCCCAGCGTGCCGCGGCGGTTCCCGCACGACCGGAGCAGGCCTCTCGTCCGGAGGACCTACCGTGAGAGCGTCTTGGTGGTGCCTCCTGCCCGCGATGGCCGGAACGGTTGAGGCCGGTGCGCAGAGCGTGGAGCTTCCGCTGTTTGTCGGTCAGCGAGCCTGTATCGAATGCCATGCGGACGGCGCCTCGGCGTCCCCCTGTTCGGAGCCGACCGTGCCGCGACACGCGACGGCGTTGGAGGCGCTATCCCGCGCACCGGCACGGCACATCGCGGCCCTGAACGGAGTGCCCTCCTCCCCGCGCGAAACCCGGCTTTGTTTGGAGTGTCATTCGACCGGCGCGGACGAGGGTCCGCGCTGGTGGTCGAGTGGGTTTGATCCCCAGGACGGAGTGCAATGCGAGTCGTGCCACGGCCCGGGGAGCGGGCATGTCGAGCGGC
Source organism: uncultured Phycisphaera sp. (assembly GCA_964646605.1). GTDB lineage: Bacteria > Planctomycetota > Phycisphaerae > UBA1845 > UBA1845 > SBAX01. The sequence continues at coordinate 5,111 of CAZYEX010000164.1, read as the reverse complement.
CCCACGCATCCCACACCGTCCGGCGGTCTGGTCGCACCGCGTGCCTTGCTTGTCACACCGATCGGCCTTCGCACCGCGAGGTTCTCGACGGAGGCTTCGCCTTATCGCCGGCCGACGACGGATACAAGACGCCGGTGAACTTGGCCGTTTCCGCGGATGGCGCCCGGGTGTACGTCGCCTGCGAGCACAGTGACTCGGTCATGGTCCTGAACTCTGAAAGCGGCGCCGTTGTGGCCGAGATTCCCGTGGGGCGGCGTCCGTCCGCGGTTACGCTGAGCTCCCACGGCGACCGTCTCTACGTCAGCAATCGACTTGGAGGCACGGTCAGCGTGATCGACACGGACGCACTCCGTGTGATCGGCGAAATCCGAGTGGGGGCCGAGCCGCATGGATTAGCGGTGAACGGCGGCGGTACGCGTCTGTTTGTCGCCAACACCGGCGGGGATTCCGTTTCCGTGGTCGATACCGGCACTTCCACGGAGGTTCGGCGATTGGTCGCGGGCGTGGGTCCGTGGTCCATGGCGCGGTCCGCCGACAACCGCTGGGCGTACCTTACCAGCGTCCGCCCGAACGCCTCCCCGTTTCGCCAATCGCATTCTTCCGAATTGTCGGTCATCGATCTCGATCGCGGCGTCATCGATCGGCGCCATCAGGTCCCCGACGCCAACATGCTGGGCGGCATCGCGGTCGTACCCGACCTCAACATCGTACTCTTCACGCTCATGCGCACCAAGAACCTCGTTCCGACGACGCGACTGGCGCAGGGTTGGACGGTGACCGGCGGTCTGGGCGTGCTTTGGCCCGACGGTCGCGTCGACCAGGTGCTGCTCGATCGGCCCGACGACTATTTCCCCGACCCTATGGATATCGCAGTGAGTCCCGACGGTCGGCATGCGGTCGTCAGCAGCGGCGGGGCGGACCTCGTCGCGGTTATCGACGTGCCACGGCTTCTGGCGACGGTCGCGGAGCTTTCACCAGGCGAACGCAGCGAGATCCTCCCCAATCACCTGGGCATGAGCGACCGATTCGTCGTGAAGCGCATCGCCGTCGGAGCGAACCCTCGGGGGGTTGCTTTTTCGCCCGATGGCCGATTTGTCTACGTCGCTGCGGCGCTCGAGGACGCCGTGGTCGTCATCGAGGCCGACTCATGGACGGTTGCCAAACGAATGACACTTGGCGGCCCGGGACAGATTTCGCGCATCCGCTTCGGCGAGCGACTTTTCCACAGCGCCAAGATCACGTACGGGCGGCAGTTTTCTTGTCGCAGTTGCCATCCGGACGGTCACGTCAACGGTCTGACCTCGGACATCGAGGCCGACGGCATCGGCATGAATCCGGTGGACAACCGCACCTTGCGAGGCATCCTGGACACGGCGCCGTTCAAGTGGGAAGGCACCAACCCGACGCTGCACCGACAGTGCGGGCCGCGGCTCGCCGTCTTCTTCACCCGCCTGACCCCCTATTCGCCGGACGAGTTGGAGGCCTTGGTCAAGTACATGTGTACCATCGAAAGCCCGCCGAACCCCTTCCGCGATCCTGCCGGACTTTCGCCCGCCCAGCGCCGCGGGAAACTCGTCTTCGAGCGAACCGCGTCGAATGATGGAACGCCTTTAGAGCCCCAACAGCGCTGCGTTGACTGCCACAACTCGGCACACCGCACCAATCGCAGCCGGGTGGACGTGGCGACCTCCATGTGGTTCGACGCGCCGATCGCAGACCCGCCGATGAACATTCTCGACGCCGACGAATTCGGCGAGCTGGGAACCTATTACTTCATCGATGCCGGATTGGAACAAAAGCGCTTTGACGTGCCTCACCTGCGAAATCTCTACGATGAAGCGCCCTACCTGCACAACGGCGGGGCGGCGACGCTGGAGGAGATCTGGACGCGGTTCAACATGGTCAACCGTCATGGAGCGACCGGGGATCTGACTCGGCAGCAATTCAATGACCTTATCGCGTATCTACGGGCTTTGTAGCGGGCGGCCCGCGGCGCTCCTCGTTTGGGGGGCGGTCACGGCGTGCCCATCCGTGGCACTCTCTGCGGAGCCGCAGGCGATCTCGGCGACGGCGGAGGATCCCGGCACGGGTGAGGTTTGGATCGGAACCTGGGGGGAAGGGTTGTATCGGCGAAGCGCGGGGCGTTTGGACTCCTTCGATCAACTCAACAGCGGGCTGTCCGGCAACGTGGTTTTCGATGTCCTGTTCGTGCGCGGTCGGGTGTGGGCGGCGACCAACGGCGGGCTCAGCGTCTACGACCCGATCTCGCGGGAGTGGGAGCTGCACTTCGCGCGGCGCGGCGATGCGGGAGATGTAGCCATCATCGAGCTCGCGTTCGTCGAGCCATTCATGACGGCCTACGCGTGGCACGGAACGACGTTTCGATTCGACCGCGAGCGCGGGGCGTGGCAAGAAGCGGTGCAGGCGGCGGACCGAACCGCAACCGAATGGCAGCCGTTTTTCTCGGCGTCTACACAGAGTCCACCGGCCGATCGCGTCGCGGTCGCTGTCTTTTTGCAAGCCCATCGCACGATCGCCCTACCCTACGCCTCGGGATCCAATCCGGGGCCGACGGATCGCCCGGACGTGGCGGGTGTGGCATGGGCCGTCGAACACGCCAACGCCACACGGGCGCAGAAGAACTCGCCGTCCATCGAACTCGTCGTGCCGACGCCCGGTTACGCCACGTACGGTTGGGGACTTCCGGAGGACGAGATCATCGGTTTTGCGCGGCGTGCGGAGGTCATGGGGATGGTGGCGCGGGTTGCGCGCCGGCAGTCGATCACCGACGCCGTGGTGGCTCGGACCGGCCTACCAGTGGTCAATGTGGCGGGGGATGAGAACAGGGCGAATCCGTGGGTTTTTCGGTGTGAAGAGAATGAGCCCCGGCGATGGCGGCGGGTGTTGGACTGGCTTGGCGAGGAGTTTGGGGCGACGCGCTTCGTGGCCGTTGTCGATCCCGAACCCGCCTCGCGGGTGCGAGTCGACTGGTGGAAGGATCATGTCGAAAAGCGCGGCTGGTCGTGGGCGGGTGAAATCGAGTGGGACAAACGGTCGGAGGCGGCGGCGGACACGCTGAAAGAAACGGGGGCCGCGGTGGTGCTGTCGGCGGTGAGCGGTCCGGCGTCGGTGGAAGTGCTTCGGCAAATGCGGGCCGTGGACAGGACGCGGATTTTTGTGGGGACGGAGGACCTCCTCCTCGCTGAATTCGCAAGCGTCGCTGGGGGCGAAGACGGGCGCGTTGTCGCACTGCTGACCAAGGAACGCGCCGAGCCAAGTGACTTCACGAAGTTGCATACTGAACGGCAAGGCCGCCCGCCCGACGAGACCGCCGTCGCCTCTGTTCTCGCCGCCGACCATCTGCTGGCGGCGATGGAAACCGCGGGGCCGTCCCGGATCGGGGTGCGCGAGGCGCTTCGCACCATGCAGCGTTCGGCGACGGGCGAGTGGCACTACGAAAGGCTCATACCGGCGCGGCCGGTGGTCGTCGCCGAGTGGATATCCGGCCAGTGGATTCGCCGCGAGCTGCCGCCGTGATGTTGATGCGCACTTTGCCGGAAGTTGGTTTGCTGCTTCTTCCGTGCGAATCCGGTAGATTGCCGGGAGCCTGCGGGCGTGGGTCAAGGTTCCGACGGCGCACATGACCCATACCTTTAGTGGAGAACAGGAGCCGTGAACGCTGCGGAACCGAAGCTAAGGGGCTTCGAACGGTACCTGACGCTGTGGGTGGGGCTGCGCATGGCTGTTGGCGTCGCTCTGGGGAAGTTCCTGCCAGCGTGGACAGACGCGCTGCGGCGGACGGAAACCGGTGCGGGCAACCCATTGAATTTTGTCCGAATCTGAATCCTCACGACGAGCAACACGGAGCCGATCGCATGAAGGCCCAATGCCCCACGCAGCTTCCGTTCCTCGACCGCTTTCTCACGCTCTGGATCTTCCTAGCGATGGCGTTCGGCGTGCTCGGTGGTTGGCTCTGGCCCGGCGTCGAGGGGTTTCTGAATCGTTTTGCATGGGGCACGACGAACATCCCCATCGCCGTCGGATTGATCCTGATGATGTACCCGCCGTTGGCCAAGGTGAAGTACGAGGAACTCGGCGACGTGTTCCGCAACACGCGAATCCTCGGCCTCTCACTCGTGCAAAATTGGGTCATCGGACCGAGTCTCATGTTCGCGCTGGCGGTCCTGTTCCTGCGCGGGTATCCCGAATACATGGTCGGCGTGATCATGATCGGCCTGGCGCGCTGCATCGCCATGGTCATCGTGTGGAACGAACTGGCCAAGGGGGACAGCGAGTACGCCGCCGGACTCGTCGCCTTCAACTCGGTGTTCCAGGTGCTCTTCTACTCGGTCTATGCTTGGTTCTTCATCACCGTGCTGCCGCCGCTGCTTGGCCTTCAGGGCGCAACGGTGCATGTTACCATCGGGCAGATTGCCGAAAGCGTGTTCATCTACCTTGGCATTCCGTTCCTAGCCGGCATGATCACTCGCGTCGTCCTGTTACGGTTCAAGAGTCGCGCCTGGTACGAGGACAAGTTCATCCCCAGGATTTCGCCCATCACGCTTATCGCGCTGTTGTTCACGATTGTCGTCATGTTCTCCCTGAAGGGCGAGAAGATCATCCAACTTCCCCTCGACGTCATCCGCATCGCCATTCCGCTCTGCATCTACTTTGTGCTGATGTTCCTGGTGTCCTTCTGGATGGGCAAGAAACTGGGTGCCGACTACTCCAAGACCACAACGATCGCGTTTACCGCCGCAAGCAACAACTTCGAACTCGCTATCGCGGTGTCGGTAGCCGTCTTCGGAATCGGATCGGGCGCCGCCTTCGCCGCGGTCATTGGACCGCTCGTTGAGGTTCCGGTGCTGATTGGCTTGGTCAATGTGGCCTTGTGGTTCCAGAAACAATACTTCCCCAGCGATTCGAGCATGGCGAGCGCACCAGCAGCCTGATTCCACCGCCGTCTCTCGTCAACGTGAGTAACGGGTGGAGCCCGTCCGACCGCCGCGCCCCACTCACCCTTTGTAGCGTGCGTTGAACTCCTCAGCCGCTTTCTTGCGGCGCTCGACCTCGGCGGGATCCATCTTATTGTCGTACCAACGGTGGTTCGG
>CAZYEX010000163.1:0-17514 GCA_964646605.1 uncultured Phycisphaera sp. | reverse complement strand
GCCGGTTGCTCGGGTGATCGCCAGTTCCAACCCTTCCCAGTCGGGCTTCGTCGCGTTCCACGACGGCAGTAATTCCGTGCGGGCTGTTTCGAGCCGTTCGACTTGCCGAAGAATTGCCGCGAACCATCGCCGGTCGGCGTCTGTGATCGGTTGATCGCAGAATCGTTGCCCGTCGGGCATAACTTTCGAGAGGATGTACTTGCGAGTGAGTGCCTTCTGTGTTCGCATCATCTACCCTTTCAAGGTCGGGCCGACCGGACGTGACGTGTCGGAAGGGTAGGACCAACACGCCGCGCCCGATCGTTCATCCGGTAGCGAACCGGACGCCCGACGAAAACAGCTTACCCGATTTTCCGTGCGACCCGAATCGCTTTGGCCGTGTCGGCTTCCCCGTAAAGCTCAGTCACGTTCACACTCGAATGGCCCAACAGAATCCGTGCCGTTTCGACGCCGTGCTCACGTTTCACACGGGTCGCGTAGGCGTGCCTCAGTTGATGAGGGTGCCAACGGTGCTCCCGACGCCATTCCAAAAGAGCCTTGTGATTTTCCTTGCGCCATTTCTTCAACGTCTCGCCCTTGGTTCCCTTCGGAGGATGGATCGGCGCAGGCCACGCCTGCATACACGCCGCCGCAATCGCCTTGCCGTAGCTCTGGGTGGTGTATCGCCCGCCCGGCTTGCGGGCGCGTCGCCTTCGATTCGTCCCCGGTTCGTTGCCTTGTCCCTTGGGCGTTACCCGCTTCGCGTGCAGGCACTCCAGCCGCTCCCGCTCGGACTGCGCTGGGCTGAAAATGTAGGCGAGCGTCTCCAGCTTCAGAAACGGACCGATGACCTCCTGCCCCTTCGGTCCCAAGTAGATCGGCCTTGACTTGCCCGCGTGCTCCGTCTTGTGGTGCATCGGGGTGTAGAGCCAGACCTTGCTCGTCGTGTCGATGTCGGCGGTTCGCATCGTGCAGACTTCACCCGGCCTCATCCCGGTGTGACGTTGAAGCTCAATCATCGCCCTGATGGTGGGGGTGCAATGCTTCAAGGTCTCGTCCACGATCGCATCGGGAACGGAATTCACCTTGATCGACTCTGGCGCGGTCGTTTCCCCGTGACGCAGCCCGGCGACGGCCTCCAATGCTTGCAGCGCTGCGGGCGGGATCATCTCCTCCGCCACAGCCCATCGGAACATGCGGACGATTCGATGGGTCAACCTGTTGACGTACCGGCGGTTTAGGCCGCGTTGGATGAACGTGTCGCGGACCACCTTGAGCCGCAGCGGTCCGAACTCCACGGCCTTGATGTCGCCGTACCGTTCGGTGACGGGCTTGAGCGCTGTGTGTGCGGTCCAAGCCTCCCCTACTGGTTGGCCGGTGCCCGAGCACTCAGGGTAGCGGGTTTGGACGTGACGCCAGTAGGCGGCGCAGACCTCCGCCAGGGTGACGGCCTTGGGTTCCACGGGCAGGCGACGGCCCGCCTTCAACCATTCAGCCGTCAGGCGGTCATACTTTGCTTGGGTGTCGGGCAGGCCATAGCGCCCGACATAGTGACGCAGGCCGTCCAGCACGACGTACCCTTGCCCACTGCCCTTGTGGAGCCGTAGCGGTGGGATCGGTGGGGGTGACTTTGGTTTTTTCACGGTAGCAGCCTCCAAGCTCCGGGTAGCCTACCCGGAATCGCCTTGGTAATGGCCGCTCCGTCGCGTGACGGGATATCGCAGGAAACCCCTGCAATTTCAGCACTTTTTCGACACTGCGCCGCGCTGGAGTCGAACCAGCAACCTTCGGTTCCGTAGACCGATGCTCTGTCCAATTGAGCTAGCGGCGCGGACGGAGGTCCATGATACCTAGGAGCCCCTCATCTGCAACCGCGCGTTTTCTTCGGCTGGTTGTGTGGTCCTTCCAGACGTACGTCGAACTATCGACGAAAGGCGGAACGGCCCCTACGATCGCGGGACCAAGGGGCGGTCGAAGGGGTAGCCGGGCATGCAGAGAATTCTGGTCACGGGGGCGGCGGGGTTTATCGGCAGCAACTTTGTCCGCATGATCCGCGCCGAGCGCCCGCTGGCACAAATGGCGGCCTTGGACGCGCTGACCTACGCGGGCAACCTCGAAAACCTCGCCGGATGCCTGGAAGACGGGCGATGTCGGTTTGTGCGGGCGAACATCTGCGACGCCGACGCCCTCAAGCCTTTGTTCGAAGAGGGGATCGAGGGGATCATCAACTTCGCGGCGGAGTCGCACGTCGATCGGAGCATTCTCGGGGCGCAGGAGTTCGTGCGTACCAACGTGTTGGGCGTGCAGGTCCTGCTCGACCTCGCGCGGACGTACCGGGTGCCGCGGTTTCTCCAGGTTTCCACGGACGAGGTGTACGGGTCGTTGGGAGCGACGGGGCGCTTTCGCGAGGACTCGCCGCTGGCGCCGAGCAGCCCGTACAGCGCCTCGAAGGCGGCCGCCGATTTGTTGATCGAGTCCTACCAGCACACGTTCGGCCTGCCGACGCTGATCACGCGATGCTCCAACAACTACGGGCCGTATCAGTTCCCGGAGAAGTTCATCCCCCTTTTCATCACCAATCTCCTGGAAGGCAAATCGGTCCCGCTCTACGGCGACGGACTGAACGTGCGCGACTGGATCCACGTGCTCGACCATTGCGCCGCGATCCTTGCGGTTTTCGAGCGGGGCAAACCGGGGACGGTCTACAACATCGGCGGGGACTACGAATTGTCGAACATCGAAGTGGCCCGCAAGATTCTCGCCCATGTGGGACGCGACGAATCGGCGATCGAGTTCGTCAAAGACCGTCCGGGGCATGACCGGCGCTATGCGATGGATGCCAGCCGGTTGCAGGGCGAGCTGGGTTGGCAGCCGCGGATTCCCTTCGATCGCGGTCTGGCCGAGACCATCGACTGGTATGCGAAACACGACGACTGGTGGCGGCGAATCAAGACCGGGGAATACCTGACCTATTACGAGAAGCAGTACGGTCCGGGCGGCGTGGTGGGAGGGCGTGCGTGAGCGGCGACCGGTGGGGTGACGGTCCTATCATCGTCCTCGGCGCTCACGGGATGTTGGGATGCGATCTCGTTCCCGCGCTGCGAGAACGGCTGGTTGATCCCCAAGGAAAGAGGGTGCTCGCCTGGGGGCGGAAGGAACTCGACATTTCCGAGGAATCGGCCGTTCGGCAGCGGATCGCCGAATGCCGCCCCGCCCTTGTGATCAACCTGGCGGCCTACACCGACGTGGACGGCTGCGAACGGAACATTGGACAAGCGATGACCGTGAACGGGGCCGCGCCGGGCTGGATCGCCGCGGCCTGTCGCGGGGTCGGCGCTTTCATGGTCCACGTCAGCACCGACTATGTCTTCGATGGCACGGCCCATCGACCGTACCGCGAGGACGACCCCGCGGGTCCGATCTCGGTCTACGGGCGGTCCAAATGGGAAGGCGAAGAGGCGGTCCGCGCGGCGACGGATCGGCACCTCCTCGTTCGAACGTCGTGGTCGTTTGGGGTGGGGGGAAAGAACTTCGTGGAAGCGATCCTGGCCAAGGCCCGTGGCGGCGGGCCGCTCCGGGTGGTATCCGATCAGGTGGGTGGACCGACCTTGACGCGAGATTTGAGTGAGGCCGTGATCCGCGTACTCGATGCGGGCGCTACGGGGACCGTCCATTTTGCCAACGCCGGGCACTGCTCACGGTTCGAGTTCGCGACGGAGATCGTCAAACAGGCCGGACTGAACGTCCCCGTCGAACCCATCACGACCAACCACTCCGATCGCCCCGCCCGCCGGCCCGCGTATTCGGTTTTGGACTTGACGCGCTATGTTGGGATTACGGGGTGTACGCCGGTCTTGTGGACCGAGGCGCTCTCCGCCTATCTGCGCTTGCGCAACGCCGCGAATCCACCGCGTGCCGGACAACCTTGATAACGGATCGAACGCTCGCCTACAGATGGCGCAGGTGCCAGCCGCCGTCCACAGGAAAGACGGCGCCGGTGCTGAAGGGGAACTCGCCGCGGGCGATGGCGGCGACGGCGAGGCCGACCTCCTCGGGTCGCCCCCAGCGGTTGATGGGCGTCATGCCCTTGGCGATCCTTGAATTGTAGTATTCTCGCGTGGGTTCGGAGGATGTCATGTCGGTTTCGATGATGCCCGGGCTGATTTCGTAGACGTTGATCCCGAATTCGGCGAGCCGCACGGCGAAGAGTTTGGTGATCATGCTCAGCCCGGCCTTGCTGATGCAATACTCCCCGTAGTTTCCCGCCGCAGTGTAGGAACGCAGCGAGGCGATGTTGACGATGGCCGCGCCGGGGATGGTCTTCGATTGAATCAGGTCGATCATTTCCCTCGCCACACGCTGGGTCAGGAAGTAGGGAGCGCGGAGGTTGGTGTTCAGGATTTTGTCGAAGCTTTCCTCCTCCGTTTCGAGGATGTCCTTGCGGACCTTGGGGGCGATGCCCGCGCTGTTCACCAGCAGGTCGATGCGCCCGAAGCGGTCCATGGCGTACGCGACGAGCAATTCGCGGTGGGATTTCTGAGAGACATCGGCCTGGCACAGGTCCGCCGGCGCGCCGCATCGCTCCACGAGGTCCCGAGCCTCCCTGGCCGCGCCGAGGTTCTCATGGAAGTTGATCATCACGGCGTAGCCGACCTTGGCAACCTCCACGCAGATCGCCCGCCCGATGCCTCGCGACCCTCCCGTCACCAATGCGACCTTTTGTTCGATCATCTCCGTTTGGCTCCGAAACGCCCGTAACGCGACATGGTTATATCGGCGGGCGTCGTAAGGGTCATGTCCCAGCCGGACGGGAAGCACGAGCGCCGGCGCACAAAAAAAGCCGGGACGCGCCTATCGCGACACCGGCGATCGTGAATTAGATCTGGTTGAATTACCTTGACGGCCTCGGCGGGACCTCGCCCTCTTTCTCGACCTTGCGAACACTCTTGCGCGACTGACGGCGCTTGCGATCGGAGGGTTTCTCGTAGTAGCTGTGGCGCTTCATGTCGCGGATCAAGCCCTCGCGTTGACACAAGCGCTTGAACCGTTTCAACATCTGCTGAACGGATTCATTTCCTCGAGGTCTGACTTTGATCAACCGCCGCTCCCGCGTCGCGTTTCGACGCCCATTCCAACCGCCAACCGTCCGCGGCTCGATGCCGCCACCATGCCCCTGGGGATATTCCGCAATGGGGAAGCTCAGATATACCCCGGCAACGTATCGGTGTCCAGCGGCGGAAACTTTGTGGTGCCTGCGTAACCGGTGGTGCGGGGATGGCGCTTGGCTCCATGTACATAACTTCATTTTTTACAATGGCTTACGTCGCGAACGGATTTTGGTGGCGCGGAACCTTGCTGGTGCGGAGGACACGCAACTCACAGAATAAAACGGCTCAGGTCGGCGTCCTGGCTGATCGCGCCGAGCCGCTTTTGGACGTAGGGGTCGTCGATGCGCACGGTCTCACCGCGACGATTGGGGGCCTCGAAACTGATTTCCTCCGTCACCCGCTCCATGACGGTCATCAAGCGGCGTGCGCCGATGTTGTCCATCGTCTGGTTGAGACGGTAGGCGATGTCCGCGAGCGCCACCACCGCGTCCGGCGTGAACTCGACGGTCACCCCTTCGGTGGCCAGCAAGGCGACTTGCTGGTGCGTCAGCGCGTTCTTGGGTTCGGTCAGGATGCGAATGAAGTCGTCGCGGGTCAGGTCGTCCAATTCGACGCGGATGGGAAGGCGTCCCTGCAATTCGGGCATGAGATCGCTCGGTTTGCTGCCGTGGAAAGCGCCGGCGGCGATGAAGAGGATGTGGTCGGTGCGCACTTGGCCGTGTCGCGTACCCACCGTGCATCCCTCGATGATGGGGAGCAAGTCGCGTTGCACGCCCTGGCGGGACACGTCCGGCCCGTGCGTCTGCATGGGCGAACACAACTTGTCGAGCTCGTCCAGGAAAATGATTCCTGAGTCTTCGGTACGGCTCAAAGCGGCTTCGATCACCTTCTCTCGATCAATCAGTTTTTCGCATTGTTGGGCAAAGAGGATTTCGCGGGCGGCGCGGAGGGAGAGGGACCGCGACTTGGGCTGGGCGGGCATCAAGCGCTCGAGGAAGCTCTGCATGTCGGGGTCGAGCTGATCCATCCCGAAGGTGGTCATCACGCCGACGGGCGTGGGTTTGGTTTCGATGGTTACGTCCACCAGGCGCTCCTCGAGTTCGCCGGCGTGGAGCTGGGTGCGAAGCTTCTCGCGGCTTCGCACGCGGCGCTGGGCGGCTTCGGGGTCGGCGTCGGTCGGGGCTGCGTCGTGAGGCGACGGCGGGATGAGGATATCCAGGAGTTGCTCCTCGGCCCGGCGCTGCGCCTCCTCGCGGACCACTTCGGTTTGTTCGTCACGCACAATGCGGATGGCCACCTCGAGGAGGTCGCGGACCATGCTCTCCACGTCGCGCCCGTGGTATCCGACCTCGGTGTACTTGGTGGCTTCGACTTTCAGAAACGGAGCGTTGACCAGGGCCGCCAGGCGCCGGGCGATCTCCGTTTTCCCCACGCCGGTGCGCCCGATGAGGATCATGTTGGCCGGTCCGACTTCGTTGCGCAGAGCCTCGGGAAGCTGCCGCCGCCGCCAACGGTTGCGGATGGCCACGGCCGCGGCGCGCTTGGCCGCCTGCTGACCGATGATGTACTTGTCGAGGGCGTCGACGATCTGTTGGGGGGTCAGGTCATCCATCTTGCGGTATTGTGCGGTGGTCCGAGGTCGGGTGCAATCGGGGATCAGCCGAGGACCTCGACCACGATGTCATGGTTGGTGTAGACGCAAATGTCCGCGGCGACGTGCAGGGAGTGCTCGACGATCTGCCGGGCGGAGAGCTTGGTGTGGGCCAGAAGCGCTCGTGCCGCGGCCACTGCGAACATGCCTCCCGACCCGATCCCCACGATTCCGTCGGTCGGTTCGATGACGTCGCCGGAGCCGCCGATCATGAGGGTCACGTCCTTGGACGAAGCCACCAGCAGCGACTCCAAGCGCCGGAGGGCGCGGTCCGTCCGCCACTCCTTGGCCAGTTCGATGGCGGCGCGGCGGAGGTTGTCCTTGTGCTGGTCGAGCTTGGCTTCGAAGCGTTCCACCAGCGCGAAGGCATCGGCGGCCGATCCGGCGAACCCGCAGAGCACTTTCCCGTCGGCGAGCGTTCGGAGCTTGCGAGCGTCGTGTTTGATGGCGGTGGGCCCAATGGAGACCTGCCCGTCGCCACCGACGGCGACCTGCCCGTCTCGTCGGACGGAAAGGATCGTCGTGCTATGAATCACCTCACGCCGGGCCATACGTTCGCTCCCTGCATCCAAATCGCGACGGTCACGGTACAACAAATATGCGCCCGTCGCAAAGGGCGAATTGCGAAACGGACGGAGCAGACCCTCATGCCTCTCATCTTCTTTCGGCGAAGCGTAGTTTTCCTCGTTCTGCTTGCGGGGGTCGGGTGCCATAAGTCGGCTTCGCCGCAGGCCGAGGATACGCCGACCGCTACCGCCGACGAATCGCAAAGTCAGCCCCTCCCGACGCCTCCCGAGAAGGTGAAGCTGCCCTCGTTGGACGATGGATCGACAGCATGGTTGACGGTGAACGCGACTCGCGGGGACGCACCCGGCGGATGGGCAAGCGGCTCGTTCGACGCGGCGCGAAACCGTATCGAAATCCGCACCCGCGACGTGCGCGGGTTCCTCCTCGACACCTCGCGCATAGCGATCGACTGGGATCGACTGGTGGTGATTTCGATCGACGGGAAAAACAGCGAACTACGCCGCCGCGAGCGGCCCTTTCTGCACTTCCAACTCGACGAACACGGCGGTTGGATCGTCCAGGAACCCTAGGCGACGCGGCGACGGACGCGGAACACTACCCGATGGGCGTCGCCCAGAGAGAAACCAGAATGAAGGCGAGGATGGTGGCGAACCACAACCAGAACGGGTGATGCGCGTCGAGGTGAATCTGCGGGCGATGGAAGGCAATGGCCATCGCAAAATCTCCTGAGGGCGACGATCTCACGCCTCGCCCCGGCGACGGTTCCCCGGACCACTCTCCGTCGTGAAGCATACAACGCCGGGGCGGAGACGCCAACCGAGGCCCGAGAATGGGCCGCGTCGCGGGTTCCCTGTCGGCGACAGTGGAATTATCATCGGCTGCATCATGGAACCCTCCCCTTCAGAGCTGCTGCAAGTCGTGCGGGGCGTGATCGACGAAGCGTCCCGGACTGTCCACGAGCATCACGGACCGATCCACGTCGAGCGAAAAGCGGACGACAGCGTAGTGACGGAGCTTGATCGGGCCATCCAAGACAAGATCATCGCCAATCTACGCTCCAAGTTCGAGGGCCACGCGGTGGTCGCGGAAGAAGCGACGGAAAAACCGAGGGATTGCCCCGAACCCGCGTCGGCGCGGTTTGTTTGGGTCATCGATCCCCTGGACGGCACGCGGAATTTTTGCAGCGGTTTCCCGTGCTTTGCGACCTCCGTGGCCCTGCTCGATCGAGGCGAACCGATCGTCGCCGCGGTCTACGAACACAAGCTGGGGCAGTGCTATACCGCCATTCGCGGCGAGGGCGCGGCCCTTGACGGTCAACCCATCCGCTGTCGGGAATGGAAGCCTCCTGATGATCGCTTGGTGGGCATACCCTCGAGCAAGGACGGCTTCGCGGTTGGCGTGGTTCGCGCATGGGCGGGCGAAAAGGGCATCATTCTACGGAACCTTGGGGCGACGACCGTTCACCTGGCGCTGGTGGCGTGCGGCGGTTTATCCGCGGCGTTCGGGGTGCGCTCGAAGATTTGGGATCTGGCCGCGGGTGCGTTGATCGTCCGAGAGGCAGGCGGGCGGATCACCGATCCGCAGGGCCGCGAACTCGTTCCGTTCCATCTTGCCGCGGACGCCAACGCGGACCTTCCTTTCCTCGCCGCGGGACCGGCGCTGCACGAACAGCTCTTGGCCTCCCTGGCACGGCTGGCGGCGTTCCCCACCTAGCGGCGGCAACGCTTATCGGACAAGTCCCCGCGGTCGGTTTCCCCGACGGGTTGCCAAACCTGCCCCCCAAGTGTGCCGATAACTTCGGCGGCGCGCGGATCGCGCCGTCGAAATAACCGTTTCCTGAACTGAGGGAACCGCCCATGAGGTTGAGCATTCCTACGACCGTGAAAGTATTGGTCCCCATCGGCGTTGCGCTGGGGTTGACGTTGATGGCGTTTGGGGGCTGTCGCGGGCAGTACGGCGGAAGCGACACGGGCATCCTGGGCGGCAGCAACGACTTCCTGAGCACCGGCGGGACGTTGAGTTTCTTCAAGGCCCACCAGGTTGACCCGCAGAGCGAGGACTCGGCCGGCCCGCAATTCGTCGTGGCCGAGGATCTGGATAGCGACGGGTTGCTTGATCTGGTGTCGGCATGGAATCAGTCGCAGCCCGTGCAGCTCCATTTGCAACGCAGGACGGCGTCGGGGGCGATCCGCTTCGAGACGGTTACGCTGGCGGGCAACATCCCGGTCGTTTCCGTGGCGGGCTTGGCGGTGACGGACGTGGATCAGGACGGGGCGCCGGACGTGGCCATTCTGCTCAAGCAGACCCTGCTTCCGGACGCGGGTTGCCTGGAAGCCGAGAGTCCCGACAGCGCCGAATCCAGCGGGTTGCTCTTGCTCTACCTGGGTCCGGTTGACGCCGCGCAGGTCGACCAGGCGCTGGCCTGGGATGAGGTCGCGATCGAGGCTGCGAGACTGGCGGGCACGGCGGGCGACGGGATCCATGCGGAAGTCGGCGGATTTACGAGCATGGCCGTCGGCGACGTGGACGCCGATGGGGACATGGACTTCGTGGTGGCCTGGAACTCGGCGTGCGGCGGGGAGGCGGGCACGACCGAGGCCGTGGTCTTCAACAACCAAGGACCCGCTGCGGTACGCGACGGCACGTGGACCTTCACCCCCATCCCTAATCCCGTTCCGGTCGGGACCGCGATCAAGGACGTGTCGCTGGGCGACATCGACATCGACGGCGATTTGGACATCGTGGCCACCTTCCCGGACGCCGCCAGCATGAACGTACGCTGGTTCCGTAATCCGACCATCGACATCGCGGACGATTACCACGTTTCCGACGGCACCTGGCAGGTCGGAACGGTGGGTCAGATCGCCACGCAGGCGGACATCGCGCGGGTCGCCGACGTGGACGGCGACGGACTTCTGGACGTGGTGGTTCGCTCGACGGCGGGTTTGTTGATCCAATGGTTGAAGGGACCGGGCGTGGAAGCAACGACCGCGCCCCTGCCCAACCTGCCGTGGCAGGTCTACACGTTGGCGGAATTCAAGCAGCGCGTTCCCCAGTCGCTGGCCATCGGCGATCTCAATTTCGACGGACAGGTCGAGGTGATCGCGTCGGCGGGCGGGGGTTTGATGTGGTTGGACGCGCGCGCCGCTCCGACGGTTTACGATCAGTGGATCGAGCGTTTGATCATCGACGACGACTCACCCGGTCGGCCCGGCGAAAGCCCGGCCACCACCGACCCCAACGTAGACCCGGACGATATCGCCGGAACGACCTCGATCAACGCCATCCTCGTAGTGGATTTGGACGGCGACGGGGCCAACGACCTCGTGGCGACGCTGGACCGCGTGGGACTGAGCGGGATCAGCAACGACGCCCTGGTCTGGTTCCAAAACACGCAGCTCGCGCCGAATTGAATCAATGGGGCGCAGGACGGGCCGGCGTCTCGGGAGTGGCCGGTCGCCCGACCTGCTCCACACCGACGAGGGGAATGCGCTTGAGGCCGCGAGACTCTTGGCCCGGGGCCGCTGCTTTCTTCGAGGATCCACACTCGCCGCAACTGCTCTCGCCATGCAAGGTGCGCCACAGCGAACGGCCCGCGTAGACAACGGCCACGGCGACGATGGCGAGCGCGATGACATCCTGACCGCTCATGAAGCGTCCGCACTCATACGAATCGAACGGTAAGCTGGTACGTGACGAAGGCCGCCAAGTACGCCAAGGCCGTCATGTAGGTGAAAGTCAGGAGCGGCCAGCCCCAGGAGCCGGTCTCGCGTTTGATGGTGGCCAGGGTCGCCCCGCATTGACAACACAAGGCGAAAAAAACCATGAGCGACAAGGCCACGGCGACGTTGAAGACCGGCGTGCCGTCGGGCCAGGTCGCGGCTTGGAGCGTGGCCCGCAACCCTTCGGACGTCTCGTTGTGATCGGCGCCTAGGTTGTAGATCGTACCGAGAGTCGCGACGACCACTTCTCGGGCGGGGAAGGAGGCGATGGCGGCGGTGCCGATTCTCCAGTCCCACCCCAGGGGCTTGACCGCGGGCTCCATCCAGAGGCCCATTCGGCCCAGCACACTTTGCCGCAAATAGACTCCGGCTTCGTCGCGGCCGAGCTGGGCGATCTGCTCGTCGCACTGTTCACCGGGGGGCTGGGTTTGTAGCAAGGTCGCCCGCGTGGCGGCATAGTCGGCGGCGATCGACGGGGGATGCGGATAGTACCCAAGGGCCCAGATGACGATGGCCACGGCGAAGATCATGGTACCCGCCGACGTGGAGAAGGCCTTGCCTTGCTCGAACACGCGATGAAACACGACGCGGGGCGAAGGACGCTTGTACGATGGCAGCTCGAGTAGGAACGATTGCCCCGGACCCTTCAAGACCGTCCGTTTGAGGATCCAGGCTACGGGGATGGCCACCGCCACGCCCACCGAATACATGGCCAAGAGCGTCACCGCTTGAAGTCCAATCACGCCGCCAAGAAGCGGCGCGGCGGGAACGAAGGCGCCGATCATCAGCACGAAAACCGGGAGACGGGCGCTGCAACTCATCAACGGGGCGATGAGGATGGTGACGAAGCGGTCGCGGCGATCCTCGATGGTCCGCGTGGAGAGGATGCCCGGAACGGCGCAGGCGAAGGAGGACAACAACGGGATGAACGACTTTCCGTTCAAACCGAAGAAGCGCATCCAACGGTCCAGGAGGAAGGCGGTCCGAGCCATGTAGCCGCAGTCCTCGAGGACCGCCAGAAAGAAGAAGAGGATGAGAATCTGTGGAAGGAAGGTGAGCACGGCGCCCACCCCGGCAATGACGCCGTTGACCATCAGGCTCTCCAGGGCGCCGGCGGGCATCCACCCCGTAATGGCGGCGCCCAAGGCCCCGAAGGCGCCGTCGATGGAGTTCATCAACGGCGCCGCCCATGCGTAGACGCTCTGGAAGCACGCCCCCATGAGTAACAAGAGAACGCCCATCCCCCAGATGGGATGGGTGAGAATGCGATCGATCCGTTCCGTGCGCGATCGCTGCCGAGCTCGCTCCTGGGTCATCACGCGATTGAGGACTCGTTCGATCCAGGCGTAGCGAACCCGGGCTTCGACCTCGACGAGGGACTCTCCGGCGGAGACGATGCGGCGGCGGCGCTCGGCGAGTTCCTCGGCCAGTCCCAGGCCGCAGCGCTGCACCAGACGTTCCTCGTGATACCCTCCCGGGCCCAAGAGGGTCTGCATGGCCTCGGCTCGCGCCGTGCGTCCGTGGACCTGCGGTCGACCTCCGGCCAACGAATGGCACAAACCGTCGAGTTCGGCACAGACGCACTCGGGGAAGGCCGTGCAATGATGCGAACAGGGCGTGTCCAATGCTTCGCTGACGGCCTCGCTCAGGGCGTCGATTCCCGTCCGTCGAGTGGCCACCACCGGAACCACCGGAACACCCAACTCCGCGGAAAGCGCCGCGGCGTCGATGCTCACTCCGGCTGATTCGGCCAGATCGACCATGTTCAGCGCGACCACCACGGGCGTTCCCAGCTCCAACAATTGCGTGGTGAAGAAGAGGTTCCGCGAGAGGTTCGAGGCATCGACCACGGAGATGATCAGGTCGGGCGCTTTTCCGTCACCGGTTTGGCCGAGCAAGGCGTCCATGACGATGGCCTCGTCGGCGGCCCGCGCCGCGAGGCTGTACGCACCCGGCAGATCGAGGACCTCGATTCCGGAGCGTCCGCGAAGGACGCCTGTCCGCCGTTCGACGGTCGTTCCGGGGTAGTTGGCCACCCTCTGGCGGATGCCGGTCAAGGCGTGAAAAAGGGTGCTCTTTCCGGTGTTGGGGTTACCGACCAGGGCCACGCAACGAGTGCGCGGGAGGGTCTGCAATGACAATGAAACGGACATGGTTCAGCGCGGTTTTCGCAACCCGTCAAAGCCGTTCGACGAGAACGCTCCGCTGGTGCCCTTCACCCAACCCCACATAGGTGCCGCCGACGCGAACCAGGCACGGCCGGCCGGGGCGGATGACATCCACGATCGCCCCGCGAACGAACCCCATGTCGGCGAGGCGTTTGGCGGCCGTCTGTGCGGCCTCGATCCCACGAATCCGTGCGACTTCGCCGCCCCGCAATTGGAACAGGTTCACATTCACAGTGCTCGGCCCGGATCGCCCACCGAGGGAAACTCGTGACGCCGACTTGTACCCCCAGGCCGGCGTCCCAACGGCGGGGCGGAACGATGATTCGAGGAGCAGTATACTTCGCCCGAGCACCACGTCCAGGGGATCGACGAAAGAGTCGGCGCAGGACCGCGGGATCGTACCTCGGTTACCGGACGGCGCGCAAAAAGGAGGCCAAAACAAGCGTCGTACCGTTGGCCTGTCGTCGCCCCCTAGGGTTCGTCGACGGTGGTGGACTGTTCGATGAGCACCTGAAGGACACTCGAAGGGTCCAGCAGCGTACGGATGTAGTTTCGTGTACCGGCAACGGCGGCGTCGCGGAAGCGGACTTCGCAGGTTTGAAGAAGAGAACCGCCCGCCAAAACCGCTACGACCAGCGAGGTCATCCGTCCGCGTCGTGTTTTCGTAGTCATCGCTTCCACCGCTTCCTGAGAAGGAGGTTTCCCGAGCCCGCGAACCACGCCTCGCGGGACGGCGTCGGGTACGGCCTACGGCTCATCTTCCTCACGGACCTGCGATTGCAGGAACTGTTCCAAATTCGCAAAGGTAGACGGGCCGCGGAAGATGGTGGGCTGCTCGGACCCCGGAAGAAGGAACGACTGCAAAGCGATGCCGCCGGCGACTCCCGTACTCTGGAAGGCACGGAAAATGATGGTGTCGCCGCAGTTGAAGTTCCCCACCTCCAGGCTCAAAGGGTTGAGGTCGCCGGCGCGTACGCCGAACCCCGCCGCCCCGCCCGCTCCGCCGCCGCCCACGAAAATCGCGGCATCGGTGGGAACGAGGTTCTCACCGAGCCCGACCAAGGTGACCGGAGATTCGCCGCAGGGAAAAAGAACTCCCCCCTCGGTCGCCAGACCGGTGGCATTGGTGGTCAGGCGCACCGTCTCGCGTTCGGGTCGCGTGATGAAGTTCCCTTCTTCGTCAACCTGGAAATTCCCGGCCTCATCGCGGACCAGGACGTCGCGTTCGATCGTTACGATGAACTCCACAAGCTGTCCGGTTTCGTTGATGACTCGGACCAGAACGAACGCCGCAGCAGGACCCGGAGTGACCGGGACCTCCCCGCCGGACAGGGTGTTGACGAACGCCGGGTTGAAAATGCGAAGGGCCGTTTCACACGCCGGTACCAAGGCGAGAAGAGCGACCGCGCCCAACCCCATCACGGTCCGATATACCACGCTGTTTTGCACTGTCCGCATGCCTTCCTCGCCCACGCGGCGGTTCAAGAGCACTTCGAAACCCGTCTTATTGCACGGCTACCGTAATCTCGTAACGTCCGCCGATCCCCGCGACGGTCGGGGCGTCCGCGCGGTCAAGGCTCGGGTCGCTGGATTCCCCCTCGAGAAACGGGACCGCCAGGACGCCGTCCACAAAGATGGCCACGACTGATCCGCAAATGACGTTGGGCGCCGGGCTGGGTACGTCGCGGACGCCGATGTTTCGTTGCAGGGTTACGTTGCCGTCGGTGTCCACTTCGTCCACCCGCAAAGGACGAAACTGTGGCGGAACGACGGCACGCTGCTCAAAGTCGTTGACCGTCTGCCCGCCGGGACCGGTCGTCTCGACCAACTCGAATTCCTTCAGTTCGACGGGGATGAAGACCTCGATGTTGCTTCCCGGTTCGATCTGAACCGAAGCGACGTCGCACAGCACCACCGTATTGTTCAGGTCGTTTTGATTCAGATCGGGGAAGGCTTGAGAATCGAACCCTCTGTCGATCAGATCACGGCTGCCATCGACGAATTCGATGGTTCTAAAGCTCCCGTCGACATAGGTGACCCGCACACGCATCCGCAAGCGGGGGCGAAGGGCGCTCTGTTGGGCTTCGGTCAACTGTAACCGTGGGGCCAGATACTGGAGCAGTTCCTCATCCAGGACCGTGCGGTTGACGAAGGCGATAACGACGTGGCCGGGGGCGTTGGGCAGCGTCGCCAGCGATGGCGCATCCGCGGACTCGAACAAATTGATAAACGCCGGGTTAAAGGCCGAGCAGCCGCACAGGAGCAGGGCGACGGTGGAAAAGACGCCGGGTCGGATCCATGCTCCGCTATACGAGTGGTTCATCGAACGATCCTTCACCAAACACCGGGAAACAGCGCCTCGTCGCGCCAGCGAAGGCAGGTCGGGCAGCCTCACCTCCCCTAGTATCGCCTATCACACTGTCAGGTCAACCCTCAAAAGCACGCCAAAACAGGCGACCCGCGTTCGCGGCTTGACGCTTGGGGGGCGGGAAGCTATTTTTCCACAACCCCCGGCGGGGGTTCCGTGCATGGGGATCGTCCCGTGGAGACGACGGATCCCACGGACCACCCCCGCGGAAGGGACCCTGGGGCCGTAGCTCAATTGGTTAGAGTACCGGCTTGTCACGCCGGTGGTTGCGGGTTCGAATCCCGTCGGCCTCGTGTGCCGTTGGTCTTTTCCATCCCCTGGCGGGCATCAAGCCCCCCGGGTGCCCGCAGGCCCGTCCCTCTGCAAACGGGTTGACTGGAACCCGTCGTATCGGCCCAAAGACAGAAGTCCCGGCGCGCCGGGATTCGCGGTTTGGCACCGTCTCCGACTCGTCCTTGACGTGCGGCGCGGCAAAGCCGCCGGCGCGCAGCGCCCTGAACGCGAGGCGTTCGCCGCAAGTCAAGGGTGGGACTAGCCAGCAAGCCCTTGCGAGCCTTTCATGGTGGAGCTATCCGCGTGTGTCACTACTGTGTCAGGAGCGGTCTATCGTACAACGCAGACCGAACGGTCATCGACTCGTCGCCAGACTACTGCTCACAAACGACCACTGCTCAAGAGCAGTAGCACCCCGGCGTGGTCGAGCTTCCATCGGCACGTGCGGATGGGTTGGCTCGACCCGAAATGGCCGGGATCGAGTCCGGTGGCGTTACCGGCGATCGAGGAGTAGATCGGTCGTGCGAGCCAATGGTAACGGCTGGTGCGAGCACGGATTCTCGCACCAGCCGTTTTTTGACCCACTTTCGCACCCGAACTAAATCCGAACGAGCCGCCTCGGAGACAAAGGTCGTGCCATCTGGGCTACTCAGTGCTCTAGGAACTCCCGCTGCAAGACGCCCACATCTCTCAGATCGATGACATCGTCATTGTTCAAATCGGCGCACCGACAGATTGGGCAGCCGGTGGTAGACGCAGGGCCGTCCATGCACCCAACCAACCAAGCATTGTCTCGGGGATCCAACTGACCGTCGCCAGTGCAATCGGAGTTGCAAACAGTGGTCCCCGAGTAGCAGAGTACGTTCGTGCAGCTTGGAGGCGTTCCACAGGGGTCCGACCGATGGCAACTTGCAGGGTCTTCGCCACACAATTGTCCGAAGGCAAAAAACGTCGGTTCAGCGACGGGGCAACCACTAGCGACGACGCATGGCGATCCCGGATCGCCAGTCGACGAGTCGAACCTTAGAATGCTGTCTGAGTTCGGACTCGCAACGTACACGCTTCCATCTGGGCCCAGCCCGATGCCCTGCGGGCCGGCAAGCCCGCAACTGCCGGGCTTTACGAGGTTGCCCACACAGCGATCGGCTGGCGGGCGAGCCAACGAAAACTCCACAACCGCGTCCGAGCCGAAGCTCGATACCAGCAACCGTCCCTCTGGAAGCAGGAGCAGCCCCACCGGCGTGTCAACGCCGCAACCGCTACCCGCGACACAACAATCGCGTCCGGTCACAGCATCAAACGCGATGACCTCATGCGTATGCTGGCTGGCGACAAGAATCGTGCCGTCGGGCATGAAAGCAAGCCCGCTAGGGCCATCAAGGCCGCATCCGCTCGCCTCGAACGAGACGTCCGGAGCGCCGGTTCTGCCCTCGAATCGGACCACTCTGTTGTTGACGAAGTCGGCAGCATACAGTCGGCCGTCGGGACCGAACGATATGCCCGACGCGACAACACCGGCCGCGAAGTCACTTACGTAAGTCGCAGTGCAGCTCAGGGGGCGCATCCAGTACTGCTTGAGAGCATGTCCCGTTCGTAGTTGAAGGTTGAAAAAGATGGTGGCGGCTCGATCCTATCCGTTGTGTAGGCGGGTAGGGTTGTGAATTCTTTAAGGAGCCACCACCATGAAGCAAGGATACCAAGTCGCGGATCGTCGGGA
>CAZYEX010000162.1:0-7479 GCA_964646605.1 uncultured Phycisphaera sp. | reverse complement strand
GGCCACCAGTCCCAGCGCCACGAGGTTGGTGTTGGCGTACACCACGAAGTTGGCCTGCCACCCGTTGAATTCGGCGTCGCTGCGCGGGATGTAGTCGCCGGGCATCGCTGCACTTTCCTTTCGAGAGGAACCGGACCCGCTGCCTTCCGTGGCTCGCCACGGTGGCGGCGGCGGCGGATCGAAAACGCCGGAAACCGCCGCTATCCAGCCGGGACTCGGCTCCAAGTGATGCGGGGGACTATACGGGAAGGCCGTGGGCCTGTACAGCCCGGCTGGGGATCGCTACGGGCGCTGCGGGGGGTTCCCCGGACGGGTCGGGGGCCTCAACGGGCGGGCCGGGGACGGCAAGGGGCGGGTCAATAGCGGACAGCACGTCGGTCAACGCCGCACTCAAACGCAGTTTGCCGTCTCACAAAAGGTGGGAGGCTCGAACATCCAGCCCCGACGGATGCGGCGCTCCTCGCGGGCCATCATCCAGCGCACATAGCGGCCCACGAGCGGCGCCGCGAGGCGCGACTTCAGTCCGAACTCGTCGTAGATACCTTTGAGGATGCTCGAAATCTTCGCGGACTGCGAGGCGTCCTTGCGGTACCAATGCCGGGCGGCCCACAGGGCCCCGGCGAACATCGTCGCCAGACCGCGGGTATCCCAGGCGAAACGCTCGCGGATTCGCGGGTCGGGATGGTTCTTGTAGCGCCGCCACCCCTGGAGCATCGTCCGTGCCGTTCGAACGATACTGGGTCCGTTCACCTCGAAGTCGCGATGGAAGGCCCGGAGCAGGAACTCGGTCTCCCGGTGATCCGTGATGTGGGCATGGCGATGTTTGAACCGGTACTGCCCGTGGGTATCGGGATGGTCCAGTTCGGCGGGATCCAGGAGCGTGCCCGCGGCCTGAAGCTCGGCATGCAAAGGCGTACCGGGAAGCGGGGTGTACAACATGAACTGGTGAAAGTCCGCGTCGTGGGCCACCGCATGATCGATCGCCTCGTCGATGTTCTCGGGGGTGTGCTCCTCCAGTCCGATGATGGTGGAGCCGAGCACGCGGATGCCGTGGGCCTGAAGAGTCCGTACCAGTGCAAGCGTGTCCGTGCCCTTGAGTTTGCCGTATTTCGAGTCCTTCCCCTCCAGGCCCACCCAGGCCCAGATGATCCCCAAGCCCACCAACTGCTCAATCGTGTACGAGTTCAGCACGTTGGCCGAGCTGAAAATGTACAGCGCCCACGACTTGCCGTGTTCGCTCATCAACTCCAGTAGCCGCAGGGCCCGCTTGCGGTGCAGCAAGAAATTCTCGTCCATGACGAAGAACGACCGCACCCGCAGATCCCGTTCTAGTTCGCACATGACTTGGAACAACTCGTCGCCGGTCTCGTAGAAATTCACGCAGCTTCCCTTGCCGCCGAACATGGCCGAGGTCGAACAGAAGTTGCATCCTACCGGGCAGCCCACCGAGGGGATCAGCGTGGCGGCGACTTCGCCCGGTTTGACCGACTGGTTGATCCCCAAAACGCGCGTGCCGATGCCCGACAGGATTCGCGGGTGCCGAATGGGACGACGTTCGTTTTCGCCCAGGAACCGGCGCATCCAGCGGACTCCCTCACCCTTGACGATGTGGTCGGCGTCGATCAGTTCGTCCAGTTCCGGCAGGTTGGCGAGGTGTCCGCCGACGACAATCGTCGCCGCCGGTGCGTGCTCGCGGATGAGCTCGCACATTTTCCGCACCTTCCGGACGTTGGGGATGATCGAACTGATCCCGATGATGTCGTATTCATTGGTCGTGATCTGGTCGATGAAGCGCTGCATGTCTGGAAAATCCAAAAGCGTGCATGGGGCGCCAATGTTGGCTTGGATCAGCATGAGCCCCCAGGAGCGGTGCGACATGCGCAGCGAGAACGGTCCCTGTACGCGTGTGACCTGGTTGTGCCACAGCTCCATGGAGGTGATTTTTCGGCTGCCGTACTCGTCGTCCTGGGCATACGGCCCGAACACGCTGGTCAGCAGTACGCGGGCCTGCGACTTCAATGGGTGCAGGGGATGGGCCGGAGCCGTGGGAAGCGGCAGTCCACGGGTCCTGAAGGTGAGGGTTGATTCCATTTCAGCAAACTCCTAGCGATTCATGCGGTCCTGATGCCTCGCACGCAGCCTCGTGGGCTGCGGATCGTCCGTGCCGAGGTCGGCCGCCTTGACTGCCTGTCCCACTGCTTCATCGTTACGCGGGAGGCACAGGCGATAGCGATCGATACTGATCCCATGTATCAACATCCTCAAGGGTAGCCGGATCGCCCGTTTCGACAAGTCGAACACGATCCCGGTCCAAGTCCAGCAGGGCGTTGAGCCCTCCTTCAAGCTGGTGTACGACTTGGCGAAGCGCGGCCGGGAAGATGAGCGGATGACCCCGCCGGCCGTCTTGCGCGGCGACGATGATCTTCGTCGGCTCTCGGCGATACGCCTCCACACAAAGTCGGCACGTTGCCGCGGCAAGGCCGGGCATGTCGCCAGGGACGACGAGAATCCCGGTGCAGTCCGTGGCACGACCAATCGGGCCTGGGTTTTCTACTTCGGCGTCGCGGGGAGCGGCACCATCGTCCAACAGAACCGAAAGCCCGACACGGATCGAGTCGATCATTTGACTTGAAGTGTCGTCGTTCACGGCCACGGAAAGCCGCTTGTCGCTTGGAAGGCCCAGACGGGTAAGCAGCTCGCTTCGCGTTACCAGCACGACCGTATCCAGCCCGGCATCAAGCAATGTTCGCACAACACTGCCGACGATCGTGCTGCCCCGAAAGGGAAGGGTCTGTTTGGGCCGGCCCATGCGACGACCAAGCCCTGCCGCGGGGACGATGCCGTAAACAGGTGTGATGGGTGCGTTCGGAATCACGGTTTCGCACTCACACTCAACGTCGGTCCTGTGACCTTCATCCCCGCTTCCGCGCGGCGGATCGATACCAACTCCGCGGCAATGCTCAGAGCGATCTCCTCGGCGGTGACGGCGCCGATTTCGATCCCGATCGGGGCGTGGACGCGCGCGATCTGGGCATCGGGTGCGCCTTCGTGCTTCAGATCATCAAAGATGACCCGGATCTTGCGGCGGCTGCCGATCATCCCGATGTAGCGGGCCGGAGAGCCTAGAACGGTTCTCAGGGCGGTTTCGTCGTGTTTGTGGCCGCGTGTCACAATGACAATGTAAGTGTTGCCGTCGATCGGCCATCCCTTGAGCACTCCGGCGATGTCGCCAGCGACGGGCGTAATGGGCGGCGGGAAACGATCGGGATTGGCGAAAAGCGGACGGTCGTCAAGGACCGTCACACGGAAGCCCAGCGGAACCGACATCTGCGCCAGTATGCGTCCAATGTGACCGCCGCCAACGATGACCAGCTTCGGCGTCGCCGCAATCCGGATGCAGTACTCGACGTTCCCGGTGTCGCCCGCAATCCGCAACGGGATCTCGGCGGGTAATCCCTGATTCAACTGCTGCAAGGCGTCAACAACGGCAACGGTGTCCTCCGTTCGGGAGTAGACGGCCAGCGCAACATCCATTTGCCCGCCGCAGAGCATGCCGTCGTCGTATCCGAAGTCATGGTCGAGCGCGAAGGTGACGATGCGGCCGACTCCGTCTGACAAACACTGGTGAGCCTTGCGGCGCACGTCGGCTTCGACGCACCCGCCGCCGAGCGTGCCGGTCAGATGAGCGGCGTGGTCGACACAAACTATCGTGCCGGCGGGCTGCGGCGTCGAGCCGCGGGCGGCGACGATGGCGCAAAGGGCAACTGGGCGACCGGCCCCCACTTCATCGACGACCTTGCGCAGAACGTCTTCGATCATGATGCCTTTACTCGCGGATCGCCGCGCGCCGCACGGTGATCACGAGTATCGTACCCCGCGATGCCGGGAGAGGTAAAACGCGGGCAGGAGTCGGTCAATCCGCAGGAGCCCCTCCCGCGTGACGCGCACGCCCGTGGCGTCGATCACCAGCCACCCGCGCTCGGCATACTCCCGCAGGGGGTTCTTGAATCGCTCGAGGATATCGGCGCCGAATTTCTTCTTGAAAGATGCGGAGTCAACCTGCCCGAGCTTGAGCTGCAGGACAAACTCACGAACCAGGCGCTCGTTGGAACGCAGGCGGTGGGCGCGTAGGACGGGAAGCTCCCCCTTGGAAACAGACTCAATATACGCGTCGTAGTCGATCTTGTTCTGGTAATGCACGCCGGCCAGGTACGAAAACGAAGACAGTCCGATTCCCAGCAGGTCCGCCCCGTGGTATTGCGCGTCCTGATAGACGAATCGGTGCCGATCGGGATCACGCACAGCCGCGTAGGCACTGCGGATCGAATAACCTGCTGATTCGAGCCGCGCAAAACAGCGGGCGAGGCGGAATCGCTTCTTGTGCCAGGACGGGATGGTGGCGGGCGGTTCGCCGCCGTGGGCTGCGCGAAAGAGCGGCGTATTCTGCGGAATTTCGAGCTGATACATGGTGATGCTTTCGGGAGACATGGCGATGACGCCTTCGAGGCTCTGCTCGACGGACTCATCGCTTTCGCCCGGCAGCCCGACGATCAAATCGAGATTGACCACGTCGAACCCGACGCGGCGAATTTGTTCGTAGGCCTGGTCGACGTCCTTCTGCAAGTGGACGCGCCCGTTCAAACGCAGAACTTCGTCGTCGAGCGTTTGTACGCCGAGGCTCAGTCGCGTGACGCCGGCGTCGTGCAGCACACGAAGTTTGGGTTCCGTGACCGTGCGTGGTGCGCATTCGAATGTCACTTCCTCGACGCGATCCCAGGGGAACAGTTTCTGTAAGCCTTCCATGAGAGATCGCATGGAAGCCTCGTTGAGCATAGAGGGTGTTCCGCCGCCAAAGTAAACAAAGCTCAGGCGCCGGTCCGCCAGCGCGGGACACCGTCGGTAAAGCGTCAGCTCGTTAAGCAGCGCATCGACATAGGCGCGATGTTGGTCCTGTGTCTTGTCGGCATAAGAGAGGTAGTAGCAGAAATCGCAGCGTTTGACGCAAAAGGGAATGTGCAAATAGAGGCCCAACGGGATATCCTGCGTCTCGGCTTTCTTCGCCAACACGCGCTCGACCTGCGCTACATCATTCGGCGACCATTGCGAGAATGGCGGGTAGGTCGAGACAAAGTAGCTGCCGAACCACGGTTCCGGCGCGTCGGGCACGATCGGTCTAGAGCATGGGGTGTCGATACGGCTCGTGGTCATACGCGTAGCGGTTCCTCGACTCGAACTTTGCGTCGAAGCGCCTGGAGAATCTTTTCCGGCGTGATCGGCAAGTCCTTGATCCATACGCCGGTGGCATTGGCGATGGCGTGGGCGACTGCGCCGAGGACCGGAAGAGTGCTGCCCTCGCCGATTTCCTTGGCCCCAAACGGGCCGCGAGGCTCATACGAATCAACCAGCCCGCTGAAGATCTCCGGGGCATCTTTGATGGTCATCATCAGATAGCCGTGGAGATTGGGATTGAGGATTCGGCCTTTTTCGTCGAACTGCACGTCTTCGAATATCGTTTCGCTTGCACCCATGACCACGGCGCCCTCGACCTGACCGTGGACGGCCTGGGGATTGATCGGCGTACCGCAGTCGTGGTAATCCGTGAAGCGTTCGATCTTCACCTTGCCGGTTTCGAGATCGACATTGACTTCGCAAACGGCGCTGCCGAAGGAATAGGCTGGACTGGTGCCGACGGTGGAGCCTTTGTAGTCCCCACCGAGTCCGTCGGGCGGTTTGTACGCTCCCGTGCCGACGAGCGGTCCGTTCTCGTTGAAATACTTGCGGGCGACTTCCTCCCACGCGACGACTCGCGACTCGTCACCGCGAACGAACATGCGGCCATCGTGGGCTTCAACCTGAGCTTCGTCGCAGCCCAGCAATGACGCGGCGTAGGGCCGCATCTTGTCCACGACCGCAGCCCCCGCCCGCGCGACCGCATGACCTGCCATCAACGTAACGCGCGACGAATACGCGCCGAGATCGAGCGGAGAAATGTCGCTGTCTTCACTGCGGATGCGCATGCGCGAGTCGGGGATGCCCAGGGCTTCGGCGCACATTTGCGTCAAGACGGTGTCGCTTCCCTGGCCGATCTCGGCGGCGCCGATCATCAACACAGCGGCCATGCCGTCCTCGCTGATTTTCACAATGGCGTTGGCGTGCGGGAAGATCGACTTTTTCTGGAAAGGCTCCGGGCCTTTCTCGTGCGAAAGTTGGACCTGTCCGCGATAGATGCAATAACCTGCGCCCGATACGAACCCGCCGCAGCCGATCCCGATCCCCTTGCCCTTCGGCAGTTTGCCGTACTTGTGGTCCCAACCCGATTTTTCGCAGACGGCTTCGAGGGTCGCGCGGAATTCGCAGCTTCCCACGTCCATTTCGTTCACCGTGAGCGTGTTGGGCGTCATGCAGTTGCGCCTTCGAATCTCGACCGGGTCGATGCCCAGATCGTCGGCGATCATGTTGAGCAGGCATTCGAAGGCGAAGCGCGGCTGAGGGACGCCGTGGCCGCGCATCGCGCCGCACGCCGGCTTGTTGGTCATGACGCGGTAACCGTCGTACTTGTAATGGGGGATCACGTAGAGCGTGGGAATCACGCTGCCGGCGTAATAGGCGGTGGCCACGCCGAAGGACGTATACGCCCCGCCGTCGAGGTGGATTTCGCTCTTGAAGGCCTTGATGCGGCCGTCCGCGTCCACGCCGAGCTTGAACTTCATGTGCTGTTTGTGCCGCCCGCGCCCGTGATGGAACATCTCTTCTCGCGAGTAGATCATCTTGACCGGGCGGCCAAGTTTCTTACTGAGGATGGCCGCACAAAGGTCCAGCGGCGTCGTTTCCGCCTTGCCGCCGAATCCGCCGCCGACCGCCGGGCGAATGACGCGAATTTTGCCCAGGGGCATGTGGAACACGTGGGCCAACATGTACTGGACGTAATGCGGGACCTGCGTCGAGGTGTAAAGGACCAAAGTGCCGTCATGTTCCCAGGTCGCAATGGCCGCGTGCGGCTCGAGCGGCGATTGATAGATGTGGTTTCCGGTGAATGTCTCCTCGCGGACGTAATGCGACTCGGCGAATCCCTTGTCGACGTCCCCGAAATTCTGGTCCACGTGGGTGTTGATGTTGTTCTTGTATCGGTCGTGGAGTAGCGGAGCGCCGTCCTTGATCGCTTCGATCGGATCGAACACCGCGGGAAGTTCCTCGTATTCGACCTCGATGAGTGAAATCGCCTTTTCGGCCGTCTTTTCATCGACGGCGGCGACGGCGGCCACTTCATCCCCGACGTGGCGGACCGTGTCCTTGGCGAGGACGTATTCGTCGTAGCGCGCCGGCGACACGCCGTACATGGTGTCGGGAACGTCCTTCCCCGTGATGACCGCGAGCACGCCTCCGAGGGCTTCGGCCTTGGAGGTATCGATCCGTTTGACTCGTCCATGGGCGATGGGCGAGCCGAGGACCTTTCCGTACACCATGTTGGCAAGGTGGATA
>CAZYEX010000161.1:0-95163 GCA_964646605.1 uncultured Phycisphaera sp. | reverse complement strand
TGGTAAAGCTCGTCGTAGGTCAGGGTTTTGTGGAAGTATCTGTCCAGATGGGTTTGCAAGGTCTTGTCAGTAATGTGGAACTGGCCCTCCCCGACATTGCCCTTGTGCTGTTTGTCTGAGTAACCAATTTCACCGCCATCGCTGTACTCCAGAATTTCGCTGCTTTCAATTCGAAAAACCTTGATGCAGTCGGAAAAGAATAGGCCGTAGTAAAGAACATCGAATTCCCTCCGTTTAACCTGCTGGATGTTGGAGTCAAACTGATGCTGCTTCCAATTGGGAAAGGCGACCATGCGGTTCTCAACCGTCGCTTCCTCGATACACGCAAGAACCGTCTCCTCCGTTACCGTTCGTTCGGCGTTTTTCATGACGGTAGAGAACTTCACCTCGATTCGGTGGCCGCTTCCCTCATCAAACAAGTCATGGAAACGGCTCCTGGCTTTGCCGTATTTGCGGAGGCGCTTGACCATGCATTCGGCAACCGAGCCGAAGCGTCGCGTTCGGAGCGCAAAGATTCCATCCCTTAGCTTTTCACCGTCCATGGGTGTCCTTTTCTGAACGGCGAAGCACGGCCAGGGTTGGAAACAACTCTCCGACCTCCACCTCCAACGCGACGGCAATCTTGATGAGGTTGAGGACGGCCACGTTCCGTTCTCCTCGTTCGATGCCTCCGTAATAGGCGCGGTCCAAATCAGCGAGAGCAGCGAACTCCTCCTGAGATACGCCCTTCTCCTCGCGGAGACGACGAATCCGTTTTCCGAGCAGGGCAAGCTTTCGATCTTTCACGGTCAGCAGACTATCGGCGCACGTTTTCAAGCTCCACGGCCTATGAGGAGCATTCCATTCCCTTGATCGTTGCCTTCGGCCACCGAGTTTGAGGCAAATATCCAGTGCATGACATTTGCGAAATCATGGTCGCCTATGACGTGAGCTTCAGCATCGGGCCAGAAAAAGGGTGGTCCTAGAAAACGGGGCGCGGTTCGATTCTCACCGGCTCTCCTGTTCCGACCATGGCATGGACGGTTTTTCGTGGTCGACCTTGGGGATGTTTTCTTTACCTCCAGGCCCAGGAGTTTGGCCATGCGCCTCTGCCAAGCCTCGCGGCCCAAGGGGCACGATCGTCGCGGGGGGCAGGTTTGAGTCCGCGTGGTCGGACCGCGCTTTGTCCTCCGTTGGCAAGGGGGAGGCTGGATGACCCTCACCCCGGCCCTTCGTCTGAGAGGGAGAGCGTTTCCTGGGCTGGCTCCAGCTCGATCGCGTCGGCAAAGAGAATCTTCGCACTCCCTATGGTTTCGGCACGGGTTTGACGTGCGGGAGCGTGCGATTATCATCCTCCTAAGACCGAGGGATCGAAGGGATGCGACGCCCAACGCCATTTCATCCGTTTCCATGCCGATGAAAGAGAGGGTTCGGGTTGGACCACTGTGCGCGTCGTGCATGGAGCGAGGTGACGAGAGGTCTGCTCGCCGGCGCTCGCGGCTCGGATGGCGCGGAAATGGAACTCGGAACGCAAAGGAAACGCCGATGGCGACGACGGTAAAACGGTGGGCGTATTTTTTTGGCAACGGCAAGGCCGAGGGTCGCGGGGATCAGAAGACGCTGCTGGGCGGCAAGGGTGCGGGTCTGGCGGAGATGACCCGGATCGGACTGCCCGTGCCCGGGGGGTTCACGATCACGACGGATGCCTGCGCCGCGTTCAACGAGCGCGGTCGCAAGTGGCCGACGGGGTTGGAGAAGGAGATTCGAGCGAATCTCTCCAAGCTGGAAAAGGCCTGTCGCAAGAAGTTCGGGGCGGCGAAGAAGCCCTTGCTGGTGTCGGTGCGATCCGGGGCGGCGCGCTCCATGCCGGGGATGATGGAAACGATCCTCAACCTCGGTCTGAACGATGCGTCGATCGAGGGGCTGGCGGAGGAGTCGTCGAATCGGCGCTTCGCCCTCGACGCCTATCGCCGGCTGATCATGATGTACGGAGCGACGGCCAAGGGCATCGGACGTGAGCCGTTCGATCACGTCTTCGAGGAACTCAAACAGAATACGACCCGCAACCGGCTAGGCCGACCAAGCGGGGCGAAGATCGAAGATACAGACGTCAACGAGGAGGAACTGTCGCAGCTTGTCGAGCGGTTCAAGCAGCTTTATCACGAGCGTTGCAACGAGAAGTTTCCGCAGGACCCCTTCGAGCAGCTTCGCGGGGCGATCGACGCGGTGTTCAACAGTTGGATGGCGGACAAGGCGGTCACCTACCGACGGGTGGAGAACATCACCGGCCTCAACGGCACGGCGGTGAACGTTTGCCAGATGGTCTTCGGAAACATGGGCGAGGACTGCGGGACGGGGGTTTGTTTTACCCGCGATCCGAGCACGGGGGAGAGCACGTTCTACGGCGATTTTCTCATCAATGCGCAGGGCGAGGACGTGGTGGCCGGGGTACGGACGCCGCTCAAGCTCGAAGAGCTGCAAGCGCGGATGCCCGAGGTGTACGATCAACTCGACGCCATGCGCGCCATTCTGGAAGTGCATTACAAGGACATGCAGGACCTGGAGTTCACCATCGAGCGCGGCAAGCTCTACCTCTTGCAGTGCCGATCGGGTAAGCGCTCGCCGCAGGCGGCGTTCAAGATCGCGGTGGATCAGGCGACGCGGGCGCTCATGACTCCGGCGGACGCCCAACGGCTGGTGAAGAAGCGTTTCCTGCCGGCCAAGTATGCCGCGGCCGCCACCCAGCCGATTCTCACCAAGGAGCAGGCCATCGGTCGAGTGACGGCCGCGGACGTGGAGCGATTGTTCTATCCGGTTCTGGATCCCAGCTTTTCGCGGGAGGAGTTGCAGCGCCGGCAGCTTGGCGAGGGCATTGGGGCGGTTCCCGGCGCGGCGAGCGGTGAGATCGTTTTTTCCGCGGCCCAGGCCCAGACCCGCGCCGCAAGCGGGGCCACGGTGATTCTGGTGCGGAAAGAGACCTCCCCGGAGGACGTGGGGGGCATGCATGTGGCGGCGGGGATTTTGACGGCCACGGGGGGCAAGACCTCGCACGCCGCGGTGGTGGCTCGGGGATGGGGCAAGTGCTGCATCGTGGGCTGCGACGCTTTGGCCATCGATTATAATGCCAAGCGAATGACACTGAACGGCCGCACGCTGCACGAGGGCGATGCCCTCAGCCTGGAGGGCGATACGGGGCGCATCTTCGAGGGTTCGATTCCTTTGGTTCGACCGCATGCACCGTTGGAATTCGAGATGCTGATGTGCTGGTGCGACGACCGCCGGCGGATGGCGGTGCGGGCCAATGCGGACACCCCCCAGGACGCGGCCAAGGCCGTCGAACTCGGCGCCGAGGGAATCGGGCTTTGTCGGACCGAGCACATGTTCTTCGATTCCAGCGAGCCGCAGCGCATTCGGGCCATGCGGGAGATGATCCTCGCGGGGGACGTGGACGCTCGACGGCGGGCGCTCGAAAAGCTGCTGCCCTTCCAACGCGACGACTTCGAGGGGATTTTCAAGGCCATGGACGGGCGGCCGGTGACCGTGCGCCTGCTCGATCCGCCGCTGCACGAGTTCCTACCGCACCACGACAACCCCGAGGGTCAGCAGGCCGTCGTGGACGAGTTGAACGCGACCGTGGACGCCGAGCTGGGCGACATTGCCGTCTGGTACACCGACCAACGGCGGGGGCTGGAGGCCAAGCGCGTGACCCGCGCGGACATCGAGCGCCGCGTCGAACAGCTGGCCGAGGCCAACCCCATGCTCGGGCATCGCGGGTGCCGTTTGTGTGTCACCTATCCGGAAATCCTGGAGATGCAGGTGCGGGCGATCATGGAGGCGGCGGCGCATTGTGTGCAACAAGGGGTGTCGGTTTTTCCCGAGATCATGATCCCGCTGACCATCGACCCCAAGGAAATGGCGCTCCTGGCGGAGCGGACGCGGGCCGTCGCGGACGCAGTGCTCCGCGAGCGGCGTTGCAAAATCGAGTACAAGGTGGGGACGATGATCGAGACGCCGCGGGCGGCGCTCCTGGCCGACGGAATGGCGAAGTCCGCGGAGTTCTTCAGCTTCGGCACCAATGACCTGACGCAATTGACGATGGGCATCTCCCGCGACGACGCCGGACGGTTTCTGCCGGATTACCTTCGCGAGTCGGAACCCATTTTGCCGCACGATCCGTTTCAATCGTTCGACGTCGAGGGCGTGGGGATGCTGGTGAGCACGGCCTGTCAGAAGGGGCGTGCGGCGCGGAAGGACCTCAAGCTGGGCGTTTGCGGAGAACATGGGGGCGATCCGCAGTCCATCGAGTTCTGGGAGCGGGCCGGGTTGGACTATGTGTCGTGCAGTCCGCTGCGTGTACCGGTCGCACGTCTGGCCGCTGCCCAGGCCGCTTTAGCGGCGGGGACCGTGCCCAAAGGCGGAAAACGAAGGTCTGCGGGTACGATCAAGCGGTCGTCGGCCGGTCCATCGAAATCCGCCGCCCGCAAGGCAACGGTACGGACAACGCGGAAGCGCCCCGTGCGGGCCAAGAAGCAAGCTCCGCGGTCGGCCCGGACCGTGACCATCCGCACCCCGCGAACCCGAACCCGGCTACTTGTGACAGTCTGACGGGTCCGCCATCGTCCTATCCCACGGCAAGCTGCACCCCGACGGTTTGCGTCGGGGCGGCGATGCCGCGCGCGAGTTCGAGGGAAACCATGCACCAAACCAGATGCTTGCACGTCATCGGGTGGTTTTTTCTGGCTGCCTCGTTGCGCGCGGAACGTGTGGCGGGTGAGCCCATCGACCTGCAACTTGCGCGGCGCTATTTCGACGAGGCCAAGGCGCTGAGCGAACGCGACGGCGGGCGGTTGTGGGGCAAGGGGCTCTATGGGCCCTTGATGTTCGCTGATCCGACAACGAGGACCCTCGTCGCCGATCGGGCGGACCCGGAGGGCAAGCTGCGTGCCGACGGCGGGGTTTTCGTCGGTACGCTTCCGGCCGATCAGAACATCGCCAATACCTCGTTCACCTGGTCGGGCGTGAAATGGACGATGGTGGTTTGGCCGCCGCCAGGCGATGCGCTCGATCGCGGCATGTTGCTGATGCACGAGCTGTGGCACCGCGTGCAAGACGACATCGGTTTTCCGAGCACGGGCCCCTCGAACGCGCATCTCGACTCGCACGACGGGCGGGTTTGGATTCGCCTGGAATGGTCGGCGCTACGCAAAGCCGTGCAGTCCAAAGAGGCCGTGCGTCGGGCGGCGATTGGGGACGCCTTGACCTTCCGCGCCTATCGCCGGACGTTGTTTTCCCAGGCAACGGACGAAGAACGCAGTCTGGAGATGCACGAGGGGCTGGCCAACTACACAGGCGCGGCCCTTGCCGGCGCTGATGAGGCCGAGAGGGTTGCCTGCGCGGTCCGGGCGCTGGAGTCGGGCGAGAGCAAACCCACCTACGTGCGATCGTTTGCCTACGCTAGCGGTCCGGTGTACGGATTGCTGCTCGATGCCCTG
Source organism: uncultured Phycisphaera sp. (assembly GCA_964646605.1). Taxonomy (GTDB): domain Bacteria; phylum Planctomycetota; class Phycisphaerae; order UBA1845; family UBA1845; genus SBAX01. The sequence goes on along the minus strand of CAZYEX010000161.1, from coordinate 89,692 downwards.
GCGCCGAATTGGCGACACGGTCTCTCGCCGAAGCAGGATCTGGGCGAGTTGCTGTCGAAGGCGATTGGCTTTGCGTCGTCCACCGACCTTGCGACTGCGGCCAAGCAGCGAAGCACGGGCTATGACAACCGCGTGTTTTTCGAGGAGGCCGCGCGAGAGCAAAAGCGTCAGGAGCGATTCGCGGCGATGAAGTCCAAGCTGGTCGACGGACCCGTTTTTCGGCTGCCCTTCCGGCAGATGAAGATTCAACTCAATCCCGACGAGGTCGTGGCTCTGGGCGAACTGGGAACGGTCTACCCGACGGCGCGGATCGTGGACGCTTGGGGCGTCCTCTCGGTGACGGACGGAGCATTGATCGACAAGAACTGGTTGGGTGTCACCGTCGCCGCGCCGCCCGATTCGACGGCTCGCCCGCTGAGCGGTCCGGGTTGGACGCTCGAATTGGGCGGCGGTTGGATCGTCGCCCCTGGACCACGCGCGGGAGACTTTCAACTTGGTCCCGGCGGCGACAACAAATGAAACAGGTATAAGCCCCGTCGCCGATGCCGCCCGCCGACGCTATCATGGGAGCGGTGTCGGCCATGGCGCTGTCGCAGAAGAAACGTCGGATTGTCTTCCTCGCCCTATACGTCGTTTTCCTGGCGGCGCTGATGGAATTGGCGGCGCGGGGGTTTTGGCGGGCGCGTGGAGTGCCGTTTTTCACCGCGCACCGCAATGTTCATCTCTCGTTCTATCCGCGTCTGTCGGCCGTGCAACGGCAAAGAGCCGCCGACGAGGAACCCTGTCTGAATGTTCTGCTGCTTGGGGCGTCCGTTCTTCATCCCAACTACGGCGACATCGAGCACGTTCTGCGTGAACGGCTGGTCCGACAGACGCGGGGCTGCGTCCGCATCCACAACCTGGCCGAGCCCGCCCATACGTCGCTCGACAGCCGCTACAAGTATGAACACCTCCGCGACGTGCCGTTCGATCTGGTCCTGGTCTACGACGGGATCAACGATCTGCGGGCCAACAATTGCCCGAACGATGTCTTCCGCGAGGACTACGCCCACTTCTCTTGGTACAAGTTGCTGAACGACTACGAAGCCAAGGCGACGTCCAGGTGGATCATCTTCCCCTACACGCTCGAATTCGGATTCTTGAAGGCCGTCGATCGAATGGGGTTCAGTCCCTATTTGCCCACCCACGAGCCCGCGCCCGAGTCGCTGGAGTGGGGCTGCGAGGTCAAGACGGCTGCACCGTTCGAACGCAACTTGAACGCCATTCTCGACCTGGCGCAGCGCAAAGGCGAGCCGGTGGTGCTCATGACCTTCGCGTTCTACATTCCCGAGGATTACTCCCCCGCGCGGTTCGAGGCCCGGCAGTTGGACTATACGTCGCACATGTTTCCCGCTGAACTCTGGGGCCGGCCGGACTGCCTGCGCAAGGGGCTGGACGTGCAAAACGATGCTGTCACGCGGATGGCACTCTCGCATCCAGGAACTCTTTTCGTGGACCAGGCCCGACTCGTCCCCCAAGAGGGGAAATACTTCAACGACGTATGCCACCTGACCCACGAAGGCTGCGAGCGGTTCGTGGAGAACCTGTTGCCCGCCATCGCCATCGTGCGACCGTCGGTCGTCGACGAGCGGTCCCCCTAGGGTTGGAACCCGACCCAGCGACGTAGCGCCACCCCGACGACGCGACCAAACCGCGCCGTGGGATGCATCCCGCGTGGCGTCAGGGCGGCCGCGGAGTAAATCCGAACCCCAAGCGCGAGCGCGGGGTCTATCAGAGCCGCGAGCGCAAGCTCGCGGACCCCGTGGCACCACTCCCTGCGGGTGGCGTGGATCTGAGCGTGGAGCGGGAGCGACACGACGGATTGCCGATTGTCGATTGGCGAATGGAGGCGCGAGGTGCGACGGGCGGCGGCGGCATGGGCCGAAGGTCCCCGGAAGGCAGTCACGGTTCGTTTCCAAAGGGCGGCGCGCGGTTCGCCCATGTATAGAACGCGCGGGGTCATCGGTACGGAGCGCCTGTTCGAGCGATCAGGACAGAAAGGTCAAACCGTCGAAATGTCAAAAAGTCGAAATTGGGTGTCGGGCCGGCGTGGTCGGGAGGTTTTGAGTCGAGGAGCCGATTTGCGGGCTGCGGGCTGCCGTGAAGGGGCGGGGGGCGGAACGGGGGTCGCGGCGGTGCGCCCTGTCCGCCTGCGGTTTTTCGCGGGGGTTGTCAGCGGGGCCGTCAGGCGCTGGTAGAGATCGAAAAGGAATTCGACCCGTGCGCGGTCGCTCGCAAAGGGTTCGCGGCGATAACACCTGTCGACGGCGCGGTCGAGGAGCTTATGCGCATCCCGCAGGGGCTTGGGCATGGCGCGTGGGTCGTAGAGGTCGGCGAGGGTCTGAGTCTTGAACTTCTTGCGAGCATCGAGCACGCTGCGCGCCGCAGTCTCGACGGTGGACTTTTGTTGGTCCGTAGCGTCGGGCCACGGGTAATTATTGTAAACGATGTCCTTGGAGTAACGGAAGTCGGATTTCAGCCGCCCGCAGAACTGGCGAACCCAAGCCATGTGCATCATGCTGCTAATAACGCCGAAGTGGTAGACGGATGCGTCGGGGATCATGAAGCACGCGTCGCTTGCGATTACATCTGGCCCGAAATAAGCGAATGGAATGTACTGTCGGGTTTCGGATGTGTGCCGAGGAACAAGAATGAATCGTCCTTTCGGCTCCGAAATCTGACGAAATAGCGTTGGATAGTTGGCATACTGTCGTGTTGTCGCCGCCTTGCTCCGGAGGCGGAAATCTCGCACCGCGCCCACCATTGCGAGAACGGTCGGCATCGATCTCAATTCCGAGGGCGAGGCATCCGGGAGCCACAGGCAATAACGCTCGACGCCATCTAAGAATTCTTCCGCGCCGATATACCGTCGGATGTATTTCTTGGCATGGGGTTCTGATTTGAGGATGGCTGCTCGGAGCTCGGGTGTCATAAGAAAGTGGCCGCCGTCGGTCGGCTTGTTGCCGTATCGCATGGGAGGAACCGCACAGATCGGGTCGCTGCGGTTCTGCAGGAGGACCGGCGGTCCTTCGAAGAGGTACGGGCTGATCTGACGGACGGAATGAACTCTGCCCTTGTTGCCGTCGTCGTCCTCATAGTCCCAGAGTTTCTTGTTCGAAACCTTGTTGGTGCCGAAGCCAACGATGACGACGTGGACGTGTGCCTTGCCGCGTGCTTCGCTTACCCACTTGAAGGTGCGATGCGCGAATTGGATTACTATGTCCTTTGCAATAAGCGTAGGCCAGTAGATGCCGGGCTGTTCGCCTTGGGTAATGGAGTTGGTGGAGACGAACGCGCAGCGGATCGACATTTTGCCGATGTAGTCGGCGGCCACTCGGTACCAACACGTGACGTGGTCCAGAACACCCGAGGCGTCGAGGTTGGTCCAAATGCGGTTCTGGTCCTTTTTCTGCTCGGCGGTCTGGAGATGGTGCCCAATGAAGGGCGGATTCCCCAGTACAAAGCTGCATCGCTTGGCGGGCAGCACGTCGTTCCAATCCGTCCGGAGAGCGTTGCCCACGTGAATCTTGGCACTTTTCTTGAGCGGGAGGCGCAGCACAATCTGGCCGAAGGCTTCGCTTACCCTCTGGTTCATTTGATGATCAATGAGCCACATGGCCACTTCGGCGATCCGCGCGGGCCACTCCTCGATCTCGATGCCGTGCATCTGGTCAACATCGATCTTAAGCAACGAGTCTAGCAGGAGGCGGGCCGAGTCGATCTTGCTGCCATGGAGGGCCATCAGCACTTCGAGTTCGAGTAGGCGCAGCTCTCGATAGGTCACCACAAGAAAGTTACCGCAACCGCAGGCGGGATCGAGAAAGCGCAGCGCGGCCAGCTTGTCCTGAAATGCTTGCAACTTCTTCTTGTGCTTGCCGCAGGCGGCGAGTTCTTCCTTCAAGTCGTCGAGAAAAAGGGACCGCACGACTTTGAGGATGTCCCGCTCACTGGTGTAGTGGGCCCCGATCTGGCGGCGCTTTTTCTTGCCCTCCTCGCCCGCCATGATGGACTGAAACAGCGAGCCGAAAACGGCGGGGCTGATGCGCGACCAGTTGAACTCGCAGCAGTTCATCAGTGCCTGGCGCATGTCCGCGTCGAAGTCGGCGAAGTCGAGGCTCTCGGCGAAAAGGTCGCCATTGACGTAGGGGAGTTCCTTCAACTCGTCAGGAAGGGCGTTCGATCGGTCGGTTTCTTTTGTGTCGAGCACCTTGAATAGCCGAGCCAGCAAGGGGCCAAGGTCGCTGCCGTTAGGGCGCGTGTTCCTGACCATGATCTTGAAGGTGTCGGCTTCAAAGATGTGCGTGTCATCCGCAAACAGGCAGAACAGCAAGCGGACGAGGAGTTGTTCCAACTTGTGCCCACTGTAGCCGGCGCTTTGAAGTTCGTCGTGCAAATGTCCGAGGATTTCGACCGCACGAATGTTGATGGGATCCTCGGGGTCCACGGGTCTCGTGGCGTATCCGAAGAGGAACCCGAAGTGCCGGATTTGCTCATGCAGCTCGGCGACGGGGACGAGCAGCGTCCGCTGCGCAATGTCCGTCGCCTCCAGGTCGTGAATGGCGATGCGAGCGAAATCCGAAACGACGATGTAGCGAGGGAGTTCGTCCGTGCGGTCGTCGCGGGTCAGGGCTTGCACGTAGTCGAAGGCTTGCGAGGCGGCCTTGGACAAGTCCTCGCCGCGGGACTTGTGCTCGCCGATCATGACGCCGCTGTAAAACACGTCGATGCGGCCATACTCGCCCTTGAGGTTTCGGACTTTTTCCTCGAAGCTGGCCACACTGCGGCGCTTGATGCCAAAAACGCCGAATAATTCGTTCCAGAAGGTCTGGGCCTCCGCCCGTTCGCTCTGGACGCCCGTCCACTCACGCGCAAACACCATTGCGTTCTGGCGAATCTCCCTAAGAGATAGCTGCATGAAGGGCTCCCGCCGTTAGACCTCGCGTCGCCGCAGGCGCTTTAGGTTACCTCATGCACGGCTCGATCGAAAGTATGGCCAGAAGAACCGAGGGCGGCGCGCCCCCCGGGACAGTCGTGTCGCTTGCGGTCCACGCTCGGATTGACCGGTCGCTCGCGCTCCGGGTTCGGAATGGGTCGTGTCGCTTCCGCTTGACGCTCGGATCGCCTCGTCACCCACGAGGGGTGACGCTACATCGCTACCGCCACATTCGTTCGTCGAAGCCGGCGACGAATTCGGCGTTGGTGGGGAATCTGGCGAGTGCGGCGGTCATGGTCTCCATGGAGCGGATGGGATCGCGGTCCAGGAGTTTGCGGCGGATTTTGTAAGAGACGGCCAGGGCCGCGGGAGTCAGCAGACGCTCTTCCTTGCGCGTGCCGGAGGCGTTGAGGTCGATGGCGGGAAAGATGCGGCGGTTGGCCATGTCCCGCGAGAGCATGATCTCCATGTTTCCCGTGCCTTTGAACTCGTTGAAGATGACCTCGTCCATGCGGCTGCCGGTTTCGATCAGGGCCGAGGCGATGATGGTGAGCGATCCGCCGTGCTCGGCGTTGCGGGCGGCACCGAAGATGGACTTGGGTTCGGCCAGGGCGCGCACGTCCAAGCCGCCGGACATGATCTTCCCGCCGCCGCGCATCCCGGCGTTGAACGCCCGGCCCACGCGGGTGAGCGAGTCGAGCAGCATGAAGACGTGGCGGCCGGCCTCGACCATGCGCTTGGCTTTCTCGTTGATGAGCCGGGCGATGCGCATATGGCTGGCGATGTCCTGATCGTTGCTGCTGGCCACCACTTCGCCGTGGACGGTGCGGCGCATGTCGGTCACTTCCTCGGGGCGCTCGTCGACGAGCAGAACGATCATGTAGACGTCGGGATGGTTGGCGGCGACGCCGGCGGCCATCTGTTGCAGCAGGATGGTCTTCCCGGTGCGCGGGGGGGCGACGATCAGCCCGCGCTGCCCGAACCCGATGGGGGTCATCAGGTCCACGACGCGCATGGAAACGGACCCGCCGGGAATCTCGAAGCGCACGGGGACGGAGGGGTCAATGGCCACCAGGTCGTGGAAGGGCGTATGTTCGAGGTGGTCGGCAATGGAGTGGCCGTCGACGGATTCCACATCATCTACCTTCAGCGCCGCCGCACGGTTGCCGCCGTCCGCCGATGAGTTCCGGACGGCGATGGTTTCACCGCCGCGAAGGCCCATCGCGCGAACGACCTCCGGTCCGACGGTCATGTCCGTCCGGCTCACGCGGTAGTTCGTCTCGGGAGAGCGCAGGAATCCACCGCGGTTTCCGAAGGCCTCGAATACGCCTAATTTAACATCAACGCTTTTGCCCAATTCCACGCCCTCGGCTTGGCCGTTCACTTCCTGTGTGCAGTTGTCCATATCCAGATTCGCCTACAGCGCAGCCAAGCTGCGTATAAACTATTGTAGAACAAATACTTACGGTTCCCCGGACATCGGAGAATCACGCGAACTTCGACCCGCGAATGCAATCCAAACTGATTGGCGAATCCAAGGCTCGACTCTTGCGCCCATGCATTATATCGCACCTATGTCCTTGATATCCACCGCCAATTTCCCATCGGCGACGATTTCGCGCTTGACAGCATGTTGGGCGTGTGGGATTGTTCGCTTGGCGCGAGTGCTTCGGTGGACAGCGCGTGCAGCCGGGGATGGGCCGCGAAGAGCGCAGTTTGCTTTCCCAGGGCTGCCTGAGCGATCGCCGAGTGCAGGAAAATGTCATGCGGTTCCTCGCGGACACCCGATAAGCGTTCACGGGTTGTGGTCGGTTGGCGCGAATGACCACCGACTCGTGTTCCGTAGGAACGTTGGGAAAGACCCGTTGGGGATTCGACGCGCGGGCCCCCTTGGGTTGAGGTTTCTGGAGTTTGACGCAGTCTGAGTTCTGCGGTCGCCAACGCGGCGACCCGACGGCGAAGCCGGTTGGCCCGGCGGGCGCGCGGTGCCCGTCGCCGGACGGCGACTCTGGTCGCCGTGGCGTACGTCGCTCCAAAGCCCAAAGAATCCGGATCGTCCGCAGGGCGATCGTGGATTCGATGCGGGCTGCCGTGGTGTGGTTTCGGCGCGGGGACGGACCCGTGCCCTTGAAAGTGTCGAGTTTTCGCCGGGTAGTAGCCCGGTGGGGCAAGTTTGCTTCTTGCTAAACGTGTTCCGTCCCGGGCAGTACTCGGGTAGGCGAGATCGCAAACCGTTTCTCAAAGGAGATCTACAGATGCGTAACATGAAGAAGAGCGCTGCGTTGGCGGCGCTGACCGGTGTAACGTTGTTCATCGGTTGCTTGGGCAACATCGGCTGGAAGCGCCTGCTGTGGGATACGGCGCTCTATGCGGGCACGGAATTCGTGCTCGACAACGACGGCGTGTTCGACCTGTTCGAAGACGGCGACCCAACTGCTGCCACGCCGTAGACTCGCAGCTTTTCGACGTTCCCGCCCGCCGACGGCGCCGTTCGGTCTTGGCGGGTGGGGGCGGAGCCTAGTCTCAAAGAGCGCGCAGCCGGTTTCGGCCGTCTGCGCGTTTTCTTTGCGCGCTGGGTCGGCCCTGATGGATCGCAGGCAGGCGAGAGGCATGAGAATGCGCGGAACCAAGAGCAAAGACGACGGTGTGTTGGGGAGCAAGTCGAACGCTCAACGCAAGACTCGGACAAGGGCTGGCGCGTCCAGTCCGTGGATGCTCTCGTCGCGCCGAACCCGCCTCACCCGCATAATTGCGGGCCTCGTGGGGCCGGGGGAAGAACCTCCACCGTCGCCCCACCCTTCGCGGCCTATCGTTTCGCAAGACCGCGAAGGGTCGAGGAACCGTTCGCCCTGGCGCGACCGATCCGTCATACCGCTGCTGATGGTCATCGGTCTCGTCGCGGGCTGCATCGAACTGCAGGCGATTGGGAGCGGACCCGCCCCCCCGCCGATGGATGACGGCGGCAGTCCGCCCGACGACAACCCGCGTCCCGGCGGTGACGGCGGCGATGGGCAACTTGCCGTCCGTCTCAGCGCCTCCAACCCCACCCCGCAACCCAACGAAGTGCTCGTTCTCACGTGCTCGTTGACCTCAGGCGAACCCGAGGGCGTAACGTTCCGCTTCGAACCGTCAAACGATCGCCTCATAGTCGGCCCTCAGGCCGGCGTGGCGTCACTCATCATCACGGAGTCGGATGTCGGTGTGTCCATGTCGTTCACTTGTTCCGCTCGTGATGAGCAGACGCAGAGCGATTCGTCCGATCCGGTCTTGATTGTCCCCTTTGCGCCCCCCATCCCCTAACCGCGCTTCGTTCGCAGCGTTCGCGGGGAGCGCACGTTATCGGGCCGAACACGGGACGTGACTTTTTCGTGCGAACCGCCTATGATGCCACGTCTGATTCGCCTGTGAATTTTTGGGGCGGGTGGAGAGGGGGAAGCTATGACATTTTCCGTCGTCTGTGACTTCTTTCGGCGCAAGTTGAAGATCGTCTTCTTGGCGGTCGCCACGTACGCCGCACTTTGCTAGCTCCGGCCGATCCGCGTCGGTTGGACGCGGACCCTCCGCATCTTCGTCCGCTTCCGGATCTGCCTCCGGGGTTGGAAGGTCGACAACCATAGGCCCTACGGCCCGACGAAAACGTGTTGTAGCAGGTAGAAATCGTGCAAGTCCGAATCCCCGTCGTGATCCGGATCGAGAAGCGCCACGCACGGAATTGCCAATTGCCAATTTCCAATTGCCGATTTTTCAGAGCCCGGAGCGCCAGCGGCGGGCCTTGACCCGCCAGCGCCGCGAGCGGAAGCGACGGGATCGTGCGGCCCGGTGAGGCCGCGTTGGAACTCCGCGAAGTCGGATAGCGTCGTCACGCCGTCGCCGTTTACGTCCACGCGGTATTCGCACTCGTCGGGGACGTCGTTGGCGTTGCAATCACCGCTGCGAAGTTCGCTGATGTCGAGTAGGTCGTCGAGCTCATTGCCGTTGCAGTCCCACGGCCCGATGCGCAGAAAGTAGATGTCCTGCTCCCCGTTGAACGTGGCCGCATAGGCGACGTTGACCCCCAGATTGTCCGAGACCATGTGATAATAGTCGCCGATCTTTGTTTGATTTGGCCAACCGATGTAAGTATCGAATACGGGGCTGAGCGGTACGTTCGTGGACCAAGTTGAACCGGTGTCGATAGAGTACGCGTAATAGAGTTCCGATAGGTTAGAGTAGGGCGGGTGCCCGTAGTTCCGGGTGTCGTTCCACACCGCATCGATGCGCCCGTTGGGGGCCACGGACATCATCGCGAACCATTGCCATGACATGGGACTGGGGGGGTCGTCGTTCACGGGGATTGGGCGAGTCCACGAAAGTCCTCCGTCCATGCTACGCATGAAAACAACGTCCGCGAAGTCGAAGTCTGCATTGGCAGGATCGAGTGGTCCAGGCGCGAGCAAATAGACATGGATCGCGCCGGCGCTCGTATCCGAGTAGGTCGCCACCCACAATTGCCCAAGAAGCCCCCCCGGGTTGGGTCCGACGAACGACGGTGCGCCGCTGCAAAACATACAAAAGTCCTTGACGCTGAAAGTTGGAACGACGGATGGGTCGCCCGCGTCGACGGATCGCATGAGGGCCCACCCCTGCCCGCCCGATCCTCCCCCGGCCAGGTAGACCGCGCCGTCGGGAGCCACGGTCAACGTCTCCCCGTAGACTCCGGGCGGGCGGTACTCCATGAAAGTGCTCCCGGCGTTGACCGAACGAAAGAACCCTCCATACGAAAGCGAAGTAAGGTAGATGTTCCCACGCCCGGGTCCGCCGGTCCGATCGACAGCCATCCACGGTTTGTCATAAAAACGCGGGATCGCCTGGGTGTGTAGGGGCCACGTGATGCCTCCGTCGAAGGACCCGAAGAGGCGAGTCTCGTCAAAGTTCGTGGAAAGATAGTACACCTCACCCCCGGGACCGGAGGCCAGCACAGGATCGCTTCCGAACACGCCGGGAGTGGGGGAACCTCGGAATACCCACGTGTGCCCAGCGTCGTGAGAGTACGCCCAACCGGCTTGGCGGAAATTTGACAGAACGCTGTCGAACTGCCGCCACCCGATGACGATCTTGCGCGGGTCGGTGGGATCGACGGCGATGGACGGTTCGTTGGCGGCGTCGCCGGGGATGTTGCACCCGCGCGCGTCAACGTTGACCTGAATGCTGCTGTATGAATCGCGAACGACGTGACTCTGACAACCACCGGCAACGCTTGCAATGCGTCGTGGGGCGGGAACCCACGGACCCGTTGGCGGAGCTTCGTGCGGTGGGTCCGTCCCCACGGCCGAGGACGCGGCCAGAGCGATCCCCACGAGGAATCCGCATCCGGCAAATCTCATGAACCGGGCAAATCGTCCCACGCACAACGCCTCCATCGTGCCAAAGGAGCAAACCGCGCGCCGCCGGTCTGCTAATCCCGGCGGAGATCATGCGTTCGCCTCCTAAGGGTAGTCCGTCGAGCGTGGGCTTTTCTTTCACCCAGGGTGCCTTTTTTTCCCGAATTCTGCGGGCGGCGTGCGAAGAAACCCTTGCAGGAGCGATCGCCGCCCCGCGAAAATCATCCTGACAGCTTTCCCCCGGAGCGTTGGACGCCGTCTTGCGGCGCCCGTATCTTGTCCGCACCATGAGCGCTCCACCGTCGAAATCCTCCTGCACGCTGGCCCTGGAAGACGGCACGTACTTCGTGGGCCAGGCCTTCGGCGCTCGCGGGACGCAGAGCGGCGAGGTGGTTTTCAACACGGCCATGACCGGCTACCAGGAAATCCTCACCGACCCCTCCTACTGCCAACAGATTGTCACCATGACCTACCCGCAGATCGGCAACTACGGGGTCAACGAAACCGATGTCGAGTCGTCTCGCCCACACGTGGCGGGTTTGGTCATCAAGGAACTCGCCCGCGTGCCCAGCAACTATCGCGCCACGCTGCCCCTGGAGGAGTATCTGGCGCGAAACGAGATCATCGGTCTGCAAGGAATCGACACGCGGGCTCTGACCAAGAAACTCCGCGTGGACGGGGCCCTGCGCGGCCTGCTCACTACGGAAATCGACGACCCTGCGGAATGCGTGCGCCTGGCCCGTGAGTCGCCGTCCATGACCGGTGCCGATCTGGTCAAGGTCGTGGCGCCGAAGGAATGTTCCGCCTGGAAGGAAGGAACGGTCCCACTTTTTCCTTCCTTGGCAAGGGGGCAAGAAGGGAGATCGCTCATCGGCAGTCGGCGAGTCGCGGCCATCGACTGCGGCATGAAGCGCAACATCCTCCGCAAACTCGTGGATGTCGGCTGCGAGGTGAGAGTCGTACCGCCCACGCTGTCGGCGGAGGAGATTCTTGCCGACCGACCGGACGGGGTTTTCGTCAGCAACGGTCCCGGCGACCCGGCGGCGGTGGGCTATGCCGTTGACTTGCTCAAGGGGTTGATCGGAAAGGTGCCAATCTTTGGCATTTGCCTGGGGCATCAACTCTTGGGGTTGGCCATGGGTGCGACGACGTTCAAGCTCAGGTTCGGCCACCGGGGGGCCAATCAACCGGTACAGAACCTCGCCACGGGCCGGGTCGAAATCACCTCGCAGAATCACGGCTTTGCCGTCGAGGCCCAGTCCATCGAAACCGTCGGGGGCGTCGCTACCCACGTCAATCTCAACGACGGCACGCTGGAAGGGTTCGTGCATCGAGAACTGCCCATCCTCGCCGTGCAATACCACCCCGAAGCGAGTCCCGGCCCGCATGATGCGACCTATCTGTTCGACTGCTTCGCCACGATGATGACCACCGCAAGGCCGCCCAGCGCCGAGGAAATGGCCGCGGCGCAAAGCGCTCTCCAAGGTCGAATCCGCTGACCGGTCGTCCCCGTTGAGTGCCACGGATGTGGCAGGGGTGGCGTTCGGCCATCCGGGAGTATCTCGGCTCATGAAGCCGGGGCGGTGGTGGCGAGATCGAGCCCCCATTGCCAAACGGGACCCGCGTCCGGATCGAACCCGTCGCCGACCCTGCGAAATCCGCATTTCTCAAGCACTCGCGTCGAAGCATTGGTGGTGGGCAACGTGTGGGCGATCACACGCCGAACGCCGGACGCCGTCCGCGCGGTCTCGACGAGCTCCAACGCCATGGCCGTGGCGAAGCCGCGACCCTCGAACGGCGGAAACGTAAAGTACGCGATCTCGACGCCCGCGTCGCTCGACGGACTGCCCGTGAACCCGCAACAGCCGACGACGACGTTGGTTTCGACATCGACGGTGAGATACCCGCTCCACGGCGGAACCGGATGCACGCGCGAATAGAGATCAAGCGTCTGCCGGACCACGTCCCGGGCGAGCGGCACGCGTTCGGCAACGTCCGCTCCGTGGCGCTGCCTGAACAGCTCGGCCGTATCCAAACACGCAGCGAGGTCGTCGTCGATGGCGATCACACGGATCGGTTTTCTTACAGCCATGTCAAGGATTCGCCTTTCCGCGTTCGTCCAACACCGCTCCCTTACGGTCGCAGTTCTGATTGCACAACACCGCTCCCTAACCGTCGCGGTTCTGATAGGATACGCCCGATGAGCGACGCGCAGGAGATCAAACCCGGTCGATACGACTTCACGGCCATCGAGGCCAAGTGGCAGGCGTATTGGAACGAGCACGGGACGTTCCGAGTGATGAATCCCGGCGAGCCAGGCGCGGATACGACCAAACCGAAGTTCTACATCCTGGACATGTTCCCCTATCCCAGCGGAGCGGGGCTGCACGTGGGGCACCCGCTGGGCTACTGTGCGACGGACATAATCGCGCGATACAAGCGGATGCGCGGTTTCAACGTCCTGCACCCCATGGGCTTCGACGCCTTCGGACTGCCCGCCGAGCAATACGCCATCGAGACCAACGTCCACCCGGCCCTCACCACGCAGAAGAACATCGAGATGTACCGCCGGCAGCTCCGCATGTTCGGGTTCTCCTATGATTGGGACCGCGAGCTGGCCACCTGCGATCCGGCCTATTTCAAGTGGACGCAGTGGATGTTCCTGCGGATGCACGAAAGTTGGTACGACGAGTCCTGCGAATGGGTCGGTCCCGATGGTTGCAGGACCAAAGGCCGCGCGAGACCGATCCGTGAACTCGTCGCTAAGCTCGAAGCCGACAAGAATTGGGCCTCCAAGTCCGCCGCCGAGAAACGGAGGATCATCGACGGATATCGCCTGGCCTACATGGACGAGGTGCCCGTCAACTGGTGTCCATCGCTTGGCACGGTGCTGGCCAACGAGGAGGTCGACAACGAGGGCCGTAGCGAACGCGGTGGACATCCCGTGTTCCGTCGGCCGCTGCGGCAGTGGATGCTGCGGATCACCAAGTATGCGGAGCGTTTGCTGTCCGACCTCGAGGACGTCGATTGGCCCGAGCCCATCAAGATCATGCAACGCAACTGGATCGGAAAGAGCCTCGGCGCGGAGGTGGTGTTTCCGCTGGCGGATTTCTGGAAGGTCGAAGAGGCCGGGTGGAGGCACTCGACGGATCGTGTCGCTTCCGCTCCACGCTCGGATTGGCCCGATGCCATCCGGGTCTACACCACTCGCCCGGACACGCTGTTTGGCGCGACGTACATGGTCCTCGCCCCGGAGCACCCTCTTGTCGACAAGGTCACCAAACCCGAGCTCCGCGCGGAGGTGACGCGTTACGTGGAATCCGCCAGGCGGAAATCCGACCTCACCCGCACCGCGGAATCCAAGGAAAAAACCGGCGTTTTCACCGGGGCCTACGCGATCAACCCCGTCAACGGAGCGCGGATTCCGATTTGGATCGCCGACTATGTGCTCATGGGATACGGGACCGGGGCGATCATGGCCGTGCCGGGCAGCGACGAGCGAGACTTCGAGTTCGCGTGTGCGCTCGACCTTCCCATCGTCGCCGTGGTGCGACCCATGACCGAATGGATCGAGCAGCGGATCGCGGTTTTGACCGCGGGAATCGACCGCACCGCGAAGGAGGGCTTCGCTATGCTCGAAAGTGAGCTGCCCGAGCTGCGGGACAGCGTGGCCGACCATCGCCGGCGATCGGAGGGGTTGAGTGACAAGACGGTGGCGGTCCTCCGCGAGCGGGTCGGCGTGGAGCGATTGATCGAGCATTACATCCGCCACCCGCGAACGTGGGGCGCGGCTTTCATAGAACCGTCCAGCGCCGTCAACTCGCCGCCGGACAACAGCAGATGCGAGCTGCCCTACGAGGTTTGTTCACTCAACGGGCTTTCCACGGACGAAGCGAAGAGCAAGATCACGCGTTGGTTGGAATCGACGGGCATGGGCCGGTTGGCGGTGAACTACAAGTTGCGCGACTGGTTGTTCAGTCGCCAAAGGTATTGGGGTGAACCGTTTCCGGTCTTGCACGGCGAGGACGGCGAGACGCTGGCCGTGGGCGACGACGAGCTGCCCGTCGAGTTGCCTCCGATGGAGGATTTCAAGCCCACCGCGTCGGCGGACGACGCCGCATCGCTTCCCGCCCCACCGCTGTCGCGGGCGAAGGACTGGATGAGCGTAAACCGTGGCGGAAAACAGTGCCGCCGCGACGTGAACACCATGCCCCAATGGGCGGGATCGTGCTGGTATTACCTCCGCTTCATCGATCCCCACAACGGCGGGAGCTTCTGCGATCCCGCCGCGGAAAAGTATTGGATGCCTGTGGACCTCTACGTCGGCGGGGCCGAGCACGCCGTCCTCCACCTGCTCTATGCCAGATTCTGGCACAAAGTGCTCTACGACCTGGGACGGGCCTCCACCCGCGAACCGTTCCAGAAGCTTTTCAACCAGGGGATGATCCAGGGTTTCGCCTATCGCGATCGCCGCGGACTGATGGTCGGACCCGACGCTGTCGAGGAACGCGGTACGGACCGGTTCGTGCTCAAGCAATCGGGCGACCCCGTCGAGCGCATCGTGGCCAAGATGAGCAAATCGCTGAGGAACGTGGTCAGCCCGGACGAAATCATCGCCCAGTATGGCGCGGACACGTTTCGCCTCTACGAGATGTACATGGGTCCCCTGGAAGGCTCGAAACCGTGGAACACGCGCGACGTGCCCGGGTTGCACAAACTCTGCCAGCGCATCTGGCGACTGTTCATCGACGAAGCGACCGACAAGTTGAGCCCCGCCGTCACCGACGATCCTCCGGACGAAGCGTCGCTCCGCGCTCTGCACAAGACGACCCAACGAGTCACGCAGGAGATCGAGCAACTCAAGTTCAACACCGCGATCGCGGCCCTCTTCGACTTCGTCAACACCCTGACGCCCATGCCGCGAAGATCGCGGAAAGTGTTGGAGACGTTCGTACTCGTGCTCGCCCCGTTTGCCCCGCACCTGGGCGAAGAGCTATGGGCGCGGTTGGGTCACACCACGACGCTGGCGTACGAACCCTGGCCCGCGTTCGACGAGCGATGGGTCCGCGACGACGAAGTGGAGATCGCGGTACAGGTTGGCGGGAAGGTCAAATCGCGGATCATAGTCCGCGCCGACGCCGACGATGCCGCATTGCAAGCCGCCGCCCTAGACGACCCCAAGGTCGCCGCGGCGATCGGCGGCAAGCCCGTCCGGAAGGTGATCGTGGTCAAGGGCCGGCTGGTGAACGTCCTTATCTAGGGGCTGGCGCGGACCCACCCACAGCTTATTGGGCTGCTGGGTTTCCAACGTCCAATAACTCTCCTTCGCGGCTCGATCAGCCCCGCGCGAAACGCTTGTCGACGGAACCGATCGAAACGTCCTTTTTTTGTTGAGTTCCGGAACGTGCGGCGGTACACTCGCCCTCTCGGGGTTGCTGCTTCTAGCCCCGAAGCACGGGTCGCGTTCGCAGAGGAGGAAGAGGAAATGACAATTCTGGGTGGTTTGCGTAGCGGGTTTCTTGGTCTTGTATGCGCGGGTGCGGGTCTGATGGCGACGGGTGCGCCCGCGCGGGCTGCGGATCACGGTGACACTCCGTCGCTGACCATGGCGGCGCGGAATGACGTGAAGATCACCGATCTGCACGTGTTCCAGCACGACGGTCGATTGGTCATCAGTCTGTGCCTGAACCCGGCGGTGCCCGTGGCGCTCACCGACTATCTCTTCGCCTCGGACATCACCGCCACAATCATGATCGACTGCGATGGTCCCGTGTCGTTTACGAATGCCGCGGATCGGGCGACCTACGGCGGGACGGTGATGAACCCCGCGGGGATCTCCGACGAAATCAAATTCGAGATCTCGTTCCCCGACGGCCAAAACCCCCAGTTGTATACCTATGGCGTTAGCGGCGAGGCTCGGGATCGGCTGCGCCTGTTCACCGGGCTGCGCGACGATCCCTTCATCCGCGGCGGTCGCCAAGGGCGAAACGTGGCCGCGATGGTTATTGACATGCCCCTCAGCGATGTGCTGGTGAGCCAGAACACCGTTTTGGTGTGGGCGACGACACGGGTTCCGGACCTGATGGGTCCGTTCCAGGAACTGGGCGGTCGAGCCCTTCGCTCCATGTTCCCCGAAAACGACGCCATGAACTCCATGCATCCCAGCGGTCACACCGCGGCCATGGGCGTCCCGCCGGACGTGGTGATCTTCGATACCTCGCTGCCCGCATCCTTCCCCAACGGGCGGGAGTTGGCCGACGACGTAGTGAACCTGGTGGGCGATCCGCGGGTGCTCAACTCCGACGGCCCGACGTTCCCCTCCGCCAACGACGTACCGTTCCTGGCCGAGTTCCCGTATCTTGGGCTTCCGCACGGAGTGACCTCCTCCGCCGTCCCCGCGGTTTCGCCCTGGGCGATGCTCGGTCTAGGCGCCTGCCTAACGCTGTTGGTCGGTTGGCGGGCGTCGCGTGGGGAAAAGAAAAAGAGCTAGGATTCCCTCCACGGTGCAAGAAAACGACGACGCGGCGCGCTCGATGATGAATCGGTCGCGCCGCTTTTTTCGGATAGCGCTGTTCACGGCCGCGCTTTCCGTCGGGTGTCAACGACGTGTCGCTCCTGAGCCCGCCGCCTCGGAAGCGGACCGGAAGATCGAATACTATTCGCGGAAAATCGCCTCCGACCCCAAGCTTTACCCCGTCTACGTTCAGCTCGCTGGGGCCTACTTGGAAAAGGCCAAGCAAACGCACGACCCGGCCTACCTGAAGGAGGCGGAGCGGGCCCTTCATCGTTCGCTCGATATCCAACCCAGCCTGGAGGCCTTCCAGACGCTCGCTGCGCTGTGCAACCATCGACATCGGTTCCCGGAGGCGATCACCTGGACCCAGCGGGCCTTGGCGACTTCGCCGGAAGATACGTCCATGGTCGCCGCGTCGGTGGAGGCGTATCTGGCGCTGGGGGAAGGCGGGCAGGCGGCGGCGCTGCTGGCCAGGGAGGAAGCACGCGAGACGGACTTCTACCTCAGTGCCGCGCGCGGGCACTGGTTGAAGTCCGAGGGACGCGGGGAAGAGGCCTCCCAAGCCTTCGTCCGAGCCTCCGACGCGGCGCTCATCCAGAAGTCCAACTCCCACGCCGCCTGGGGGCAAGTCCAGGCCGCGGGGGTGTGGCTCGATGCCGGATTTGTCGATCGCGCCGAGCCGTTCTTGGCGCGTGCCGCGGAGCTGGATCCCAACCACGTCGAACTGGGCATCCATCGCGCGGAGATGTTCGAAGCTCGCGGTGAGTTGAACGAAGCGTTGGCCGTGTACGAGGCTTTGCTCGCCCGCGCGGAAGACGGAGAGCTGCACGTTCGGGCTTTCGCACTGGCCAAGAAGCTGGGAAAGTTCGCCGATGGGCAAATCCATTTTGAAGCCGCCCAGCGCGAGTTCCAGCGGGCGATCGAGGCCGGCGAGGTCTACACCTTGGGGGCGTTAGCCCGCTTGTACTCGCAGGCCGGTGTGTACCCCGATCGGGCCCTGGAGTTGGGCCGCCGGAATCTCATCCACCAACGCGACGCCCTCGCCCGCCGCACTCTGGAACAAGCCGAACAGAACGTCGCCACCAAGCCCAACCCATAGCCCGCGGGAGGGACCGCTCCTCATCGAGCGTTAACGGCCAGAGGGTGCCGGCCGTTTCCACCGTGGCGTTCGGCCGCGGCGACGCCGCTGCGTTTCGATCGCGTGGGTCAACTCGGGCTCGCTGCGTCCCGCGGGTGAGGACCGACGCCGTACGCATGTCGCCCACGCAGGTCAGGCCCATGCGGCAATTCGCGTCGGTCACGCACTGCGATCCGGCGTCGCCGCAGGCGGAGTTGAAGACGGAACCAGCCCCCGCGGGCTCGCGGATGCAAGCGCTCACTTTCCCTTTCCCGGGAACTGCTTAGAATGGTCCTGGCTGGCAAGGGTCCGCGGGAGGATTGCGGTGAGCACGGTCGACACGGGCAAAGTCACGGATCGTCGCCAGCTTCGCTTCGAGTCCATCGACGACCTTCTCGCCGACGTCGATCGCCTCCTCGAGGCCGACAAACGCAGCAAGCTCCGCCGCACCGGCAACTGGACGGCCGGGCAGGCCTTCAACCATCTCGCCTCCTGGATCGACTTCGCCTACGAAGGCTTCCCCCCGCGCAGCAAACCGCCCTGGTTCATCCGCTTCATCATCCGAATGAAAAAGAAAAAGTACATCCACGACGCGATGAGCGCCGGAATCAAAATCCCCGGTGTCCAGGACGGCACCTTCGCCACGCAGCCGATGAGCACCCAGGAGGGTGCCGACCGCCTTCGCAAAGCCCTCGCCCGCCTCAAGAACGGCGAACCGCCCAGATTTGAAAGCCCGGCCTTCGGTCCCCTATCCGAAGCAGAACGCCTCAACCTCAACCTCCGCCACGCCGAACTCCACCTCAGTTTCTTGCATCCCGGACCGTAACCCCCTCCCCAATCGCCGGTTCCCGATCCCCCGCCCCGCGACCGGAAACGGGGCGCTCGCTCCCCACTGACTCCACTGCCGATCACCCTGCGAGTTATTCGATTGTGCTTTCCGTGCGCAGCCTTCCGCCCGCCGCGAACGGCGCATAGCGGACAGTAGAAAGCGGGTCGCGGACGGCGGACGGCGGAGAGCGGACATGGGCTTCCAGGACACTCGTAACGGGTCGCTGGTCATGAGTAATTCGACATCGGCCATTCGTACTAGGCGATTGGAAATTGGAAATTGGCAATCCGGCTCGCCGTTTCTGCGTTCCTGTGTTCCTGTTTTTGGCTCTTTCCCGTGGGTGCCACCGCCTGGCATCCACCAGAAAACGACGCAAATACGAAAAAACAAATTTGCAAAACAAAGCCACTTGTCATTCTTAACGCATAAAACAAATTGTGACTGTATCATCTATCCGCCCGGGCGACGCAACCGTTTTTTCCGACGCGAATCAGCTTGCCGCCCGCAGCCGCTTTCGAACCGCTCCAGCGACGCTCATTTTACCGGCCTTACCAAATGTTCTCGCACCTTGCTTTTTGCGCTGGACGGGGTATACTAGGGGCGTGGCAGTCGGTCCCCCCGCCACTCATCAGATACCCCCAGCGTAGGAAGTACGCACGGCTTGGAGTCTGTTTACCGGCACCCAACGGGTGCGGGTAAACCCTCTCCCAGCCTTAGACGCATCCTAGCGGAAACGGACAGCGTACTACGGATAGAGGCTGCCTTATGGGTCGTCGGTGCCATTGACGATGCACAAGGTTGGGCCCGGGTGGAAGGAGTGGGGTGATATGGGTATCGAACTGATGGAGGCGGTAGCGCCCAAGCGGTCGGTTGGGGTCCCGGCGAGTGTCAAGCCGCCCAACGACACGATCTTTGACTCCCTCGCGCCGGAGGACCAAGTCCTTCTCAACAGGGTCCTCTGCGAGCACGCGGACTACATGGACCATCCCGAGTTCGCCAAACCCGGCGCCGAGCGTGCTCTGTTCGGAAGCGAGGCCCGCTTCCGCGACAGCGGCTCGACGCGCTTCTCGGACTCGGGCGATAAGGTCGGACGGACCTTCGAGTGCGGTGACCGCATTCCGACGCTCTCCTTCGACCAGGAGCAACTTCTCTTCAAACGCTTCAACTACGCGCGGAAGCAGGTGGCCACGATTCTCCAGGCCGCTGCCGGCAAGCGGATGACGGCCGCGGCCACACGGCGGCTTCTGGGCTGGGGCCACCGAACGCTCGTCGCCCGCGGCGCCATCGTACGCCTGAACATGCCCCTCGTGTTGGCCATGGCCAAACGCACCCGCCTGACCAACATCGACTTCAACGAACTCATCAGCGAAGGCAACATGGCCTTGCTGCGCAGCGTCGAAAAGTTCGACTGCGCCCGCGGCTACAAGTTCAGCACCTATTCCTGCCGCGCCATCCTCAAGAGCTTCTCGCGCGTGGCCATGCGCGCCGGCCGCTATCGAGGCAAGTTCCCCGCGGAGTTCGATCCGGCCATGGAACGAAGCGACTTCGTCGAACGGCAGCGCGACCGCGTGGTGGCCGACTGCGTCGACGAGCTCAAGGAAATCCTCCTCCGCAACCTCGCCGGTTTGAGCGACGTGGAGAGGACCGTCATCACCGAACGCTTTGCGTTGATCCAGACCGCGATTAACGGCCCCGCCATGCCCAAGACCCTCGAACAGGTCGGGCTGGTCATCGGCGTGACCAAGGAACGCGTGCGGCAGATTCAGAACAACGCCCTGAAGAAGATGCGCCTGACGCTCGAGGAGCGCTTCCTCGCCGCGTAAGTACGTGCTTCGGAAGGGGGCCACTGGCACCTTGCGGCCAGCGTTCAACCCTAGACAGCCGCGGATCCGCCTCGGGCGGACCCGTGGCGCCCGGTTCCGGGGGGAGACGAGCTTCTAGAAGTCCTTCTACGACAATCCGGCGCCCGGCGCCAGCGACGGACTCAACCTCCCAAAGGGTATGTTTTGTAACGAACGGGCCGCACAATCGCCTGGGGTAGGCGACGTGCGGCTCGTTTCGTCGCGCAACGTCCTACCCGAAAACCCGCGCAACGAGCAACGTCTGGTCATCCAATTGAGCGCCGAATGACTTCACGGCGCGGATGACTTCTTCGTAGATTTCGCGGGGCTGGCGATGACCGTGTTGCTTGAGCAGATGTTCGATGGGCGTCTGCCCCATCATTTTCCCGCGGGCGTCGAAGACCTCCGTCAATCCGTCGGTGTAGAACAACAGCACGTCGCCCGGCTGAAAGGACACGCCGCGCGCGGCATACCGTTCCTCGGCCGCGACGCCCAGCGGAAGGTGCTGGCTCTCCAACGGATGCACGGATCGATCGGCCCCACGGTAGTGCAAGACGTCGTTGTGCCCGGCCCCGGCGAAAAGCGCCGAGCCGTCGGCCTCGAAACGCATGCAGGCGCAGGTCACGAACATTCCCGGATGGACGAGTTCGTGCATGACGGCGTTGAGGTCGTCGAGCATGGCATCGACGGCGTCGGCGTGGCGAAGTTTCATGCGGATGGCCGACTTCACCATGCTCATCACCACCCCCGCCCGCACCCCGTGACCGGAAACGTCTGCGATGTACAGAGTGACGCCGTCGCCGCTCTCGACGACATCGAGCAGATCGCCGCCCATGTCGGCACTGGGCTCCGATCGTCCGAAGAGTTGCAGGCCCCGGACCTGCCGGTCAATCGGTGGGATGAGCGTGGCGTGGATGTTGCGAGCCAGGGCCATCTCCGTTTGGAGCCGAAGACGCCGCGTCCCTTCACCTCGAATGAAATAGACGAAGAAGACGTAGCCCACCACCACGAACGCCACCGAAGCTAGCCCCTCGAAACTGAGCATCGCGTTACGGGCATATTGCGGAAGAAACATGGGAAGCGCAAACCACGCGCCTTGGAGCGGGATTGCGATCCACAGGAGCGCCCGATGGGCCATGAATCCTGCGGCGAACAGAACGGCGGTTGCGCCGCTCAGCACCCAGTACACCGCGACCAACCACCAGACCCGCTGCGGCGCCAGCCCGGAGACGGCCAGCAGTCCAAGGGGCGCGAAGGTGAAGAAAACGGCGCTGAACAACACCAGGCGCGAGGGCCAGGTGATGGAATCCAGAAACAAAGTCCGTCCACGGCTCGTCGACGCCATTGTGATCCTCCCGATGAACGAGCCACCGCTCCCCGCGACCGGTCGGCGCGAAGCGAGCGCTCAACTCCTCGAGATTCGGAAGGGTCTATGGTAGCCGGTTCGTCGGAAGGTGGGTGGGATCGAGCCCTACGAAAACAACGCAGCCGCACGGTCGCCAACGATCCGCAGGCGGGCATGTCGGTCCCCACCGCCACCCATCTGCATCCTGATCCCCCATCGGCGACCGATGCGGCTTGCGTTTTCTCAACTACTTAGGTGCTCGATCCCCTCCCCACGTTCCCGGAACTCTTTTCCAAACGGGCCCGAAGTACCCTGGTGGCGTCCGCGTCGCCGGCTCCCGGCCGCGACCGTCCTTTGCGGGTCGACGAACCGGTCGTCGCGACGCAGGACGCAACCTGGGTGGGAGTAAAGGAAGCCGTTTGGAAATCCCTAAGGCCGGGGTTCATCCCCATCATCCCGTCGCCGTCCGAGCCGCATGTACGCGCGAAACCCAGCGCCAGGCGGCCAAAACAGGCGTGCCCGCGCGATTTCGCGCAAATGCGAAGCTCTTACGGCGCAAACATTTAGATACTCGATCTACGGACGGTCCGGGTTGATGACGGAGGGGATACTACAAACAGCTTATGAGGGCGGAACGAAACGGGATAAAACAGTGCGTATGACCGAAACCGTTATAATGGATACTCAACGTCGTCCGCTCATCAATCCCGCCGAACAATCCGTCCGGTAATGGTAATATACACGGTCTGACAGGGATGTCAACCTATTTTCCAAGAAAATGTTTGCTGGATTTCGCGTTGTTACCCCCCGATCCGGATTGGCCGAACCTAAACAGAATAACCATTTTTTTAAGTGTGGGGCGAGCGGATGGCGAGTCAACCGCCTTGGCGGCATCGGCGTTCAGCCCGGTCGGGGTTGCTCGGCAGCGGGTTTAGTCGGTTGAGAAGGCCGCTGCGCGGCGAAGGCAGCTTTCGGCGTCGTCGGGTTGGTTTTGGTCGCGCAGGACCTGGGCGAGGAGGCGATAGGCGTCGGCGTGCTCGGGATCGGTTTCCAGAAGGGTGTAGAGGAGTTCGGCGGCCACGGGGTATTCGGTCCGCCGCCAATGGAGCGCGGCGCGGGTCAGGAGGACGTTGGGGTCGTTCGGGGCGCGCTCGGCGGCCAGTTCCAGAGCCCGGGCGGCGGTCGGCTGATCGTCGGTCTCCAGGCAAGCCTGGGCAAGGAGCACCTGCGCGGTCACGTCGGTGGGATGATCGGCGGCATATCCCAGCAGCACGCCCTTGGCGGCGGTGGGATCGCCGAGGGTAAGGTGACAGGCGGCCAGTGCGCGGCGCTGGATGCCAATGGTTGTCACTGCGTCGGAGACGATCTCGGCAAGGAGCGGGACCGCCTGTGAACACCGGCCGAGGCGTGCGAGGAGCAACCCAAGCTCGGCGCTGATGACCGGATCACCCCGGGCGTCGATGGAGGCGCGCTGGAAGTGTTGAACCGCCCGCTCCTCCTCGCCGAGCGAAAGAGCGAGGTGCCCGGCAATGGCACTCAAGGTGGCGGAGGCGTCGAAACGATCGACGTTCTTTTCGGCGATCTCCAAGGCCTCCTCCGCGCGACCCGCGGCGACAAGGCACTCGATCCGCGCCACCAGAACGTCGACATCGGCGGGATTCAGAATCCGTGCCTGGTCATATTCCGCGAGGGCGGCGTCAAGCTCATCGCGCTGTTCGAGGAGGACTCCCTGGGTGTAGTGCAGGTCGGCGGATTCGAGCCCGATTCGTTTCGCGGCGTCGATCGCCTGCTGGGCGGAGGCGAATTTCGACTTTTCGAGATAGGCGCGGGCGAGGAGGACGTAGGCCTCGACGCGCATGGGGTCCAGGGCAATCGCCTCGGAGAGAGTCTGGGCGGCTTCGTCGAACAGGCCGCCGTCGTATTGCTGCTTGGCGAGCTGGAACTTGACTCGTCCGCGGACCTCGTGCCAGCGCTTTTCGGCTTGCTGCTTGGCCTGGGTGTGCGAGGGGGTTTGGCATCCGCATATCACACCACCGAGCGTTGCTACAAACAGACGACGCAGGATCGCGGAGCGGCGCATCGAAAAAGTGGTTCTCATCGAGAGCCCTCCAACGGGACGGAGTTGTCGTCCTTGGGCGGCGAGGCCGTGGGACGCTGGAACGGGACAAACGGTTGCCCCTTGTCCGCGGCGATCAGGCGGTGGACGAAAGCGCGGTTGCTCGTCGTTTCGTCGTCCCACGATCGCTCATGGAGGATCGTTTCTTTCAGTTGGATCGCGGGCAGATGGCGTGGAAACGTGTGCAGGGCGAGGTTGACGTGCCATAGGGCCTTTTGGGTGTCGCTTCGATTCCAGGCGGTGAGTGCCTTTTGGTAATGGGTCTGGGCGAGGCGCTCTCGGCCATGCCACATGAGTCCCTGGCGCATGCCGACCCGCAGGCGTTCGACGTTTTCGTACTGGTCCCTGGATGCGTCCGCGTAGGCGCCGTGGTCCTTCACGATGTGCAAGGTCAGGAGGATGATGACCTCCTCGCGACCGGTGGAATCGTTGTTGGAGCGGAACAGACGTCCGACGCCGGGGAGGCTGCCGAGGCCGGGCACTTGGGATTTCGCGTCGGTGGTCAGTTCGCGGAAGAGCCCGCCGATCAGGATGGTTTCGCCGTCGCGGACGATGACATTGGTTGTCACTTCGGTGGTCTGTTCGGAGGGCAAACCCTGGGCGTTGATGAATCCGATGCTGTCCTCGGGGTGGAGCTCGACGCGGACGAAGCCGTCGTCGGTGATGAAGGGGCGAAAAATGAGCTGCGTGCCGGTTTCGAGGAACTCGACGGTCTGGACGGCCTGGGTTTCGGTCACCGTAGTGGTCAAGAAGCCGTCGCGGCGACCGACGATGACCTGCCCCTTTTGTTTGTTGAGGGCCAGGACTTTGGGGTTGGCAAGGACGGTGGTGTCGGTGACCTGCTCCAAAGCTCGTAGAAAGACGGCTACGTGGTCCTTGATGACCCCGAAGGTCATTCCGCCTCCGGGCACGTCCCCGGCGAAGTCGGTGGAGGCGATGGTGTTGAAGCGCTCGAAACGATCCTGCGGCAACGGACCGAGGGTCAGATCGCGGATTCCGTTGGAGGTCGCGCCGAGCAGTTCGAGGTCCACGCCGCCGACGACGGAGAAGTCGATGCCCAAGCTGTTGTCGCCGCTGAGTTCGGCGCGGAGGATGGTGGCCTCGACCAGGACTTGTCGGGGGCGCACGTCGATTTCCTTGAGGAGGCGCTCCACCTCGCGAACGACCTCGATCTTGGCCGTGACGATGATGAAGTCGTTCCCGGTGTGGGTGAATCCCCCGGCGTTGACGGCGTCACTGGCCACTCCGGTGGGGGCGGGGGCGGAGGCCGCGACCGTGCCCTCCTTGCCGACCACGGGTTCCACGTAGGACTTGGCGTCGGCGGCGGAGATGTAGTTGAGTGAAAAGACTTTGCTCACCGATTGTTTCGTCGCCGCGGCGTTAAGCTGGGCGAGTTCGGCGTTGGTGTGGACGTAGATGAAGTTGCCGACCTTGCGATAGCCGGCGTCGTTCTGCATGAGGACGGCTTCGAGGGCTTCCTCGAAGTTCACGCCGTACAGATGGGCCGTAACCGTTCCTTTGACGTTGGGCGAGGCGATGATGTTGCGTTGCCCTTCGAGGGACAGCAGTTGCAGGACGGTGGAGAGGGGGAGGTTGGCAACGTGCATCTCAACGGTCCCGCGCTCGGTGACCGAGACCTGCGGAGCGGCAGGCGTGGGAGTGATCGAGGGCGACGGTTGATCGTCGGCGACGGCGGGGAACGGCGCGCAGAGGGCGAGGGCGATCACAAGCCTAGGGAAGGTGCGGGTCGGCTGCATGTCATGCGCCCAGTCGGTCCCGCCGATCGCGTGCCGAGGCCCGTGTCACGATTCCACGGGGAGGACGCTACGGTTGTCGGCGAGCACCCTGGTTATCGGCACCATCCAGCCGAACATGAAGCGTTCCGGCTTCCAGAATACGCTTAATATCGGAAAGATGTTGGGTGGTGAGCTGGGCCTGTTCGAGGATCAGCTTGCGCTGCATGCCCGCGTCGGGGATCTGCCCGTAGGCGCGTTCCAGGACTGGGATCGGCCCCAGCCAAACGCGCAGGCACGTGAGAAGAACGAACCCCGTAACGAGGCGCTGAATCCACCGTTGTCCCGGTTTCCCTTGGTTGCATTGGGTTTGCATACTCATCTCCTGTGTTGAAGGCATCCACAATTCTATCGGTCATTGCCCTGATGATCTGGCTGGAGGTCGTTATGGTCGGGCGAGATTCGGAATCGACGGGTTGGTTCTCGGATTACGAGCGTCAGGCCGACTGCGACGAGCGACAGGGCCAGGAGGAACAACGTCCCGCGCCGACCGAGGAAATGAATTGCCAACGGGGCGGTCACGGTGACGGTGAGTGCGGTGCTGAGGAATAGCCATCCGAGTTCTTGCGCGCCCATGGCCGACCGACTGGCGACGCGGGCGAGGAGGAGTCCTCGACCGCGCGCGGCGGCGAAACCGATCGTGCCCACGGCAACGGTGATGATCAGCCATGCGAAAAGCGAACCCGCGGTCTGTCCCCCCGCGAGCGTGCAGGCCGCGCCGGCGGTGATCGTACCGGCGGCGGCGCTGGCAAGGCCGAAACTGGCGAGGGAGGTTCCACGATGTTGTGCTTCCCGCGATCCGAGGAGGGTCCCGGCGCCGAGGGCGGCGAGCATGACACCGGGCGTAAGAACCGTCAGCCCCGCGTCCATGCCTGCGACAACAATGGCGCAGGCACTACCTCCGCCCACCGCGGCGACCGACGCACGCAGCAAGGTCGGGCGCCGATCCCGATGCTGAGGCGTCGGCGGCAGAGGTTCGGGGGGCGTATTGAGTTTGTCGGCGTGCGAGGATCCGAGGATGGCGGCAAACGCCGAAACGATCAAGGCAGGCAAGGCTGCGGCTATGAGGATCGGGTCGGCAATTTGCGCCACGCCTTGCCATGCGAACGCGATGGGCAGTCCTACGGATGCGCCCACCAGACTCCACGCCAGGGCCCGCGGATTCCATTGGCCGAAGCGACAACACAAGTGATGGGCGCTGGCAAGGGTCAGCCCCAGGAGTACGAGGGGTAGCCATCCCACGAGAAACGCGGTGAGCAAGTCCAACATCTCGACGGACAAGTCCGACCACAAGAATCGCGCGTGCATCCAGGCGTGGAAGCGATGTCCTAACCGCGCCTGGAAGGGAAGCAGCGCCGCGGAGAGTCCTGCGGCGAGCGCTAAGACGGAAAGGACAAGCCAGTAGAGCGGACGGTCGCCGGCACCGGGGTGAATGAGGGTGCCGGACAGCGGGGATCGCGCCCCACGGGTGACAAATCTCCGCCAGGCCACCATGCACACCCAGACGGCAAAACGCTCGGGAACGCGAACACCGATGGCCAAGGCGAGGAAGGACGCGCCGAGGATGCTGCGCGCCTTCAGGCCCGTGGCATCCCGCTCGCCTCCGAGGGCTTGGACGAGCCCGCCGATGGCGAGCGTGACGGCGATTCCAAAGAGCAGGGCGGCGCCCGACGCGGGCCAGAGCGCGTGGGTGAGCGATGCGGATCGGCTTGGAGTCGCACTCGGCGCCCGCGACTTGGACCGTAACGCGCCGTTGACACTTGCCGCTTTGTGTGATCGAACGGCGGCGCGGCGACGACGCGGAGCGTGCAGCGAGGGCGAGTGTTTGACCCGCCGGATTCCGGCGGCGACGGCGGTTGCGGTTCGTCTGGGCATGCCCAGGGCCTCCTGCCCGTTTCGCGGTTGCGTCCTGCGACCTCACGGTAATTCTACCCGACGACGGTAGCGACGGCCAACTCAATTCGCGACAGGACGGTAGCGTCGGGGCTTGTCCTCGGCGCTTTGGCGCCCGATTCGTTCGGCGTCACCCACAAGGGGTGACGCTACATGGGGAGAGGGGTCATTGCTTCGTCCGACGAACCGTCAACCCAGCAACGCCAAGACCTGCCCAGGGAGAGAGTTTGCGATTTGCAACGTCGCTTGCGTGCTCTGAACGAGGATTTGGGCGCGGGTGAGGGCGGAAACCTCCTCGGCGATGTCGGCGTCGCGGATGAGGGACTCGGCGGCGGTGACGTTTTCCAAGGTCACGCTCTGGGCGGCGATGTTGGGGTCGAGTTGGTTGCGATGGAAGTTTCCCAGTCGTCCGCGATAGGAGGACACCTGGTCGATGGCTTCGTTTAGGATGCGTTGGGCGACGTCGAAACGGCGGGTGGTCAGGCCGTTGGTCTGTCCGGAACCGAGGGTATAGAGCAGTCCGGTGACGGCCGTTCCCAGTTGTGACGTGGCGATGGAGTTGAATCCGAGGTTCGCTTGGGCATTGGGGTTGATCTGTGGGCCGAGCTGGAAGACGGCCCCGCCGCCGGTGACGCTGAACGAAGCCGAAGAGAGTCGCTGGGCGAACGTCGAGTTGAGGTAGAACCGGGCGTCCAATCCCTGCCCGCGCACGTCGGCACGTAAGCCCTTGGCGGCGGCGACGATCCCGTCGACGAGAACGCCCGCGTCCTGCCCGATGTCGCGGGTGACGACGTTGGCGTTGCCCGTCACGATGAAGTTTCCAGAGATGGGCGTGACCGAGACAAAGGCGTCGGAGCCGAAGGCGGTGCTATGGAGGAGCAATGCACTGCGAATGTTTCCGGCGGCGGGCGTGGAGACGACCGCGGAAACGCCCGTCGCCGCGGCGAGGTTGTTGACGGCGGTGCGGATGTCTCGAAGGGTGCTGCCGGAGGCGAAGCTGAGGATGTCGGTTCCGAGGAGCCCCTTGATTTCCACGGTCACGGCGGAGGTGGTGGAGAGGGCGTTGGTCTTGCTCCCGAGAAACGAGACTTTGGCGGTCTGTGCCGACTGGGTGATTCGTACGGTGACGTTGCGGATGCTGCCCTGGGGGACGTAGGCCGAATAGATAGCGACGGAATGGAGGGCCGCGGCGGGCACGGAGGACTGAAGATAGGCGTGACTGCCGTCGAGCAGTTTTTTTCCGGCGAAGGCGGTGGTGTTGGCGATGCGGTCGATGCTGGCGAGGATGGAGTCGAGCTGCAACTGGTTGGCGTTGAGTTCCTCGTGGCTGATCCCGGCCTCGTTCGAGGAGGCGACGATGAGCCCTTGCAAATCGAGAAGCAGCGCCGAGGTCTCGTTGAGGGCCCCTTCGGCGGTCATGACTACGTTGGCGGCGCGGACGGTGTTGTCGATCGCCTGCTGGAGGGCGCGGGTTTCGGAGCGGAGGCGTTCGGAAATGATGAGTCCGGCGGGGTCGTCGCGCCCGCGGTTGATCCGCAGACCGGTGCTCAGGCGTTGCAGGCGGATGTCCAGCTCGCCGTAGTTCCGCCCCAGGTGGCGGAGCCCGATGAGGGCCGAGGTGTTGGTGTTGATCCGGCTCATCGCGTCATCCGTGACGGCGTGGGCGAGTTAGCGACCTCCGTGTAGCGTCGTAAGGCCGTCTGCGACGCGGGCGACTATCCTCCCAATAACGACAGTGCGTTTTGCGGTTGGGCGTTGGCAAGCTGCAAAACCGAGGTCGAGGAACTGACCAGGATTTGGGCTCGCGTCAGGTTCGAGGTTTCCACCGCGAAATCGGCGTCGCGGATGGCGCTTTCGGCGGCGGTCAGGTTCTCGCGCGAGACCTGTAGGGAGTTGACCGTGGTCACCAGGGTGTCCTTTTGGAAAGCGCCGAGTCGTCCGCGAAGGCTGGCGATCTGGTTGAGGGCCGAGCGCACGATGCGTTGCGAGTTGGCGAATTTCTTGCTGGCCAGATCGTTGCCCAATCCGGACCCAAGCGTGGCGAGGAAGCCGGTGCTGGAGTTTCCGAGCTTGGCCGCGGAGACCTCGCTGATGCCGATCGATTCTTGACCGGAGAGTCCGACGGTGGGGGAGATTGAGAATACGGCCCCGCCGCCGATGATTTGGAAGTTGGTCGTTCCGCCGGTGGTGCCCCCGAAGGTCGGAGTCAAGGTCGTGTCAACTGACAGCGAGCCGGCGCGGACGGACACATCCAGGCCGCTGACGATGCCGTTGGTGCCATTGACCGTCACGGTTCCGTTGGCTCCGTAGTCGCTCTTGTCGGCGGGCTGGGCGGTCCAGGCCGTGGCCGCGTTCTCGAGGACGGAGACGGAAACGAAGGCGTCCTTTCCGTAGCTGGTGCTTTGCAGCACCAAAGACGCCGGGCCGCCGGCCGCCGCGGACGCGGTGGCCGAGACGCCGGTCAAGTCCTTGGAAGCGTTGATGGCCGTGGCGAGATTGGCCATGGTCGTGCCGGAGGCGAAGCTCAAGATTTCGCTGCCGAAGTTACCGCGGACCTGGATGGTGCTGGCCTTGGCGAGGGTGCCATTCTTGGGGTTGGCGCCGGCGCCGGTGGTGCCTGCGCCGACGGCGCTGACCATGGCGACTTCGGACTTCTTGACCACGTTGATGACCACGTTGCGGAAGCTGCCGGTGGGGATCTTGGCGGCGTTGATCAGCACCTTGGCCAGGTTGTTGAGCGCCGCCCCGGTCGGTTGGTTGACGTTGATGCCGGAGGTCGTGAACGCCAGGCTGCCGTTGAGGAGTTTCTTGTCGCCGAAGGAGGTGGCTTCGGCGAGACGGTCGATGGATTGCAGGATGGTGTCGATCTGCAACTGATTGGCGGCGATTTCCTGGGGCGTCAAACCGGCCTCGTTCGCCGATTGGTCGATCAGGTTTTCCAGTTGCAGAAGCAGCGAGTTGACTTCCTGCAACCCGCCCTCGGCAACGGCTACGATGGTGTCGGCCCGTTCGGCGTTGTCGATGGCGGTGGAAATAGCCCGGATGCCCGCGCGCAGGGTCTCGGAGGCGATCAGCCCCGCGGGGTCGTCCTTTCCGCTGTTGATGCGCAGACCGGTGCTGAGTCGTTTGAGCGCTTCGTTCAACGAATCGTTGTTGATCCCGATGGCGCGGCGTGCGACGAGGGACTGAACGTTGGTATTGATTCGACTCATTCTGTTTCGTGCCTCCAAAGGTGCCGTGACAATTTCATGGCGCCGACGTTGGGCCGGCGACGGGTCACGGAACTGGGCGGTCGACGAAGCGAGCGACCGCGGGCTCGGTTCCTGCCGAAACTACCGGGCGATCCGCCGGGTGGGCGGATCCCAGGGCCCTTCCCCACCGCTTCCCGCTCCTCCGGGTTCCTCCCCACCTCGGCGATGCGACCGCTCCGCTGATCCTCCCGCCCGATCTGGTTCTTCGCGGGGCGGAAAACGGCGCGGCGTGCGTGCGGACCAATAACCCGCCGCACAACGTTGTAACCCATCGTCGCGCCGATAAGTCGCCTTTAGCACATTCGGACCCCACATCCGGACGGCACATCGGGACGTGCTCATAAGCTGGGCGAGGAGAGTGCCCAAAGGGGCATCGACGGCGTGGCGGACGCCCCGATAAAACTGGATTCGGTGACTTTACCGGACATGGGGACGACCCCGCCCAGGGAAGCGCGCCGGGACGAACCCCGACGAGCGGATCAGTAGGTGACCACGGCGGTGAGCTTCTCTTGTACGGCCTTGGCGATCAGGGAGTATACGTGGCTGGGGATCACGTCGATCCGCAAGGCGTCGGCGAGCTCCTCGATGTCGGCCTCGATGGTGGGAAGCAGTTGAGCGAACATGCTCAGATCCACGCCGACCAGGGCGGTCGCCTGGACGCAGACGTCGGCGACGGCTTCGGCCTTGGGGACCTCGCAGAGGAGCATGGCGATGCGGTCGGAGGCGTTGAGGATTCTCGCCACGGTGGCCACGCCTTCGACGCCGGGACTGCTGGATTGGTGTAGATTCACGGCCGACGCCACGCTGTCGGGCAGCGTCCAGTGGCTCAAAACCATGGCCGACACTTGACCGTGGGTCACTTCGACGGCGTCCAGCTCCTCCTCGGGCGTGATAGGATCGGAGTGCGGGGCGTAGCGGGCCACGATCTTGGCGTACTTGGGGGGAAAAGCCTCGGCCAGGATCGGCACGCCGATATCTGCGAGCAACGCCCCGATGAAGGCCTCGTCCTTCTGCCGCGGAAGAACCGACGACGCGAAGTGCGAGGCGACCACGGAGGAGGCCAGCGAACGCCGCCAGAAGTAGCTCATGTCCAGCCCGGCGACACGCTTTTTGGAGAGCGTGTCCACGAGGTATCGTCCGAGTAACAACGATCGCGTGCGCTTGGGCCCCAGCAGAGTCAGAGCTTGCTTGGGAGAAACGACCTTGTTGCGAACCCCGAAGAGAGCGGAGTTCGCCAAGCGGAGGATTTCGCTGACCGTTCCGGGGTCCGTGGAAAGGACCTTGACCAGGTCGGAGTAGTCGAAGTTCGGGTCCTGGAGGATCTCCAGAAAACGCAGCACGACCTGGGGCATCGAGGGGACGGCCGCGGACTTCTTGATCGTTTCGAGGATGCTTGCCTTCATGACCCGCTTCTCCGGTCGCACAGCGTGCGTGAACCGAACCCACCCGGCCCAGCCAGGCGCCGCGGCGGTACGGTTGAGACCACGGGTCTTCATCGGCGAAGCAGGTGGGCCGTATTACTAAGGCCCGAAAACCGAGCGTCCGGAAAAACCCGCCGCGGGCGTGTTGACCGATGCCCTTCGGTCGGATAGGAGAGGGACGTCGCTAGGTGTGTCCCGCCCGGGCGGGACTGAGATTAGAGCCTTAGAACCTGATCAGGGTGGATGGACGGCTGAGCACGCATCGTCCGTCGGGGACCTGCGTAGGGAAGCGACGCCGCGGATGGGTCCGCAAGGCCCGCCCGCGGAAGCCGCTTTCCCGCCGTTCCCTTCGCTCAACGCGCATGCCCCACCATCGGAGGATCACAAGATGACTGCCATGCCCATCGTACAGACGACCGATCGAAGCAAGAAACGAATCGACGTCCGACCACAACCGTCGACCCATCTCGACACCGGACTGACCACTACGGGTCCGCTGCCCGGATCGCGGAAGCTATACGTTCAGGGATCGGGTCGTGCCGACGTGCGCGTGCCGATGCGCGAAATCGCGCTCAGCCCCAGCCGCCTACCCGATGGGCAGTCCATCCCCAATCCGCCGCTGACTGTGTACGACACATCGGGGCCTTATACCGACGCCGACGCGGTGATCGATCTTCGCAAGGGACTGCCCCCCGTGCGTTGGGATCGGATTCTTGCGCGAGGTGATGTCGAAGTCTATTCCGGCCGGTCGCCCAAGGTGGACGACAACGGGCATCGCGCCCACGGCGAGGCGACCATGGAGCGGTTTCCGGAAGGCTCGCGGCGTGGGCGAATCCGCGCTCGCAGCGGCGCCAATGTCTCGCAGATGCACTACGCCCGCCGGGGGATCGTCACGGCGGAGATGGAGTTTGTCGCCCTGCGCGAAAATCAGCAGGCGGCAGGGTATGTAGACATCGTGGCTCGACAACATCGCGGCGAGAGTTTCGGGGCGAGCATCCCGCGGATCATCACGCCGGAGTTTGTCCGCGATGAGCTTGCGCGTGGGCGAGCGATCATCCCCGCCAACATCAATCATCCGGAGTGCGAACCGATGATCATCGGGCGGAACTTTCTGGTGAAAATCAACGCCAACATCGGCAACTCGGCGATTGCGTCTTCCATTGCGGACGAAGTGGACAAGATGGTCTGGGCCACTCGTTGGGGCGCGGACACCGTCATGGATTTGTCCACGGGCAAGAACATTCACGAGACCCGCGAATGGATCATCCGCAATTCGCCGGTTCCCATTGGTACGGTTCCCATTTACCAGGCATTGGAAAAAGTCGGCGGAAAGGCGGAGGAACTGACCTGGGAAATCTTCCGTGACACGCTCATCGAACAGGCTGAACAGGGCGTCGATTACTTTACCATACATGCGGGCGTGAGACTGCGATATATTCCGTTGACCGCGAAGCGCCTGACGGGGATTGTCTCTCGCGGCGGGTCCATTCTTGCCAAGTGGTGTCTTTCCCACCATCAGGAAAGTTTCCTCTATACGCATTTCGAGGACATTTGCGAGATTATGAAGGCGTTTGATGTTTCCTTTTCCTTGGGGGACGGACTGCGGCCTGGATGTATTGCCGACGCCAATGACGAAGCACAGTTCGCGGAACTCCATACCCTCGGCGAGTTGACCCAGATTGCGTGGAAACATGATGTTCAAGTGATGATCGAGGGGCCCGGGCACATTCCGATGCATATGATTAAGGAGAACATGGACAAGCAATTGGCGGTGTGTAGTGAGGCGCCGTTCTACACGCTCGGTCCACTGACCACGGATATTGCACCCGGGTATGACCATATCACCAGCGCCATCGGCGCCGCGATGATCGGGTGGAACGGCTGCGCGTTGTTATGCTACGTAACTCCCAAGGAGCATCTGGGTTTGCCCAATCGCCAGGACGTGAAGGACGGTGTGATCGCCTATCGCATTGCGGCGCACGCGGCCGACCTCGCCAAGGGACATCCCGGGGCGCAACTGCGCGATGATGTACTATCGAAAGCCCGCTTCGAGTTCCGCTGGGAGGATCAGTTCAATCTATCGTTGGATCCGGACACGGCGCGGGAATTCCATGACGAAACCCTGCCACAGGACGGCGCCAAGGAGGCGCACTTCTGTTCCATGTGCGGTCCGCAGTTCTGTTCCATGAAGATCACCGAGGATGTCCGCGCCTATGCGGCGAAGATGGGTGTCACCGACACCGAGGCCCTTGAGTATGGTCTGGAGGAGAAGGCCGCGGAGTTTCGAACCGCTACGGCTCCGGACAGGGCTTAATCCGATGACGGGGAGGCGATAGAACTAATGTTCGAGGAGAGTGGGTATCATGGCATGGCAAGATCGCCGAGTCGTGTCTGGAGCAGGGCGATCCCCTCCCACCTGCATCGGCCGACTCCGTCACGGGCGGCGCTGGCATTGCCGTCGTGCCCGTCGGAATTCGCTGATGGGGCGTCTGAGCGGTTTTAAGTAGTCGTCCTTGAAAAAGTCGCGGTCAGCCGCTTCGTTGTCCGGGCAGGTGGACGTTCAGCGTCAGGGTGCGTCCATGCCCGCGATAGCCCTTGTCGACGTACGCATCGGTCACGGCCACACCGGTCACGGCCTGCACGGCGGTCAAGGTGTCGGTCAGGGTATGTCCGTCGTAGGGATTGTCGGGCAGCAGCTGGGCGGCCACCATTCAGTTCCCGCGGTTGGTGCCGGCCGCCGCGACCCTCTGTCCGAACTCGTTGGTGATCTTCTTCTCTTGTACGGTGGTGTCGACGTTGACACGCTCCAGATCTCGCTGGGAAACGTGCCCTTCACGCTTGGCCAGAGCGATGGTCTCCAAAAGCAACTCGACCAGCCGATCGGCACCCACCCGCTTTCGCCGGCGGGTCGTGCTCGTCGGATGGATCGGGCACTCGTGCTGCAGGTGCGTGTAGCCGCAGAAATACTGCCAGTACGGATTCTTCACCCAGCGGTCCACCGCGGACTCGTCCGGCTCGTTGAAGGTGTATTCGAGGTACTGCAACCCGACCCTCAGCCGCGTGGCCTTGGCCGGAGCGCCCAGGTCCGGGGAATGGCCAACCGCAAAGGCCGCCTCGAACCGATCCCAGTCGATCTTCCGGGACAGTTGCACCAGCTCATGGGCGGGGTTGAGCAACGGATCGAAATGACTCTGAAACAGTTCAAACACGTCACGGTTTTGCGGTTTGGGCTGCATGGAATCGGTTCCTGTTTTGCAAGGTTCTCACCCAGACTTCCTGGGTTTCTTGCAAAGTGTATCCGCCACTCCGACGCACTCTAAATGGGTCGTGAGTCGTTTCAAGGCGCCATCAATTTGAAAATCAGGTGGGGGGGAGGGCCCCTTGAGTACCCTCAATCCACTCCCCTCCACTGTTGAACGGAGCGGCCTTCGCGGGCGGCCGGGAGCGAGCCCCGGGTGGTCTGCCACGCTGAGACGAGGCGACTTCTACTCGTAGTCGTCGCCACAGGCCACAGCTTGGTCCACGTTGTGAAGCCACTGCGTCACCTGAGGATCCGACCGCAAGCCCGTCAGAGCTGGATCGTGGGCTTCGAGAACACAAGCGTCGAAGATAGGCGGGCGTTGACCGGCGTACACGTCCCCGCCGTCGGGGCGAAAGCGCTGCACGAGGTAGTCCGCCCAGCCGTCCAGATAGGCGCCGAACCGGGAGGCAATGATCTCGCAGCCCGGGACCCAGGGGTCCCAGCGGACGACGGCGCCGCCGGCGGGCCCGTGGGCCATGACCAGCCAATCGCGCTCCCCGGTGGGATCGCCGCGTACGGGAAGAAAATCCACGGGAACGCCGGGTCCACACGGACCCACGACGGAAGAGAGGATTTCCTGGGAACCCCAAAGATGCAACTCCGTGTCATATCCGTCGGCGTGTACGCGAAGTCCGTTGCACGTCGAAAGAAAGATGATGAGCTCGCGAGGAAGCGGACCGGCCACGTGCTCCAAGTGAGCGAGTGTGTCCACGGCGGCGGGAGGGTGAATGACCAGCCGTGCCCCGAAGTGCGCCGAAAGGCGGTTGAGGGCGGCGTCCACAAGACTTTCGCGTAGCATGGTGATTTCCTTTCATCGCGGCGCTGGGCTGTGAGCGCCGACTGTACATTCGGCCCATTCGACTCCGGCGGCGATGGCGTCGAGATTGGACTGGCGATACGGTCCGGCGAGAACTGCGCTCGCCGCACCCTGCAGGGCGGCGGCCTCGAAGAAGTCCGCTTCGACCAGCGCGTAGGTCAAAACCGCGAGGGCCAGCGATTCTTTTCCCGCACGCCTCTCCAAAGTGCTGACATCGATGGTACAAATCCGCGCGACGGCGCCCGCCAGCGGCATGTCGGCGGGCGCGAGGATCAAACTCGATGTTCGCAGCGACGACAATGGGCCGAAGCGGTGGAGCCCGTCCGCGGAGAGAATGACCACCAGATCGGGAGAATCCAACCCCGTGTAGAGTATGGGCTCGCGCGACACAATGAGATTGGAAATGGAAAACCCCCGTCGAACTGTGATCGGAAAATCGTCCTGCTGTGCCGCAAACAGGCCCCAAGCGACTGCGATTTCCCCGATTGTGCCGACGGCGGAGCGCACGCGCTGTCCCGCCGAACCCGCAACACAGACTTCGCGGCGGCCCGACCATGCAAAAGGGGGAATGGGCGGGGGCAGGGGTGTTCGCGTCCGTTTCGCGGTTCGCGGGACGCTCGAGTAGCTTCGTGTCCGCGTTAATGGTTCGACAGTCTCCTGCACAACACCGAAGGGCATCTTCTGTCGCGCGGACAACTGGGTCAGACTGCCGCGGTTGAGTTTGTTGGCGGGCACGAAATAGGCGGTGCAGAGTTCCCAAATGTCCAAGAGTACAAAGCCCGGTCTGGACAATGCCGATTGTATATGGCTCGCCAGTTGCGGATCGAATGCATCATAGCGGGCGGTGAACGAAGCGCCATTGACCGCCACCGTACGGCATACGTCCAAGGGTCGATCATCTGCACCACTCGGAGTCGTGGTCGTATGGCAATCTAACGGCGTGGTCGGTGAATGTTGGCCGCCCGTCATACCAAAATTGAAGTTATTACATACAATGATTTTGATGTCTGCCCCGCGCCGCGCGGCATGTACCAGATGTCCGGTCCCGATGCCGCATCCGCCATCGCCAATGAGGACGATTACCAACAAGTTAGAATTGCCGCGCTTCAGGCCTTCCGCATAGGTGATGGACCGTCCGTGCAGGCCGTGGAAAGTATGACAAGAGAAATACCGGTCGGCTGTGCCTATGCAGCCGATGTCGGACACAATGCAGATGCGTTCAAGCGATACATTCATCGCGTCGAGGGCTTGGCCCAAGTGCTCGAGCACCGTCCCGTGTGAACAGCCTGGGCAGTAGCACATATCCGCGCGTTGGGCGGTCAGGATGGACATAGGTCCGCCTCCCGCGTGCGCGTCGGTCCATTTTCGCGTCGAATCACGTCATCCACGATCGACTGAGGGCAAATCAGTCCGCCGTCGTACCTTTCGATGGATTCCACGGGAACGTTGCGAATGACTCTGCGGAGTTCATCGACATACAAACCAATATTGAGTTCGGGAATCAGCACATGTTGAATGCGAGGTGAAAGAGCATCGCGGATCGCCTGTTCGGGCACCGGCCAAAGACTGTAGAGAGTAAGATGCGAGGTGGGATGCCCCTGCGCACGCAATGCGAGGACAGCCTCGCGGGCCGCGCCGTTGGCGAGTCCATAGGAAATAACAAGTGTGTTTGCCTCGCCGTCACAGTTGAACTCGGTGTACGACAGGCGGGCATTTTTCATGAGGATTTTGTTTCGCAGATGGGTCAGTTTACGCTCGATCTTTGTGCGGTTCGTGGTGAGCAGGCCGTTTTCGTCGTGAATGGAACCGGTAAAGCGAACTCTCTGAGGTCCGCCGATCGGCGCGAGGGTGGGCATCGGCTCGGCAGGGGGGCTAGCGTATGAAGGATCCGCCGAATTCGCCGGTGCGTTCCATTGGTCTGTTCGAGAGGATAGGTTGATGTGCTGCAAATCCACCGTGTATCGTGTCAACGAAATATCTTTGGACAAGAGCACGATAACGGGGGTTCGCAGCCGCTCGGCGATGTTAAACGCCTCATGGGTGAGCCAATAGGCCGACGCCGGATCCGCGGCGGCGAGCACCGGCAGCGGGTATCCGCCCGCGGTCACGTGTCGGGCAAAAAGAACGTCGCCTTCGCCGGTTGCCGTAGCCCCGCCGGTGGCGGGTCCCATCCGTTGGCAGTTGATGATGACCAGCGGAACTTCGCCCATCTGGGCAAGGCCGATATTCTCGCTGTACAGACTGAGTCCCGGTCCGGAAGACGCAGTCATCGCCTTTGCACCGGTCATGGCCGCACCGATGCACTGACCGATGGCGGCGATTTCATCTTCCGTTTGAATGGCAACGCCGCGACCATCGGCAAACGCGCTGATCATGTCGGTCAAAATGGAACTGGCCGGCGTGATCGGATATCCGGCGAAGTAATTACAACCGGCGCGCAGCGCCCCGCGTACAACGGCTTGATTCCCTGTGAGGAACTCGCGCATCAGAGACGTCCCTGGTCTGGTTCTCGCTCCGCTGGTCGCGCGAATACATACATTCCGCGCCATCCGGCGCGTAACACGGCCTCGTGATCGACGCTTGCCGGTATGTAGTGGGTTTCGCCG
This sequence comes from uncultured Phycisphaera sp., assembly GCA_964646605.1. GTDB lineage: Bacteria > Planctomycetota > Phycisphaerae > UBA1845 > UBA1845 > SBAX01. Next base: position 50,516 of record CAZYEX010000161.1, on the reverse strand, counting down.
CGTCGATAAGTTCTGGTCTGGTCGGCGACGGTGATCTCCATTTCTCCGTCCAAGACGATGCCCCACTGTGCGCCGTGGCGGTGCATGGGAATGAGAATGTCGCGGTCGGCGCTCATGAAGATCACCCAACCGCATTCGCCTTTGAGAATCCGTCCGCAGAGGCCTGCGGTTTCCATATGCGCTTCGGGCCAACTGTCGACAAAGGGGGGCCACTCAGCGTCGGAACTGTGGGCGGGGGAGATGGCAGGAGATTGTGTTTTCATCGCGGCATCCACGCAAGATCAAGGATCGTGTTGGTCGGTCGGGCAGTGTTGAACACGGCCCGGACGGGCATTCCGATGCGCGGCGTCCCCTCCTTGAGATAGCTCATCAGTTTCGTGCAGACGCCTTCGATCGAAACGCTGATCAACGGGCAGGGAGTGCTGCCGCGAAACAATGCGCCGGGGTATTGAACGGTCGTGTGGGTGAAGATGACACCGACCGCCGGCGCCTGCACCCATTCCATGGCCGACCAACAGTCCGGACATTCGCACCGCGGCGGGAGCCAGAGGCGCTTCTCCGAGCACGATGGATCCGTGCAGCGCGTGGCCATCAGCTTACCCTCCCGCAACCCATGGAAGAACTGACTCCACCCACCATAGGTATGCGCGTGAAACCAGTTCTTGACGTTCTTGATAACCAGCGGATCGTCGCAGATGGTGTCGGCCTGGGTGCCGTTCAGTTCCACGGTCATGGTCAAGTCCTTTCCAGAATGGACACGGTCACGTGACTGCCGGTGCCCGCATGGGACACGGCACATCCACGTTTAGCGTTGGGGACTTGCAGGTTGCGGAAGTCTCCCGGTTTCGTCTTTCCGTATCGCGCCCAGCGCTCAGGATCTCCGTGGAACTTCTCCCATTTGCCTTGCAGTTGCCAGAGCAGCTCCACCATCTGAAAGATGCCGGTCGCGCCGACGGCGTGCATGGTCCCGATCAGTCCGCCCGATAGGTTGGTCGGCAGACGACCCTCGAAGTACGCATCGCCGGAGTCGATGAACTCCCGCCCGCGACCGTAGGGGCGCAGCCCGATATCTTCGTACGTCTGTATGTCGCTGATGGTGAACGCATCGTGGGTTTCGAGCAGATCAAAGTCCTCGAGTGGGTCCTTGATCCCGGCCATGTGGTACGCCAGATACGCCGCCGTTCTCGCCGCCAGAAAAGAGCTGAATCCAGGCCACTCCTGGCGCTTGCCGTTGAAATAGTCCTTGTACGTCGTTTCCGTCTCGTTCGGCAGAAGGAGGATGGGCATGTGGCGGCGGTCGGCGGTGCGCAAGGTATGCGTGCCGCCGCAGATGGCCTTGAGTTCCACCGGGCGATCGGTGAGGCGTCTGGCGGTCTCTTCGTCGGCCAGGAGGAGCACCGCGGCCCCGACGCTCATCACGCAGCATTCCAGGAAGGACAGAGGGTCCGAGACGAGTTCGTTCTTCAGAATGTCCGCCACGGAGTACTGGCCGGGGTTCTGCGAATAGGGCGAGTACCGCGCGTAGTCATGGTTCTTGCAGGCGATCTTGGCCAGCGACTCGCGCGGCACCTCGTTTTCGTACTGGTACCGCTGGGCCATCAGGGCGTAATAGCTCGCATACATCCATCCCAGTTCGCTTTCGAAGTCCTTGCACGCGGCGCTGGCGATGTACGAGTTGCCGACCTTTGTCGAGACCTCATCCATCCGCTCCCACCCGACGACTGGGACGCAGCTCGCATAGCCGGACGCCACCGCCTGAGCGGCGGCGAGCACCGCCGAACCGCCTGTCGCCCCGCCGGTTTTCACCTCGATGTTGCCGAGCGGATCGAAGCCCAGGTAGTCATGCACCTTGGCCGCGGCGAGCAGTTGATCGCCGAAATGGTCCGCAAACTGCGAATACACACACCAGTTGACCGAACGGCGGAACTCCTCGGGCGAGACCTTCAGGTCGTTCTCCCCGACCGCCATTCGCAGCGCCTCCATGCACAGCTCGCAAGTGTTCTTCTCGGCGTAACGCTTGCGAAAGTCCGTCAATCCGCCGGCCACGACATAGACCGGCCGCTCAAACTTGGGAATCCGCAGGTTGCCCGGCCCGAATCGGATCATGTTTGAAACTCCCTTTGCGAAGCTCGTCGAGGATCGAGGCACAAACAGCCCCCATGCCTCGCGCGTCGCCGCGTCGAAGCCCATGCGGAGCGCCCTCGCGCACTTCCTCTGGCGGAGCCCTCCCTGCAATCCACGTTCCGCAGGTGTCGAATCCGTGCGTTTGCCGACCGCAAAACCCCTTCGCGGGCGAGATAAACCGCTACTTGACCAGACGCTTGCGCGAAATGACGCAACCCGCGACGAAGGGCGCCCTTCGTGTCGCATTGAGGACATCCAATTTATGCAATGGGCAACGGGGTGAAAACCCGTCCGGATCGAGCGACCTCCCTATGGCTTGGCATCGGACTTGCAGGCAGGACGAATGCGAAGAAGGGGTTGAGGGCGTACGCGGGGAAGACCCCATCGGTCGGCTTGTTGCGAGTTGGACGGATGGGGCCTGATCCGCGCAGCGAACCTGGCGATGATCGAGTTGACCATTTTCGGACGCGGCGGTCAGGGCGGAGTCACTCTCGCCAAGCTGATTGCCGAGACCTACTTCCTACGCGGACTGTACGCCCAGGCGTTCGGGGTCTACGCCGCGGAGCGATCGGGCGCCCCCGTGCAGGCCTTTGTTCGCATCGACGAGCGTGAAATCACTGACCACAACCAGATACGCGAACCGAACCACGTCGTCGTGCTGGATCGGACTCTGATCGCGCCGCGCGTCGTAACCGGGTTGCAGGCTGACGGCTGGGTGGTCCTCAACACTTCAGAACCTCCGTCGGCGTTCCGAGAGACGTTTCCCGGGCGGCGGGTGGCGACGGTCGATGCGACGGTGATTGCGGTGGGACACGCGCTGGGGACGCGTACGGTTCCCATCGTGAACACGACGATGTTCGGCGGCGTCGCCAAGGTCTTGGGGCTTGCCTTTGCGGATGCCGAAGGGGCCTTACGGGCGTTGAATTTCGACGGTCTCAATCTCGCGTCGGCGGCGCAGGCCTTCGACGAGGTCAAGCTCGAACACCTGGCGGGAGAGATACGGACGGAAACCGCGTCGCGTCCGGCCGGGCGCGTGGCCGGGCTTCTCGACCCGGATATCGGATCGCCGCCCACGCTTCGAACCGGAAGCTGGGCGACGCGCCAACCTCATTCCCGCCAACTGACGCCCCCCTGCAACCACGCCTGCCCCGCGGGTAACGACGTACAGGCCTTCGTCGCCGCCGTTTCGCAGGGAGACAACCGCCGCGCCCTGGAAATCTTGCTGGAGACCTCGCCCTTTCCCGGCGTCTGCGGACGGGTCTGCCCCGCGCCGTGCATGGAGGCGTGCAACCGAAGCACGTGGGACGAATCGGTCAATGTCCGCGAGTTGGAGCGCTACGTCGCCGACTCGGCAAGGGGTCAACAAATCGCCGCACCTCGCCGCGACGAGACCGTCGCCGTGGTGGGCTCGGGACCGGCGGGTCTGAGCGCCGCGTACCATCTTGCCCGACTCGGGTATGGCGTCACCATCCTCGAGGCCGACCGCGAACTCGGAGGAGTTATGCGGACCGGCATTCCCGCCTACCGTTTGCCGCGCGCCGTGCTCGACCGCGAGATCGACTTCGTCATCGGGTATGGAATTCAAGCCGACACCGGACATCGCGTGTCCCGCGAAGAGCTGGTGAGTCTTTCGCGGCGCTTCGCGGCCGTCTTCGTGGCGACCGGATTGCAGGAGGCGCGATCCCTGGACTTCGGCGCCGATCTGGGCGGATCGACGGCGCGGATCGAGCAGGGCATCGCCTTTCTTGATTGCGCTCGGGGCGGAACGGCGCTGGTTCAGAGCGAGCGCGTGGTGGTGGTCGGCGGTGGCAACACGGCCATCGACGCGGCGCGGAGCGCACGGCGGCTGGGGGCCGCCCGCGTCAACATCGTCTACCGCCGTTCACGGCAGGAAATGCCCGCCATCGCGGAGGAGATCGACGCGGCGCTCGAGGAAGGAATCGTCCTCCACGAACTTGTCTCGCCCGTCCGTCTTCAGGAAAACGGCTCGTCCGCTTGCTTGACATGTCGGCGAATGCGGCTCGGGGAACCCGATGAAACGGGCCGCCCGCGCCCGATGCCCGAAACAACGGAGGACGCGTTTTTCGACATCGTCTGTGACCGCGTGATCCTCGCCCTGGGTCAGTCGGCGGACTTGTCCGTCCTCCCCGAGGGTTCGGAAATCCGCGACCACGGGCGACTTCTCGGTCTGACCGGGTCGCCGGTTTTTTGCGGAGGCGATCTCGCCACCAACGACGGAACCGTCGCGGGCGCCATCGGAAACGGGCGTCGCGCGGCTTTGCACATTCATCGTTCGCTCAGCGGCGAGGACCTTTTCCCCTCGCCGCCCGAACCGGTCGCCGGTGCGGATAGGATCACGACCCACGTCTTTGCGCGAACGCCGAGCCGTCACGGCGGGACGATCGGCGCTGCGTTGCGACGACGCACCTTCACCGAAGTCCATTCCGGCCTTCCGGCGGGGATGGCGGGCACGCTGGCAGCAGAAGAGGCCTCGCGTTGTTTCAGTTGCGGCGTCTGCAACTCCTGCGATCGGTGCCGACAGTACTGTCCGGAGGGAATTGTTTCGCGGGACGGCGACGGATACCGCTTCGACTACGACTACTGCAAGGGCTGCGGAGTGTGCGCCGCCCAGTGCCCGCGCGGGGTCATCTACATGGCCGAACTTTGACGCACAAGGAGCCGAACGTGGCGAGGGCATTGGTCACGGGCAATCACGCGGCGGGACACACGCTGGCACTGGCCGGCGAGGCGAATCGGTCGGCGCGCGGTTGCTGCGGCGGGGCCTATCCCATCACCCCCCAAACCGAAATCATCGAGTTCCTCCGGGCCTTCGATTTCAGCAAGGGTCGGGTCGTCCCCGTCGAATCGGAACACAGCGCCATGGGCGTTTGCATCGGGGCGTCGCTGGGCGGGGCCCGCGCGTTCACGGCCAGCTCCTCCAACGGCCTCGCCTACATGGTCGAAAACATCTTCGCCGCGGGCTACTACCGATTGCCCATCGTGATGATCGCCGTCAATCGGACGCTGGGGCCGCCTTGGAACATCTGGGTCGATCAAGGCGACAGTTTGATGTTCCGCGACGCGGCCTGGATTCAGTTCTACGCCGACTCCCACCAGGACCTCGTGGACACCATCCTTTTGGCGTTCCGAGTTGCGGAGGACAAACGAGTTCTTTTGCCCGCGATGGTGGCCATGGACGGCTTCGTCACTTCACACACGCAAATGGTGGTGGAACTACCGGAGCAAGAGCAGGTCGATCGCTTCCTTCCGGCGTGCGAGGTTCCGCATCGCCTTCGACACGATCATCCCGCGACGGTCGGCGGATTGACCTGGCCTCGGGAGACCGTTCACCATCGACGCGAAATCCAAAATGCCATGGAGCGTGTCCCGCAGGTTCTCGACCAGGCCATCGACGAATTCACGGATGTTTTCGGCCGCTGTCCCGCGGGAGCATTGGAGACCGAGGGCACGGAAGACGCCGAGACGGTGTTGATCGCCTGCAACACCATGGCCCGGACCCTCCGAAGCGTGGTGCGCAGGCGGCGAGAGCGCGGGGAGCGCGTGGGTATGATTCGCGCCAAACTTTTTCGTCCGTTCCCGCGCGAGGAATTGCTCCGCGCGATCGGATCGGCGCGGCGGGTGGGGGTCCTGGATCGAAACCATGCTCCGGGATCCGGCGGCATTTTTGGGCAAGAGGTGGCGGCGACGCTTCAGTCCCGGCCCGACGTGATGGTGCAGGACTACGTGATCGGGCTGGGCGGCGGGGATGTCACGCCTGAACACATCGACGGCGTGATCGACGACTTAGCCGGTCGGAAAAGCGCGGCCCAACCCGTCTGGGCGGAGTCAACGGCATGACCACGGCTTCGCTCCAGGACCACGCCCGCTGCGTCGAGGCCGTGTTGCGGCCCGGCAACACCAACTGCGCCGGATGCGGAATGTCGATCGGGTTCCAACTATTGACCCAGGCCCTTGAACACGAGCCGATCACCTTGGTGATTCCCGCGTGCTGTGGGATCGTCACCGCCGGAGCGTTCCCCACCAGCGCCTACGGCGTCCCCACGGCCGCTTCGACCTTCGCCGGCTCCCCGGCGCTGGCCACCGGTCTCGCCGCGGTGGCCGAGCTCAACGGCGAAAACCACCCGGTCATCTGTTGGGCGGGCGACGGCGGAACGTACGACATCGGGCTGGCTACGCTTTCCGCCGCCGCGGAGCGAAATGAGAACATCATCTACGTCTGCTACGACAACGAGATCTACGGCAACACCGGGGGACAACGCAGCAGCGCCACGCCCGAAGGCGTCGCCACCACCACCAGTCCGCGAGGGAAAATCGAACCCAAAAAGGACATCATGGGGATCATGACCGCCCATCGCATCCCCTACGCCGCCACGTTGTCCATCGCCCATCGAGAGGATTTTCTGCAGAAGGTCCAGACCGCGCGAAGGACCCCAGGGTTCCGTTTTCTGCTGTTGCTCTCTCCCTGCCCGACGGGGTGGAAGTCGGAGCCTGACGAAAGCGTGGAGTTGATTCGCGTGGCCGTGGCCAGCGGGGTTTTCCCGTTGTATGAGGTCTTCGACGGGGAGCGCTTTCGGATCAACGCCCGACCGGACGCGACTCCGCTGACCCGGTACATCGGACACCAACGGCGCTACACACGCTCCCGACTCGACATTTCCGTATTGGACGCCCAAGTCCAGAGACAATGGCGCTACCTCGAAGCCATGGCCCGAACCTTCCCCGCCTGAATTCGTCGGACGACTCGCGAAAACTCATCGCCGCCGATTCGTCTCCCACGGAACCCCAACGCTCGTTAACGGTACATTGGCCGACAATGAGGCCGCCAATAGTTATGGCGGCGCCGTGTTCGACCCCCATGCACTCGCAACCGTGCGGAACTCGATTCTCTGGGGCAACATCGCCGCTCAGGACGTGGGCAGCTTCTCAGCGGCGCGGCCTTGCCCATCGTCACACACTCGGATGTCCAGGGCGGCTGGCCGGGCGCCGGGAATGTCAATGTCGATCCGATGTTCGTCAACCCCACGGGTGCCGACCATACCCCGCACCCGGATTCACCGTGTAAGAACGCCGGCGACAACCTTCTCCTCCCCACGCATGTAGCGGACCTTGACTGGGATGATCAGTTCAATGAACCTCTTCCGAAAGACCAAACCGTCGCAGCAACAAGAATTCGCTTGGTGACCGTGGATTTTGGGGGCTTTCGAAGTCCAGACCGCTGGGAACGGACCCGCCGTCGGCCTGAGGGGGCTGGCTACAAATTCCCCAACGTGGTCGGGGTCCGCTCAATCGTCCGAGACCGGCGTCTCCATGAAGGTGATGGACTGCGTTTCGACCAAGGCCCGCTTGTCGAGCTTCTGGACGCGGCCCGCCTCCAGGTCGAGCAGGTACAATTCGTCGTCGATTTCCACGATCTTCTTGTTGTCCGGCAGCGCCGTGACCGGCGCTCGAACCGCCACAGCCATGATGCAGCCCGCACTTAAAAGCCCCAACAAGCCCAAAATAAGAAGACTTCGCTTCCGTTCCATGACCGCTTCTCCATGCCAACGTCGCCGCGCCGCCACTGGCGGCGCGGCCTTGTAGACAGCGTCCGCCCCGCCGTGGTTAGCGGCCGTCCTGGGATTCGTTGAAATGCCGCCGACCGTCAGCGCCGGTCGATGGGCGCGTACGGCAGGTCATGCCCGCCCACGTAATTCTGCGTGGGTCGGAAGATGCGGTTGTTTTGGATCTGCTCCAACCAGTGCGCCAACCAGCCGGATACACGGGCCATGGCGAAGATCGGCGTAAAGCACACCGGCGGGATGCCCAGCTCGGAGTAGACAATCCCGGAGAAAAAGTCCACGTTGGGCCAGACCCCCTTGTCGGCGTAGTTTTCCTTCACGATCCGCTCGACCTCCAGGGCGATCTGGTAATGCGGATTCCCGCTGCGTTGGGTCAGTTTCTCGGCATACGTCTTGAGGATTTTCGCCCGCGGGTCGACGGTCTTGTAGATGCGGTGCCCGCATCCGGGGATTTTTTCTTTGCGTGCGACCATCTCCCCGATCTCCGTGGCCGCGTTCTTGGGCGAACCAATGCGGTTGAAGAGCTGTACCGTGTCCTCGTTGGCCCCGCCGTGCAACGGACCCGACAACGCCCCCAGCGCCGAACTGACCACGCAATAGGGGTCCGCCAGCGTCGAAGCTACCACCCGTCCCGCGAAGGTCGAGGCGTTCATGGTGTGGTCGGCGTGAAGGATTAGCGCGACGTCAAGGATGCGGGCCGTCTCCGCGTTCGGCTCGCTGCCCGTCATCATGTAGAAGAAGTTGGCCGCGTGCGAAAGGTCGTCGCGGGGCATGATTTGCTCATCGCCCTTGCGCAGACGCTCGAACGCCGCGACCAGCGTGGGCATTTTGGCGATCAAGCGCACACAGGCCAGGCGCTGCTCGTCCGGCGCCGCGTACTGTCGCTGCGGGTAGAACATGCCGATCGCCGCCACGCCGGTCTGCAGCGCGTCCATCGGGTGGCCGGTTTCGGGCAGGCATTTGAGAAGATCAATGATGCGGTATTTCAAGCGCCGGTGGGTCGTCAGTTGGTTGTTGAACTCATCCAGTTCCTTTCGCGCGGGCAACTTCCCATAGAGCAGCAAGAACGTTGTTTCCTCGAAGGTGCTGTTTTCGGCCAATTGCTCGACGTTGATGCCGCGGTACTCGAGCTTGCCCACCTGACCATCGACGAAGCTCACCGAAGACTCGGCGATGGGAACCCCGTCCAACCCCGGGATGAGACTGGGTGGGGCGGCGCTGGAAGCGGGAACCCGACTGGACGTCGGCGCACATGGCGCCGTGACTTGCAAAGACATGATCGTGAACTCCTCATCGCTCCGCGCCGGACTGACCCCCTTTGACCTCCCGAGAGGACAACGGATAGGCGCACGGGCTGCGCGGATTTCCTTGTTCCATTCTTCGAGCAAAATGCGTGCCAGGATAAGACCGGAATCCCTCGAACGATCAGGCATACCGATCGGGTACGTGCGATCCTCGGAACGTTGCTGACGGCTTGACCCAGAGGGGTACGCGGGAGGCCCATATGGGATAGTCATGGCTGTTTTATCGGACAGTAGAGAAATGCATGTCGCTCGCCTCGTCAGACCACGAGCGGTAGCATCTCCACCCGATGATGCCTTCGAGTACGCTTCTTTGCTCTCGATTTGTAGAACAAGCGTGGGGTACGACGCATCGCCTGGGCGGAGCCGTCGCCGAGCTGTTCTTCCCGTCGCAGTGCGCGATTTGCCGCGAGTCGCCGGTTCATGAAGCGCTCGGACTGTGCGCCGAGTGCGCGGAGTCGTTGTCGAGGGAATGCCGGCGGTCTTCCTGTCCCACATGTGCCGCGGACGTGTCACCGCACGAAGTGAAGCTCGACCGCTGCAGCCACTGCCGCGGGCGTTCGCTGAAGGTGGCCGGGACGGTGCGCGTGGGCGGTTACCGAAGCGTGTTGGGCGGAATGCTGCGGGCGTACAAATACCACGGCCGGGAGGAACTCGGACCGTTGCTCGGCAACCGGCTCACCGAGGTAGTGAATGCCGCCCCCTGGCGCGACCGGATCGAGGCCGTCGTCGCCGTCCCCACCCACTGGAGGCGGCGTTTGCATCGTCCCTTCCACGCCGCCGACGCCCTCGCCGCCTTCGTCGCTCGAAAGACTGACCTCCCGCGCGTTCCCCTCCTTCGCCGCGTGCGAGCCGGTCCACACCAGATCGGACTTTCGACCCTGCAGCGTGCGGCCAACGTGCGCGGGGCTTTCGCTCTCGAAAACGGCGCGGCCCTGCGCGATGCCCGTCTGCTTCTTGTCGACGACGTGCGGACCACCGGCGCGACTCTGGAAGAATGCGCCAAGGTCCTGCGTCGCGGCGCAGCGGCGGAGGTCTATGCCGCCGTCGTCCTCTGCGTCACCCACGTAAGTCCCGACGCGCGACTTCTATCCGCAGTGTAGGCCCGCCCCGAACTGCCGGACCTGTCCTTCACGCGAAGCACCGGGACTCAGCCACCGCGCCCGATCGCAGGACAGTCGCCGTAAAGAAGAAAACAGGTCTGTTCGTACCAATCCGGCCCCCAAATCTGCCGTCCGTGCAGGAGCAACGCCGCCGCCGCGACCGGGGCGACCCGCGACGCATTGCAGAGAAACCGCACCACCGCCTCCGGGTCGTCGTGGACATATTCCCATCCGCTGTGTTCTTGATCGGGCGCACCCGAATCGAAGCGCTGGGCCAGCGCCGCCCGCGGCACGTGCAGCAGAACCTCGAACAGCAGTTCTGGTTGATCCAGGCTTCGATCCCGTACCAGCCCCAAAAGCACGGTTTCAGCGATCTCCTCGCTTTTGACGCCTGCCTCTTCCCACAACTCGCGGCGCATCGCCCCGAACAAATCGAAGCCCCCGTCCGGGCGGCGGTCGATCGACTCGACGAGCCCGCCGAAGGTGTGCAGAAACCCGGCGTGCAGCGCTGCGCCAGCCGTGCGCCTTCCATACACCAGGAAACCATCCCGCGTCATCACGTTGGCACTGATGCCCAGGGGGTTGGCAAGATGTTCCGTGGCGATTCGCGCCCCGCCCGCGGCATTCGCATAGTTCGTTCCCACCACGTCGCGGTAACACGTCGCACCCAGCTCCAGATGGACTCTGCCCTGTCGCGAGAATGCGGGGCCGCCGCTGGTGGGCGGCGGGGGCGCCCCGTCATGGCGGAGCGTCCATCCGAGCAACCGAACGAGTTCTCCGTTGTAAAGGGGCCGACCGGCGGCCTCCGCCAGGGCGAATTGCGCCTCCCACGCCCGGGCGATCGACGCCTCGACCGCGGCGGTCGTGGGTCTCCGCACGGCGCTCCATTCCTGGGATATCTGCTCCTCCAAGAACCGCCCGGCAAAGTCCACCCCAAACGGCGCGGGGCTGACCTCCACGACCGTACGTCCCCCCCGGCCGCCCGCCGGCCTGCCCGAACGGCTCGCACGGGGGCGAAAGGAGATCATGCTAAGTGCCAACAACATGACGCCAGGAAGAGCGTACAACGCCGCGGTGAGGAGGAACTCGAAAACGCCGTTGACCTGCACGCCGCGTACGAAACGGGGCGTCGGCGCCGCCCGAAGCATCCCCGCCGCTCCGCCCACGCCCGCGACGATCGAAAACCAACCCGCGAAGCGGACCAGATCCGCGAAGGCGCCTCTCCGCAGCGGCCAACGTTCCTCCAGCACCCCCGAAACCCCGAGTGACACGTGACCGATCGCCGCCGCGACGACGCCCACCACAGCCAGGGCGTCGCTGATTTCCAATCCCGCCGATCCGCGCAACAAACTTCCCAAGGCAAGAAGGGAACCCGCACCCACGAAAATCCCCGTGAACACGACTCCGTAACGACGCAGACGACCCGAGTCGCGGACGGCAGCCACCAACTGCCCCACGTCGATTTCCCACCCACACCAAGGACACCGATCCCCCGGCGCCCCGGTCAGGTTGTAGTCGCACTCCGGACAAGAAAGCTCGATCGGGTCCGCGCCTTGCTTGGCTACGCCTTGCGGTGTCGGATTGGACGGGACGTCCACAGCCGAATTGTCCAGGGTCGATGGTCAACTGTCGACCATCGCCGCTTTGGGGTCCGGTCGTGAACCGCGCCGCGCTCGCTACGCCGGTTGTCCCGCCGGGAGATAGGACGGCACACGCAAGCTGCGGACCACCGCCACCACCCCGCCCACCGCGATCAGACCGATCAGCACCAGTCGCGCCGTCGCATGACTCGTCACGCCGAACACCAGCCCCATGCATCCCAGCGCCACCATAACGGTCACCACGCTCGTCAGCAGCTTCGGACGGTACACCAACGGAACCGCGATTCCGACCGTGCTATAGGTCCCCGAGATCACGCCGATCAACAGGGCCACGCTGAATCCGTGAACGCCCTTGCCGCCAAAGACGTACAACACGAACACCACGAAGAACACGGTCAACGAGGTGAGTACGGTGCGCGACAGAGTCTGGTTGAGACTTTCGTTGATGAGGTTGGCCGACAGCGTCCCCGTCCGACCGCGGTTCTCGCGAATGCGGTCGAACACCACGATGGTATCGTTAAGGCTGTACCCGATCACCGTCAGAACCGCGGCGACCATGGAAAGGTCCACGCGGAAATCCTCGAACAGAACCGCCCGAGCGAGCGCCGTGTTGTACACATAATGACTCAGCGCCACCAACCCCAGCGTAATGGCCACGTCATGCACCAACGCCACCAACACCGCGAATCCGAACGTGCGATTCCCGAATCGCAGCCAGATGTAGACCGCGATCGCGGCCATGGCCAGCACCATCGCGTAGATGGCCTTGTTCTGCGTCTGCCCGGCGATCTGCGGGGCAAACTGAATCACCCGCGAAAACGACTTCTCGCTGCCCAGCGCCGCCTGCACCAGATCCAAATGGGACCGGGCCATGGCATCGACCCAAAGATTCGGATCGTCGTCGTAGAGCAGGGATTCATCCACGGCGCAAACCGCAAACTGCTTGTAGGCCGTCGAACCGTCTTTCCGCGCCGCCCCCGCCCCCAGCGGGAACACCGCCCATTCGCGGGCCCGGTATTGCTCGAACTCCGGTTGCAGGCCGACCTCCCGCACCCGCCGTTCCAGCTCCGCCGTGGAGAGCGCCCCCTCCGCGGGGTCCAACTTGACGAACACCGCCGCGCCGCCCCGGAACGGACGCACGTCGAAGCTCGCGTCGCCGCCGATCACGTCGGAGAGATACTGATCGTCGCCTTCGACCACGAAAAACGGTTCCTTGGTCAGGTCCTCATCGCGGGCGGCCTCAATGCGGATCGACCGCTGCACCGCCAATTGGTCCCCCAATACCGCGAGAATCGCCGCCTGCACCAGCGCACGGTTCGTTTCCACGGTCACCACCTCGAACGCCAAACCCGCCGACGCGTTGTCACCCTCCCCGACCGTCTGCACGCGAGCCGCACGCAAACGATCCGCGGCCGCACGCGCCTGCCCGGCGGCAACGGCGATCGCCGACTTGAACGACTCCAACGTCACCTGCCCGGGTTTTGAGATGAACCGCGCCGTCAACCCCGATGCGGAAACCCCGTCACGCTCCAGGTTCGACTCCAACGCCTTGCGCATCAGCACCGCAAGCTGATCGCCCGACACAGCCCGATCGCTCGAAGTCAGTTCGTATTGCCCAGGACTTTCTCCGTCGGCCGCCGTCGCTTTGCCCAGCTGTTCCGCCGCCGACATCAGCCAGTTCACCGCCGAGGGACCGGAACCTCCCGTCGAGGTGATCGTGGCGCGGACCTGCTCGTCCGTCATCGCCACTCCCGGTTTCAGGTCCAGTTGGATGCTCGTGCCGCCCAGGAACTCAATGTCGTACAACTTCTCTGTGTGACGCACACTCGTGTAGACGAAGAGCAGCAGACTCAAGCTGACCGCGACCGCCGAGATTGGAAGGAAGTATCGTCGCAGGCCCACCCAGTCGATCTTGGGCACGCCGATCAGCTTGCGCATCGAGAAGTCATTCAGCATTCCCTTGGCGGCCAACGAATTGAACGCCAGTCGGGTGCAGAACAGGGCCGTGAACATGCTCGTCATCAACCCCAATCCCAGGGCAATGGCGAACCCCTTCACTTCTTCGCTGCCCACAAAACCCAGGATCACGCAGGTGATGAGCGTCGTCAGGTTCGAATCGAAGATGGCCGAGAAGGCCTTGTCGTAGCCCAGATTCAACGCCTTCTTGAACACGATTCCCCGAGCACGCTCCTCGCGAATGCGCTCGAAGATCAGCACGTTGGCGTCGATGGCCATACCCACGGTGAGGATCAAGCCCGCGATGCCCGGCAGAGTGAACGTCGCCTGCATGGCCGCCATGATCGCCAGCGTGAACAACAGGTTGAGCGCCAAGGCGATGTTGGCGATCCCCCCGCCCGCGATCCCGTAGTAGAACAACACGAACAGGGCCACCAGCCCCGCCCCCCACACGCACGCCGCAATGCCGTGGCGACGGTTGGTCTCCCCCAGGCTCGGTCCGACCGTCTGCTCGCTGAGCGGCGTTTCCTTGAGTCGAGCGGGCAACGAGCCCGCCTCCAACGTCCCCACCAGGTATTGCACCTGCTCGGGACTGAACCGCCCGCTGATGCGGCAATGGTCGGTGATGCGCTCGCGGATCGTGGCGTGCGAAATCGTGGAGTTGTCCAGCATGATCGCCAACTGCCGTGCCACGTTGGCCCCGGTCAGTTCCCCGAACTGCCGCCCGCCGCGGGAATCGAGTTGGAAGGACACCAGGTTCTCGCCCGTCAGCGGATCGCGGTCGGGGTACGCCTGCTTGAGCGACCAGGTCTTGGCTTTGCCGACCCCTTGCAGCATTCCGTATTCAGGGTCGTTGTGCATCAATACGTAGTGCTGTCCGGCGTATTCCTCGATGAACGGTTGATTCGGCAGGCTCTTCTTCGCGGCGAACTCGTCCATGTTCTTGGAGTCGGTGAACTTCAGCACGTCCGACACTGTGAACCACCGGAAGCGATCACCGGCCTTTTGTTTGGGTCCGAACTTGGCCAACTGTTCGCTGTAACGGGCGATGGGTTGCTTGAGCTGCGGGTTTTGGTCCGTGGTGTTGGTCGGAGAACTCGGGTCCCGGTCGGCCAGAATGCGGAACTCCAGCACGCCCGCACCCCGCAGCCGACGCTTGAGGTCCGACGGGTCTTCCAGATCCGCCTTGTCCGCCGCCCACTCGTCGTGGGCCCGTGCCGCCTTCGTCAACAATTTTCCCGAGGGTTGGCTCTCGTCGCCCGCGTCGTACGACGGGTTCTCATTGCGAAGCTTCTGCAACTCGGCATCCCGTTTGTCACCCGGCGGCAAGGCCAGGATGTCGCCGACGCGCGTGGCCGGCATACTCGTGGCCAGCAACTCGGAGAGCGCTTTTTCATACGCCGCCGAGGTCGACTGAATCGCCGCCGTCTCACCTGCCTGTTGCGCGCCCGTGTATTCCGCGAACTTCTGCCCCACTTCCTTCAACAGCGGCTGGCGCTCCGTGACGCCGCGCTGCAAGCGCAGCAGCGCCGTCTCCCGCTGGTCCGCGGGAGCGTTCACGGCCTCCTCCACCTCGCGGCGCTTGACGTTCAGGGTCAGCAGTTTCTCGGTCGCTTGGTTGTAGGCTTCGCGGCGGGCGAGCGCTTCCTGAGGCGGACGCGGCATGCGAACTTCCAAGCGCGTGTTCCCCACCGGCCGCCATTCCAGGTTCATCTGCCCTTTGGGGTCCACGCGGTCCTTGAGGATGCGCATCACCCGCGTGGACAACTCCCGCTGCATCGTGCTGTCCAACCCCGTGGTGTCGATTTCATACAAGAGGCTTGTACCGCCCACCAAGTCGATGCCGCCCTTGAGTTTGCGACCGGGCGGGTACAGCAAAACCAGCGAAAGCACCACCAGACCGATAATCAACACCCACTTCAGCAAACGATTCGGATCGTGCATGGATCAATGTTCCTTGCTCGACGACCCCTAGGCCGCCGCGTTGTGAATTCACGTCGCTTCGACCCCAAAGGGCCGGAAGTCTCGGGCTGCCTCGCCGGCTCGCGTTCCGATGCCAAGCCGAACCGGCAGGCCTCACATACGTGTCAATAGCTTTTAACCGTCCCTTGGGAATGCATCAAGGAAGCGCCGAGCCCAGCCGCCTCCCAACCGTCAAGAAATTTGTGGCGGCGCGTGAGGGCGAATCGGCTGCGCACACCTTTTCAACCGCAAGGCCGGCGATTGCCCGGACCACAGCGCAGTCCGCGCCAAGCCGACCGCCTGAGAAATCGATCCTATGAGCGCCGAGGCAAAGGCCGGCAGCCGGTTGTCGCGATCAAGTGTACGCGGTCGTTTTCGCTCCCCGAGCCGCTCGTCTCGCGTTGCCGGCATGGAGACTTGCCACGGCGAGACCTCATCGTCGGGGTGCTCCTCGGGCGGTCCACTTTCCCGTGGATCCTCAGGTCCAGGATCGGACGTCTGGACAACCAACGGTGCGCCATATTGGATAAATAGTAAAGTGTTAATGGCTACGGCCAGCAACATTCCCGCCATTTGAGTCGAACGCCTTGAGCGGACAGTTGCCACGACCATTCGCCCGCCAATGTACGCCCGAATGCCTACGTTGCAAGCGCAAATCCCAGATTCACTAGAGTTACGTGCTTGTGAATTCAAGCTCCGGACACGGCGGACTGGTTCGGATCTGGAGAGATGGTGAATCCCAACGGCTTACCCTAACGTCCGATGGAAACTTAGGTTACAGACCGTGGACGACCCCGGAGCAAGATTCTGTCGGTTCTTGCAATAAATTCATGGAATTGCTGTCCGCGGGTCGTATAATGCCCAGAGCGGCATAGGAAAGGAACCGGAATTCGAGGAAACTGTGGAACGAGGACAAACCAAACAACGAGTTGAAGAGCTAACCTTCTGCCTTTACCAACGACCGATTCACCCCGAGTTGTTTCAGATTCATCGGGTCAAGCGACTTCGTCAAAGTCGCTACCAGGCAGAGATCTGGATGTTGGGGTTGTCCCATGTGGTCACCGTACAGGTAGGAAAGCAGATCCTGACCGAATTGGTCTGCGAGGAGAACGAGCTCCTTCCTAAGACCGGTTTGGCGACCTCGTTCCGCTTCCGCGGCGAGCGCGACCACGCGCAATCGTTCGACGACGGGCTGAAATACATCGTTTCCACGCAAGTCGAGCGGATGACGCCCCAGCTCTTCCCGGCGACTCACCGCGACTACGTCCACTATGCCCAGAACCGGGGGCTGTTCCTCTCCTTTGACGAGTGGTCGCACGACGGGCTTTCTCCGTTTTCGTTCGTGGATTTCGACGCCCGCGACCATGAGTTGCACATTCACGCTTTCCATGCGTTTCCGGAGGAGCTGACGCTTCTGAAGACGCAGTCGATCTTCGAGATCGGCAAGCCGACGATCCCCCTCCATTAGGGCCGTTTCCGGCTTGACAAGGGGGGGCGAAATCCGGTAGTCTGGGCGGTTGCGTCCGGAGAAGAAGACGGCCGGTACGACGCTCGTGCGCCGGGTTCGTCGCGAGCAAATCTCCCCCGACCCCTCGTGCCGGATGACGGCGACGGGCGATCCGTCGCGTGTTTCTTTGCGCACGTTCGGAAACTCTTTGATGGGAGGGTGATCCATGCGTTCCATACCCCGACTCGCTGGCGTTGTCGGATTCTCGTTTCTCATAGCGACGGTTGCCTATGGCGGACCCGATTGGGTGGAACCGCCCGGTGATGCGGGAAGCACCCCGGGCAGCGCAGAACCGGTGATGGGGGCCGGCGGGCTGCGGAGCATCGCCGGCCAATTGACGGGCACCGCAACGACCGCAGCCGCTCCCGACTACGAGGACATGTACAAGATTCAGATCGTGGACCCGGTCCGTTTCTCGGCGCAAACGACCAACCCCGGCAACGCGACGTTCAACACCGAGCTTTGGCTCTTCGATGCCAACGGGCGCGGGCTCCTGGGAAACGACGACGGGGCAGCGGGCTCGCTGGGATCCCAACTGTCGCCGCCGGCCAATGACGCGACGGCCAAGATGATCCCCGGCGCCGGGATTTATTTTCTGGCGATCAGCGGGTTCGACAACAATCCCGCCAGTGTCACCGGCCCCATCTTCAACCAGGCAACGCCGTTCGAGGTTTCCGGTCCCGACGGTCCGGGAGGGCAAGACCCGATTGTCGCCTGGACGGGCACGGGCAGCAGTGAGGTCGGTTTCTACGTCATCGTTCTGGAGGGCGCCTGCTTCGCGGACGGCGGCTGCATCCCGGCCGCGTCGACGTGGGGTTTGGTGATCTTGACGCTCGCCGTGCTCACGGCCGCGGCGATTGTCCTTGGTTTTCGTCACCGGCGACTGCCGGTCGTTTGCTAGTGGTCCCTCGCCTCTGAAGTTTGGGGTTGTAGCGCAGCGTGTGGCCCAGCCGCCCCCCGCTGGGCCCGGACGTACGGCGGAGGGTCGCGGGGCCACACCCCCGTCCGCCTCGGAAGCATGAGAGCGTCTACATGGTTCGACGCGCTTGATCACACTGACACACGCGTGTCACCTTCCGGGCGAGGAGGGGTCAGCTGTGATGGGCGGACCTAGCGACCGCACCGAGCCGCTGTCAATCTCCCGGCCGCTCTGAGCGCGGACGACAAACGACGGCGGGCGTTCTGGGCTTCGCCGTTGAAAGCGGGCCTGCAGCGGCCGTACGGCTGACGGCGAGCGGGACCGCATTCCCGGCCTCGCCAAGACCTTCGCAAACATGGTTTCGAGCGATGGGTGCGGCTCGGAGGCCGAGCAGCCTCGATATTTCGAGAAGGCACGCATCGCGGGGGCTTCTGGTTCGACTCGACGGACGAGGCGCGGAGTGTCCGTCCATTCCTGATCCGTGTCGCCTTGGACGCCTATCAAAACGATGCTTGCGCGGGGTAGGGAATGCTGGAACTTCTCCTTCTCGGGCCAGGCTGGTTCATGGGGTAGCATTGCGGATGCATATTCAAAAGGGGCGGGCCGTCAATCCGTGGACGGGGCGTTCATGCCACTCGGACGAAATCGTGCATACAAACCGGGTACAAACAACAGGTTCAGGGTGGTGGAGGTGACCAGTCCACCGGGGATCACGACGGCCATCGGATATTCGATTTCGTGGCCGGGGCGATTGCCTCCGATCACCAGCGGCAACAACCCTAAGCCCGCGCACAAGGCGGTTATGAGGATCGGCACGAGGCGTTGGTGGGCGCCTTGGAGAATCAGTGATGGGCCGAAGGGGACGCCCCCCTGCTCAAGATGTTGAAAGTGGCTGACGAGCATGATTCCGTTCCGGGCCGCAATGCCCAGGACCGTCACGAATCCCACGAGTGAACCAAGAGAGCGCGTTCCACCGGTCCAGAGCGCCGCCACGACGCCACCGATCAGCGCGAAGGGAAGGGTCAGGAACACCAGGAACGCGAGTCTGAACGAATGAAAGTCGGCCTGGAGCAGAAGGAGGATGCCGACCAGCGCCAGACCGGCAAACGCGAGGAGACGATTTCGAGATTCGCTCCGGGCGGCGTATTCACCCAGAACTTCGGGATGGAATCCTCGGTCGAAGGAAAGCGCTTTCACCCCTTGTTCCATGTCGCGGGCGCCGCTGCCCAGATCGCGGTCATTCACATTCCAAGTCACGTCGATCCGCCGAGACGCGCCTTCGCGCTTGATCTCATTTGGAGCCGGGGCGATGAACATGTCCGCGACGTCGCCAAGCGGTACATGCCCACGCCCCGGCGTGTCGATGGAAAGTTCTCGTAGGGCCGCGACGTTCCTTCGGATCGATTCCGTGTCTGCGTCGATGTGTCGTCCGAAGCGGCCTTGGACCCATTCCTCAATCCTGAAGGCTCCGCGCTCGATCTGGGCCCGGACGCCGCAGCGTCGGCCTGGGGCTTTGGTGATCGCTAGGGTGGAAGCGTGCGAACCGGAGAGCGAGGGTGGGGAGGACGAGGAGGTTCAGGAGGGTGGAAGTAATCAGTCCGCCGAGGATGACGATGGCCATGGGGCCTTCGATCTCCCGTCCGGCTTCGTCTGCGCCGAGGGCGATCGGCAACAGCCCGAGGCTTGTGACGAGCGCGGTCATGAGCACGGGAACCAGGCGCTCGCCCGCCCCGCGGAGCACGGCCTCCAGGTTCCACGACGCGCCTTCGGAGGTGACCAGATGCTCGAAGTGCGACATCATCATGATCGAGTTTCGGGTGGTGATGCCAAAGAGCGTCACGAACCCGACCAGGGCCCCCACGGAAATCGAGCCGCTGGTGACAAAGACCGCGAGGACGCCGCCGATCAACGCGAATGGCAAGTTGAGCAGGACCAGCAGCAGATTACGGAAGCGCCCCACGACGATCGCAAGCAGGATGCAAATGCCCAAGGCGGCGATGCCGGAATGGAGAAGGAGTTCCTGCTGGGCCTCTTCACGGGCTTCGGCGGCGCCGGAAAAAACGGGATAGGTTCCCGCGGCGAACTTGATCTTCTCGGACACGGTGCGCTTGACCTCCTCGACGAAGGAGACCACGTCGCGGTCGTGGACGTTGCAGGTGACGGTTTGTCGGCGGCGGGCGCCGTCGTGCAGGAGCATGTAGCGACCGGTCGCGCCGTAGATGTCGGCGAGTTGGCGCAGGGGGACGAGCACGCCGTCGGGGTTCCGCAGGAGCAGCGCACCGATCGTCTCCGGATCTTGTCGAGCGCTGGGTTCGAGGATCACGACCACGTTGAACACGCGGTTGCCTTCCAGAGTCTGCGACGTGGTGGTTCCCTGGTAGGCCGTCTGGATCGCTTCGAGCACGTCTACGGGGCGGAAACCGAACAGGCCAAGGCGATCGGCGCGAAGCTGGATGACCATCTGAGGAGCGCCGGGCGGAGACGCCACTTGCACGTCGACCGCGCCGCGGATGGATTTGAGAACGCCGGCGATTTGCTCGGCTTGGCGATCGAGGACGTCCAAGTCCTCGCCGAAGACGCTCACCGCAAGCTCGGCGGTCTCGCCGGAGATGGTTTCGCCGATGCGGTCGCCGAGGAACGTGGTGATGTCGAAGGTGATTCCGGGGATTTTCTCGAAGACTTCGCGCATGGAGTCCTGAACCTCGTCCTCCTTGGGGCCCAGGTCCGCGGTGATGTTGACGTGGAACTCGCTGCGATGCGGACCCCAGGGGTCCTCGCCGAGTTCAGCGCGCCCGATCTGCTGTGGAACCGTGAGAATGTTTTCGCGGGCCAGCATCCCCTTGGCGACGACCGCCCCGAGGCGCTTCGAGCCCTCGAGCGAGATGCCGGGGGCGGCGTTCATGTGGGCAACGAAGTGCCCTTCGCGAAAGCCGGGGAGGAACTCGCCGCCGAAACCTCGCACGAGAACGGCCGCGGCGACAAACATCGTGGCGATGAACCCCAGCGTGATCCACGGGAAGCGCGTCAGCGGCCGGAGGGAACGTTGGTAGGCGGTTTTCAGCGCGGCGATGAGACGCGGTTCAGACGCGCCACGGGCTCGACCCGGAAGCAGCATCAGGGAGAGCGCGGGGGTGACGGTCAGTGCCACGGCCAGGGAGGCGAGCACCGCCAGGATGTACGCCTGACCGAGGGGAGCAAAGAGCCGGCCCTGCAAACCGGACATGGTCAGCACCGGGAGAAACACGCAGGCGACCACGAACGTGGCGTAGACCACCGCGCCTCGAACCTCGAGCGAAGCGCTGAGCACGACCTCGAAGTCCGAGCGGGGACGTCCCGAGGCCGCGTTCTCGCGCAGGCGGCGGAAGATGTTCTCCACGTCGATGATGGCGTCATCCACGACTTCGCCGATGGCGATGGCCAGTCCGCCCAGGGTGATGGTGTTCAGCGTGGCGCCGAAGTAGTCCAACACGACGATGGCCACCAGGAGTGACAGAGGGATCGCGGTGATGGAGATGAACGCGGTTCGGAAATTCCAAAGAAAGGCGAACAGCACCACGGCGACCAGGAGCCCGCCTAGCAGCAGCGATCGGCTGATGTTGCGGATCGCGGTTTCGATGAAACTCGCCGGGCGAAAAAGGTCGCGGTGGAGTTCCACATGCTCGGCTTCGAGCATTGGCTCAAGTTCGTCCAGGGCGCTTTCCACTGCGTCGGTGGCGTCCATGGTGTTGGCGCCGTACTGACTCAGCAAGGCGATGAAGACTCCGGGTTTGCCCTGGAGCAGCGCGTCCCCGAACTTGGGCTCGGGGGCCTCAACGACGTGGGCGATGTCCTTGAGGCGCACGGTTGCTCCGTCGTGGTAGGTCACGAGGGTGTCGCCGAGTTGACCGACGGAAACGGTTTCGGTTTGGGTCTGCAGGACGATCCGCTGCGCGGCGGTGTCGATGAACCCGGCGCCGCGGACGCCGGAAGCAGCACGGGCAGCGGCAAGCACTTCGTCAATGGAAACCTCCAGCGCCGCGAGGCGCTCGGGGATCACCTGGACCTGCAATTGACGAACTTCGCCGCCGTAGACGTTGACGCTGGCGACGCCGGGGACGGCCTGCAGTCGTGGGCGGATGGTCCAGTCGGCGAGGGCGCGAAGGTCCATGGGAGAAAGCACATCGGAGCTGAGTCCGATCTTGAGCAGGTCCATGGTCGCGGAGGTCAGCGGGGTCATCTTCGGGGCATGCACGCCCTGGGGCAGCTCGACGGCGATTTCCGCAAGTCGCTCGCCGAGCATTTGTCGGGCCCGGAAGATGTCGGTGTCGTCGTTGAACACGGCGGTGACAATGGAAAGACCCTGGATGGACTGAGATCGGACGGAGTCGAGATTGCCTACGCCGTTTACGGAGGTCTCTACGGGGCGCGTCACCAAGAGCTCGACCTGCTCGGGGGACAGGCCCGGGGCCTCGGTTTGGACGACCACTTGAGGGGGAACAAAATCGGGAAAGACGTCGAGCTTGGCATGCCCAACCACGTACACGCCGTAGAGCACGGTCATGACCGCGAGGGCGAGGACGACGCCGCGCCGACGGATCGACTTTTCGACGAGGAGAGCGAGCATGAGCGCTATTCTTCGGAGGCTTCTTCCTTCTCGATCTGGGGTTTGAGTTCCTCGGACAGGAGCATTTGGGCGCCGTCGATGACGATCTTCTCCGCGACCGCGAAGCCGGACGCGACGAACCAGCCCTCGTGCGTCGGGGCGAGAGTGGGGACTTCGCGACGGGCGAAGGTGTCGGCGGCGGTTTGAACATAGACCCATGCTCGGCCGGAATCTCGAACGACGGCGGCTCGAGGGATGATGACACCAGGCTCGGGTTCCGCGGAGGTGGGAACGAAGGCCAAGACACGCGTTCCGGGGCGAAGGGGTTTGCCTTTGGTTTCCAATCGGTAGAGGAGGAGCGCTCCGGCGGCGGTACCGGCGGTTCGCGGAGCCTGCGCCACCCGCTGGGCCGACAGGGACGCGGTCTCGTCGTCGAGAGCGACGATTCGAGCGGAGGTCACGTTCTGCTCGAAGGCTACGCCGACGGGCAACTCGACGCGTGCCAGTAAGGTGTCATGTTTGGCGGTCTTGAGGAGCACTTGGCCGCGATCGACGCTTTCACCGACCTGCGCGGCAAGCTCGACGACCTCGCCGCCCAGCTCGACGCGAAGCTGGTTGGCGGGGGTCGGGCCGTGCGCCCCCTGCGCGGCCTCGATGAGATGGACAATCTCGCCCGCTGCAGCGAGGCGAGCCTGTTGCCCGGCGACCTTGGCGCGGGCTTCCTCCAAGGCGCGGTCGGTGACGATCTTGTTGTCCGTGTTGAGCGCCCGTTTGCTTTCGAAAGACGCCTGCGCCACGGCGAGGTCCGCTTGCGCTTGGGCGAGCTCCGACTTCGCGGCGGCGTACCGCGACGCCAAGTCCACTTGCTCGAGCGGACCAAGCCGTGGTTCAATCCAGCCGAGGATCGTCGCATGGGAAATGGAGTCGCCGATTCGGACCCACGCCCCGACCTCCGCCACGCTGATCACACCGGCCAGCGGGGCGCGGAGCACAAACGACTTGGCGGGATCCTCCTCGAGTCGACCGACGGCGCAGACCTCGGGCTTGTATTGATACGCGGCCAGCGGAGCGACGGAGATTTCCAGCTCGTGCTGATGCCCGGCGTCGATCTTCAGGAGGGTCTCGCCCTCCGGAGTGTGAACGACGGCGGATTTCTCTTGGTGTTCTTCCTCCTCACCCGCTAAGGTCGGAACGGAAATCCACCACGCCGCGCCGAACGAAAAGGCGAGCGCTGCCGCAGAGGCCCATGACCCGCGCCGGCGGAACCAGTTTCGATGATGTCGCATCGCGTCACACTCCAACGCCAAGCCGTTCGCGGATGACTTCGCTCTACAACACCAAAGCCGCGAACGACTGTCTCGCGAAATCCCGGACGAAGTCGCCGATCGTGACGTCGGTGGGCCTACATCCGGCGGTCGCCAACATCCCAACGGCGACGGCGAGAATCGCCGCGCTTTGGGCCCATCGCTTATTGCGCTTCATGGTTGTTCACTCCCCTGGTCGAGCCGTCCCCCGACGGCGCGTTCCAACTCCACACGGGCGATGGCCAAGTCGCGCAGCACGTCGACATGGGCGCGTTCGATGCGAATCACCGCCTCCTGCGACTCGATCAGGGTGACCATGCCCAGCTCGCCGCTCGCGTACGCGAGCCGCGCCGACTTGAGGTTCTCCCGTGACTGCGGGAGCAATTCCTGATCGTAAAGACGACGCTGTTCGGACGCGCTTCGCAACCCTACCGATGCGATCAAGACCTCCTCGGCGATGGAATCCAAGAGATCGTCCTGCTCCTTGCATTTCTGGTCCCAGGAAAACCGGGCGCGGGCGACGCGCGCTTGATTTTGGTCCCAAATGGGCAGCGTGATGTCCAAGCTTGGACCGATCAGCGAGTCGATGATCTGCGATCGTTCTCGGCGCCTTTGAGCACGCGATTGGATGTCCGGCGCGGTGAGCGCCCCGTTGGCGATCGAAGCCCGGGCGGCGTCGGCCAGGACGTGGCGATCAGGCAGACCCCGATCGTCGGGACGCTCGACGCCCAAGCCGACCGTAACGTTGGGGAACACGGCGGCCTGCTCCCTTCGCCACGCGCCTTCCGCGGCATGGACCTTCTCCGCGGCGACGAGCGCATCCAACCGAGCCTCGAGCGCCAGGGAGACCCACTGGTCCTCGTCCTGGAGCGGCAGCGCGCCCGCGAAGAGTTCACCGGCCAAGTTCCAAGACTCGTCGTCGCGACTTAGCCCCAGCGTTCGGGTCAGCCGAAGGAGAGAAAGTTCGTACTGGCGCTGCGTGTCGATGCCCAGAAGCCCGATTTCCGACAGACCCGCCTTGGCGAGATTCAGATCGAGCCCGCTCGCCTCGCCGGCTCCGACCTTGGCCTCCGCAAGGCGGACGGACTCGCGGGCAAGCTGCAGACTTTCCTGTTGGATGCCTTGCAGCCGCCGCAGGGCGAGCACGCGCAGGCATTGGATCCGCGTGTCCGCCGCCAGATCCAACGCTTGCTGAGCGACGCGAAGTACGGTCGCCTCCAGGTCCGCTTGCGCGATGCGTTTTCGCTGCGGGATCTGCCAAAGGTCGGCGATCTGCTGCGCAACTCCCGCATCGAGCTTGGACCTTCCGCCGCCCTCGGGAAACTGGATCAACATGGATAGCGACGGGTTGGTCAGCAGTCCGGATTGGACCACGTCGGCGCGAGCCATTCCGATGTCCTGAAACAACGACTGGAGGGTCTTGTTGTTGAGCAGTGCGATCTGAGCAGCCTCGTCGATGGATACACCGTCTTCAAGAAGCTCGTGGATGCGACGGTCGATTTCCTGCTCGGCGGACGGATCGTACATGTCGCCCACGCCCGTTTGCTGCATGACCAGCTCTTGCGTGCGTCGGTAATCGGCACGCGGGTCAACGCTCACGCAGGCGGGAATCAGAAGAACGACACCACAGAGCGACCTCGGTCCGATCGGTTCGCCTCGAAGCGTTGTGGATGCTACGCGCATTCTCATATCCTCAATTTTCCTTCACCCCAGGAAGTTACCGCTACGCGCCCTCCGGTCGATTACAAGAAGATTACAAATCCGTAATCTGTCCCTGTCCTCGCCCGGCGACTCGCGGCGCGGTACGATTTGCCGGTCGACGGTCGACGACCGACCGTCATGAGTGGAAGGGTCTGCAAGGTGCGTGTACTCGTCGTCGAGGATGATCCGGGTATCGCGTCGTTTGTAAGGAAGGGGCTGACCGAGGCTTCGTGCGCCGTGGATGTTGCTCAAAACGGTCACGACGGCTTCCGCCTCGGGTGTGAGGTACCCTACGACGTCATGATTCTGGACGTGATGCTGCCCGGTCGGGACGGCTTTGGCGTTCTTCGCGAGCTTCGCGAACGGGATATTCGGACTCCGGTCATCTGCCTCACGGCGCGAGACACGGTGGAAGATCGGGTTACGGGCCTGAACCTCGGTGCGGATGACTATCTCGCCAAGCCCTTCAGCTTCACGGAACTGTTCGCGCGGATTCACGCCGTTTTGCGTCGCAGCGAGGGCTTAACGACCCAACCGATCGTCGTCGGTGACATGGCCATCGACCTGCTCAGACGCGGCGTTTCACGGGCCGGCAAGCGCGTGGACCTGACCCCGCGCGAGTTTGCCATGGTCGAGTACCTAGGCCGAAACGCCGGTCGCGTGCTGACCCGAACCATGCTTCTCGAACATGTTTGGGATATGCACCAGGACCCGCTAACCAACGTCGTGGACGTTCACATCAACCGCTTGCGGCGGAAAATAGATCACGGCTTTGACAGACCGCTCCTTCACACCATTCGTGGCGTGGGATATGTCCTCAGAAACGACGCGTAAACGCTTTCTTGCAGGGATCGGGGCGCGGCTGACGCTTTGGGGCGCGGGGCTCACCATGCTGCTGATCGCGGTCGTGAGCGTCGCCCTCTACGCGGGGGTGTTCTTTTCCATGCGCTCGCAGATCGACGCTTTCCTGGAAGGCGAGATTCATGAGTTCATGCTGACGGTGAACGAGCATCCCGACGACGACCTGGCCTTGCAAGCCTTCGTACAGCAGGAACTGGGCGTCCGCGCACGGAATGACCTCGGGTTCCGTCTGATGGATGAACAAGGCGTGGTCCTCGTGAGCAGCGCCGTCGAGGATGACCTTCGAGGAATCTGGAAACCTCCGCCGGACTGGGACGACGACGCTCCATACATCCGCTGCGAGACGGTTCAACCCCCAGGCAGGCCCTACGCACATCGTGTGTGCAGCCTTCGCGTGCAAACGGCGGAGGGGCGGCATTGCACGGCGCAGAGCAGCTACCTGCTCGACCAAATGACGGAATCGCTGGCGAGGTTCCAGCGGATTTGTCTGGCCGTGTTTCTTGCCGCGCCCTTGATCGCCGTTGGCGCCGGGGGCTTTCTCGCCAGGCGGAGTCTTCATCCCATCCGCCGCATCATGCGGACGGCGCGAGACATCGGGGCCCACGACTTGCGTACGCGCATCCCGCTGTCGGGAACCGGCGACGAAATGGACCAGTTGGCCGAGACGCTGAACGGCATGCTGGATCGGATCGAGCAGCAGGTTCAGAAGGTTCAGCGGTTCACCGCCGATGCCTCTCACGAATTGCGAACGCCGCTGGCTGCACTTCGCGGCAATGCAGAGGTGGTGCTCTCACGACCACGCTCCACGGACGAGCTTCGACAGACCATCGAAGAAAGCATCTCGCAATACGAGCGTCTGCAACGCATCGCCGAGGATTTGCTGTTGTTGGCTCGCCTCGACTCGGGCGATGCGGTCATGCGGTGCGAATCCTTTTCTCTCGATGCCGCCTTGGTAGACGTTGCGGACCTTTACGCGCCCATGGCTGAGGAAAAGGGCCTATCGCTGATTGTGGAGAAACCCGAGCCATTCGTCGTCGAAGGAGATGACGGACGCCTGCGGCAAGTGATCGGCAACCTCCTGGACAACGCAATCAAGTACACGCCGCCCCAGGGCCGGATTCGCGTGTCGGTTGGGCAATGCAACGGGTGCGCACGAATCCAAGTGGCGGACACCGGGATCGGTATCTCGGCAGAAGAGTTGCCCAAAGTGTTCGACCGCTTTTATCGTGTCGACCCGTCGCGATCGACACTGTCGGCACCAGGCGCGGGACTGGGCCTTTCCATTTGTCAGTCGATCATAAAGGCTCACGGCGGCCGGATCGATGTTGACAGCACGCCGCGCCATGGCACATGCGTAACCGTAAGCGTACCCGTCCGCGAAATGCGCGCTCTTGGTTGTCCGACGAACGGTACGTAGTTCGCTGCCGTTGTTTCGCTCCATTGCAGCGGGGCGCCGCCACGAGGAACATCCTCCGGTTTGGCCTTGCCGGATGAGCCGGTGGGCAATTCGTTATCGGTGATGACGGCTTGTTCGGCGGCGTTTGGGTTCGCCAGCCTTCGGATGCCGTCGGAGCCACACGTGTTGAGATGGGCAGACGTGGACTGGGAGCGCAAGCGGTTGAACGTCCGATCGGTCAAAACCGAAAGACACGCCGGTCACGAACGCCGAACGTTGCCGATTACCGCCAAACTCGTGCAGCTCTTACGGGATGCCTTTGACGCGGCGCCGGAGGGCCGGCAAACCGTTGTAGCACTCTCCCGAAACAATCTCCGCCGGGCCATGCGTTCGATCGTTACAGGGGCCGAAATGGAACCGTGGAGCGACGTGTTCCAGACCCTCCGCTGGAGCTGCGCTACCGAACGGAAACAGACGTACCCAGCTTACGCCGTCGATGCGTGGCTCGGACACAGCGGACGGGTAGCGGGAAAGCACTACCTAAAGACCCCCGACGATTTGCGGGACCGCGCGGGGAGGGTCCCATCGGAGAACCCCAAGGAAAGCGCTGCTGTGGGCACTCGCACACAGAGTTGCAGGCCGCCGAAGGACCAACAGGCGACGGCTTAGACAGCGCGGGGAAACAAGCCATGTCCCGCGATTCTAGGCACTGGGCAGGGGCGGAGTTGAACCGCCGACACACGGATTTTCAGTCCGTTGCTCTACCAACTGAGCTACCTACCCGAGGTCGAGGCCCCGGCCATCCGGGGCGTCGGCGCCCCGCTCGCGGCGCGGCGGCACCAGCCACAGAGCGTAGTTCGATGGACGTGGACCGTCAAGCGAAAGTGCGGCGATCGATCGGCTGTGGGACCGGTCACTCGTCGCCTTCCTCTTCCTCCTCTTCTTCATCATCCGCCTCGGCCTCCGCGGCATGAACGGTGTCGAGGTCCAGGAATTTGACGCCGCCCTTTTCATAGAGTTTGCCGTGGGCTTCGACCTGTTGGTAGGCAAGCGGTAGGAGCACTCGAATAGCCGAGGTGTTTCCTTGCCCTACGATGACCAGACCGGACGGCGTTTCAAGAGCCGCCGCGCCGCCCGCACGGATCCCATCGGCCATCGCCTTGGCCGTATCCGGCGAGTCGCGCCCCGTCATGTACTGGTGCAGGCTCACCACTCGGCCGGCGAGCGTCACCTCCTTGGGAGGACGTTCGCCGACGGTCGGCGGTCGCACAGCTCCCGTTTTAGCCGGTCGTTTTTCCGTCGCCTGTCCACGTACTTGCCCCGAGGC
Source organism: uncultured Phycisphaera sp. (assembly GCA_964646605.1). Lineage (GTDB taxonomy): Bacteria > Planctomycetota > Phycisphaerae > UBA1845 > UBA1845 > SBAX01. Next base: position 21,293 of record CAZYEX010000161.1, on the reverse strand, counting down.
CGTCCACAGGCCCACGATCACAGCGCCGATCAGTCCCATTATCCAAGCCGCTCTTGTTGCTCTCATGCGTTGATCTCCCTTCGTCCGCTTGCGCCAAGGTCAAAGACACCCGGTCCCTTCACCATACCAATTTTTCGCCGCTCAGGAAGCCCTTCCATCGCGGACCGTGATCACGTCGTCGGGCAGGACGAAACTCAAGTGGTGGGCACAATGGAAACGATGCATACGATCCCAGCCCGCCCGCGAGAGCCGTCCGAACAGGGGATGAGGGTGCAACGGTCCGCCATGCGTTTGGTAGCGCCGAATCGCCTGTTCGAGGCGGGTGTGCGAGGCCTCCAGGTCCACCCCGGCCGGTGGAGTGAGCTTTGGGTCCACCGTGTACCCCGCGGGGATGCCGAAGCGATACGTGTACGCCAGCAGAGGTCGGCGGAAAAACCAGCGCTTGATTCGATGGCGGCGCAGGTCAAACCCGTCGATGGAAGCGTGAATCGTGTCCGCCAGATGCCGACAGACTTGCGCCAACGTCCAGTTGCGCAGAGTCCGATGCCCGCGGCGCAGGCGCTGTACTTCGCGCAGGACGGCGTCGAGGTCACCGAAGGTGAACTCCCGCCGGGCGCCTGTCGTCGCGTTGTCGGCCACGGAACGAACCTTCTCGGCCCCTCAGGCGCGGCGCAGGAACTGCTCGAGGCGGTCCAACCCCTTGTCGATTGAGGCCATGTTCGTGGCGAAGGACAAACGCACATGTCCATCCATCCCAAAGGCGACGCCGGGGACGACCGCGACCCGCGCCTCATCCAACAACCGCCCGGCGAACTCGATGGAGCCGCTCACCCCCAGTCGCGGATAGGTCTTCGAAACGTCCGGGAAACAGTAAAACGCGCCGGTGGGCTTGGGACATTGCACGTCGGGCATGGAGGTCAACCGCGTCCACATATGCCGACCTCTTCGCTCGAACTCCGCACGCATCGTCTCCACGCATGATTGATCGCCGGCGAGCGCCGCGGCGTAGGCGAGCTGCGAGAACGTAGCCGCCCCGCTGGTGGACTGGGACTGGAGCTTGGCCATGGCCTTGATGATCTCCACCGGCCCGGCTGTGTATCCCAAGCGCCAACCGGGCATGGCATAGGTCTTCGACGCGCTGTTGCAGGTGAGCGTCTGGGCGTACGCCCGGTCACTCACGCTCGCGTAGCTGATGGTCTTCTGATCGCCGTACAAAAGCCGGTCGTAGATTTCGTCGGCCAGCACGATGAGGTCATGTTCCTGCAGGGCATGCGCGAGTTGCCGAACCTCCTCCGGGTCGTAGGTGACTCCGCTGGGGTTGGAGGGCGAATTGAAAACGAACATCCGGGTACGCGGAGTCAACACCGTACGCAGCAGTTCGGGGCTGAGCTTGTAGTCTCGTTCTCGCGGTCCGACCACGAACACGGGCACCGCCCCGGTCAGGCGAACCATTTCCGGGTAACTGACCCAATACGGCTTGGGGATGACCACCTCGTCTCCCGGATCGAGCAGGGCGTGGAAGGCGAGATAGGCGGCGTCTTTCCCGCCCGAAGTGATCATCACTTGGTCAGGATCGTAATGCAGCTTGGAATCGCGGAGGAGACTGTCGCACACGGCCTTTCGCGCCGCGAGGAGCCCGTGGGCGGGACTGGGATAGCGCGTCTGTCCGGCCTCGAGGGCGCCGAGCCCCGCCCGGCGAATGTGCGCGGGAGTGTCAAAGTCTGGCTCGCCGGCGCCGAAGCTGACCACGTCCACGCCCTCGGCCTTCAATCGCGCCGCCTTGGCCGACACCGCCAGCGTCGCCGACTCCGCCAAGGCCGTCACCCGTTTGGAAAGTTTCATCGCTTTCGCTCTCCATGCTCCGCGAGGAAGCGGCGGAATGTTCGCCGACCTTGAGTAAAATGACAAGAGAGCGGAAAGAAACGGTACTGGTAACGTGTGGCGCTCACGTAGCGCTTGACAGCATGGTATAATGCTTGCATGGGCAAGCAACGCAAGAAGAAACGCCGAGACGTAACCGAGGTCGCACGGTCGATTGTCGAGCAAGCGACCGGTGAGAAGTTGTCCGGCGGACTGCTAGAAAAACCCGAGGAACCAGCCGAACCCGACACCCGCAATCCCGCCGCGGTGGCGCTCAGCAAGCTGGGTGCGTCCAAGGGCGGCAAGGCGCGGGCGGCGAAACTCTCGGCCAAGCGACGTAAGGAAATCGCCAAGAAGGCCGCGAAGAAGCGCTGGGGATAGGGGCCTACTGCTCAGCGGATTCCTCCTCGAAAAGATTCGGAGTTGCGATTCGCAATTTAGTCTCTTGGACCGCCTCCATGGGTCCAAGTCGATCCGTAAAGAGCAAACGGGTCATATCGTCTTCTGAGAGTCCGCACGCATTTCGGCATACGGCCTTCATGTTCTCGAATGCCGAGGGCTGTTCGAATGGCAATGGCAGCGGCTCCACAACGCGCAGGTCTTGAGCATTCAAAGATTGGAAGAGCCGACGATACTTTGCGTTGGAGATCACCTCCAGGTCGTGCGCTCGCTTAATGATCGCCGCCATTGATGCGCCCCAGAAAGTTTTCAAGCGGGCCGCAGCGGCCAAGTCGAGCTGTCGAAGATCGGACTTGATCTGGGACCGTGGCATTAAGAGTTCCGAAGCGAAACGATACGCCTCGTCTTCCGCGTCGCCGAGAGACACCGATGCATGCATAACCACATGCCCAAGTTCATGCGCCAGATTGAATCGGTGGCGCTCTCCAGCAACATTTTCATTCAAGAACAGGAGCGGAGGAAACGCTGGGAGTCTCATGTTGGTTCCGTCGATTAGGTCCGTCCCCAGGTCCATGACGAAAACAATACCACCCGCCGCCTCGATCAGCTTCGTCACATTTGGGATCGGTCCGGGTTTCACGCGCCAGGCAGCGCGCACGTCGGCAGCTATCATCTCGATATTACCGTTACGTTCTTCCGGCTGAATCAACGGAAATCGAAGGTCCGCCTCAAGCTCTACATGTTCCAAGAGACGCTTGACCTGTAGTTTCTTTAGGTTGGCTTCCGCTTGGACACGACGTTTCACCCGAGCGGGGACATACGCTCGCTTTCGGTATAGGAAGTCGCCAGCTAGGCCGTGAATCGACTCAAACTGCTCGAAAAAATCGGGGTGCAGGTTGAGCCTTGCGGCTATTTTTGGAATCTCGCGGTCGCATGGAAGAGCACGCATCTCAAACTTGCTAATGGTGGTGCGTGCGACCCCGATTGCATTAGCAAGATCACCCTGGCTCCACTCTCGCAGATCCCGACCGACCGAGATCATCTCAGGATTGATGGGCATGCGATTAACCGGCGCGACGGATGCGATTCAGTTCTTTGGCCCAACGCTCTTCATCACCCTGGCGAGCGCGCACGATGGCCTTGGGGTCGTCCGTCCAGATTTCTTTTTTGGGCGCGGAGAAGGTAGCGAACGGACTACACAGAAATTCAATGTCGCCAGCCAGCTCTTGCACGAGATCGACCTGCCCAACGTACCACTGGGCCTTGTTTGCTAACGTGAAGTCGTCTTCGAACGTGTACGAAACGGTCAGCAGTAGAAGGTCGCCGAGGGTCTTCTCGACCCCCCACTCGATTCCTGTGCCACCGGCGGCTACGGCCGATTCGCTTGATTCATTCCATGAAAGCAGCCCTTGCTCGTGCATTTGGCGCGTCGGATTCGAATCGTTGCGGCTGATTCTCTTGCCGATGCGATGCCCCCACCGAAGTGCAAAGGCGCCTCGGAACACTAGGTGGTCCGGGCTACGGTTGCCTTCCCGCAGCACCATCGGGCAGTTTTCCATGGCGCATAGGCACTCGAGTCCCGTCCGAGTTCCCCGATGTATGTCGCCCGCGCGCTCGATCTTGTTGGCTGGACCGAGCAGCTTGTTTGTTTCCTTCGCGTAGCGGCTGGCCACTTGGATGATATCTGCGAGAAGGCCGCCGTAGGGCTGGACTTCGCGCACCGCCTTCTGAACCTCAGTTTCTTTTCTCATGGTCGCGTATTATGATGGTGCCCCTGCGCAAAGTCAAGCGCAAAATGTTCCGGTTTGTGACCCATTGAAAAATGGGTGTTTTTTGATATTTTGCCACTTCAGACTCGGTTTTGATGGCTGATGTTACAAGAATTTCTCGGAATAGTATTTACTTTGCCAACACGAGCAAGCATAATGGGAACGTATGAATAAGATAGGTGACGAAAAGCGGAAAGCGGTTGTCTCGGCTTTGGTCGAGGGCGCGTGTATAAGCTCGACCGTTCGGATGACGGGCGTATCCAAGCCCGCGATTCTCCGGCTCATCCGGTCGCTCGGGGCGGCGTGCGCCGAGCATCACGACAAGCACGTCCGAGGCTTGAAGCCCGAGCGAATCCAAACTGACGAAATCTGGGCGTTCTGCTACGCGAAGCAAAAGAACGTTCCCGAAGAAATGCAGGGCGTCTACGGCGACGTGTGGACGTGGACGGCGATCACCGATCAAAAACTCATCATCGCGTACCGCGTTGGGCTGCGAACCCAAGGCGATGCGAACGAGTTCATGCTCGACCTTGCGGGGCGCGTGAACAATCGCGTGCAGCTTACGTCCGACGGTCATTCGAGCTATCTGGACGCTGTCTCCAACGCCTTCGGGTTCGAGGTCGATTACGCCCAGCTTGTGAAGACGTATGGTGGCACGAGCGCGGAGCGTAACTCGGAAGCCAAGTACAGCCCACCCAAGATCAACGGAAGCGAGAAGGCTCCGGTTCTTGCGCTGTCGGACCGCGAGCATGTCTCCACAAGCCACGTCGAGCGCGACAAACTCACGATCCGGATGTCGATGCGAGGATTCACCCGGCTGACAAACGCCCACTCCAAGAAGGTCCAGAACCACGAGGCTTCGATCTCGCTGTTTTTCGCCTATTACAACTATTGCCGAGTTCAAAGCACGCTTGGGACAAGCCCGGCTGTCGCGTCCGGGCTGGCGGATCATGTTTGGACGTTGGACGAGCTTATCGGGTTGTTATCCTGAAGCGTTACCAGTACCGAAGAAACAGCAATCTGTGTTGGACGCGCGGGTCTCGCCGCCGACCCTCCGCCGAACAAACCTCATCGCTTTCGTCGGAAGATCACGAGCAACAACCCGGCGGCGGGCAGCGTGGAAAACATCAGCCCCAAGCTCAACGTGACCAGCGCCCCGTCTTCAAATCGATGAAACTTCTCGATGATCACGTGCGAAAGGGGATTGAATTCCGGTGTTCGCAGCAACGTGGAAGCGGCGACTTCGGCCAGGGTCAGGGTGGCGATGATGGCCCCGGCCGCGGCGATCACCGGCCAATGCAACGGGGCGAGGATCCGAGCGACGATGCCCGCGCGATTCAGACCGTCCAGCTCCGCGGCGGCGCTCACCTCCGGCGCGGACCCCCGAACCATCACCGCGGCCGCCAACGCTCCCACCCATCCGAACCGCGCCACTCCACAAAGAACAAGCAAAGGCCAGTGACTGTAGAGCCATCCGAAACCCGGACGGTTGTACGCCGCGATCAACGCGGCACCCACCACCGCGCCCGGCATCGCACCGGCAAGAAGGGAGATCGCCATCAGCAACCGCCGCTCGAAGGCCGTACCGACCAAACCGATTCCCATCGCCACGCCGATCCCGGCGGCGCCGACCGCCACGGCCAGTGACCACCCCACGTCACTCTTGTACGTCCCGACCGTTTCACCGATCGAAGCCCACGACGGCAGCTTGAGAAGGAGCCCGACAATCGGAACCACCAACGCGAAGGTCATCACGGCCACACCCGCAAGCCACGCCCAGTAACCCCCGCCGCGCATGTGCAGGACCTCGTCTGTTTCGTCTTGGGCACAACGGCGCCCCAGCGTCCACAGCAAGACGAGCAGCGCGACGACGGCGACCACACCCGGCATCGCCGGCCCAATCACGTCTGTGACCTGCGCCGAACTCGACGCCCAGCCCAGTAGCTCCGTCGCATACACCAACAAACCGCAGGCGTGGGGCACGCCGTAGTCGCCCAAGAAGAGGGTGAAGAGAATCAGAGCGCCGAGGCCCAGGTAGCGTTGCAGGGCGGGCAACGCCCCGACCACACACGCGCGAATGGGTCCCGTCGAGAGAATCGCCGCCTCGTAGGCACGGCGACCGCCACGCATCCACCCCGCTGCCGCCAACATCGCCGGAATCGGACAAGCCCATAGCGCCCATACGCCGATGCAACGAATCTCCGGGGAAATCCCACGGGGCATCACTTGCCCCCAACCGAAGACATACGCCATCGGCGGACACAATGCGATCGAAAGAAGTGCGGCGTGGAGAATCCCGCGGGTCGCCGATCCGCGGGCGCGTACCAGGGCCCATGCCGTCGGAAGCGACAATACGAGGCACGCCGCCGCCCCCCCCAGCGACAAACCGAAACTCCGCCAAAGCAATGTCCACTGCCGTGACGAGATGGAGACGGTTTCAAGCGCGGGCGCGGGCCCCGAAATGCCCGCGACCGTCAGCGCCAGTAGCGGGAAAACGAAGGCGAGAATGAAGACCGCCCAGGCCGCGAGTCGAAGTCCCGTGCTCCACGACAAACGGATCACCGGATCAGCAGCTCTCGAACCGCGGCGTCGGCGGATTCCGCAGCCTCCGCGACCGCCTCGTAGTCCACCACGGATTCCGCGGGCCAAGAAATCCCCAGCGCCTTTCGCAACCCCTCGCGCACGGGCACGAATCCCGCGGGACCCTCGGCAAGTTTCCGCTCCATCTCCGCCGACACCAGGTAGTCGACGAGGGCGTGAGCGCCGGCGGAGTTCGGACCTCCCGCCACGACCGCCACGGTGCAGGGAATCAGCAGAGTCCCACCATCGCCGAGGTCCGGGTAGCGAAACGCCAGCGAAGCACCGCTGCGCTGTGCCATCCGCACGTCGTCGATATCCGTAAACGCGAATTCCGCGCGGCCCTCGAGCACGGCCCGAACCGCGGCGCTGTTGCCGTCCACGATTCGCGCACCGTGATCGCGAAGTGCGGAGAGAAACGACCGCCCGCGATCCGCCCCCCAGCCCGCGAACATGGCCGCCACGTGCCCGCGCGTCGTTCCGAACAGGGGATTGGCGATCGCCACACGAGAGGCAAAGCGAGGATTCTTGAACCCCTCCCATTGCGCGGGCACGTCGTCCTCTTTGACGCGTTCAGGATCGTACGCCACCACGCGAGCTCGAACCGCGGCCCCAACCCATCGACCCGCCCGGTCCTTGAACCGCGGCGGGATGTCCTCTGCCGCCGGCGATGCGTACGGCGACAGCAAGTTCAACCGCGCCAGACGGATCGTCTGAAAAACTTCGCCCGACCAGAACACGTCGGCCCGTACGCGACCCGACTGCGACTCGTGAATGATCCGCTGAACAAGCCCCGTGGTTTTGCCGGCCTCGGAGTCATAGATCGCCTCCACACCCACGCCCGTCCGCCGCGCGAACTCACCCAAAATAGGCGCCGCGATGGACTCGTCCACACTGCAGTACGCCACCACGCGCGGCGTACTCGTGGGCTCATCCGCGCCCCGATCGCAAGCCGCGAGCAACAAGAACACCATCGTGAATTGCGGCAGTCGGACGATCAATCTTCGGAACGGATGCGCGGAGGGTGGGGCGCTCGGCAAGCACCCGCCGCCCGCTCCAGAAATCGACAATCGACAATCGAAAACCGCCAATTCTTGACCCTCGCCCGAAGCGCGGCTAGAGTTCGTCCCGCGACGTGCGCCCCTATACGTGCGTCTGCCCCCATCGTCTAGAGGCCTAGGACACCGGCTTTTCATGCCGGCGACAGGGGTTCGAATCCCCTTGGGGGTGGTGTTTCGGCGAGGCGATGAGGCACTTTCGACTCGATTCATCAGGTCCGCTTGCCCGCGTACCACTCAAGGTACTTCGTTTCCGAAAGGTTGATGAGGCCCGAGAGCATACGGGCAATTTCTTGGAGGTCGGCCTTGAGTTGCTCATGCCGAGCGGACTTTGGGAAGCCCTGACCGGCCGGCGAGTTCCAGGAGTGGCACGCATTCCTGCACGCTGCCCCGAGCGATACCGAAAAAGTTCTTCCGATCGGGCTTGGCAAAACGGCCGTTGCCCTCGGCGGTATTTGCGGCGATGGACAGGGCGGCGCGGTTCAGTTGGTCAGCCGGAAAAAAGTAGCCGCGTGGGAAACCCCTCGTCAGCGAGCAGGCGGCGTCGACGAAGGTGACGGCTTGCTGATAGACGACCAACTTCTCGAAGGCGAAGGGCATGTTGGGCCCCCCTCAGAAGGTAGAAAGTCGAAAGGAGACCGCAGGAGAGCGTGCCGCGTTTTTTTCTCTCCTCTCTCCTGCTCTAGTCCGCCTTTGGCGGACTCGGGGCGACAGGATTCGAACCTGCGACCTCTTGACCCCCAGTCAAGCGCGCTAACCGGACTGCGCCACGCCCCGTCTTGATCGAAGCCCCATCCGACCCGCGAGCCCCCTTCTGGCGGCCGGTTGGCGAGGCCTACCCAGGTCATTCTAACCCATGGGACCGCCGGGCGAAAGAGGGCGAAGACCGCGCCGTCCGGGGCGAATGCCGCGATGGTCTAAGGCACAAGGGGCTAAGCACTCAGCCCCATGTGGATGGCCGTTCCGCACTCTGGGCAGCGGGGCATCACCAGTGCGGTCAGGTTATATCCGCACTCCAGGCATTCGTTTCGTCGCTGCCGCCCGGCGCGGCGGCGCTCGACGATGGAGCGCCGGATGGGCGGGATCATGAGCACGAGCACGAGCGGCCAAGTGGGAAGACGCACAAAGCTCGACTCGACTCGCCAAGGTTGACGGTCGAACTGCCGCGGGGGCGGGATGATGGGCGTGATTTCGCCGCGCCACCGGCCTCCCAGCGGCGGAAGCTGCCGCCGGTCGCCGATCCGGATGGGGATGTTGAACACGGGAGGCGAAGGCGGCCCGACCTCGCCAAAGGGAAGTTGGGTGGACTCCACCGCCTGGGAACGGATGCGAATCCAGGCGCGAGAGTCGGAAGGCTCCATGCGAATCGGCTCATCCGGCGATCGGTACCAAAAGAGCCGCGTTCGCCCGTCGTAGAAGTGCAGCAAAAGCACGTCATGGTCGGCGGCGACCAACGGGAAAGCGAGTGCCACGACGTGGCTGGTCGCCGCGAAAGCGGCCAGCGCCGCGGCGGCCAGCGCACACCCTCCGGCGATTCCTCGACCGACCATACGCTCATTATAGCATCGCCGTTCGCTCCGCCCCCCCCACGGTGACCGCGCCGCCGCATCCTACCTTACGGGGCCGAAAGGCTTTTGGGACCGCGCAAATCGGAGGGCGGCGGCGGGAGTTTCGGCGCGGGGCGATTCTTGAACTTCTCGTAGTTCCGCGTGTGCATGTTGGCGAGGTCCATGGGTCGTCCGTCGATGAACACGTGCGAAACCTCGGTCACGGTCTGCAAGGGCGAGCCGTTGGTCACGATGAGGTCCGCCCGCTTTCCGGCTTCGATGGACCCGACGCGATCGGCGATGCCCAGCAGCTCCGCGGCGCCGAGCGTCAAGGCGTACTCGGCGCGCTCGCGGGGCAGGCCATGAGCGACGGCCATGCCCGCCATGGTGCCAAGGTCGTAGGCGCTGGAGGCGCTGTCGGAGGCGAAGGCGAAGCGCACCCCATACTGTTCTAGTACACTAGCACACCGATACACCCCGTCCCACGTCTCGTACTCGCCGCGCGGATAGCTGATGACGGTGGCGAGAATGACGGGGATGTTCTTTTCTTTGAGGCGATCGGCGACCTTCCAGGACTCCTGCCCGCCCATGAGGATGCACCGGAGCTTGTGCTTTTCGGCGAAGTCGAGGGCCTCGACGATGCGCTTGTAGCCGTCGGCCTCGAAGAGGACGGGCTTTTCGCCTTGCACGTAGGGGATCATGGCTTCGAGTGCCAGGTCGATGTCAGCACGGATCGTCGGGTCGCTCGCCGCGGCCTTCTTGACCTGGGCGTAGTGCTTGGCCTTGGCGATGTAGTCCTCGAGTTGCTTGAGGGCTTTCTTGTGCTCATCGGTTTGCTTCTTTTTGGCCTCCTTGTCTTCGGGCAACTGCACCGGCAAACTCGGCACGCTCAGGTGCAGACCGAAAGTGTCGTCGATCACCATCTCCGCCGCGGTCCATCCGGCCAAGTGAATGATCGAACTCTGTCCGAAGACTCGCTGACCGGCGGGTTTGACCAGGGTGGTGGTGATCCCCGCGGCGCGGGCGATGGCGATGTGTTCACTGTGTGGATGGACGGCGCTCGCTGTGCTCAGATGCGGATTGAAGGCGCCGATTTCGCTGAAATCACGGGTGGAACGCAAGGAATCCACTTCGCTTGTTCCCAGAATGCTGCCGGCATCAATCAGACCCGGATACACGTGCAATCCCGTCCCGTCGATCACGCCGGCGCCGGGTGGAACCGTCGCCGCCGGGCCGACCTCCAGAATCTTGTCCTCCAGAATGACGACGGTTCCCTTTTCGATGACCGGACCGCTAATGGGGTGGACCGTACCGCCGACGACGGCGTAGGCGCGGTGCGGCGTCGCGGGAATAGTGCGGTCGATGGGTTGTCGGCGCTCGAACTCCGTCGGTGCGGTTTTCCAATCCGTCGTTCGTTCGACCGGGTCCGGGCGGGCATCCTCGAAGTACACTTCGCCGTCGATCAAGGTCATCACGCACTTGCTGACCGTGCTGAGCGGGTGGCCGTTGAAGATGGCGAGGTCCGCGTCTTTGCCGACCTCGAGGCTTCCGATGCGATGGTCCACCTGCAACTGCATCGCGGGGTTGAGGGTCACGAGCCGCAAGGCCTGGTTCTCGCTCATCCCGCCCCACTTGACGCATTTGGCCGCCTCCTGGCCGAGGTAGCGAATGGTGCTTTGCGAATCCGAATTGACCGAGGCGTTGACGCCGTGGTCGGTCATCAGGGCGACGTTGTGCGGGATGGCCTGATAGGCCTCGATCTTGTAGGCCCAGTCGTTGGCGAAGGAGGAGGCGCCGCACCCGTGTCGAGCGATTTCCGGAGCGATGCGGTAGCCTTCGAGGACGTGATGGAGAGTGCCGATACGGATGCCGTATTCCTCGGCCACGTCGAACAAGCGGAGGATTTCCTCGGAGCGATAGCAGTGGCTGTGGACGGTGATTCGCCCGGCGAGGACGTCGGCCAACGCTTCGAGCCGCAGGTCGCGCCGCGGTGGTGGGGCGTCTCGTCCGGACTTGGAGTCGCGTTCGAAGGCGTCCCATTCCCGCTGATACTCCTTGGCCGACTCGAATGCGGTGCGGATCACGGCCTCGACACCCATCCGCGTGTTGGGATAGCGCTTCCCGAAGCTCTCGAAAAAGTTCGCCTGGGTGACGTTCTCGCCGAGGGCGAACTTCATGGTCCGAGCCGAGTCGGGGATCTGCATTTCCGAGACCGGCCGCTCGTACTTGAGCTTGAAGGTGACATTTTGCCCGCCGATGGGGTTGGCCGATCCGTGCATGGCGTGGTGCGTGGTGGCGCCGCCGGCGAGGGCGCGATAGATGGCCACGTCGTGGGGGTCGATGAGGTCGGCGATGCGCACCTCGGCGCTGATGGCCAGCGGCGACTCATTCACGCCGTCGATGCCCAAGTGCGAGTGTGGATCGACGATGCCGGGCATGACGAAGCGCCCGGCGGCGTCGATGACGGTCACGTCCTCCGGGGCCGTCACGTCGGGACCCAGCGCCGCGATCTTGCCGCCGCGAACGAGAATGGATCCCTTCTCGATGGTCGGGGCCGAGACGGGGATGATCGTCGCGTTGCGGATGAGGACGTCGCCGTTTGTCTTCGTTTTGGGGACGCGATCGGTTTTGAGTTCCACGGCCCAAGTCGGCCCCCTGTCTTCCGCGTCGCTCGGGAACTCGGGTTTGGTGTCGGATTTCGTGGCGGCATCCGGTGAATCCGCGGACTTGCCCTCGCTCTTGTCGCCCTTGCCTTCTTTCTCCTTGTCCTTCTCGTCGTCGGCGTCGATCTCGATCCTTTTGCCGTCGATGAAAAGGAACTTGACCTTGGATTTCTTTTCCGCGAGCGGTTGGGTCATGACCGTCAGATGGGCGAGTCGTCCCGGAGCGACCGAGCCGAGCTTGTCCGCTGCGCCGAGTACCTCGGCGGCGCCTGCGGTCAGCCCACGAATCGCCGCGTCCTGCGGCAACCCCTTTTCGATCACCGTTCGCAGGTTGTCCAGAAAGTCGTCGGTTTTCTTGAACTGTCGAGTGGTGAAAGCGAAGGGTACGCCGGCCTCGTGCAAGCGGATGACATTGGCGACTTGTTCCTCCCACAATCGCCGCCGCTCCTTCCGCAGCCTCAGCGGTTCGTAGATCTTTTCTTCCTTCTTTTCCTCCTTGGCATCGGGGGGCACGGGGGTCTCGCCGGGTTTGGCTTCCGCCCCGGCGTCGGCTTTCTTGGCCTCGGGTTTTCCTTTGGGTTTCTTCCCGTACTCCGGTTCCTCGTCAAACTTGAGGCTGACGATAACGGGCACCCGCTCGGTTTTGAGCCGATCCGCGACTTTCCAGGCCTCTTTGCCGCCTGTGATGACGATGTTGAGCTTGAATTCGGCGGCCAAGTCGAGGGCCCGGCGAATTTCGTTTTCCGTGTTGGCCTCGAAGAAAATCCGCTTCTCACGGGCGAGTAGGCCTTGCAGCGCATCCAACGCCGGGTCGGTGGGTACGCGCGGTCCGTCGCTGGGATGGCGCTCGGCGTACTTTTCCATTTTCGAGTGCCAGCGGGCGTCGAGCAACACTTGTCGAAACTGGGCGAAGATTCCCAGGAGCGTGCGCGGATACTCGCCTTGTTCACCAAGCGTAAACGAACCGTGATGGGCGACCTGTTCGGCGAGCACCGAGCGGCGGATGGGCTCGTTGCCGAGACTCAGCAGGTCGCTGGTCCCGCCGAGGATTCCATCGCGGGGGGCGATGAGCGCCGCGGTGAAGCCCAGGCTGCGATGGGTCTCTCGTTGCTTGTCGTCGGGCACGAACAGTTCAAGAGCACGGAACTGCGGGCGAATGCCGCGTCGATCCGCGAAACGCGTGGCGGGCAGCGCTGCTTCACGCGGATCGGGATTGACGTCCTCGGTTCTTTCTCGCTCCTCCTTGGTTCGCTCTTTTTCGGCGACGCCGAGATGACACTGGGCGTCGATGAATCCGGGATAGACGATCAACCCGGAAAGGTCGATGCGCTCCGCATGCGGCGGAACGTTCACATCGGCGCCGACGGCGAGGATACGACCTTCGTCGATGACGATCGTGCCGGATTCGAGAACCGCGCCGGTGCCGGTGACGATTCTAGCGCCGGTCAGAGCGACGGGGGTTGCGAACTCGGCCCGCGCGGTCGCGGCGGCGACGAGAACCAGGTACACGCGGCCGAACATCCAGGCCCGGGCGGACTTTCTCACAGAGCGATTCCTCCTCGCAAACGGCAGGTCAACGCGGCTTGGTATCTGTTTAGCGAGCCACCTCGACACCCAGGTTGGGCGCCGGACACTGGCTGCAAGCAGCCAGTGGCACCCTTCATAAACACGTTCTTGGCGCCGCAGCCGATCCTCGCGATCGCGGGGCGGAGTCTAGCGGCGTTGGAACCCGTTGTCGACGCGAACTTGACAGGTTTACGCAACTCCGTACCCTTCGTCCAAGGAAGCCCGCTTATGGTGACGACGATCCTCAAATCGGAATCGCAGGGCGCCCAGGCCGACGCCATTCGTCAGGCCAGCGAGGTCATGCAGCGCGGCGGACTGGTGGCGTTCCCCACGGAGACGGTCTATGGGCTCGGGGCGCGGGCGGATCATGTAGGGGCCATGCAACGCCTCCGCGAAGTGAAGACCCGCGAAGGGACCAAGGCGTTCACCGTCCACATCGCCTCGCGCGACGACGCCAAGCGATTCGTGCCCAACCTTTCCGGGGTGGGGGCGAGGCTGGTGCGCAAGGCCTGGCCGGGACCTTTGACGCTGATCTTCGCCGTGGACGATCCCGCGGCCGCGCCTGCCATGCAAGGGAAAAACGGCGCCGCGGCGGCGGCGATGTATTACGACAAGACCATCGGGCTGCGCTGTCCCGATGACGCCCTGGCGCAGGCACTTCTCCGCGCGGTCGACGCCCCCATTGTCGCGGCCAGCGCCAACCTCGCCGGTCAGCCGCCGCCTTGGACGGGTGACGACGTTCTCAAAGGCTTGGACGGAAAAATCGACCTGCTCGTGGACTCCGGGAGAACCAAATACGGTAAACCTTCGACTATCGTGCGCATCAACGGGGCGGGCTACGAAATGGTCCGCGAGGGAGTCTACGACGCGGGCAGCATCGAGCGGTTATCGACCGTGCGATTGTTGTTCGTGTGTACGGGCAACACTTGCCGCAGTCCCATCGCCGAACGTCTCGCCGAGCGCTTTCTCGCACAACGACTGGGCTGTGCGCCCGGCGAGCTTCGTGATCGCGGAGTGATCGTGACCTCCGCGGGTACGTCGGGCGGATTCGGCGGGGCGAGTTCGTTCGCCTTGGAAGTGATGGGCAAGCGCGGCCTGGACCTCTCCGATCACACTTCGACGGCGCTCACTGCGGACCTCATTTTGCAGGCCGATTACGTCTTCGCCATGACCCGCTCGCATCGCGAGACGGTCCTGCGACTGGCCCCGTCGGCGGAAAAACGCGTGCAGTTGCTTCTGGTGGACGAGGATGTGCAGGATCCGATGGGCTCGGACGTGGCCGAGTATGAGCAATGCGCCCGGACCATCGAGCGTGCCCTTCAAGAACGGTTGCAGGAGGTGATCGTATGAACGTAGCCCTATGCAGCGACCATCGCGGATATGAGGCCAAGGAGCAGCTCAAAGCCTACCTCAAGGCCGGCGGACACAACGTCATCGACTTCGGGTGCGACGGGCTGGGGAGCTGCGACTATCCCGATTTCGCCCTGGCCGGCGCTTCCGCCGTCGCCGCAGGCAAGACGCAGCGGGGCATCTTCCTCTGCGGGACGGGGATCGGCATGTCCATGACGGCCAACAAGGTCAAGGGAATCCGTGCCGCGCTGTGTCACGATGAACTGACCGCGGAAATGTCCCGCCGACACAACGACGCCAACGTCCTGTGCCTGCCCGCGGACTTGGTGGGCGACGCCCTGATGCGCCGCGTGGTGGACGTGTGGCTGAAGACCGAATACGAGTCCGGCCGCCACGCCCGGCGCTTGCAGAAAATCGCGGACTACGAAAACAACGGGCAGTGCTGCGGGTAGACGCGCCTGGGACCGCGCCACCCACAAGGGGTGGCACTACAGGGGGTTCTTCGGCGCGACGATCGGATCTCGCCTCAGATGGGTAGCTTCAGATCGCCCCGAGTGAAGAGGGACTCGAAGTCGAACCCGGCCTTCTCGATGTTCTCTCGCGCGCCTTCTTGGCGGTCGATGACCGCGACAATCCGTTCGACCTTGGCTCCGAGGGAAGTGATGAAACCGGCGGCTTCGAGAACCTGCCCTCCGGTGGTAGCGATGTCTTCGACCACCAGCACCGAATCGTCCGCGGACAGCTTGCCCTCGTAGGGCTTTCCGGTTCCGTAATCCTTCTTGGCGTTGCGGACGATGACGAAGGGTTTGCCGGAAGCCATCGAGGCAGCGGCCGCAAGTGCAACCCCGCCGAGCTCGGCCCCGGCGATCAAAGTCGTGCTCGGTCGAAGGAAGGTTGCGAACATTTCGCCCAGCGCGGCCAGGATATCCGGCTGCGTTTCGAAGAGGTATTTGTCGAGGTAATACTTGCTCTTTCGCCCGGAGCGGAGAGTGAAATCCCCTTCCAAATAGGCGGTTTCACGAATGCGGCGGGCGAGATCGGATCGGTTCATGGTCATCGGTCCCACGCGCTAGCTTCGGCGGCGTCCGCCCGTATGGCGGGACGGCCGCTTGCCGTTGGCCGGTTCGGCGCTGACCACGTGCAGCAGGTCGATCATCAGCCAGTCCGTTACGTATCGGTCCTCGTTGTCCGGAGTTCGAAGCCGCCGCCGCCCCTCCTTGACGTGGCTGAGTCCAAACACGGCGTTACGGCGGGTCAAGATGACTTGGTCCGGATGCCGAACCAGGATCGAGCGTCCGTCGGTCAATCCGACCTCGATGGGCTCGAACGGTCGCTTGCGAAGGATGTCCAGAAGGTCCGCCCGGTCCATTTCGTAGATCCTATCGTCGCCCAAGTCCGAGTCAATTCCCACGGGTCAAACCTGAAGGTCGCTTCGGCGGTTCAAGGCCTCACGAAAGCGCCGTCGGACCGGAGCGACATACTCGCGAACAAACTCGTCCACTTGTTGCGGTGCCCGGCCGATGTAGAACCTAGGGTCCAAGACGCGTTGCAACTTGATCTTCGCAAAGCTCGGGTCCGTCGCCAGACGATCCAGCAGATCGTTCTCCGCGCCCTCCATCTTGACCCTTCGGCCTGCGGCGTGGGCGTGACGGCGGATGCGTTCGTGCAATTCCTGTCGATCGCCGCCCAACGCGACGCCGGCCTGCATGATGTTTTCCGAGGCCATGAAGGGAAGCTCGGCGCGAACGTGGGTCTCGATGACCTTGGGATAGACCACCAGACCGCGGGCGACATGGGCCACGACTCGCAACATCCCGTCCGCGGCGAGAAAAGCCTCGGGCACGGTCAGACGCTTGTTCGAGGAATCGTCGAGAGTTCGCTCGAACCACTGCTCGGCCGCGGTTTGGAGACCCGATTGCACCAGCGAGAAAAGGAACCGTGCCAAACCCGTGGCACGTTCACAGAGCATGGGGTTCCGCTTGTAGGGCATGACGCTGGAGCCGACCTGCTCGCGCTCGAAGGGCTCCTCGATTTCCTTGAGCCCCGCCAGCAATCGAACGTCGTTGGCGAACTTGTGGACGCTGGTTCCGGCCACGCCCAGGGCGCAAAGCACCCGGGCGTCCACCTGCCGCGAATAGGTCTGCCCGGTGATCGGTTCGACGGCCTCGAACTCCATTTGTCGAGCGACGTCCGCCTCCAGGCGGTGAACTTTTCGGTGGTCGCCACCGCAGATTTCCAAAAAGCTGGCCTGCGTGCCGGTCGCCCCTTTCACGCCGCGGAACCGAAGCCCGGACAATCGGGACTCGAGTTCCTCCAGGTCGCGGACGAAATCGTAACACCACAGACTCGCCCGTTTGCCGACCGTGGTGAGCTGGGCGGGTTGAAAGTGGGTGAACCCGAGTGTCGGCAAGGCGCGGTACTGCTTGGCGAAGGTTCCGAGGGCATCCACGATGTTCGCCAACCACCCGGCCAGCAGTTGCAAACCCCGGCGCATGAGAATCAGGTCCGCGTTGTCCACCAAATAGGCGCTGGTCGCCCCCCAATGCAGGATGCCGCGAGCCTCGGGGGCGATGTCGCCCCAGGTGTGAAGATGGGCCATGACGTCGTGCCGCAGGCGCTTTTCATGCCGGGCGGCGGCGGCGAAGTCGATGTTCTCCAGGGTCTTTTCGAGCTGGCGAATCTGACGGGCGGAAACGCGCAACCCGGCGCGATGTTGCGCCTTGGCCAGCGCCAACCACAATTGCCGCCACGTGAGAATGCGCGTCCGCTCGCTGAACAGTTCCGCCATCTCCCGCGAGGCGTAGCGAACGACCAGCGGAGACTCGTAAACGTCGTTGTTGGCCATGTCTGGGGTTCCGGGTGATCGGTCGAAAACCCGCGTGACGCCGATCACCGTGCGCGTTATTGTAGCGGATGCACGGGAGGACGCTACGGCGGCGTCGCCCGGCGGAGCGGATGAGCGATATGCGAATGTGGTGTTTGATGAACGGGGTGGTTGGGGCGTTGGTGGCGGCGTCGTGCGTACCGGTGCGCGATGACGGGGTTACGCCGCCGGACGGTTCGGACCTTGCGGTTATCGCGGTCGCAGCCTCCACCGAGGTGTTCGAGGGAGGTCTCGCAAACCTGACGGCTGCCGCGACGGGCGGGACGTCGCCTTACCGCTTTCGCTGGGATCAGAATGACGGACCCGCCGATGTGGGGCTGACCGATGCCGCCAACTCCGCGACGGACACGGAACCTCTGGGCACCGTGGGTCGATACGTCTTCCGGGTCGTGGCCACGGACGCCGCGGGCTTTCACGCCACGGACTTTGTGGCCGTCGAGGTGCTACCCTCCGTGTCGGTTTCCGCGCCGCCTCTGGCGATCGTGGGCCAAGCGGTCGAACTCGTCGCCGAGTTGGAAAACCCCGAGTCCGACGCTCAGTTCCGTTGGGAACTCGAACGCGGCACGGGCACGCTCAGTCAGCCCGATTCGCCCGCTACGACGCTGACGACGGCCCAAGCCGAGACCGTGGGGGTAGTCCTCACCGTGACGATCTCCGCCGGTGACGCTGTGCCCGTCACGACCACGCGTACCGTCGAGATCGCCTCGGTGACCACGTTGCACCCCCGGGTTCTGATCGAAACGAACCAGGGCGACATCACCGTGGAACTCGACGGCGAGGCCGCCCCTCGACACACCGCCAACTTCCTTTTCTATGTGAACGACGGCTTCTATGACGGATTGCTTTTCCACCGCGTGGTTTGCGACACGGGCCTCGCGGGGGGTGAATGCGATCCGTTTGTCATCCAAGCCGGCGGGTTTCGCCGCGTGGAGGGCGACCTAGAGGAGGACGCGGCGACGCGCGACCCGGTACCGTCGGAGGCCGACAATGGGTTGACCAACGGCGCGATCTACTCCCTGGCTCTGGCCCTTTCCGGCGGTGACGCGGATTCCGGGACCACGCAGTTCTTCATCAACCTGGATGAGGACAATGCGTCCCTGGACGCCCAGGGGTTCACTGTATTCGGGCGCGTGGTGGTGGGAACCGCTGTCGTCGATGCCATTGCCCGTGTGCCGACGATCGCCAGCCCGATTCTGGCCGGAGAGGCCTCGCTGCCGGAGGAAGACGTGATCATCGTGCGAATGGCACAAGTTCTCAGCGGAGAGTGAGCAATGGAGTTGCGAATTACCAATTACCAATTACGAATGACCAGCGACCGTGTGGAGCCTTCGCGTGTTCGACGCCAATGGCTCGTACACAATTGGGGATGGGTCGAGGTCTGCATTGGAGATCGGGTCATTGGTAATTCGTAATTGGTAATTCGCCGTTAGAGCTGCCGAGCGATCGGCATAGAGACATGATATGAGCATAGAAGACCCCGTCGGTGTGTTTCGGTCACTTTCGGCCCGGATCGTGGCGATCCGGGACTCTCTTTGACTACCCATCCAAGCTGGAGTCCCTGGGGGTCGTGGAGCGGGAGATGGCCTCACCCAATTTCTGGGACAATCCCGAAGCCGCCCGTGGCACCGTCGGTCGCATGAAGACCATCCGGGCCGTCGTCGAACCGGTGCGGAAGGTTCTCGCCCAGTCGGAAGACCTGGAGGCGATGACGCAACTCCTCGCCGAGGCCGACGACGCCCACGTTCGCGCGGAACTGGAGCAGGGGCTCGAACAACTGACCCGGGACGTGGGGCGAGTCGAATTGCTGGCCCTGCTTTCGGGGCCCAACGATTTGCGGAACTGCTATTTCAATATCCAAGCGGGCACGGGCGGCGCGGATGCGTGCGACTGGGCCCAGATGCTGCTGCGCATGTACCTGCGCTACTTCGAGCGCCGCGAATACGAACTCGAGGAACTCTCCATGCGCGACGGAGAAGAGGCGGGCATTCAGTCGTGCAGTTTGCTGGTCAAGGGTCCGTATGCATTCGGAACCCTGTCTTGCGAGATCGGCGTACACCGATTGGTGAGGATTTCCCCTTTCAGCGCCCAAGGGAAACGGGAGACGAGTTTTGCGTCGGTGGACGTTCAGCCGGAAATCAACGACATCGAAATCGAGATTGACTGGGCCAAGGAGGTCCGCGAGGACACCTACCGCGCGGGCGGCAAGGGCGGGCAACACGTGAACAAGACCGAGTCCGCGGTTCGCCTGACGCACTTGGCGACGGGGATCGCGGCCCAATGTCAGAACGAGCGCTCGCAGCATAAGAACCGGGCCACAGCCCAGAAGATGCTCGCCGCCCGGCTCTATCAAATGGAACAAGCCAAGCGCGACAGCGAGTTCGCCAAGATCTACAGCGAGAAGGGTCAGATCGGTTGGGGGAACTCGATCCGCAGTTACTTCCTCTATCCCGAGCAGCGGGTGAAAGACTCGCGGACGGGATACACCGTGGGGAACTCGCAGGCCGTGTTGGACGGCGAGGTGCAACCGTTCATCGACGCCATGCTTCAACAACGGGCAGCCGAGCGGCACAAGTAGGCATGGTTAGCATCGGCCTTGGACCATCGCTTGCCGACGGCCGAAGTAGACCTTCGCGCCGGTGAGCAAGAGAAGGGTCAGGACGACGACACCCCACTCCGACACGGTCGGAATGGCGTTGTGCAGGCACTCGATGTCCTCACAATCCTCGAGCTTGTACCAGACGCCCTTCTTGGGAGCATCGCAACCGGCCTGGGTGGTCTGCGAGCAGCCCCCGAAGGCGTCCTCGTCGCAGCAAGCGCCGAGAACGGCGCTGCACTCCACCGTGCCGCAGTCGCCGCCCTTTTCCCAAACTCGCTGGGCGGGATTCTCGCTGCGGCATTCGGCCTGGACGCGACCACCGGTGCAGGATCCGTCCAGCAGGTTGCAGCACGAGCCGAGGGCCTCGAGGCACCCGACGTCAGCGCACAACTCGCCCTTGTGCCAGGTCAAGTTATTGCCGTCGCAATCCTCCGGGTAGGTCGCGTCGGTGCAAACGCCATCCGGTCCAGGACCGCCGGCGCCGCCATTATGGTCGCAGCAAGCGCCGGTGTGGCGCAGGCAAGCCGGGCCGAGGTCTCCGCCCAGGGCGGCGCAGGCGACGTTCTCATAATACGAAGCCCCATCGCTGGAGGCCATGCACTCGTCAGCCGTCATGCCTTCGGCGCACAGACCGGTGTTGCCGTCGCAGCAGGCATCCGGGCAGGGCGTGTCGATCACGAAATGGTTGTCCATGTCGATGATCTCGCCGAAGTGGTCGGTGGTGTAGAAGGCGGTGTCGGTGTTCCGCGGACGCAGGTCGAGTTGGTCACCGACCGGGTGGGTAAAACCATACACCTCTTCGTGGAATAGGATGCCGGCGTATTCATACGACAAATTGTTGTTGCAAGGATCGAACGTAATCTTGAACTGGGCATAGTCCGGGCGTAACTCTTCAGCCGTCTGCAATTCTCGGCCATCGAGAATGTTAAAATAGGGGATTTGCGCCATCGTTCGAAGCGCGGTATGTCAGCGGCGTGACACGGAGTTCGCTGGCCGATTCGATGGACCTGCTTCTGGCAGCGGC
>CAZYEX010000160.1:0-3107 GCA_964646605.1 uncultured Phycisphaera sp. | reverse complement strand
TGCCTTCTCGACGGACCGGCGGCCCAGCCTCCAACTTGAGTAGGCGGTCACCATGAGCAGCGCCGCACAGATCGCTACGATCAAGATACGTTTCGACCAGGCTCTCGGCGTTCTTAGGCCGGTGACGGCGATGGCGGCGGTGGACCACTCGCGCTGAGCGACGGCCTGGTCCAGCACCAACAAGGCGTCGCCGATGTCACGCAAGCGCCGCTTGGCCTGCTTTTCGAGACAGTGCCGCAAAAGATCACGAATCCGCGGCGGGGTTCGGTCGGGCAGGGTGTCGTAATCCGGGTCGCGCTCCATGATCTTGGCGATGACGTCGGTCGTGGTCTCGCCGGCGAACGGTCCGGCCCCGGTCAGACATTCGAAGAGGACGCAGCCAAAGGACCAGATATCGGTGCGCCGGTCGAGTGCTCGGCCGCGGGCCTGCTCCGGGCTCATGTAGGCCGCCGTTCCGAGTACAACTCCGGGGCGAGTATAGTTGGCGGTGATAGTGGGCGAATCGCCGATGGGCACCTTGCCGCTGGCGTCGTCCGCCATCGCTCGCGCCAGCCCGAAGTCCAGCACCTTGACCGTCCCGTCCGGCCTGACCATGACGTTGCCGGGCTTGAGGTCGCGGTGAACGACGCCCTTTTCATGAGCGGCCTCCAGCGCTTCGGCGATCTGCTTGCCTACTTCTAACGCTTCTTCAACCGGCAGCGGTCCGCGCTTCAATCGAGCGGACAAGGCCTCACCTTCCACGTACTCGAGCACGAGGAACTTCTTCTTGTTGGACTCCTCGAAACCGTGGATGGCCGCGATGTTGGGATGATTGAGCGATGCAAGCACCTTGGCTTCGCGTTCAAAGCGTAGGATGCGCTCCTTGTCACCGGCGAGCGTTTCGGGCAGCACCTTGATGGCCACGTCGCGGTCCAGCCGCGCATCCCTCGCGCGATAGACCTCGCCCATCCCGCCCGCGCCAAGCGGAGCGACGATTTCGTAAGGGCCGAGCTTCGTGCCGAGCGTCAGTGACATTATCTTGACTTCGCCTCCGTCGGCACCTTGGCCTTGAGTTCCTCGAACCAGTTCAGCACGACGCGCAGCTCTTGGGATGCACCGCCGCCGCCCTGCGGCTTGATCAACACGAAACGCTGCCCGTCCGGCGCTACGTCGTAGTTGAGCTGACGTTCCCAGGCGTATTTGCCTTCGAAGAGCTTGTGCGGCGTCGCAGCGCTGAATCCCTGTTCGGTGTCAACGTTGACGGCCATCATCGCGTCACCGCGGGCGTAGAACAATTCCTTTCCGTCCCTGGACCACAGCGGCCCGCTGCCCCCGTCCGTCGAGACCGGATTCTTACCGCCGGGCCCGGGATAGTGGCGAACGTAGACTTCATCGCGACCGGATTCGTTGCTGGTATAAGCAATCCATTTCCCGTCGGGGGAAAAAGACGGAGAATCCTCTCGAAACGGCGTCTGCAGGAACGGCTCCGCTTTTGGCTCGCCCTGTAAGGAGAGGACCCAGATATCCACGTTGTTTTGTACGTTCTCCTCCGTAAACGGGACCAGCGACCCGTCAGCGGACCCAGGGCCAGGGTACTGGGGACCTTCGCCCTTCCAAATCCGTTCCGGCGGGGCACTGCCATTCACTGGCATCCTATAGAGCGAGCGCATGACGTCCCGTTCCAATCCGATGAGTACATGTCGACCGTCGCCACCCCAAACCGGCGCGTGGGCGTCGCCTTCAAACGTCAATCGTGTCAGGGTGGAGCGACCAAGATCGAAAAGCCAAAGGAAGCAATCCGGCGACTGAGTTTGCCGCAGAACGAGCTTCGAGCCGTCGGGGGAGAGGCGCGGCTCGACCCACGATCCGGGCTGGTCGAAAAGCGTCGTCACATTTCCTTGCCGATCAACCCAGACGGCGGCGTTCCCCACTTCATCCCGGACGGGCATGTAGGCAAGCGTGCCGTTCTTTGAAACGACCGCCTCTCGCGTCAGGTCGCCCACTACCTGGACGCGGCGGTCTGTGACGCGCAGCGTGGCTAGATCGAAGGGCACTGCAAAAACCTTCAAGCTGTTGATGTGATAGAAGACCAAATGCCCGGATGGGGTGTAACGAGGCTGGGAGGCGTCATCGAGGAGGACACGGTGTTGAAGCGTCGCCAAGGAGAGGACCGCGATTCGGCGGGCGGTGTCGGTTTCAATGGTAAAAAGGACGTGTTTCCCATCGGGAAGAAACTCCGGCATAACATGGGCGCGTTCGTTTTTCGCCGGATCGACGGTGGTCAGAATCTCCGACGCGCCGCCGGTCGCCCGGACGCGCGAAAGCCCAGGCAGTGATTTATCCCCGGAACGACCGGCAGAGTAGATGATGGTCCCGTCCCCACCCCACGCGCCCGAGGTGTACCCAAAGGCCTCGCTAATCCACTGCGAGCTGCCGCCGGAGGCGGGCACGATTCGCAGGTCTCGATCGGTGAAGAAACCGACTTCGTTCCCATCGGGCGAGACAAAAGGAGCGAACCCGCCTTCGCTGCCGCCCAGCGTTCGTTCCTCGAAATCATCCATCGGTCGAAGGCGCAGACGATTAGCCCCCTCGGTGGAATCCGCGCGATACACCACGTAACGCCCATCCGGCGAGATGGCGAGATGTCCCCAACGAGAAGGCATGGCCGAAACTGGAATGGTAAGACGCGCTACCGGGCGTTCGTGCGGACCGGTGCGGTCCCTAGGAATCAGGACCGATCCTGCCAGCGCCATCACAGACACCACGGCAACAAGCCAAGGCAAGGCGTGCCGCCACGCAGGTCGGACCACCCGTCCCCGCCCCGCTTCGTCCGCAGCGGCTGTGGCCAAGCGAAGGGACGACGAGGTCGGATCGGCGATGGCGTTTTCGAGTTCTATTCGTGCGTCGCCGATGTCGCGGAGGCGGCGATTTCGATCCTTGACCAAGCAGCGCCGCAGCAGCAGTTGGACCGTGGCCGGTGTATTGGGGGGCAGCGTGCTCCAGTCCGGGTCGCGTTCCAGAATCTTGGCGATGAGGTCCGTGGCCGTGTCGCCTTGGAAGGGGCGATGGCCGCTGAGGCACTCGTAAAGGAGACATCCGAAAGACCAGATGTCGGAGCGCTTGTCCAC
>CAZYEX010000159.1:0-2177 GCA_964646605.1 uncultured Phycisphaera sp. | reverse complement strand
CCAGTGTGGGACTCCCCGGAGGTCGCGACGTGAAGGTGCGCCTCCGGCGCGGCCGCCACTAAAACTAGCCCTGTTCTTCGTTGTTGTTCGCCAGTGAGGTGGGCATCTGCTTCCCAAGCAGAGGGTCGCGGGTTCGAGCCCGTCTCCCGCTCCAGATACGGTTTCCTTGACTCGCAGTCGCGAAACGGGCGTCTCCTTCACGGAAGCTTAGGGCCATCGCCTATCTGGCCTGTTGCTAAGTTGCTGACGCCAGATACGAAACCACGAGCATCTGTCGTGCAAGCTGAGGGCCACTGCACAGCGTGCTTGATGGCATAAGCTTGACCGCTTAAAGCCGCAGATCGCTGGCAACGGATCGCTTCGAATTGTGCTTGACTTACACGACGTTAAGAGTAAATATGCGGCCTATCGCTCGTTGCCGCCGAACGCAGTTCGGTAGGCCTTCAGACAGAAAGAGGTCGGACGAACCAGGAGAGGAGCCGGTCAAAGGAGGTAGGTAATGCCACACGATCCAAGGCTAATCACCGACGAGAGCAAGATTGAGGCGCTTCGCGACACTATTCCGGATTGGATCAAGCGGTTGGAAAGACCGAATACGCCATGTGTTGCACCTGCGTTCGGACCGTTGGAAGGTATCCGCGCGGTCGGTACCGGGCAGCTGATCGCGCAGCCCTATATTGGCACCAAGCTCGCCGAGTTTGGCGCGGAGGTAGTACACGTCGAAAAACCGGGCGGGGACATATTCCGTTTCACCGCGCCGCAGTTAACACGCGGGCCGCGCCCCCATGGCTGCGACGAGGCCGAAGTCACAAAGAACAAGCTGTCGATGGGACTGGACTTCAAGAAGGCGCGTGGAGTCGAGCTGTTGATGGCCCTGTGGAAGATCTCCGACGTGTGGATGGAGTCGTCGGCGCCCGGCACGCTCGAACGCAACGGCATCAGCAACGAGCTGGCACTTGCGGTCAACCCCCGCCTTGTGATCGTGCGGGTAAGCACCTACGGACAGTACGGCAAGGAGGAGTACCTGGGCCGCCCCGGATACGACGCGATCGCGCAGGCCTTCGGCGGCATGATGAACCTGACAGGGGACCCTGCCGGACCACCGCAACGTGCCAAGTCCTATACCGGCGACTACGTCACCGCGCTTACTGGCTGGGCGGCGACGATGATGGCGTTGTGGGAGGTTATGAAGACGGGACGCGGCCAGGTAATCGACCTCGCACAATACGAGGCGGTCGCCCAGACCAACGGTAACACGCTGCCGCTCTTCACCGGCGAGGGAACCGTCTATGGACATACCGGCAACCGGCCGCCGGGATTCCAGCCCTACGACACGTTCAAATGCAGTGACGGCTGGGTCTATATCGGCGCGCTTGGCGGGGCGATCTATGAACGTGTTACAAGATTCCTCGGTCTCGATCCGGTCGAGTACAGCTACGACGAATGCTCAAAGGACGCCGCAGCGGTCAGCTCCGAAAAGGGGTGTGAACTCGATCGGCGGCTGCGGGACTATTGCGCCGCCCATACGGCTCTGGAGGTGGAAACGGCACTGAACGAGGCGCAGGTTGGCTGTGCGCGGGTATTTAACGTGCGCGATCAATATCACGACGAGCACTATGCCGCTCGCGAAATGACAGTGCCGGTGCTCGATCGACAGTCGGGCGTGCCGATCCGCGTTTTCGGCGTCGTGCCGAAAATGTCGTTGACGCCCGGACGCATTTGGAGAGGGGCGCCCTCCATCGGCGATGACACAACCGAAGTTCTCTCGAAGATGCTGGGGTTCGCCGAACCGGACATCAAGAGGCTGTACGACGAGAAAGTCGTACACCGGACGGAACCCTTCACGGAATCCCAGGTCGCGCCCGTCAATCCATGACGGCTCTCGGTCGAGGGACGCGGTGGTAGTATGGCGGAAGAGAAGCGATGACTCCTGGGCCGAAGCCCTGGAGTTTTAGGGTCACTGCCTCTGGAGACAGAGGTTCATTTACGGGCGAAATCGCGGAAATTAGGCTTCGCTAGATACGAATCGCGGAACCTAAGCTTCCCAAGCAGAGGGTCGCGGGTTCGATCCCCGTCTCCCGCTCCAGATACGATTTCTTGACTCCCCGGCCGCCGATTGGCGGTCTGGTTCGTGGAAGCCTAGGGCCACATGGTCGTACCAGTTCCCGATGATCTAC
>CAZYEX010000158.1:0-3265 GCA_964646605.1 uncultured Phycisphaera sp. | reverse complement strand
GGCAAGGCCGAAATCGAGCACCTTCACTTTGCCGTCGGGTGTGATCTTCACGTTGGCAGGTTTCAGGTCACGATGGATGACGCCCTGTTCATGCGCCGTCTCCACCGCCTCGGCGATTTGTTTGCAGACGCCGAGGGCTTCATCCACCAATAATGGTCCGGTCTGCAATCGATCGGCCAGCGTCTCTCCCTCGACGAGTTCGAGAACCAGGAATCGAACCGCGTTGGCCTCCTCGAAGCCGTAGATGGCGGCGATGTGGGGATGATTGAGCGACGCGAGCACCTTGGCCTCGCGCTGGAAGCGAGCGATCCGTTCAGGATCGCGGGCGAATGTATCGGGCAGCACCTTGATGGCCACCTCGCGATCAAGCCGCGAATCCTTGGCGCGATAGACTTCCCCCATCCCGCCCGCACCGAGGGGCGAAACGATTTCGTAGGGACCGAGTTTTGCACCGGACTTCAGGTTCACGGTTTTGCAAGCCCTGTCGGCCGTATCAGCGTTCCGGGTGGCGGGCTAAGTTCGCCGCAGGCATTCGGTTCGACCGTCCACATCGCGTTGCCTACAACCCATCGGCCGTCGATCTTGAGCATGTTGAAGACGTCGATTCCGCAATGCGAGACCTCACCGTCCCTACGAAATTCGTAAGGCGCCCAGACGACGGCCAAAGGTCCGCGGATCATAACCGTCGGCTCCCAAAAGGTCTCCGCAACGGCGGCGTTTCCTTCTTCGTGAGCTTTGATCAACTGTTGGTTCGAACGCCGCAGCAGCACCCAGTGACCTTCGTCAATTCGCTGCGTGTAGGTCATGCCGTCGGGCGTTTGGAATGCGGCGAAATTCTCCGTGTCGCGCGCGGCCATGGACACGAAAAAGCCGTCGATCGCCGCAAGGACCGCGGCCTCTTCGTCAGGGGCGACGTCCGTGTGCGGCAGCCGAACCTTCGTAGAAACACAGGCGGAAAGACTCAAAATGGCGAGAAACCCAGCGAATAGGGTGAGACAAGGTATCGCCGAGCCTCTTATGAAGGCAGGTGAACGCCCACGAAAGCTGGGTGATTCAGCGATGCCATCAGCATTGCGCCTCGTCGAGTTCGGCGTAACCTTAATCGCCACGTCGCGGTCAAGACGCGAATCCTTCGCGCGATAGACCTCCCCCATGCCCCCCGCGCCGAGGGGCGAGAGGATTTCATACGGGCCGAGTTTCGTACCGGAGGAGAGGTTCATCTGCGATCTTTGAACTCGGCGAACCAGTTTTCAACGATGGCGATCCCGCGTTTGCCGTGGTCGGGATCGACGACCTGGACCATCAAGAATCGCGCGGCGTCAAGCCCCACGTCGTATCCCGCAAACAACGCCACTCCCGGCGTCCGGGCTGAAAAAAGTTTCTTCGGCGTGCCCAGCGAAAGGGTCGGCTCGCGCTCCACCGACACGCTCATCAGACTGTAATACCCGACTTCGATGTAGAAAAGTTCGTCGCCTTTAGGGCTCCAACGAGGCTCCGTCCCGCTGTTGACCGAGACCTGCCATTTGCCCTCGCCGCTGGGGAAGTTGGTCAAGAAGACTTCTTCCAGGCCGGAATCACGATATTCATAGGCGACCAGGCTCCCGTCGGGCGAAAAAGCGCCATTTCGGTCCTGCGTGCGACCCTGGATGAGCGGTTTGGGTTCGCCTTCGCCCTCCAGTTGCACGTACCAAAGGTCGTCCGTGCCGTTGTCACCTTTGGCCTGGTAGAGCAGGAACTTTCCGTCGTTCGAGCAACTCGTCGGAAACTTGATGGGCAACTCCTCAGCCTCGCCGCTCCCGTCCGCCTGCCTGATCCAGGCGGATCCTTCACCACCGGCTCCGCTGCTGTGGGCTATCGCGTTCCGACCGGGAATCCAAATCGGTCGTGACGGCGATAACCGATCGAACGTAAGTCGCATCTTGGTCCCGCGGACGACGTCGTGAACCCATAGGTTCCGAGAGTCAGGATCGCGGGCTGCCACCGCGATACGTGTCCCGTCGGGTGAAAGCCGCGGGTCAGTGAGCACCGGCTGAGGTTGTCCGACCGTCCCCAGCAGCTCGCCCTCGCGACTGACCCAAACCATGTGTTGCAGGACCGATGCCGTGCCCCGGAAGTACACCAATGTGCCGTCCCGTGAGACGCTCGCTCGCTCGGCGTCGGGGGCTACCAGGAACGGTTCGCCGGTCACCGCAAGATCAGAAAGCGAAAACGGCAGCGCCCATACGCCGGGCGTAGTCGTAGAGCGGGTATACAAGACGTGTCCGGTCGGTGAGTACACCGGGTTGTCGAATCGCTCGCCCTCCATCTCGAGCAAGGTCTTACGCCCGACCGGCGTCCACAGGTCGATCTTGTCCGGCCCGCCGCCCCGTCGATGAATCGTGAAGAGCACGCCGCGACCGCCCGGCAAGGATGCGGCGTGATGGAAATCCTCCTCGGTGGCCGGGTCGACATCAAGGATCGTTTGAAGTTCGCCGCCGCGGGCCGACACTTGGTACAGGCCGGCGTTTCCAGTGGCGACCATGATCCGCCCGTCCTCGGTCCACGACAAGCCGCCCACCGGAAGCACGGCCCCCGGCAGGGTTCCTATCGCTGTGGGCGTTCCACCTTGCGACGGTATGTGCCAGAGCTTGTTCTCCGTCGCATACGCGATGCGTGTACTGTCCGGCGACCAGATGGGTTGGGTTGCATTGTCCGTGCCGGGCAACCCGCGCGGCTCCAGCCGGTCGATCTCACGTACCCTGAGGCAGCCGCCGGCGGAGTAGACGATCTTTCGCCCGTCCGGTGAGATGGCTATTCCCTGACTGGGTTCGTAGTCTTTGTCGGCGATCGTGAACTTGCGGACGGGCGCCTGCGGTTCCGGCTTGAGGTTCCAACTGATCAGGCCGGCGAGGATGGCCACGAGTGCGATCCATGCGGCCGTTGATGCAAACCATCGGCGACCGCGACCGCGCCGAGATGGTCCGGCAGCCATGACGGCGGCGGCAAACCCGAGCGACGACGAGGTCGGATCGGCGATGGCGTTTTCGATCTCAATCCGTGCGTCGCCGATGTCGCGGAGGCGGCGATTACGATCCTTGACCAAACAGCGCCGCAGCAGCAGTTGGACCGTGGCCGGCGTATGGGAGGGCAGCGTGCTCCAGTCCGGGTCGCGTTCCAGAATCTTGGCGATGAGGTCCGTGGCCGTGTCGCCTTGGAAGGGGCGATGGCCGCTGAGGCACTCGTAAAGGAGACATCCGAAAGACCAGATGTCGGAGCGCTTGTCCAC
>CAZYEX010000157.1:0-7389 GCA_964646605.1 uncultured Phycisphaera sp. | reverse complement strand
GACCTCGTTCCCTACCGTCCCGACCGCGTCGAACCGAGACGACGAAAACGAAGACCCAAAGAATTCAGCCTCCTCCAACAGCCCCGATCTTACTACCGCCAACATGGAGACCAGCATGCCCGATAGCTTCATGCCATTCGGCTATGTCCCCGTTATTGGGGCTCGCTATAAAAGCAGCTTCTGAACTCCAAACTCGGACTCTATAGTCCAGTACTCCAAAATTGTGAGTGAGAGATTCCCGTCCCAAAATTACTCTAATGTCTTTTAAACTTACATTCTCAGTGGCTGATATGAAAACAGGTGCCGAGGCATAAGTAGACGCGGTAATGTAACTTGTATCCCACGGCATCGTCCCATTCGTCCAAGTATTATCCGCCCCAATACTATCCCTCAACACCATTTCACCGGCCAAAGCGACGGTCGAAGCGCAGAGAATCCCACCGAGGACGACAACGCAACCTCGATAGCGAAAAGCATTCATACCATCGGCCCCCTTGCCGGCATCGTTCCCGCCGTTCCGGAGTCGCGGGCGCGTCCATGAATTGACGTGGCGCAACGGAAGCCGGTCGGTGTTCGCCCTACGCGTCATCCCGCTCACGGCCTCGCCGCTTCTGATCTGCGTGGGGCGGGCGCGCCAGCGAGCAAGCCCTCCGTGCTCAGGTCTTCGTCGATGTCCGGCCAGTGAATCCCGAAGCCGCCGCCGCACGGCTGCCACTTTTGGCGCTGCTCCGTCGTCGCGTCCAGCAGGCGCGGATACCAGACCAGCGGAACGGTGATCGTCCGCCCGTCGGCCAGATCGACGCTCATGGTATCGTCGTCGAAACGCACATCCGCGACGCGCTCGCCCGGCTTAGGCGCCGAAGTTGTCATTCCAAATCTCCAAGAACTCGGCCGCATGTTCGTTCACGAGCCGTCGAATGTCGCGCAACTCCTTGGCGCGAAAGCCAATATTGTAGGCCAGCGTCACCGGAGCCAGCCAGAATTTCGCCGTACAGTCATCGCGGTCTACGTGAACGTGCGGCGGCTCGCCCCGATCATGGCTGTAGTAGTATATCCGATACGGACCAATCCTCGCGATTACCGGCATAGGTGCGCCTCATCTTGCATCGGCGTCGCCATAACCTTGATGAGGCAAGCAAATCGCCGTTTTGCCCCGCCGTATGTAACGCATCATACCAACTTGCGTAGCCTTCCGTCAATTTCCCCGTTTGGGGACGGGCTGCATGGCGAAGTCCGCCTACGGCGGATCGGACGAGCAATGCCGATACCGAGGCCATTGTCAGCGGGGCGGCGGGCGGGGTCAAGCGGGTGGCAGGCCGGGTTTCGCCGAGGGACCCTCACCCCAGCCCTCTCCCTGACAGGGAGAGGGGGAGGGTTGGTTGGGGCCGGTCAGTTCCGGGGGTGGCGCTGCGCTTTACCCCCGGCTATGTTCGCGGACCCCTTCGGGGTCAGGCGGCGGCACGCGCGGGGGACGGGCGGGGTCAAACGGGGGGCGGGGCGTTCGGAAAGCGAACGCGGAGATTCAGGTCTAACCCGTCGCTGGCGCTCCGGGCTCGGATCGACGGAGGGACAGGGGTTCTAGGTTGCGCGCTTAGCGCGGCGGTTCGGCGGGCGCGGGGGTGCGCAGGAAGACTCGATACGATTCGATCGTTCGGGGCTGGGTGAACGAAGCGAGGGTTTCGTCGAGCTTGCGGCGGCACTCGTCGCCACAGTAGCGCGCGAACTCGGCGGTGAAGGTGTCGGGCATGAGAATGCCGTAGGCCTTGCCGCCGGCCAATTCGAAGAGGATCTCTTGCATGTGCCGTTCGGACCGGGGGTAGGTGAAGCGGCTGGCCGGTCTTCGACCGGCGTGGACATACAGCCCCGGATCGCGGGCCAGCACGAACATTCGCTCGCCCTCGGGAATGAGTTCAGCGAGTTGCCGACCGGCCTCTTCCAGGCGGACGCGCTCGTTCGAGTTCAGGTTGTAGACCGCGTAGGAATCGGCGATGCCGTGTCGACACGACTGGAACATGGGCCTCGCCAGGAGCGACACGACGGTCATGGAAAGGACCAGGAACGCGCCTCGATAGCCTTTGTCCAGTTGTCGGAAGATTTCCTCGTGATGAAAAAGTCCGATCGCGGCGAGGATCAACGTCGGCGGAAAGGACGTTTGCCAAGGGCGCGTGCCGCCATCGGGGCCGGAAAGCACGAGCACGGCGGACATCACCCACCAGACGACGACGACCACCGCGACGGCAGGCGATACCTTTCGCGCTCGTCCCACCAGGAAGGTGACCACCACACCGAAGGCGGCGAGCCACAACGGAAGTAGCAGGATCGCCAGGTCGAGCCGCAGCCGCGGAAGGGAACTTGCGACCGCACGTAGTACGGACCACGCGAGCGGTTCGGCGTTGGAGGTGACGACGGCCTCCCATGCGGGATCGACGGTTTGCAGACGCGAGAGCATTCCCACCGCGGCGACGAGCCCCAGGGCGAAACCGGTCCACACGGCGGCCGCAACGCCCAACCATTTTCCGCGGTGCGCTGGGGCAAATGCCAACGCAAATGTCACGCCAGAGACGGCGAGCAATCCCGCGCAGCCTGCGGGATGAAAGCAGGTTGCCGCGGCCCAAAGCCCTCCGGCCACGAACCCCAGGCCGATGCGACGGGGCAAGGGATCGGCAGAGATGCCGACCATCCAAACCGCACCGGCCGCCAACCCGAACATTGACGCGTAAAATTCCGCGCTGATCGACGACCCGTCATAGCAGCGCAGAGAGGTGACCAGCGCCGAAAGGACCGCGATCCGACGTCCCGCCGTCGGTCCCAGGGTCGTCGAGACCGCGAACCAAAGCACGAAGATGCAAAGCAACCCCGCCACGGCGGGCAGGACCCAGACGCCGGTCTGCGTTCCGCCGCTGACCACGAATCCCAGAGCGTTGATCCAGGCGAGTCCGGGCGGGGCGTTGTCCCAGCAATCGACATACATCCGCCCGCCGGAGTAGACGCAGCGGCCGAGTTCGACGAGGTCGTAGGCGTCGCGGCGATCGTCGGCCCAATAGTTCGCCCACGCGCCGGCCCCGAGCAAGGCGACCACCAAACCCGCGGCGATCAGATCGAAGACGGGATGCCGGGGGCGGAAATCGCGGGCGCCCCAACTCCCGATCGCGCCGGGCTGGGCGTCCTTGGTGATGGACATCGCCGTTCGTTCCTCGTTTGCTGCCATCTATTTGGCACTTCAAGAGCCCGCAAACCCAAGGCATGATAGCCGACTTCGGTCCGGTCCGCCTCCCGGTACAGCAAGTTTTGCGTATCCCGGCTTGAGAAAGGCGGGAACCGCCCGTAACATGGGAGCGTGTTGCGTTTCGAAATCGCCGCCTCGGACGGCGGGGCGCGTTGTGCGTCGCTGACCACGCCTCATGGGATCGTGCAAACTCCCGCGTTCATGCCCGTGGGGACGGCGGGTTCGGTGAAGGGGGTCACGCCCGCCCAGCTCCGGGGCGTCGGGGCGGAGATGATCCTGGCCAATACGTATCACCTCCTTCTGCGCCCGTCGCCGGACGTTGTGCGCGACTTGGGCGGGTTGCACCGCTTCATGGGCTGGGACGGCCCGATCCTCACCGACAGCGGCGGGTATCAGGTGTTCTCGCTGGGGGCGATCAACCGCGTCAGCGACGAAGGCGTGGAGTTTCGCTCGCACATCGACGGAGCCTTGGTCCACCTCGACCCGCGGGGGGCGATCGAGGTACAGAATAAGTTGGGCGCGGATATCATCATGGTGCTCGATGAATGTCCGCCGCTACCCTCGACGGCGGAGGCTCTGACCGCGGCGGTGGGACGCAGCCTTCGCTGGGCGGCTTTTTGCCGCGACGCTCACCGCCGACCGGATCAGGCCCTTTTCGGGATCGTTCAGGGCGGGTTGGACGTCGAGCTGCGCCGACAATGCGCGGAGAGCCTGACCGCCATGGGCTTCGACGGCTACGCGATCGGGGGCCTCTCCGTCGGCGAAACACACGAGGAAATGGTGGGCGTCCTTCCCCATATTACCGAGTGCCTCCCCGCCGACCGCCCTCGGTACCTGATGGGCGTGGGGATGCCAGCGGACATCGTGGCTGCGGTCGGCGCCGGTGTCGATCTGTTCGACTGCGTCCTGCCGACCCGCAACGGCCGAAACGGTTACGCCTTCACGGCCGCCGGTCCGCTGAGGATGCGGAACGAGGTCCATCGTCTGGACGACGGGCCCTTGGAACCTGGTTGCGACTGCGAGACTTGCCGTGGTTTCTGCCGCGGGTACATTCGTCACTTGTTCAACGCCGGCGAAATGCTGGGGCCGACGCTGACCTCGATCCATAATCTGCGGTTTTACCAGCGATTGATGAACAGGATCCGCGAATTGATCCGTGAGCAAAGGCTGGCGACGATCGCCGAGGAGTTCCCGATCGTGACGCTGCCCGCGCCTCTTTCGCGGCGAACCGAGGAGATTTCATGGAACGTTTGACCCTTCTGGTAGCGCAGCAGACCCCGCCCAGCGGTGGGGCGGGGGCCATGTCCTTGTTTCCTTTCGCCCTGGCCTTGGGCCTGCTGGCCTTCATGATCCTCAGCTCCCGCAGTCAGCGGAAACGGGAAAAACGGCAGCGCGAGGAGATGCACGCCAAGCTGACCAAGAACGACCGCGTCCTCACCATCGGCGGCATCATCGGGACGGTCATGTCCGTACGCGACAACGAAGTGATCCTCAAGGTCGATGAGACGACCAACACCAAGATGACTTTCCTCAAGTCGGCGATTCAGCGCACGATGGACGAACCTGCGACGGGCGCGGAACCGACCCTATCCGGCCGTTGAACGGCGCAGAACGTTCGCCAACGAACCGCTCGACGCAGCGGTCCGCCGATGGAACGTCGGATCGTCGCGGGAGTCGATCCCGGTCGAGTTCGGGTCGTGCGTGTTGAAAGGCGTCGGCAACGCCGGTTATTCGTAAATCGGCGACTGCCCCCAGTGCAGCTGCGCCACTAGTTGGTGCCACTTCAGAACGGCGACGAATCCACTGTATTCCACATATCCCGTCCGCCCGTGGTTCGACGATCCCCCAGCCGGCGGCGTTACATTGGTCGCTCTGCCTGCCCTGCACCCAACAGTACTCGCATCGTCTCCGCAAGACGCATCCTGAACTTCTTCTTCACTTGGTCGTTGATCGTCAGTTTCTCGTTGAACATCGTGTTGTCGCTCTTATAGGCACGAACCTCCGAATGGGGGTAGTTCTGTTCTTCGGGGACGTGCTCAACCATAAAACGGTATCCGACGTTCCCAGGACTCAAGATCTCGTCGGGCACGTTCTGTCGCAGAAACACAGCGATCCCCCAATCAAAGAATTTGGGATAGAGGACCCATTCAGGTCGATGAGAGTACTTTTCGCGGTTCACGGACTGTGACGGGAGGCGTATGGCTCCAACAAGTACGTTACTACCGTCGATGTGCTCTCCAATGACGCGGAGATACAATTTCTCCCCGGGCTCAAAAGTCGGGTCGACCGGACGCCCGTTGCGGCGCATGCCCGCCGGCGGCTCATGCATCCACGAACTCCAGGAGTTCGCGAATCAACGGTCCGATTTCACGGTCATCGGAAACCGAAGGCCAGGTCTGGACAAGCCCTCGTCGGTCCGACGCCCCAGCAACGATCGCGCCGTTGTTCAGGCACTCAATCGACCCGTACCGGTTGCCACGTTTGAGGTACACCTCGACCCCGCCTTCAACGGTCTGCACGACACGGTCAGGATCGCGCTCAAACTCAAGAATGGATTCGACTACCCGTTCGGCGTTGGTGATGGCCGTCTCGTTTGGAACTGGTGCGCCGTTGCCGTCCCAATCGTCTTCGATGCATCGTAGACGGGCGAGAACTGAGCCCCAAGTCGCAACGGGTTGCCTTGAGCCCGCTTCCAGGGCTCGGACGCGCTCTTCCGCGACCCGATACACGCCAGTTCCTTCGAAATCAAACCACCCGACCTCGGCCTGGTCGTGGGCAACCTGCGACTCGAGGATCACTAAACAAGGCATGCTGGCGCAGTGGTGACTCGCGTCCGCGTAGGTCCGCGTTCG
This sequence comes from uncultured Phycisphaera sp., assembly GCA_964646605.1. Taxonomy (GTDB): domain Bacteria; phylum Planctomycetota; class Phycisphaerae; order UBA1845; family UBA1845; genus SBAX01. Next base: position 1,311 of record CAZYEX010000157.1, on the reverse strand, counting down.
CACGGACGATTCCGTCCCCTGCTCCCCGAGGACCTCGAAGGTCGAACCCTCAGGCATGTGGTTCTCTCAGCGTTTTGGCGAGCTGAATCCGCTCCTCGAGCCACGTACGGAGCGCCTCCGCGGTCTCGAGGTCCATCAGCAGCTCAGCTTCAACTTCACGAATGACCCCTGATCTCGAAACCCTAGAGTCAGGGATCTCCTCAAGAAGTTTGAAACCGTGGCCCTCTTTAACAACCCGATGCGACGTCCTCTGGGGGATCGGGCTGCGTTCACTGAAGATCGCCATTTGGATTTTCTGCCTGGGAGAAACGCCGCCGTGGACACCATCAACGTGGATCACGCGGAAGTTGGCCGACTTGATATAATGAAACTCCATGCGTTCGCTATCGGTTTCCGGTTGCATGAGCCTCGCCTTGCGTTCAGGCGCCCCCTAGGTACGGAACCTTTCGTTCTTCGACACTTAGCCCCGATCGTAGCCTGCCATCGTCGAAAAATCAACGCGCCGCAACCGGGGTCTCACTCTCTGGATTCCCGTCGGCCCCCGACGGGTGCTTTCGCCCTGGCGTCTGCATTCGGCACCCGGATGGTCCTTCCGCTACTCTTACTCGTAGGTCGGCGGCTGACCCCAGTGCAGCTTGGCGACAAGTTGATGCCACCTGGAGTACTGCGGATTGCGGACCAGGAGGAAGTCGCTACGAAATCGTCGCACGGTGACCCGATCGCCGGGACGCAGGGCGAAGGAGACCTGTCCGTCGATGATGGCCGTGGTCCCCTCGTTGACGCTCGCCGCGTCGATCTCGATCGTCGATCGGCGATCCACCACCAGCGGTTTGTGGGTCAGCGAATGGGGATTCATCGGTGTCATGATTATGGCATCCATGTCTCCCTGCATGATGGGACCGCCGGCGGAGAGGTTGTGGGCCGTCGAACCGCTGGGCGTGCAGAGAATCAACCCGTCGCCCGCCACCCTGCTCAGGTGCTCGCCGTCGATGGCGATGCCCATGTGCACCATGCGAAACGGCGGACCGGCCTGGATCACGCAGTCATTGATCGCCAGGCCGCTGTTTTCCACGGCCCCATCGCGGAGGATGGTGACCTGCAAAACCATCCGCCGGCTGATGAGGGAATCGTCGGCCATCGCCCGATCGAAGTGGCGTTTGAGTTCATCGAGCGAGAACTCGGCCAGGAAACCAAGTTTTCCCACATTCACCCCAATCAACGGGACCTGGTGTTCGCCCATTGAACGGGCAATCCCAATGAGCGTTCCATCGCCTCCGAGTACGACGATCCGGTCCGGTTTGGAAGCCGCCC
>CAZYEX010000156.1:0-7326 GCA_964646605.1 uncultured Phycisphaera sp. | reverse complement strand
TGGCTTGTGAATAACGATCTTGCGGGGTGTTAACTGCGCTTGCCTCTATCATCGCCGCCCAGGTCTCCTCGGTTCGGCCTGGTAGCTCCAACAACAGCGGGTAAAGGGACTTGAACCCTCGACTTTCACGTTGGCAACGTGCAAGCCTACCGTTGTAAGTGGTGGGAATGACAACGAGTTACGATCCGACGCACCTGAGCGCGCAGCGCCTGGCGTGGCGCGCAGCGCAGAAAACACACCCTCCGACCCCGACTCGGCGGTGGCTGTGGCCGCATGGGCGACCCTGCCGGAACCCATCCGGGACGGGATCGTGGCGATCGTCAAAGCGTCGGCCACGTCCGATGCGGGCGAGGGGAACCGATGATGGACTGGCGAACCCCCGACGACCCCGACCGGCATCGGAAACTTCACGAACAGGCGAGCGCGGGCAGGGTGAAGGCCGCGATCCGGCTTCATTGCCCGATGTGTGTGGGGTGGGAAGCGACGGAAGTCGAACAATGCACCGCGACCGGATGCCCGCTCTACACGCTTCGCAATCTCGGCGCCCAAAGTCAGAGTAGAAGCAGCCGATAGGGCCAAACGACGCCAAAGGGCGCTTTCCAGCGGCCGACGACCGCCAAAAAAGCCCGCCGCGGATGGGCCTGGTGACCAGCCAGAAGCACCGGATTTGAACCCTACGGGATCGTCCCGACCGTCGCCGGGCGTCCAACCGCCGACGATGCCGGAAGGCCGGACCGACTCGGAGCCGAGCGGTGGGTGAAAGTACTCCTGACGGGCACCTTTGCGGGCAAGCCAAGAGAGAGGGCCGCGCGCGGGACATCAGAAGCCTACATTCCGGCAACGTCGGATCGCGCCCTCGCGCGCGTCGGTAAGAGCTTGCCGCAGGGGTCCGTCCGCGCGGGGATTAGACACCCGGCAGGATGACGAGGGTTCCGACCACGCTCGACAGGCAAGCACCGTCGGCGGCGTCTACTGCCCGCGTGTCCGAACAAACGCAAGACGCTATATCTCAACCCGGTTATCATGGCCCGTGGTCCGTTCCGGTTGTTCGAGAAACAGGGCGGCGGCGAAATGTCGGCTTGGCATGTCCAGAACTCAACATTCATCCCAAAGACACCGGCCCCAGGGGATCGTGATCCTTCACGAAGATCGAGACATCCTCGTCGTAGAAAAGCCGCCAGGACTCCTGACTATCGGCACGGATACGATCAGAGCGGGAACGCTCTACTACAAACTCACCGACTACGTCCGCAAGGGCAACGCCAAGTCTAGAGAACGTGTTTTTGTCGTTCATCGACTGGATCGAGAAGCATCGGGGATTCTCGTGTTTGCACGAAGCCGGACGGCGAAGTTGTGTTTGCAGCGTCAATGGCAAGAAGTGGAGAAGGGGTATCTCGCGATCGTTCACGGCAGGCTGACGCCCAAGGCAGCAACGATCACCTCGTTCTTGGCGGAGAACAAGGCCCACGTGGTGTATTCCACGGAAGACGAAACCAGGGGCAAGTTATCTCATACGCGCTACAGCGTCCTTACGGAGAGGGACGGGTTGAGTCTCTTGAAGATCGATCTGTTGACCGGCAGAAAACATCAAATACGAGTGCATCTGGCGCAGACGGGGCACTCGATCGTCGGCGACAAGAAATATGGGAACGTGGACAAAACGCACCAACGTCTGGCGTTGCATGCGATGTCCCTTTCCTTCCATCACCCCTCCAGCGGCGCGCGCATGGCGTTTGAAACCAAAATCCCGAAATATTTCTCGGAGCTGATTGGCCCAATAGCCGAATCAGTTCCTCGCGCATGATCGTCCAACCGATTCTTCGTGGAGGCCGCGGATTCCTACGCCCGCCACGTTCTTGAACTCGAACCTGGGAAAGTGAACGGCGAACAACGGGTCGAGGCCCTGGGATACCGTGGGGTTGCCCTGCGAAGGTTGGGGCGATTCGAGGAGGCCATTCCCGTTTTTGAGGAGGCCCTCAAGCTTCAGCCGGACACCTACAACACCTGGTGCAGCCTGGGCATCTTGCACGTCGTGGCGAAACACGTCGAGGATGCGGAGCACAGCCTTCAGAAGGCGACCGAGCTGGCAGGCGTGGAAAAGGACGTTTACAAAGCGCAGGTGTGGCGGAACCTCGCGTCGTTCGAGCTCTTCCTGAAAAAACCGCAGGCGGCGGAGTCCCTGCGTAACGCCCGGGAGTGCCACGAGCTTGACCCCGAAACGTGGATCCTTCAGGCGCGGATGGCGCTGGAGTCTCCCGAGCTGCGCGACCCGACGGCGGCGCTGGACGACGCCAAGCACGCCGACCGTCTGGCCAACGGCAAGTCGCCCACGGGCAAGCGGGTTTTGGCCACGGCGTACTTGGCGACGGGGGATTTGGCTCGGGCGATCGAGGAGGCTCAGGCGGCCATCGCCTTGGGCGACCTCCCCGCGCCCAACCATCTTGTGATCGCCTTGGCCGAGGCCAAGCGGGGTAACCGCGCTGCCGCTCAAACCGCGCTGGAAGCTGCCGATGAGTCTTGGCCCAACGACCTCCGCAGACCGGGCGGCTACACGGCCTTCGCGGAGACTGGGAACCTCTGGATCGAATCGGCCGACCAATGGCTGGCATATCGTGCGGAGGTCGAGACGGCATTGTCCGTGGCCAGACAATAATGCGCCCTGGGACCACGAATTCCCTTGCATTCCGATCGGCGATCTGCTAATCTCAGTGCGGCTTTATTGCCGCCCCCGTGGCCTGTAGGCCGTTGATTCAGTCGCGCGAAGAAGTCGGCGCGACGGCGCTAGTTCCCTTGGGAGGAGAATGCCAATGCCACGACTGAGATCATCATGTAGCCGTCGGCGCGCGGGAAAGAGCGCCGCCGTGTTCGCGTTCGTCGTCACGATGGTGGGGATGTTCGCACCTTCTTCGGTATACGCTGGTCCCGGATCCGTGAAGTGTCCGTGCGAAAGTTCGGTCGACCTAGCTCCGCCGAACCCCAACAGAGGCTGGAACTGGCTTTCCGACATCGACTCCGGCGGATGGATCACCTACGACGATTTCACCGGCGTCACCGACCCGGTTGAACATGTGCGCTGGTGGGGGTTCGATCTGGATCCGAACCTCGGGCAGGGTTGGCTCGAATGTGCCGAGACCACTCCCATGTTCGAGATCACGTTCTACGCCGATGCGTCCGGAGAGCCCGGCGCCGTGCAGTGCAGCCGCCTCGTCTCCGCCACACGCGTGTTCACCGGATATTCGTACGCCTACCCAGACGCACTGGTGAACTGGGACCTGAACATGTATGAGGCGGTGCTGAGTCCCCCCTGCGCGGTGACATCCGGGTGGGTTTCCATCGCGGGGGGTTATGACGACCTGAATTGTTACTTCGTGTGGATGGGCAGTTGGAGGCCCGGTGAACTGGCCCCAGGGGGATCGTCGCTCCAGTACGCCCCGGACCAGATGATGTTCGTCGCCAGGGAGCAGGAGCGAAGTCTTTGCCTGACCGACGTCGCCGCTCCCACGGAGTGCCCGCAACCCGCCAACGACGCCTGCGCCGACGCGGAGGTCATTTCCTGCCCGCCGGCCGCGGCGTCGAGCGTCGGCTACTGCAACAACGCGGACCGCCTGGCCACCGGACCGGTCTGCAATCCGGCGGCGCCCGATTGCTACGATGCGTCGCCTTGTGTGACTTGGCCGGATGCCGCGTATCGGTGCATCGTTCCCACCGACAACCGCTCTGCGACGACCGACGGACCCAGCAACCCGGTCGGCACGCCTTGTTCCGGGTCCGGCTCCTCGAATTTTCGAACGGACATCTGGTTCGACCTCGTCGCCCCCTGCAACGGGGAACTGGTGGTCGAAATGTGCGACGACGAGAGCTACGACGCGATGCTGGCCGTATACAGCGACGAAACCGCGACGTGTCCGTGCCCCGCGACCGTTGGTGGATTGCTGGATTGCAACGACGACTTTTGCGGCGGCGTCGCCCAATCCGCGACCACGCCCGCCATCCAGTCCCGGGTCACGCGAGGCCATTGCTATAAGCTCCGCTTGGGGGGGTACGAGGGGGTCCCGAATACTGACGCTTTTGGCGCCCAAGCCGCCAGTTCCATGGACCTGTCCGTCCTCTGCGACCCGCCGAGCATCATCTACGTCAACGCCGCGGCCCAGGGATTGAACACCGGCGCGAGTTGGCCCCATGCCTACACTTCGCTGCAAAGCGCGCTGACCGCGGCCAGCCTCGGCGATGACATCTGGGTCGCCAAGGGGAGGTACAAACCGACCGGGCCGGGCGGATCGCGGTCGGCCACGTTCCAGCTCGTCGACGGCGTTCAGATGTACGCGGGCTTCTCCGGCGGCGAGTCCTCCGTCGATCTCCGCGATCCGCAGCACAACGTCACCACCGCCAGTTGCGATCTCAACGGCGACGATGGCCTGAACTTCGCGAACAACGGCGACAACTGCTACCACGTCTTCACGGCCAACAGTGTCGGACCGTCGACCGTATTGGACGGGTTTGTGGTCACCGGCGGGAATGCCAATGGCACCCCACCCCACGACTCGGGTGCAGGAATGTACAACGATGGGGGCAACCTTAAGGTTGCCGGCTGCACGTTTCGCTCCAACTCGTGCAGCGTAAGCGGCGGCGGCATCTACAATTCGAATGCCGCAAACTTCACCGTGATTTCGTCGACGTTCGCCGAAAACCGCTCCTTCGATGACGGCGGCGGCGTTTTCAACCTAGGCGGCGTGCCATCCTTCACCAGTTGCTATTTCACAAGTAACTCGGCTGCCTTTGACGGCGGCGCGGTCTACAACTATGGCAGCAATTCGGTATTCACAAACTGTGCATTTGCAGCCAACACCGCCAACGCGGCGGGCGGCATGATCAACGCGTTCGCTAGTTCCCCCACGCTCACCGCCTGTTCGTGGGCGGGGAATTCCGCGTTCGCTGCAGGCGGGGGCATGTTCAACGGGGATAGCGGGACCAACTCTCCACTGGTCCGAAATTGCGTACTATGGGGGAATGTCGCGGACGCGGATGCAACCAGTGGTGGTCCGTTCCTCAACGAAGCCGCTCAGATTCACATAGTGAGCGGAACGCCGGTGGTCGATCACAGTATTGTCCAGGGCTGGACCGGGTCGCTCGGCGGGACGGGCAACAGCGGCTCGGACCCGCTGTTCGTCGACTCCGGCAACGGCGATTTTCGGCTGCAATCGGGTTCCCCCGCAATCGACGCGGGCGACAACGGGGCGCTGCCCACGGATTCTTTCGACCTGGACGACGACGGTGGCACCGCGGAAGCGATCTCTCTGGACTTGGCGGACAACCCCCGGATTCTCAATGATCCCGTTGCGGTGGGAACGGGCGTGGACATCGGCGCGTTCGAGTACTACACGGATTGCGACGGGGATGGCGTCCCGGACCCCTGCAATCTCAATTGCGGCGCCGCCAACGGGCCTTGCGACGTCCCCGGCTGCGGCGGCGGGGCCGACTGCAACGCCAACAACAACATCGACGCCTGCGACATCAAGAACTGCACGGGCAGTGCGGCGTGCGAGGACTGCAACCTCAACGGCCGGCCGGACACCTGCGACGTGCCCCCGCCCGCGGGGACGTGTACGGTGGACTGTTCCGCCGATGCCAACGAAGACGGCGTGCCCGACGAGTGCGTTTCGCCGGCGGCCAGCGGCAGTTGGGAAGGCGCTGATTGGGGGTTGGGCGCGGGCATCTACCCGGGGGCCGTGAACGCGCCGCCCGACCTGAGCGTGACCATTCCGGAAGGCACGACCACCGTTCTTGGCGTGACCGTCGAGGTTGCTTCGACCACCGTCGAAGACGGCGCGACTCTCGGTATCACCGCTGATGCTGACGGCGACTTGATTATCATCGACCCGAGCGCTCAAACCGCGGGCGTCCCCATCCCGCCGAAGATACGACTACGCATCGGCGGCACGATGGATGTCGCCTTCGACAACTCCATCACCGTTGTAGGGGCTTCGGCCACCGTTGAGCCGGGCGGAGTCTTCGAGAAAGAGGCCGGCGCCGCGGCTACGTCCGCCACGCTCACCGCGGAGGGCGTCACCCTGGTCGGCGCTACCTGCGACTTCACCCAGAATGGAGCGCTGCTCGACCTGGTGGATACCATGACCGTGAACTGCTCTGGCGACCTCACCCTGGACGGAACCCGTGCGGCGGAGTGTATCTGTGGAGGCGGCGCTCGTCGGGGCGTGCCGATTCCTCCGCGGATTCGCATTCGCGACGGAGTGTTCTCCAATCTCAGCGGGGCGCTCAACCTCGTCGGGGCGACCGACGTATTCGTCGATTCCACCCAGCCGGTCATGCTCGCCGGGGCGTTCGACAACCGCTCCCTGAATCCCAGCGACTTCAATTGGACGGCGGGGAAGCTCCAACTGACCGGCACCTCCGCGCGCACCTTCGAGGTCGCGGGGATTGCTCTCGGTCAGACGGCGGAAGGATTCTCCACCGACCGCGACGCTCTCTTTGACACCTGCCTGCACACCAATTTTTCGATGGGCACGGTGGAGATTCCGACCGGGGCCCACGTGCATTTCGTCAACGCCTTCGCCAACTCCGCGGGCGGGGGCTGCGCCGAAGCGCTCTACGTACACAACTTGATCCTACGGGCGGGATCGACGGTGGCCCTGGAAAACTGCAAAATCTATTATGGAACCCTGCTCGACGAAGGGGCGTCGCTTTCGATGCTGGGGTGCGGCGAGTTGCTCTCCGTCACCCCTCCGCAGACGGCGATGGCCGATCCCAGCAACATCACCAAGAACCGGGCCCTGGCACTATCCATTCCCCCGCTGACCACTGCTGGACCGGGCGGACTGTCCGCCCTGCGCGTGAAACTCATCGACCAGCACAACCCCCAGCCGCCCAACGCACCTTGCTGTCCGTCGCCGGACTTTTCTCTCTACGAGTTCGCCTCGACGTGCACCGATCCGCTGGGCTGCGTGCGCTGGGTCGGTCAGCCGGCACTCTTCCGCGAATCACAGGACAGTCCGGGCGCCGGTAGCTTCAAGGCCGCGCGGCTGCAATGCACGCCCTATTACCGCAACTGGTCCGCGGAAGGTCTGTTCTACGTTGTCGGAGGCGAGGTCAATCCCAGTTCCGCGTTCGATGTTCAGCAGGTGGCCGCCACGTGCATGGGCGGCGAGGAATCCTGCACCGCCGTTTCCGCGGCGCTGCGCATCGACACCGCGCGATTCGGCGACGTCGTCGCCCCGTTCAATCCGCCTACGCCCTCGACTCAACCCGACGGCTTGGATGTCAGTGCTTTGGTGAGCAAGTTCAAGAACCTGCCGGGTTCGTCGTCGAAGG
>CAZYEX010000155.1:0-30604 GCA_964646605.1 uncultured Phycisphaera sp. | reverse complement strand
TCCGCCGGCCCTTTACGATGCGCCGATATCCAACACCCCGCCCACCCACCATGTCCCGCCACCCCGCATCATCGCACCGCCCAAACCACCCCCTCCACAAAACGCATGTCCCGTGCCGAACAGTATTGGGTGGCGCTACATCAAAACAAGAGCGTTTCGTGTTTTTCAACGGGCTGCGAAGGATCAACGTGAGGAGCGAATGCCGGCGGCAGCCCAGCCCAGCACGGCCAGTACGGCGCCGCCGACCAGGCAGGAGACGCCGATGAGCGCCCGGTAGTGATACTCTGCAGCGGGAGTTTGGGCGGCGCTGAGCAAGTCCTTGAAACGGATGTCGTGGGGGATGATGTACATTCCAGCGGCGACGATCACGAATCCGACGGCGGCAACCTTGACCATGAAAGGCGCCCGGTCCCCGCGCCCTGTCCCTTTTCCGATGGCGCTGCGGGTATAGCCGTACGAGGAATACACCGCGAGTCCCAGCAGCAGCCATCCGAAGAACCGCCACCACGAGGCGGGCGGCAGATACCACATCAGCCCCAGCCCGGACACGGCGCCAAGCAGGGGGAACAGAAACGGACCGAGCGGAACGCGGAAGGGCCGAGGGCGGTCGGGGTCCTTATATCGAAGGACGGGAATGCCAATGCACACCAGGACGAATGCAAACAGCGTTCCGATATTGGTGAGGTCCACGGTGGCGTTGATGTTGGCGAACGCAGCTACCGTGCCCACCACAATCCCGGTGATGATCGTGGTGACGTGCGGGGTTTTGAAGCGCGGATGAATGCGCGTGAACGTCTTGGGCAGCAATCCGTCGCGGGCCATGGAGAGGAAAATCCGCGGCTGGCCGAGCTGGAACACCAGCAAGACCGCCGTATGAGCGACGACCGACCCGAAGGCGACGATGGTCGTGGCCCACTTGGCTTGCGGTGCGACGTGATCAAGGGCCATGGTCAGCGGTTCGGCCTGCTCGGTCGCCAGTCGACGCACCAGATCGCTGTAGGGAATCAGTCCGGTGAACACCGCGGCCACAATGATGTAGAAAACCGTGCAGATCACAAGCGAGCTGAGGATTCCGATGGGTAGGTCGCGGCTTGGGTTTCGCGTTTCCTCCGCGACGGTGGTGACGGCGTCAAAGCCGATGTAGGCAAAGAACACCACGGCCGCCCCCGCCAGCGTGCCCGACCATCCGTTCGGTTGGAACGGGGTCCAGTTCTTGCTCATTTCTCCGGGCGTAACAAAGTAGAGCGCGGCCGCGATGAAGAACAACAGCACCACGATCTTGATGGCCACCATCACCGCGTTGAACGAGGCGGACTCGCGAATGCCCCATACGAGAACGACGGTCAAGGTCATGACGATTCCGAAGGCCAAGAGGTTGAAAACAATGGGGATGCCGAAAAGGTGCGGGGCGTTTTCGATTAGCCCGGGAATCTGCCGGGCGGTCCAGAAATCGGTCGCCAGCCAGGCCGGGAAATGAATCCCGAATCCTTCCAGGAGCGTGTTGAAGTAGTTGGACCAACTGATGGCCACGGAAACGTTGCCGATGGCGTATTCGATCATCAGGTCCCAACCGATGATCCACGCGATCAGTTCGCCCAGGGTGGAATAGGCGTAGGTGTAGGCCGATCCCGAGATGGGGACCATAGAGGCGAACTCGGCGTAGCACAGGGCCGTGAAGGCGCAGACCACCGCCGTGATGACGAAGGAAAGAGTCAGCGACGGTCCCGCGCCGGGTCGCATCGCGTCGCCCGCGGCGGCCGTCCCGATGGTGGCGAAAATCCCCGCCCCGATGATGCCGCCGATGCCCAGCAACGTTACATCAAACGCCCCCAGCGAGCGGCGAAGGTGGGTGTGCGGCGCCGCCGCGGCGGCCAGAATGTCGTCCAGGTTCTTCCGGCGGAACACCCCGTGGAACATCAGACTCGATCCTCAAGAACTCGAACGACGACCCACCACAGGTTCAACGGCGTCAACGCGGCGGATAAGCCTAGCGGCAGCCCAACTGCCCCGCAAGCACAAGTTTTCGGGATAAACAGCCCGTTGAAAACTTTAGCGCCGTCCCTCGTGGACGGCGCAATCGGCACTTTGCGCCACCCACAAGGGGTGGCGCTACATCGAGTGACGAACCCGCCGGGTCTTTCAACGGGCTGCTACGCGGCCTCGGTTTCGCCGGTCAGTTTGGAGGCGTGGGTATGGGCGCGAAAGAGGTCCCGGCGGAGGAGGCGATGGCGGTGTCGCCGGCGGTAGGCGACGACTCCCCACCGTGCCAGGGGATAGCACACAATGGCCAGGACGGCGGCGACGATGCAGGATCCGACCCACAGCTCGACGCCCAGGGCAGCGAGGGTGGATAGCCAGTTTTTCCAGAATTGCAATTGGAACATTCCGGCTTGGACGCCGGAGAAGGTCAGCAAATTGAAGATTTCCTGGTCGCTGACGGCGCTTTGCGAGGGTCGGACGAAGCGGCCCACGAGCAGACAGGGGTAGTAGATGGGAATGGCTGTCAACGGATTGCTGATCCAGACGATGGGGATGCAAACGGCCTTGTTGGCTCGAAAGACGGCGGCAAGAGCCAGCGAGATGATGGTCTGCAACCCGATCACCGGCAGGATGGCGATGAAAACGGCGATCGCTACACCCAGGGCGATGGCGTGCGGGGTGTCGTCAGCGTGCAGAACGTTATGAACGATGATGCGCCGAACCCGTAGCCACTGTTTGCGCACGATCGTAGTCCCTTGGGGTTGGTTCCAGCTTGCCGATCCGTCCGCACACCAGGACGATCCAAGCCACCTTTGTATCGGCTCGGCGAACCGTTGCCCGTAGCTCGATGGGCGGTTGCGTGGCTGGATCCCCGCCCGCGTGCGCGACGTTCTAACCGCCGGCAGGCAGAGCGTCGAGAGGCGCAGGGGACGGGGTCGGCTTGGCGAGAGACCGGCGCGCCGCTGCGAGCACGGTTGCGGTCGACAAGTCCCGCATGCACTGATGCTGGTATCCGCACTGGGAAAGCCTTCGCAGGTAGCAGGGCGAGCATGGCAGGTCGAGGCGCAGGACAGCGTCCGCGCGGCGGTACGGTCCGGTGCGGGCGGGGTTGGTCGGTCCGACGATGCAGGTGACGGGACGACCGAGGGCGACGGCGACGTGCATCGGACCGGAGTCATGACCCAGTACGTGTACGGCCTGTTCCAGAATCGCGGCGAGGGTTCGCAACGGCGTCTTCCCGGCTAGGTTGATCGGCGGACGACGACAGAGCTTGGCGATCCGTGAGCACACCTCGCGTTCGTCCGCTGTGCCGAGAAGAACGCAAGCCAGGTCGCCATGTTGTTGCAAGTCGTCGATGACCTCGGCGAACCGCTGCGGCAACCAGACTTTGGTTTCCCAGCGGGCCGTGGGAAGGACGACGACGGGGCGCCGCGACGGGGACAAGCCCGATTCCGCCAGTACGCGACGGGCGTGGTTTCTTTCGACGTCGGTCAAGGCGAGGTTGAACTCGATGGGCAGGTCGGCGAACCCCAGCGCGCGGGCGGCGCTCCAGTTTCGATCGACGGCGTGAGTGTTGTGGGGGTGTGGCGGCAGGCGATGGGTGTAGAAGTGTGCGCCGCCTTCGCGGGCCTCGGAAAAACCGATGCGCACGGCGGCGCGGGTCGCCCAAGCGAAAAATCCCGTGCGAAACAGCCCCTGGAGATCCACGACCAAATCATAGCGCGGCGCACGCAGGCGGCGCAAGAAGCCGATCAACTCGCGTGCGGCCGAGAGACTGCGCCACGCGCCCCCCAACCGCCGGCGATCGAACAGGATGAGGTTGCTAATGTCCGGATGGCCTTCCAGAAGCGAGGACAGCGAGCTGGAGATCAACCAGTCAATCCGCGCGCCGGGATAGCGGCGTCGCAAACCGTGCAGCACGGGCAGGGCGTGGATCACGTCGCCCAAGGAGCTGGGCTTGATGAGCAAGATGCGCTCGAAGTCCCGTGTGGCGAGGTCTGCGGATGGTTCGCGTGCGGCCAACACCGGTCAATCCGACAGGCGAAGCGTGACCCATCGGTCGCGCCCGACGAGGATTTCATGAGGCGCGAAGTGAGCCTTGTAGGACATCGTTTCGCTCCCGGCGACGTAGAAGCCCAGATAGTAGTAGGCCAAGGCTTCCCGGCGACAGTAGTCGATCTCCCAGAGAATCGAGAACGTTCCCAGGCTACGGTCGCGGAACTCGGGGTCGAAATACATATACACGCTGCTCAGCCCAGTGGGGAGGCGATCGCCGATGCTCACCCCGACCAGACGACCGTCGAGGCGATAGTTGTACTCGTACGTCTTCATCGGGGTGTCGACGAGGAACTCGACGAACGAGTCGTAGTCGCGGGACATCGAGCCGTCGTGCTGGTGGTCGAGGTATCGACGGAACAGCTCGTATTTTTCATCGGTCGGCGACGGAGGGTTCCACTCCACGCGGAGGTCCGCGTTTCGTCGCCAAACGCGGCGCTGGGAGCGAGAAGGGTAGAACTCCGCGACGGGGACGCGAAGCTGGCGGCACTCGCGGCAGCCTCGGCATCGAGGTCGATAGACGATGTTTCCGCTTCGGCGGAACCCGCGGCCGAGAAGTTTTTGATACATCGGCCCGTCGAGTTGATCGACCCAATAGGCTTCGCTCCGCGCCAGGCGACCGGGCAGGTAGGGGCAGGGTCGCTCCGGCGAAACGTGCCGTAGGGCGTCATAGTCGGCCTGCGGCGAAGAGATCAGCGAGTCATAACCGGGGCGGTCGATCATGGTCCTCCTTGGGCAATGATTCTAGGCCGCCGGGCGTCAGTGGGGCAACAGCATCCCTGGACTGACCCATTCGACGAGCCAAACGGCGAGGGGCGGGAGAAACACGCCGGGCAGCATGTCGGCCACGGGGATACGTTTGAGTTCCAGGATCATAAGGGCCGTCGCCAGGAGAACCACGCCGCCGACCGTGGTCATCAAGGCGATGGACACCTCGTCGAGCGGTTCGGCGACCCAATACGCGAGCAGCGAGAGTCCGCCCTGAAATCCCAGGACGGTGAGAATGCTCGCCGCGACGCCCCATCCCAAGGCGGACGCCAAGGCCATGGAGCAGAAGCCGTCGAGGAGGGACTTGATATAGAGGAGGCTGGGATTGCCGTGGGCACCGTTCTCGAGACAGCCGATCAGGGTCAGCGGGCCGACGCAGAAGATCACGCTGGCGGTGAGAAATCCTTCCGCGAAACGGTGGCTGTCCTGGCCGGAGAAGCGGCGGTGAATCCATCCGCCGACGGATTCGATGCGGGCGTGCAGGCGCAGGGCCGTGCCGACGATCGCGCCGATGAGCAGACAGGCGATCATGACCATCGCCAGGCGCGCTCCGTAGGTCCGACCGCCGTCCACGAGCGGACCGAAGCGCTCGACGGCTTTGCCGAAACCGACCACGGCTGCGTCGATGCCCAATGTCACGGTGACCAATCCCAGGCACTGTAGGACGATGGTGCGGTATCGCTCGGGCAACGTCCCGGCGATGGATAGGCCCGCCAGACTTCCCACGGCAACGGTGATCGTGTTGACGATCGTTCCGCTCAGGATCGACCACATGGAATCCGTTCTCCTTCGACGAAGCTCGCCGGATGCGGGTAGTTTGACCGCGAATCCGGCGTCACGCCAGTGCGTTCGTTCGCCAGGCGCTCTGCCGACGTTGCCCGTTTTCGTTGACTTTTCAGGCCCAGCCCATACGCTCAGCCTCGGACGAACGACGCGGTGCAACGAGGCTTCTCCCGGAAAACGGCGATGACCGAGAGCGATATGCTGGCCAAGACGTACGACCCGCGGAGCGTGGAGCCCGAGGTCTACGCGCTTTGGGAGCGGATCGGGGCATTTCGATCGCACCCGGCTGATCCGCCGACTCCGCATGAGAAGACCTTCACCATCGTCATGCCGCCGCCGAACGTGACCGGTGCGTTGCACCTGGGCCATGCGCTCAACAACACGCTGCAAGATATCCTTATTCGCTACCACCGCATGCGCGGATTCAACACGCTCTGGCAGCCGGGGACCGATCACGCGGGCATCGCCACCCAGGCCGTCGTCGAGCGCCGCATCCGCGAACAGGAGGGTAAGACCCGTCACGAACTGGGCCGCGAGGAACTCGTCCGCCGAATCTGGCAATGGAAGGACGACTACGAAAAGCGGATCATCAGTCAACTCAAACTCATGGGCTGCTCGTGCGACTGGGAGCGAACGCGGTTTACGCTCGACGAGGGTCTGGCCCGCGCCGTGCGCGAGATGTTCTTCCGTTTGTTCCGCGACGGATTGATCTTCCGCGGCAAGCGACTGGTCAACTGGGACACGCAGTTGCAGACCGCGGTCTCCGATGACGAAGTCTATCACGAAACCGTGAAGGGCCATTTCTGGCACTTCAAGTATCCGGTCATCCACGATCAGCGCCGCGACCATGAGGGAGCGGGTGACGAACCGGCGTTCGTCATCATCGCTACGACCCGCCCCGAGACCATGTTGGGTGACACAGCGGTGGCAGTCCACCCCGACCCGGCCGGGTTCCTGGATCGTGAAGAAGCCAAACTCCGCGAGCTTCTAGCAACTGCAACCGCCAGGGACCGCACCGACATCGATGCGAGACTCGCCGCAATCTCGCAGCGACGACAGTCGCATCTGCCGCAACTGTTGCAACTGCGGGACATGGCCCGCACCGGCGGCAAACTACTCCTTCCACTCGTAGAGCGCGAAATCCCCCTGATCGCCGACGAGTGGGCCAATCCCATGCTCGGCAGCGGTTGCGTGAAGATCACTCCCGCCCATGACGCCAATGACTACGAGGTCGGAGTGCACCACAACTTGCCTATGATCAATGTCTTGACACCCGACGGCAAAGTCGCGCGGATCATCGAGACCGATGGGTCGGTCAATCCCCACAGTGCGCGATATGAGGGACTTCCTTTCAACAATGAGGCCCGCGCCCGAGTCGTGGCCGACTTGGAGTCGGGCGGCCTGCTCGAATCCGTCGAAGACCGCGACATTGAGATTGGTCACAGCGATCGCAGCAAACTGCCCATTGAGCCCTTCTTGTCGGACCAGTGGTTTCTTACGACGAAAGGGACGGAGGCGAACGCAAACGCCGAAACGCCGAAACACCGAAACGCCGAAATGGTGAATGGGAAGGGACTTGCGCACGCGGCGATGGATGTCGTACATGATGGTCGCATCCAGGTGTTTCCGTCGCGGTATGCCAAAACCTACCTCGACTGGCTCGGGGAAAAACGCGACTGGTGCATCTCGCGGCAACTGTGGTGGGGGCATCGAATCCCAATTTGGCACAAGCAGGTACCCCTTACTGAAAAGAACTGGACGACCCACATCTTGGGCGCGGGCCTGGATAGCCTTGTACCTGGCAACCTGGGCGGAAATGACGACGAAGCTTGCGTTCGCTTCTGCCGCGCCGACACAGGGAGACCAGTTAATCCCTACCAAGACCTGTATCCGGTCGTGCGCGAGTCGGAGGGGGAGTACGACATCCTCATTTGCGCGCTGAGGGACAGCGAAGGCAGGTACTTTGAAAAAGAGGGATACAAGCACGACCCTGACGTTCTCGACACCTGGTTCAGTTCCGCCCTCTGGCCGTTCAGTACATTGGGCTGGCCGGAGAAGTCGCCACACGTACGGCAGTATTACCCCGGATCGGTGCTCTGCACTTCGCGCGACATCATCACCAACTGGGTAGCGCGGATGGTGATGTTCGGATTGTATGCCATGGGCGAAGTGCCATTCGATCATGTATACATCCACCCGAAAATCCTCGATGGCCGCGGGGAGACGATGAGCAAGTCCAAGGGCAACGGCGTCGATCCCGTGGACATCATCCACACCAGCGGCGCCGACGCACTGCGTTACACCCTGGCCGACATGACCACGGAAACGCAGGACATTCGCATGCCCGTCAATTATGTATGTCCGCACTGCGGACAGTTGACCGAGCAGGGCATTGCATTGAAGAATGAGGAGCAGCGCCGCAAGTCCCGCGGCGAGAAGCTGGAACGCAAGCTGCAACCCGCCGACTGCGGCCGCGTCACCTGCACGCACAAGGACTGCGGCAAGGAATTCGCCACGCAGTGGGCCGATGCGGATACCAAGCAGCAGTTGGGACTCGGCCGCGAGACGTCGGAGAAGTTCGAGATCGGGCGCAACTTCTGCAACAAGCTCTGGAATGCGGCGCGATTCGCGTTCATGAACCTGGAAGGCACGCCTTGCGAAAGGATCAATGTGAGGGACCTGCCGCCCGAGGACCGATGGGTTTTGGCGCGTCTTTCGCAGACGGTTCGTCGATACCACGAATGCCTGAAGAACTACCATTTCGCCGCATCGGTGAAGGAACTGCGCGAGTACTTCTGGGACTGCCTCTGTGACTGGTACCTGGAACTCTCCAAACCTCGACTCAGCGAGCCGCGGGCTTCAGCCCGCGCGGAGGCGCAACAAGTTCTCGCATTCTGCCTCGACCAGTCCCTGCGGCTGTGGCATCCCACGATTCCGTTCATCACGGAGCGCTTGTGGCCGCAGTTGAATGGACTTGCCCCGAGGCGCGGGTTTCCCGGCGCCGTCGAACTGCGCACGGACGGCCCCTTGATCCTTGCCGAGTTCCCGCCCGTGGATGGTTATGCCGCCTTTGACGACGACGGGATCCTGCGGATCTTCGGCGATTTGCAGGACGCCACCCGCGGCGTGCGCGAGCTTCGCACCAGTTGCAAGGTTCCACCGAAACAGAAAGTCAACGTCACGGTGGTTGTCGCGCCGAGGAACGCGGATTCATTGCGCTCCAACGCGCATGTACTCAGCCATATGGCCGGCATCGACGACTTGCAGATCCTTTCGCAAGCCAGGCGCCCGCCCAACGCGGGCAGCATGACCGTCGGAAAGCTGCGCATCTACGTTCACGATATCAGCAACGACGCCGAGGAGCTGACTCGAACGCGCAAGTCCCTGGATGCCCTTGGTAAACAAATCGCCGGTAAGGAAGCCAAGTTGTCCAATGCCCAGTTCGTCGCCCACGCCGACGGCGAGGTGGTTCAGGCCGAGCGCGAACGCCTGCGCGAGCTGCAAGACCAATCCCGCACCCTCCAGGAACACCTCGCCGAGTTGGGCGTCTGAGCACCCCGGTGCCGCTTGGCCGCAACTCCACGTCCGGGTTTTCACTAACCGACCCCCGCAGTCGTCGCCGATAAGTCGAGGGGGCGCTGTATGCTCTACGTTGCCGTTACATTCTGGTTACTCGTCTGCATGTTAACCGCCTGGGGCGTACATCGGTCGTGGTGCGCCATCATTCCGGTTCGCGCCGTCAACGTGGTTCTGCTTCCCGGTACCTTGATCGCACTGCTCGGTCATGTTCTCGGGTTGCTGGTGACGGGGGCCACGGTCACCTCCGCGACGCTCTACAAAGACGACGGCTCGGGCGAACCCGAGGCAACGACGGAACCCAAACCGCGGATCCCCGTGATCGGCCCGATCCTGATCGGCATGTTGCCGCTGCTCGCCTGTGGGATGGCGATCTTCGCCGCGGCCCGATACCTGGGCGGCGAGTTCCGCGACCGCCTCCCGACGAACGTGGTCGGTCCCAATCTCCCCACGACGCTGGCGGGAGTGTTCGACCTTCTGCGGGGCCAATTGAACCTGGTCGAATCGCTTGTCGCGGCTCTGCGAGCGGCGGACTTTGGGAACTGGAAAACCGCGTTCTTCGTATACCTGCTGCTCTGCCTGACGATTCGCATGGCCCCGTTCAAAGGGACCATGCGCGGGGCACTGGTCGCGGTGATCCTTCTGGGCGCAGGAGCAGCCGCGGTCACTACGCTCTTCGACGTGGCCGATCCGCGCATCCAATCCGCGTGGAGCATCCTCAACCTTACCGTCGCAGCGCTCTTGCTGCTTCTCTACGCCACCCTGTTGGTCCGTGGATTCGTCGGGCTTGTGCAGGTCTTTCGCACGAGGGCGTGACCACAGCGCCCGCACCCCCTCGAGTCAGCGCCGCCGCTTGCGTTTGTCCTTTTTGGATAGCACGCGTTTGGTGGCGAAGGAGCTGCCTTTGAAGTTGGGGGCTTCGCCGGTGGCCATCATTTTCGAGAACTGCGTGCCCATCTTGAGGCGCTGCATGAAGGACTGCCCGCTCATCAACTTCATCATGTTGCGCATGGGCTCGAACTGTTTGACGAGGGTGCTCACGTCGGTGGGGTCGGCGCCGGCCCCGCGGGCGATGCGCCGTCGCCGCGAGGAGTCAATGGTCTTGGGATTGGCCCGCTCCTTGGGGGTCATGGAGAGAATGACGGCCTCGAAACGACCGAACTCGCCCTCGTCGATTTCCTGATCGGCGACGACTTCGGACATTCCCGGGATTTTCTTGATGAGGTCCTTCATCGACCCCATCTCTCTCATCTTGCGAAGCTGAAGCAGAAAGTCGTCGAGGGTAAACTTGCCGGAGGCCATCTTGGCTTCCAGCTTGACTGCCTCTTCGTGGTCGTACTGACGGTGGGCCTGTTCGACGAGCGTGAGGATGTCGCCCATGCCCAGGATTCGCCCCGCCACGCGATCGGGAAAGAATTCCTCGAGGGCGTCCACCTTCTCGCCCACGCCGATGAACTTGATCGGTTTTCCGGTGACCTGTTTGACGGAGAGAGCCGCTCCGCCGCGCGTGTCGCTGTCGAACTTGGTGAGGATGATGCCGTCGAGCTCGAGGCGTTCGTTGAAGACCTTGGCCGTGTGTACCGCGTCCTGACCGGTCATGGCGTCGAGGACGAGGTAGATTTGCTGAGGATTGGTCGCCTCGGCCACCTTGGCGATCTCGTTCATCAACTCCTCGTCGATCGCGAGGCGACCGGCGGTGTCGAGGATCACCACGTCGCGGTCGGTTTTGCGGGCCTCGGCGATTCCGTTGCGGCAGACCTTGACCGGGTTTTGCTGATCGCGCTCGACGTAGACGGGCACGTCGATCTGTTGGCCGAGCACTTGCAACTGGTCGATGGCCGCCGGGCGCTTGAGGTCCGCAGCCACGAGCAAGGGTCGCTTGGCGCGGCTGACCAGCATCTTGGCCATCTTGGCGCAGGTCGTGGTCTTGCCCGAGCCTTGCAAACCGGCCAACAGCAAGACCGTGGGGCCGGGCGTGATGAAAGGAATTCGCGGATCGACCGGCCCCATCAGGCGCACGAGTTCGTCGTGAACGATCTTGACCATCACCTCGGCGGGCTTGAGGGTCTTGATGACCTCCGCCCCGACGGCCTGCTTCTGCACTTCCTCGCAGAACTGCCGGGCCACGTCGAGATGCACGTCGGCCTCGAGCAGCGCCGTGCGAATCTCCCGCATCACCTCGGAGACGTTCTCCTCGCTGATCTTCCCCCGCCCCCGCAGACCGCGGAAAACGTCGCTCAGCTTGTTGGTTAGGGCGTCGAACATCGGTGTTCTTAGTAACCGATCGGAGTAACACGGTCAATCTCGACGCAGGGCACAGCAGGTTACGGTTTTGCTTCCTGGGGTTCAAACGACTTTCCGCATTCGGGGCATCGCGCCTCGGGCAGTCCCTGAAGGTCGTATCCGCACTTGCCACAGTGGCCGGGGGGATAAACCGGGCGATAGCGGTTTCGTAGGAATACGACGCCGGAAAGCGCCGCACATGGTACGAGCCAACAGGCGATCGGCGGGGCGAAGAAAAACAAGACGCCAAATAGAGGGTCGACTGCCGAGCGTCGAATGAACATAATTAGGCTCGGAAGCGAATAGGCATACAATCCTAGAAACGCAACGGCGCTGATCGAAACGATTGGTCTGTGTGCGCGGAGCGGCCAACAGAGCGTTCCGACACCCGCGGTATACATTGTCAAAAAGAGTCCCAGCCACAGAAATGGATGGATGTTCGGCATGTGAGGGGCGATCGCTCCGCCGGCGGCGCGAACTGCGACGCCATACAAGAATGTAGTGACTAAACGATGTCGCCACAGGAAAGTCAACGTCGCCCAAAGGAAACGACCAACGGGTGTCATCAGGCGCAAATAAACGGAATCCTCGAACGGGCGAGGGAGGCGAACCGCGCCAGCTTCGATCCCGCGATGGCGCGCCTCGGCTCGCAGAACCTCAAGCGCTTCTGCCGTGTAATCGGAGGGACTGGCTATTCCGCGAACAATCTCGGCATCGGTTGCGGTTCGCCAAGCCTCAGCGAGCTCTCTCGGCGTTCGGTCGCTCATTTCGCTTGGCCTCTGCCAGCGTTAACTGGGGGAGCCTTGGCGGGCGTGGACAACCTTCCACTTGGAATGGTAGGCTACATCTATGCGTGCGACAAGCACATCGTCCTCCGGCGAATGGATGATCCGCCTCAAGCTCGAACCTCTTCGTGAGGGCGGTTACGTGGCTACGAGTCCGGATTTGCAGGGTTTGGTCGCCCAGGGCGCGCACCATCGCTGAAACGATGGAGATCGCTCGGGACGTGGCGCGGAAGATCGTCGAGAGCTGCGTTGAGCACGGCGATCCTACCCCGCCACGGCGTATTCGAACGATCGCGGGTTGGTAACGCGTTTGGAGGCGTCGAGGATTTCGATTCCCACCACGTTACCGTCCTTGTCGTAGTCCAGGATGACCCCCGGCTTTTCTTCGTCGCTTTCGTCCACGGGCGAGTCGTTAAAGGTGACCGTCAGCGTGTCGCTCCGCGGGTCATAGACGGCTTTCATGGGCAGCTCCAATCTCCGCGGTTCCTTGAAAACGACCGGCGCCTCGTCTTTTGGATGTAGCGCCACCCGGACGACGAATCGGAGCGGGAGGGATTCGAACCCTCGATGCAGTTTCCCGCATACCGCATTTCCAGTGCGGTCCCTTCAGCCACTCGGACACCGCTCCTTGCATCCGCGGCACGGACAAACCTCGAAGGTCCGTGCCCGGCGTGTAAGGGGAATCTTGCGACGCGGGCGCGTTCCGGTCAAGCTGATGCACGTTCCGTTTGGGTCTGGCCGTGCAGCGCCGCCTCTTGCGGGCGGCGAACCACGTCACCCACCAGGGGTGACGCTACACGAAATCGGTTTCCCGAGCTGCGGGTTACAGCGCCATGGTGATGAGCAGTAGGCTGAGCAGTACCAATGACGCCGTGGAGGCGAGACCGGCGAGCATGGCCCGAGCGCCGACGCCGGTTAGGTCGCGGATAGAGACGTCCAGTCCGATCGCGGCCATGGCCAGGGTGAGGATCACCTTGCCCGCCGTGGTCATCAGATCCACCAACGACGTAGTGGAGGGAGCGAGGATGGACTTGAAGAGCTCGCGTTCCGGGAACTGCAACGTGGGGATCCACCCCAGCGTGTTGAGGGCGGCCATCACCACAAATCCCCATACGAACCAGGGGACCAGACGCGCGTAGCGAACGACGAATCCATCCTGCGAGGCCGCGGCCGCGCCGATTCGCCGCGTGTGAATCAGCGCCAGCACGAACACCAGCGGAGCCAGCATGGTCACACGGACGAGCTTCACCAATGTCGCCACCGCTCCGGCATGGGGATCCAGCGCGAATCCGGCTGCCACCACCTGCGGCACGGCGTGGATCGAAGTCCCGCACCACACGCCGAACATCTCCCCGCCCATCGACAACGCGCGCCCCAAAATCGGCAGAGCAAGCATGGCGACCAGTCCAAAGAAGTTGACCGTCCCGATCGACAAGAGGACGTCGTTGTCCTCGGCATCCACGAGCGGGGCGACGGCGACGATGGCGCTGTTGCCGCAGATGCCCGTCCCCGCGCCGAGCAGCAAGGCTGCCTTCTCGCTTAGTCCCATCCAACGCCCGAACGCGTAGCCGGCGGCCACGGCGAATACCAGGCAAACCACGATGATCCCCAGCACCCGAGCCCCCACTCCCAGCAGAGCATTGAGGTCCAAGCCCGCGCCCATGAGCACGATGGTGAGCGGAACTAGTCTCTTAACGATGTGCCGACAGCCCGCGCGGATCGACGCGGGGAGCGTAAACGCATTCCGCAGCAACAGACCGAGCAGAATCGCGATCATCGCGTCGCTGACCGGATGCCGCGTTCCGGCAGCATCGGTGACGCTGAACGGCGCAAGGGGAAGCAGATGGATGCCGTAGGCGACTGCGGCGACGATCAAGGCCGCGATGTATCCGTGGCGCAGAATGGCTACGTGCGGGGCCGCCGGTTTGGGCGCCACGACCGGTTCGTACACGCCCTCCATGCAGCCCAACGACTCGAGGGCCGCGGAGGGAAGATGCGTCGCCGAAAAAAGCACCCCCGTCCGCGACGAGCCCGGATCGCCGAACATGCGACGGGAAACGGCCGCGTGGGTGTCGGCCATAGCGCTTAAATCCCACTGCCCATGGAGTGCTCGATGATCAGCGGACGGAACTCCTCCACCCCCGGCCCGGTCAGCGAATAGGTCTGCATCTTGAGCAGCGGGGGGGAGTAAATGTGGAAGGTGACCAGGTCCTGCCCGGCGGGTTGGAGGTTGGAGACCTGGTGCATCTGCTCGTCTTGTGACACTACGATGTCACCTGAGCGCAGGTCCTTGGACCCGTTGGCCTTGACCAGCCCGCAGGGGGTGAACTCGAACCCCGTCTCCGTGCAGACCCCGGTGAGCACCTTCAGGCCGCACGTCGAACCCGCATGGTTGTGAATCGGACTCCGCTGCCCGCTGCGCCAGCAGATCACCAGCAAATGGTACCACTCGGTTCCCTTCACGAGGTTCCGCAGATAGTTGTTGGTCCCGAAGCGCATGAACGGACGAACTTCGTCCAGCGTCGCCGGCGTCTCCGCGAGCCAACCGCGAAGTTGTTCCATCTCCGCGCGACGGGTGAGGCGATCAAGCCGTTCGAGGAGTCGTTCCAGAACGGGCGCGCAGACCATTTCCTTCATGATCGTTGATCCGTAATCGCGTGGCGGTCGCCGTGGGGTAGGCGTCACCGGCCCGAACTTCCACCACAGCCTCCGCCCAACGGCGGGTTATGCTAGCCTCGGTATCGCCCGGGGGCAAGGCTGCGCGGGAGGGAGTTCAGAGCGCGTTGGGGCTACGGTCGCCCGGACGTCTCAGCGGCCTTTTTGCGGACGGACTCGATGAAGTCGTTGAGGTCCCGGTCACGCATCTGGCGGAGGTCCTCGGGCAGTTCCGAGCGGCGGATCAACCATTCCACGGTCTTGCCGTCCTCGATGGGAATCACCATTTTGGCGACGTAGGGGTCGGAGTTGGAGGGCGGCGCCGCAACCGAGGCCGGTTCCGTCAGGCGGGTTTCCATGCCCCGAGCTTCCGGGCGATAAAACATCACCCCGTCGGGTCCGATGAGATAGCCCAGGCCCGTGTAGGCGGAGATGGAGTCCAATACCTGCTCGACGGGCTGATCCTGGACGTTGAGCGAGAAATTACGTTGCACGTTGGGCGGCAAAGCGGCCAGCGTCCCGGGCTCGGCGCGGACGGGAAGTCGAATCGGCGCTCCCACGGCGGTGAGCACGTCAAATAAAGGCCGGTTGTTCATCCGCAGCGAAATCGGCTGCTGCAACAAACGGCGAACTTGATGTTGCAGCGACATGACCACGATGCGATCGCCGTTCAGCGACCAGGCCCATCCCAGCTTGGCACAGGCCGCGGTCAGCACTTCATCGCCCGGACCCGCGCCGACGCTACGAATCGCCGTGGCCAACGTGGACCAATTGCTCCCCAACTCCGGCACCTGAAACTGCACCCGCGGTTGAAGGCGCGTCAGTGCGCTCTCCTCCAACCCCGGTTGTGTCGAAGAGAGCTCCGCAAGAAACTGCAGCTCCGCCCAGGTCGGACTCCGCCCCAATCCGACGATCGCCTCCTTGGGAACAATCTCCAGGGCGTCCTCGCGCACCACCCAGGTCATCCCCAGAGGAGCAAACAGTCGCGTAAGTCCTTCGCGCAAGGGGATGTTGGCGATATCGACTTTCTGAATGCGCGTCTCGGACCCCTGCGGAATGAGGGCCATCACCTCCGCGGCCATCACGATCCGCACCCCGGTCTGTTCCGTCAGGGCCTGGACCGCGTCCGCGAGCTTGACGTTTTCGAGCGAAATCTTCGTCGGCTCGTCCAGCGCTTGCTCGATCAAACCCCGCGTATCCGAAAGCAACGGCGCGGCGGTGAGCACCGCGACGAACCAACTGGTTGGAACCCAGCTCCACATGGATCTGCACCCCCTTAAGGCATTTCGCGTCGCCGCGAGGCGTCGATGCGTACACGCTTACAACGGCGAACCTTCCTCGACCCGCCGCTCGGATTCCGCTCCGATGAACATGACTCCCACACCCCGATTCGAGGTCACAGCCCGCGCGGGGGCGTCCTCGACCGGCGGTGCGAACGAAACCACCACGGTCGGTTCCCTCCTCGATCCGTCTACAACAGCGACCGACCGGGCCACGGGTCGAATGGTCACGTCGCAGACCTGTTGGCGCGACGGCGCAAACCAATCCCGTCCCACCAGGGCGACGGCGATCGCCGCCGCCGCAGCCAGCGGCAGCCCGATCCGATACACGACGCGGGACATCCGCGACGCCCGTTTTTCCTCTTTGATCTTCGTTAATACACGGGCCGTGAAAGCATCGAGATCAACGCCCGGCTCACGTTCCGCCCAACGACGCACGAGAACATCGACGCCCGCAAGGACTTCGACATCGCCTTGCGCCGCGGCGTTCGCGCTCGTCAAAGCCGCATGCGTCTCCCAGTCGAGATCGACGCCTGGGTGACCCCACCGCCGCACCAGACGATCGGCGGCGCCGAGCTCATCGGCCTGACGACGCAGGTCGGGCGACTCACGCAGAGCTTGTTCGAGCTGTTCCCGTTCACTCGGTGTCAGGTCCCCGTCCAGCGCACGGCTGATCAGAAACCCAGGGTCGTCAGGTTGAAAGTTCGGTGTATTCATCGCCCTTCGCCGTTCGATTCACGTATACGACAGAGACGGGCGGCGGCGCTTCCCCTCCGCACGCCGCAGCCTCGTCTCACAAATGCTCGGCCAGCAACTCCCTTAGTTTTTGCCGAGCCTGAAACACGTTCCATTTCACCAGCTCCACGCTGCAATCGAGGATGTCGGCGACTTCCTTTTGCGGCAGCCCCTCGACGCTGAAGAGGACCAAGGCCAGCCGCTGCTTCTCCGGAAGTCGTTCGATCGCTCGTCCGACGGCCCCGTGCAATTCCGCGGGCAACGGCCCGTCGTCGTCGTTCCGTTCGACCCGCAGGGGTTGCCCCGTCGCCGCTCGTCGAAAAGTTTCTCCGCCGTCCATGGCGTCATCGAGCGAGGCCGCGAAGCGCCCGGCACGCGAGCGCCGATAGTTCAGCGAGAGGTTCCCCACCACCCGCAAGAGCCAAGCGCCGAACCGGCTGGGGTCCTCGAGCTGGGCGAGATAGCGATGGGCACGGATGAAAGCCTCCTGGCTGACATCGGCCGCATCCTCTGCATTCCCCAGCAAGCGGTACGCGAGAGAAATCGCCCGCCGCTGGTAGCTGCGGACGAGCTCCCCAAAGGCTTTCGCCTCGCCCCCTTGCGCCCGGCGAACCAGGGCCGTCTCCGAAGAGTCCTTGACTTCCAGATCCGTCTCCAAGTCGCTCGATTCCTATCCGGTAGACACGCCGCGCCCCCCAGGGTTAGCGTCCGCGGAAACCCCTCGCCCTTCCAGGAGGGAGGGGGGCAGGGGTGAGGGTCCGCGTCGCCCGATATTGTGCCATACCCATCGCCTGCGGTACATTTCGCGGAGTTCGGCACTCACCCGTCGGCCTGTCAAGCCCGGTAATGGGGTGCAAGGAAGCCCTTCGACTCGGCGAACGCTGGAGACCGATCGTGGACATTCCAGGGAGCCGCGAGCCGAACGAGACCCAGTCGGTCGTCGCCGTTCGAAGCTCAACCGAACACGTCGGAACCCAAATCGGTCGTTACAAGCTGCTCGAAAGGATCGGCGAGGGGGGATTCGGCACCGTATGGGCCGCCGAGCAGCGCGAGCCGGTCAAACGCCGCGTGGCCCTCAAGATCATCAAGCTGGGGATGGACACCAAGCAGGTCATCGCCCGCTTCGAAGTCGAGCGGCAAGCGCTGGCCATGATGGACCATCCCAACATCGCCCGCGTGCTCGACGCGGGGGCGACCGAGAGCGGCCGGCCATACTTCGTGATGGAGCTGGTCAAGGGCGTTCGCATCACCGAATACTGCGACAAGGAAAAGCTGGCCACGACCCAGCGCCTGAAACTGTTCATCCAGGTCTGCAACGCCGTGCAACACGCCCACCAGAAGGGCATTATCCATCGCGACATCAAGCCCTCTAACATGCTGGTCACGTTGCACGACGGCGTGCCGGTTACCAAGGTGATCGACTTCGGCATCGCCAAGGCCACCCACGCCGAACTGACCGAAAAGACGGTCTACACCGAACAAGGTCAGATGATCGGCACCCCGGCCTACATGAGTCCCGAACAGGCGGAGATGAGCGGGCTGGACATCGACACGCGCAGCGACATCTACAGCCTGGGCGTGTTGCTCTACGAATTGCTCACCGGAACGACGCCGTTTGACCCGCTCAAGCTCAAGAGCGCGGGCTACAACGAGATGGTGCGCATCATCCGCGAGGAAGAGCCGCACAAACCCTCCACGCGAATCAGCGCCTTGAGTTCAGAGCCGCGCCCGTTAGGAAGCGGTCTTGCCCAGGTCGAGCAACGCCCCACTCCGCTCCCTCACGGTCGCGGCTCGGATTTGACTACCATCGCGCGTTACCGGCACACGGACCCCAAATCGCTCATCCGCGTTCTCCGCGGCGACCTCGACTGGATCGTGATGAAATGTCTGGAAAAGGACCGCACGCGGCGCTACGACACCGCCAACGGCCTGGCCATGGACATCGCCCGACACCTGGGCGACGAGCCGGTCGTCGCCCGTCCGCCCTCCCGCGGGTATCGCATGAGGAAGTTCGTCCGGCGGAACCGCGCTTCGGTATTGGCCGGTTCGCTGGTCGCGGCAGTCCTCATTCTGGGCATCATCGGAACGACCTTAGGATTACTGCGTTCGATGAAAGCTGAACGCGAACAGAGCCGCGAGCGGGAGCTTGCGGAGCAAGCCCGTGTCGAGGCCGAGGGCGTGACCCAGTTCCTCTCCGACATGCTCGCGGCGGTCGATCCGGGGCAATCCGGCAAGGACGTCTCCGTGCGCCAGGTGCTCGACCAAGCGTCGAAGACCATCAGCGAAAAGTTCACCAACAATCCATTGGTTGAGGCTCGTTTGCGATCAACGATCGGCCAAAGCTATTACGGGCTGGGAATATACGACGAAGCGGAACGGCACCTGCCGGTCGCGTTCGAGATGTATCGCCGCCTGCGGGGCGAAGAGCACGTCGAGACCATCCGATCCATGAATGCGCTCACCTGGTTGTACTTTCTCCAGGGGCGTATCGACGACGCTCGGGCGCTGAACGAGCGGACGGTGGAGCAAGCCCGCCATGGGCTTGGAGAGGGGAATGCGGAAACGTTGTTCGCCCTGAACCTAAAGGGCAACCTCATGAGGGATACTGGACGCTTGGAGGGACTGATCACTCTTTACAAGAATGTCCTGGAGCAGCGCCGCCGGACTCTCGGCGAAGAAAATCCGTACACGCTGAGCTCCATGCAAAACTTGGCCCTCGCGAACCGCGAAACCGGCCGCACGAGCGAAGCGGCGAGTTTGTATGAGCAAACCATTGCAATCAAGCGCCGCGTACTGGGCGACGAACATCCGGAAACGCTGGGGCCGATGGTATCGTTGGCGATCGCGTATTCCGGACTCGGCCATAGCCAGGAGGCGGTGACTCTAACGGAGCGCGCTCTTGCCAGTCGCCGCCGCGTCCTGGGCGAGGAGCATAAGCATACGCTTGAGGCAACGCTTTTCCTCGCCGTGTTCTACGCGGAACTCGATCGTTTCCCCGAAGCCCGCGCGCTGTTTGAACAGGCGTTGGGGACATACCGCCGCGTTTTCGGCGAACAGAGCGTGCTTACGGTCAAAGCGATGAACCTGTACGCCTGGACCCTGCTAACCACAGGGCCGGAGGAACGACGAAACCAAAACGCAGAGGAAGGGCTAGGTCTCGCGGAACGCGCCTGCACCCTGGTAGAAAAAGGCCCCGGCGCTTACTGGGACTTCCGAGATGCACTCGCCTTGGCCCAGCATCTAACGGGGGATACGGAAAAGGCCATCGAGACCCAGCAACGGTCCCTCGTGCTCATGCCGGAAGAGGCTGTTTTACGCTGGGAATATGAAGGGCGCCTGGCTACCTACTACCGCGGCGTGGGGCGCGTGGACGATGCCGCCCGCCTCGCCCGTCAGCGTCTGGAGACCCTGCGTCGCCTCATGGAGCGCGGGGGGGAACGCCCGCAAGTTCTGAACGACTACGCCCGGGACCTGTTGACCATCGAGGCGCGGGACCTGCGTGACCCGGCAACCGCGCTTCCTCTCGCGGAGCGGGCCTGCGCCCTGGCGGAGGAGCGTGGGACCTATGGACGCTGGAACTACCTCGACACGCTGGCGTTGGCCCGGCACATGACCGGCGACACGCCCAAAGCGATCGAGACGCAGAAACGGGCGATGGGCCTGATCCCGCTGGAGTATCATCAGCAGCGCAAGGAGATGGAGCAGCGCCTGGCCGAGTACCAGGCGGCCCACGCGGCCGACGAGAGGAATTGACAGGACCGCGCTCCCGAGTCGTTATGATCGTTCACACCGAAATCGAACCTTGTCGCGGCGTCGTCCGCGCCTCCCAGCGCAGCGGCGAAACCGTGGGCCTCGTACCTACGATGGGGGCCCTTCACGAAGGCCATCTGTCGCTCATTCGCGCCGCCAAGGCCCGCTGTATGCGCGTGGCCGTGACCATCTTCGTGAACCCCACACAGTTCGGGCCCAGCGAAGATTTCGCCGCCTATCCGCAACCGCTCCAAGAGGACCTGCGGGCGTGCGAAGCCGCGGGCGTGGACCTCGTCTTCACTCCGTCCGTCGAGACGATGTATCCGGCCGGCGCTAAGACGACCGTACACGTGGCGGGACTGAGCGACGGTCTGTGCGGGCCGCATCGCCCGGGACACTTCGACGGCGTCGCCACGGTGGTAGCCAAGCTTTTCCATATCCTTCCCGCCGATGCCGCGTTCTTCGGCGAGAAGGACTACCAGCAGTTGCAGGTTATTCGTCGGATGACGCGGGACCTCGACATTCCCATGAAGATCGTCGGTTGTCCGACGGTGCGCGAGGCCGATGGTCTGGCCATGTCCAGCCGCAATGCGTACCTCAGCCCGCCCGAGCGCCGGCAGGCAACGAGCCTGAGTCGCGCCCTGTTTGCGGCCATCGAGAACGTCCGCCGCGGCCAACTCGACGCGGCTTTCCTGGTCGCCGGCATACGCCAAACCATCCTGTCCGCCGGCGAAGCGCAGATCGACTACGTGCATGTCGTGGATGCAGATACGCTGGAAATCATGACCACGGTGGACCGACCGGCCCGGATTTGCCTCGCGGTGCGGATCGGCAAGACCCGTCTGATCGATAACGTGGCGCTGGACGGTCCGCCGGGCAACGGGTAGCATGGGGTCGACCCGTTGCAAGAGTGCGGCGGTATAGGAGCCAGGCGGCAAGCGCGCTGAAATGTATCCGGAACTGTTCACACTGCCCGGCGGATTCCAGATCAAGACCTACGGCTTCTGCCTGATGGTCGGTTTTCTCAGCGCCGTGTGGCTGGCCATGCGCCGCGCCGCCAAGGTCAACGCCGACCCCGACCGCGTTCTCGACGTGTCGTTTCTTTGCCTCTTCTTCGGCGTCGCCGGGGCCCGGGCGTTTTATGTCATTCACTACTGGACGCCGCAATTCGCGGACGCGAAGAACCAACTCCTCGCCATCATCGACATCACCGAGGGCGGGTTGGAGTTCCTCGGCGGATTCCTCGGAGCTTTGATCGCCCTCCTCGTCTGGGGCGTCATTCGCAAACAATCGCTCCGCCTCTATCTCGACGTACTCGCCCCCAGCGCCATGTGGGGACTGGCCTTCGGACGCCTGGGTTGTTTCTTCAACGGTTGCTGTTTCGGCGGAATGTGCCAGACGCAGGACCACCAACCCGCGTACACCTGGGCCGTTCAGTTCCCCTTCTACAGCCCGGCGCAGGCTCGGGAGTGGGAGGAACGGCAGGTCACCGTCCCCGCGGAGTTGATCACCGCCACCAAAGAGCACCCGATACCCTGGCTTGTCCCCGACGCCATGATGTCTATGTCCGTCGAGCGTCGCGAGGGTGCGCTCCGGGCCTATGAAGATCTCAAGGAGTCCCACGCCCGCGCCGTAAGCGATGCCCCGGAATCCGCCGACACGGCGAAACTCAAGGCCGCCCTCGAAGCGGCGGGCAAGAAAGCCAAGGCCAAGGCCCTCGAACTCCACTCCCTGCTGTTCGCCCAACGCTTCCCCTCTCGCGTCGAGCCCGGTCGCAGAACGTCGGTGTCCGAATTGGAGCACCTTGCGGCGCAGTGCCGTTCCCTCCCCATCCACCCCACGCAGCTCTACGCCTCGATAGGGGCCATGATTCTGTCACTCTTCTTGTCGGCGCTTTTCTATGCCCGACGACGACACGGCGTGGTGATCGGAGTTTTGCTGGTCATGTATCCCATCCAGCGCATGCTGGAAGAGATGATCCGCGTGGATAATCCCCATGACGTGGGGGGCTTGACCGCTTCGCAGTTCATCGGCCTGTCGCTGTTCGTCGTCGGCGTCGTGTATCTGACCGTGCTCTATCGAAAGCTGCCCGAGCGCTCGCCCTACGCCGATGCAGCCGCGGCGCCGCCGCAGGATCAGCCCTGAGCGATTCGAATCATTGGAGAGGAAGACAATGGACTGGGGCATGCGAAATCGGCTGACCGGGATCCTCAAGCCTGCCACGGGCCGCTGTGTGATGCTCGCCGTGGACCACGGATATTTTCAGGGACCCACAACCGGTCTGGAACGCCCCGCCGAGGTCATCGCCCCGCTCCTTCCCTACGCCGACGCCCTGATGCTGACCCGCGGCGTGCTCCGCACCTGCGTCGACGCTGCGACCCGAATCCCCATCGTCCTTCGTGTTTCCGGGGGCACGAGCATTCTCCAGGACGACCTTTCCGACGAGGACTTGACCGTCGGAATCGAAGAGGCCCTTCGACTGAACGCCTCCTGCGTCACCATGTCCATCTTCGTCGGGTCGCCGCACGAAAAAGCGACACTCACCAATCTCGGCAAGCTATGCGACGAAGGGCAGCGCTACGGAATGCCCGTGTTGGCCGTAACCGCGGTGGGCAAGGAGATGGTCCGCGACGCACGCTATCTGGGCCTCGCCTGCCGCATCGCCGCCGAACTCGGCGCGAATTTCGTGAAAACCTACTATTGCGACGATTTCGAGCGCGTGGTCAACGGCTGTCCTGTCCCCGTCGTCATCGCCGGCGGCAAGAAAATCGAAGAGCGCGAAGCCCTGCGTCTGGCCTTCCGCGCCGTCTCGTCGGGCGCTTCCGGCGTGGACATGGGGCGCAACGTCTTTCAATCGACCTGGCCCGTCGAGATGATCCGCGCCGTTCGCGGAATTGTGCAAGAGGGACTGACCGACGCCCAGGCTTGGGACAGACTGCAACAGTCGCTCAAAACGAGCCCGTCCGCACGTCCCGCCGGCGACCGTCACGCCCACGAATTGAACGTCAAGATCGGATAGCCCGGCCTCGCGTCGGCGCGGGAACCCATGTTGAGTCGATGGACAGACCAAGGCGCCGCGGAGGCCGTCCGGCGCTTTGGGCCCCTCCACGGCGACGACTTCGCCCTCCGCCTCTACACCGCCCGACTGCTCGGAACCGACCCCGACCTCGTCCTACACGGCGGCGGCAACGTGTCCATGAAGGGCGCCGTGACCACGATCCTCGGTGACCGCCTCGAAGTCGTCTTCGTCAAAGCCTCGGGGCAGGATATGGCGGCCCTCGAACCGAACGGGATGCCCGCCGTCGATCTGGCCTATCTTCGCCGACTGCGAGGGCTACCGCAGCTTTCCGACGAGGACATGGTCCGTGAGTTTCGCACGCACCTGTTCGACCCGTCGTCACCGACCCCGTCGATCGAGACCCTCGTCCACGCCTTCCTCCCCCCGCGATTCATCGATCACAGCCACGCCGACGCGGTTTTGACTCTGACCAACCAGCCCAACGGCGAGGAGCTGATCCGCAAAGCCCTTGGCGATCGCGTCGCCATCCTCCCCTACGTGCGGCCGGGTTTCGACCTCGCCAAGGCCATCATCGAGGTCTATGAGAAGAACCCCACCGTCGAGGGCGTCGTCTTGATCCAACACGGCCTCATCACCTTCGGCGACGACGCACGAACCAGCCACGAGCGCCATATCGCCCTCGTGGACCAATGCGAACAGTTCATCGCCGAGCGGTTACGTGGCGCCGTGTTTGCGTCCGCGGCACACCCCACGACGGATCCCGGCGCGCTCGTCGTCGCGGCCGCGCCGATCCTTCGCGGCCTGATTGCCAGGGCGACCGGAGACGAGGATCGCCCCCACGCTCGTTCCATCCTCGAATGGCGGGGCGGCGACGAGGTTCTCTCGATCCTCGCTCGTCCTTCGATCGAGACCCTCGCCGAAAAGGGACCGCTCACCGGCGACCACCTGATCCGCACCAAGCCCTGGCCCATGCTCGTCCAGAACCCGCACACATCGGACGCGCAGGCTCTCCGCGAACAACTAAGCGGTTGCGTCGAAGCCTACCGGCGACGATACGAAAACTACGTCGCGGCACACGGCGGATCGCTCGACGGTCTGGACTCCTCCCCGCGCGTCGTCTGGCTGGTCGGCGCAGGACTTCTCTGTTGGGGGGAGTCGAAACGCGAAGCACGGATCGCCGCCGATATCGCCCGGCGCACCTTGATCGCCAAAGCCAAGGCCGACGCCCTAGGGTCGTATCGCTCGCTTCCCGCCGAGGACCTATTCCACATGGAGTTTCGCACGCTGCAACGCGTCAAGCTGCGCGCGCCATGCGACCAACCGCTCGCCGGGCAGGTGGTCGCGGTCAGCGGCGGCGCGGGCGCGATCGGTTCGGCCGTCGCCGAGGTATGCGCCGACGCCGGCGCCCACGTGGCCGTCTGCGATCTCGAGGGACCGCGAATCCAAAAAGTCGTCGAAAGAATCGCCGAGCGTCACGGCCCAGGCGTCGCCACGGGCATCGTCATGGACGTGACCGACGAGAACAGCGTCCGCCGAGGCTTCGACACGGTCGTTCGCACTTTCGGAGGCGTCGACGTTCTTGTCCCCAACGCCGGTGTCGCTCACGTGGCACCCATCGAATCCCTTGCCGTCGAGGATTTTCGACGGGTGATGGACGTCAACGCGACGGGGTATCTCCTGTTCATGCGCGAGGGAATCCGAGCCATGAAGGAGCAGCGGCTCGGCGGACACATTGTCATGGTCTCAAGCAAGAACGTTTTTTCGCCCGGGCGGGAGTTCGCAGCCTACAGCGCTTCCAAAGCCGCCGCCCATCAACTCGGGCGCTTGGCGGCGATTGAACTCGCTCTTTACGGCATTCGAGTCAACATGCTGACCCCCGATGCCATCTTCGGCGACGCACAAACTCCCTCCGGGTTATGGTCGCAAGTAACCCCCGCGCGGGCCCAAACTCACCAAATCCACGCGACGGATTTACCCGAGTTTTACCGCCAGCGCAACCTTCTCAAAGTTCACGTCTATGGACGTCATGTAGGCAACGCCGTCGTCTTTTTCGCAAGCAACGCGACCCCAACGACTGGGTCGGTTCTTCCCATCGATGGCGGACTACCCGACGCCTTCCCGCGGTAACCAGGCCGAGCCGATGGCGGCGAGAGTTTTCCCTGCCTCTGCGCGGACAGGGGTGACATGCGTATGCCACTTCGCCCGAAAAAGGTAGTTGCGTTCGCAACCCCACGTCGATCGGATGAGCCCACATTTCGGTGGGGGCGAATGTCGCCGCGCTCCTATACCGCAGCCGCAAAACCATCGATGCCCACAAGACCCGCCTCATGCCCAAGCTCGACAGCCACGACCGCGTCGAACTGACCCGCTGGGCCCTCCGCCGGGACCTTGTCGAGCTGTAGAACCCGATCCAGACAGCCGCTATACTTATAGGACCGTCCGGTAAATGGGGCGGTTTCCAACGATGGAGCCGGTGCGGTTCACAACGTCCGTTCCATCATGGGGTTACGCCGGATTTGTCTTGTGATTTATCTTGCATGGCACGTCATTTACGGATATGCTACATCCGTCCAGCAGGATCCACCTGACGACGTGTCGACCGGTCGGCGGTCGGCTGGGTCCGGCTGGGCAGAGGGGACTTCGGACTTTCAACGAATGTCGAGATGTTCCTGTTGATTTCTTGAGGGCAAC
Organism: uncultured Phycisphaera sp.; assembly: GCA_964646605.1. GTDB lineage: Bacteria > Planctomycetota > Phycisphaerae > UBA1845 > UBA1845 > SBAX01. Next base: position 4,244 of record CAZYEX010000155.1, on the reverse strand, counting down.
CGATATAGAATCAACCGAACACGCAACGTGGCGAAAACCAGAGGACGGGAAGTCGCCTCGGCTGCTCATACAACCAAGCTTCCACTCGCTGCGGCACCCTTTGACCGCGCCAATGACTTACGGGGTGCCGCACGCCTTTTTATAGGGTATTCCATCTCGGTTTCCACTGAGCGTGGTCGCGCCAGCGAGAGGTCTACGCCATCACCCGGACTTCGATCTCCAAGGATTCGACCGCACCAAAACGCTCCGTTGCCTTTCCTTGGTTGATCGCGATTTCCAACAACTCACATGCCCCCACGTAGGCCAGCGCTGAACCGGATGCCACTTCGTGAAAGGCCGATCGAATCGGTCCCACGCTCACGCCGTTGACGAAAACGCACCATGACGGGGACGGGTCGCGCGAAACGATGAGTTGATCCTCGCGAATGTTCGTAATCAACGTACCGAATCGGTCCACGTACACGACCCGTCCGATCCACCCTGATCCCTTAGGCTCCGCGCGGTGCGGGATGGGCAGCATTTCCAGATGATCCGTGAGGCGGCCCAACGACCGCGGCGGCACGCCGTTGGCCAAGTGCGCCGCCGCCGCCGCGAGGATATCGCGACCGTGAAAGGTCGACGAGATGTTGGGCAAGAAGTACCGGCGATCTTCGACCACGTGCATCAACTCCGCTGGAAAGTCGCGGTGCAACCAGGTCATCAGCCCGTTGTCGGGCGCTAACACGTATTGCCCATTGTACTTGCCCAGCAGAATCCGGCGGGCGGACCCTACACCCGGATCGACCACCGCGACGTGAATCGTCCCCGCCGGGAACCAGGGTAGGGTCTGGCGAAGCACAAAAGCGGCCTGGGCGATGTCAAAAGGCTCGATTTCGTGCGTGATATCCACGACGCGAGCCTCGGGCGAAAGGCTGAGAATCACGCCCTTCAGCGCCGCGACGTAGTAATCGCACGTGCCGTAGTCGGTGAGCAAGGTGATTATGGCCATGACACCCATCGCACGAGCGAATCTGCATTCCAGCCCCCGGGCCAATCCTACCGCCGGGACCACGCAGGGCGACTTACTCTAACAACTCCCGCAGGCGACGTTTGAGAATCTTCCCCGTCGGACCGGTGGGCAGGTTGTCGCGGATTTCGACTCGCCGCGGGACCTTGAACCCCGCCAACCGCTCGCGGGCGAATTGGCGAAGTTGTTCGGGATTCAGTTCCGCCCCTTGCCGCGGAAGCACGAACGCCACGGCCGTCTCGCCGCGGAGCCCGTCGGCGATGCCGATGACCGCGGCCTGAAGAACTCCTTCATGCCCTTCGAGGACCGCTTCGATTTCTCGGGCGTACACGTTCTCGCCGCCGATGATAAGCATGTCCTTGGCCCGGCCGGTGATGGACAGGAATCCGTCGTCATCGATCCGACCGATGTCGCCCGTTGAGAACCACCCGTCGGCGCTGAGCACGCGGTGCGTCTCCTCCGGTTTGCGATAGTAGCCTTTCATCACGTTCGGGCCCTGAATCAGGACCTCGCCGTCCCCGTTCGCCGGGCGATCCTCTCCGTCCGACCCGACGATGCGCACCTTCACGTTTCGGATCGGTTTGCCGACCGTCCCCTGGCGATAGACCTTGGCCGAGCAGGCCGCGACGACCGGCGAAGTCTCCGTCAGTCCATAGCCTTGCCGCAGAACCACTCCGAACCGCTCCGCAAACCCGTCACGCACATTGTCCGGCAACGGCTCACCGCCGCTGATCGCCAGGTACACCGAGCCGAAGGAGTCGGGCTTCGGCGATTTCGTCCGCAGCATGGCCGCATACATGCTCGGAATCGCCAGAACCACGGTGAGCCGCTTGTCCGCCACGGCACGAACGGCATGCACCGGTTGAAACCGCGGCAGGGCATACACCGATGCCCCAAGCACCACAGGCACCAGCACGTTGGCCGTCAAACCAAACACGTGAAAAGGCGGAAGCAGGTTGAGGAACGAATGCCCGGCGTCGATCTCCAGCGAAGCAATGGCGTCCACGCAGTTGCTGTGCAGATTGCGGTAGGTGAGCTCCACACCCTTGGGTTCGCCCGTGGTTCCCGAGGTGTAAAGAATCACGGCTGTGTCGTCGGGGCCGGGGTTGGGGGGAGGGGGTGTTCGACGAAGTCGCGCGACCAAGAACTTCCGCTTAAGGGGTAGATCCTCGAGAAAAACGGCGCGAACGGGGAGTTGTCCCACGATGTCGGCAAAGTGGCGGATGGTGAAAACGACTTTCAGTTCCGCGTCGGCGACCACGGCGCGAAGCTCTTGGGCACTGAGAAGGAAGTTGAGGGGAACCACGACGCGACCGGCCCACAGCGTCCCAAACAGCGCCGCCGGAAACGCCGACGAGGCCGGAAGCATGATCCCCACCCGCTCCGAACCCGCCTCGCGATTCACGATGTCGCGAAATACGACGGACAGCAGCGTGAGTTGCTGATACGTCAGCGCCCGAAGCCCGTCCTCGACGGCGAGTCCGCCCGGGTTGCGTCGATAGCTTTCGAGTAGGGCGTCAACGAGCATCGTGGGAGCGGTCCTTGCGCCGGCGGCGAAAAGCAAGCGTACGTCCACGCCGGCCTTATGTCCAGCACGGCAATTTGAGACCCGTGCAGCGGAAGGATCGGAATCGTGGAGCCGGCGGCGTGAGTGACGAGTTACGCGGGACCAATCACCAGATGACCAATGACGGAGGGTGAGGGACGGACGAAGGGATTGGCGTTCGCGGATTTGAAACGTGAGTAGGGAATGGGAGTTGGGGTTGGTGGGCGGGGCGGATAGGATCGCAAGGCATGGGGCGTCGAGGCCAGGAGCAAGTCCCTTCGTGTCCGGCCGGCATCGTCGGGCTGATCCAGCGGTTCGAACTCCACGCTGAGGCCTACCGCCGACAGGAATACAACGAAACCCAAGTACGCCGCGAATTCATCGACCCGTTTTTCAAATCGCTCGGCTGGGACGTGGACAATGAGTCCGGCCACGCGGAGGCCTATAAGGACGTGATCCACGAAGACGCGATCAAGGTCGGCGGTTCGACCAAGGCCCCGGACTATTGCTTTCGTATCGGCGGCGTCCGCAAGTTTTTCGTCGAGGCGAAAAAGCCGTCCGTGTCCGTCGCCGACGACCCCGGCCCGGCCTATCAACTCCGCCGCTACGCCTGGACCAACAAGCTGCCCCTCTCCATCGTCACCGATTTCGAGGAATTTGCGGTCTACGACTGCCGCATCAAACCCAAACCCGACGATAAACCCTCGACCGCCCGCGTGCTCTACCTCAAGTGCGACGAGTATCCGAAGCGCTGGGACGAAATCGCCTCCATCTTTTCCAAAGACGCGATCCTCAAAGGCTCGTTCGATAAATACGCCGAGTCCAACAAACGCAAGCGCGGCACGGCCGAGGTCGATGACGAATTTCTGAAGGAAATCGAAAGCTGGCGAGACGAGCTGGCCCGCAACATCGCCCTGCGAAACCCCAACCTATCCGTACGAGACCTAAACTACGCCGTCGGTAAGACCATCGACCGGCTCATTTTCCTGCGGATGTGCGAAGATCGCGGGGTCGAGACGTACGCCCAACTCCGCTTGCTTTTGAACGGCCCGCGCGTTTACCCGCGACTGCTCGACATCTTCTACAAGGCCGACCAGCGCTACAACTCCGGCCTGTTCCATTTCGAGCCGGAAAAGAACCGCCCCGACCCGCCCGACAACCTGACTCCCAACCTCACCATCGATGACGCGGTGCTCAAGGACATCCTCAAGAACCTCTACTATCCGCAGTGCCCCTATGAGTTTTCCGTCATGCCCCCGGAAATCCTGGGGCAGGTCTACGAACAATTCCTGGGCAAGGTGATTACCCTCACCGCCGGCCACCGCGCCAAGGTCGAATACAAGCCGGAAGTCAAGAAAGCGGGCGGAGTCTACTACACCCCCAAATACATCGTGGACTACATCGTCGAGCACACCGTCGGGAAGTTGCTCGCAGAGTGCAAGACGCCGACCGACGCGGCCAAGTTACGCATTCTGGATCCCGCGTGCGGGAGCGGATCGTTCCTGTTAGGAGCTTATCAAACGCTCCTCAATTGGCACCTTCAATGGTACTCCGTAACTCTTCAGCCGTCTGCAATTCTCGGCCATCGAGAATGTTAAAATAGGGGATTTGCGCCATCGTTCGAAGCGCGGTATGTCAGCGGCGTGACACGGAGTTCGCTGGCCGATTCGATGGACCTGCTTCTGGCAGCGG
>CAZYEX010000154.1:0-38174 GCA_964646605.1 uncultured Phycisphaera sp. | reverse complement strand
TTCCGGGATGCCCCGTTGCGCCCCCCCCCCCCCGCCCCCCCATTTTCCCCCCCCCCTACCCCCCCCCCCCCCCCCCCCTGTCAAGACCCGTTAGAAGATTATTTTCCCTCGTTTCTGGATTTGCTCGGAAAGGGGTGTTGGCGATGACAAGCGGTGACATTCGGGCATGCACGCCTCCTTCCCTTAAGGGTCTTGGAGTCCTGCTTTATCTGACCCTTATAGTCGGCGCGGTTGAGGGTCAGACCGTCATCCATGTCGACCAACACGCCGCAGGGAGGAATGACGGCACGAGTTGGATCGACGCATTATCTGACCTGCAGGATGCCCTCGCCGTCGCCCAGTTCGGCGACCAGGTCTGGATTGCGGCAGGGAGATACACGCCTGATCGAGGAACCGGCGATCGCACTACGGTGTTCCGCGTGCCTGATGGCGTTCGACTATATGGTGGGTTCTTCGGCGACGAGGAATGCCTCGACGAGCGCGACTGGATCGTGAACGTAACCTCTCTTAGCGGCGACCTCGCCGGCGATGACGGCCCGCGCGACTGCGACCTCTACACCGACTGCTGCCGCGAGCACGAGGGCAACACCTGCGACAATGCCGAGTGTCAGGCTCGTGTCTGCGCCGCCTACCCATACTGCTGCGACGAACGGTCGTCGAGCTGGGACCGCACCTGCACCGTGATCGCCGAACGGGAGTGCTGCGACGTGGGATCGTGGCAAAGCTGCGAGAACAGCTACATCGTCATCGACGTCAGCGACACGTCCACCGCAACGGGCTTCGATGGACTGCTCCTTACGGGGGCCTACATCAACTATGCGGAAAGCTTTGACATTCTCGGCGGCATCGTCATCCTCGCGGACCGCGCCGGTCCGGCGTTTCGCAACGTGACGTTCGGCGAAGATTCCTTTCGGACCCTGTTCGGACGGCAAGCCTATGGGATCCAGATCACCAACAGCGACTTTCTTGCCACGCACAACGACGCGCTGGAAGTGCGCGAGGGGTCGGTCACGGTCGCCGACTGTCGTATCGCGCCCGGCGGGGCGGGATGGATTGTCGATTCCGGGGTCTTGACGGTGACCAACACCGATTTCGCAGGCGGGGGACGGCGCGACCGTCCGTTCCTGACCACAAAGATTTACCCCAAAAACACACGAATGGTCGTCCGTGAATGCACGTTCCACGATTCGCGTTCGGGGGCCATCAACCTAAACGGCGGGTCGGTGCTCATCGAAAACTGCGACTTCATCGCCAACGGCCGCGATGTGACGTGCGGTCATACGTCCCTTACCATTCGCAACTGCCGCATCGTAGATCCCGGGGGGGCATACATGTCCCTGAACGCCTGCAACGTGCTGATCGAGAATTCGCTACTTCTGGGTAGTGAGTCTCGCAGCACGGGCGCGATCTATGCAAGCGAGGGTCTTCTGAACATCGTCAACTCCGCGATCGTGGGCTATCACGCGGAGGGGTCCAACGGGGGTGGTTTGTTTCTGGACTGGGGTCACACCACGGTCACCAATAGCATTTTTTTGGACAACCGATCGGTGGATGGAGCCGACGTCCGAGAGGGTGAACTCGGATCGTTCTATTTCTCGAACGGCGCTACGTTGGACATCAACCACAGCATCGTGGACGGCTGGACCGGATTGTTGGGGGGGGTGGGCAACAGCGGGAATGATCCGTTGTTCGTGGACGCCGACGGGGCCGACGACATTCGCGGGACCGAGGATGATGACTTGCGCCTGTCACCCGATTCGCCGGCCATCAATGCCGGTGATCCCGATTTCGGGGAGGGCAAAGATCCTCTTTGCCCGCCTACGGGGGAGGGCAAAGTTGAACTTTGCCCCTCCCCAGAGACTGACAAAGTGGAACTTTGTCCTCCCCGCGACCTCGACGGCCACGCACGAATCCTCTGCGGCCGCGTGGACATCGGGCCCTACGAATTCGGCATCGGCGACTACGATTGCAATCAAGCGGTGGAGTTGACCGACTTTGCCCATTGGGCGCAATGCATGACCGATCCGGTCATGACCGCACTGGCGGGCGAGCCGCCAGTGGCACCCGCGGGATGCGAGGCCTTCGACTTCAACGCCGACGGGGCCGTGGACCTGCGGGACTTCGCGGCCTTTCAACTCGCGTGCTTGAACCCGTAACTTGCGCCGCGCGAGAACCGCGTGCGGCAAGCTCAACCGGGCAGGGCGTCCGCCATCGTGGGAGAGAGAATCTCGCGCAATCGCGCCAGGGCCCGTAGCTCGATCTGCCGCACGCGCTCCTTGGTCACCCCGAAGCGCTTGCCGAGCTGTTCGAGGGTGAACGACTGCCCCTCTTGCACCAGCCCGAAGTGATGACGGACGACCTCCTGCTCGCGGGAGGTGAGTTCCTTCAGGCCCGCGTCGATCATCTCTCGAACCCGCTGACGGTCGCTGTCGCTTGCCGGCTGGGCGCTGCGGTCGGCGATGGATTCCAGCGCTTCCTCTTGGCCGGTGACGAAACGACGGCTTTGATAGTGCTGTTCGGGAATGGAGCGGGCGTAGTTCTTCATCACCGCCCACGTCGCGTAGGTGCTGAACTTGTTGCCGCGGGCGTAGTCGAACTTTTCCGCCGCCCGCATCAAGGACATGTTCCCGTCGCTGATGACCTCGTAGAAGTTCGTGCTCCAACCCACGTGTTTCTTGGCGATGCTCACCACCAGCCGCAGGTTGGCGCGAATGATCCGCTGTCGGAAATCATCGACCTTGGACATCAAGTCTCGAAACGCCTCGAACTGCCCAGCACTTGCCGTGGAGGTGTCCACAGCCCGCAGGGCCCGTGAGACTTTGAACTTCAGATAGTTGTAACGGCGGAATAGGTCCTGCTCTTGTTCGCGGGTGAGCAGGGGCGTCAAGTAGAGGGATCGCAGGTAAGGCGGAAGGTCTTGCGGCGGGCGAGGCGTCACTCCGTTTCCGCCCGCCGGTTCGGGCGCTTCGAGAATGAGTGCGTCCGCGTTGGGGGCGTCGAAAATGGCGTTGGGCATCCAATCCAGCGGGGCCTGCTTCCAGCGCTCCAGTTGGACCTGGCGCAGGACCGACTCGATCTCGCTGAGGGGGCAGGCGAACGCGGCGGCGAGGGACTCCAGGGAGTCGCCCGCTTGGCGGCAGTTCCAGATCGCTTCGTGCCGTCCGCAGTGCGTCGCCTGGCCGGCGCGAGTGAAGATGGCCGACGCCTTGTCACTTTCGTCATGCCGGCGGAGGGTGTAGCGGATAGTCTCGACCGCGCGGCCGGTCCGCTCGGCGATGACCCGGGCCACGGCGTGCAATTTCAGCGGGCGCTGGGAAACCAGCTCCCGCGCCATCCCCACGATGGTCCGCTTTTCCTTTTCATCGAGCTGCGAGAACGACGCGCCTTTGACGACCATGGCCTTGTGCTGTTGCACGAAGCGATCGACCGTGCCGCGGCAGAACGCCAAGCGGTTCACGCCATCGTCGAACACCACGCGCAGACCCATCAACCCGCGGTTTCGCCATCGGCGGACGGTCTTGGTGCTGACGTTGAGTTCCTTGGCCAAATCCTCGTGCGTCAGGAACGGCTCGCCGAGTTCGCCGGTCGCTAGTTTCGACTTGCGGCTGACCACTTCGGCCATGGTGACCAGATCGCAGATCAGCGCCCGCGCCGGGATGGAGTCGCCGGTGGTCGTTCCGCGTTTTCGATACTTGGTAATGTGGAAGCAGACGAACTCGAAGGGATAGCTCCTGGCCGGTTCGATCAAAGCGAGGAGCCCGTCGATGCCGTGGAGCTGCTCGACACGCAGGCGGCGCGGCGACAGCGTAAGCTGATGGGCAAGGTCTGCCATATCCCGATTGAAGAACTTGGGCATTGATCGGTCCCTGGCTCTCGCGCGAGCGATCACCCCACGCTCATGGCGCGGGTTTCATCCACCTTTTCACACCTTCGCGGCGTTGCACCGCAGGGGCGAGTTCGCAGCTGTAGGCTCGATGCGGGCCGACCGTAGCCGCCCCGCGCACGGTCGCGTGCATCCAGCCGAGTTCGGCCCATGCACGGACTACCCAATTATCGCCCTGCATATCCGGAAGGTCAACCTGGGGTGCTCCGAATCGTGGTGTCTGCGCCCTGGCGCAAACGCACAAAAGTAAAGCATATACGCAATTTATTTCGGCCTGCCAATCTCCGGAAGGAATCGGCTGGAGGGGTCCGCGTCTCGGCAAGAACCGTCGCCGCTTCGATGAGTGCCGCGTGACTGGCACTAACTGGGCGGCGGGCTCCGTTTGGGGTGGGGCTACTTTCCAAGGGTGAGAAGGCAGGTAGAATCCCCAGCGGTAGTCGGTCGGTGGGCGGCGGCGATCGGCGTTTGGAACGCGAGGAAACGGGAGACGCGCGTGGATGACCAACGACTGGGCACGATAGCAGGCGGCGGGGCCGCGGGGCTCTGTTTGCTCGCCTGGATTTTCTTGCCGTCCCTGGAGAGCAGCCGTCGCTCCGTCGACGCGGACGCCTCCGTTCATTTGGAACGCGCCCGCCGCACTCTCCACCAATACGACTCGGAACTCGCCCATCGCTCCTTGCTTCTCGACCAACTGCGCGACGCTGACGTCGATGTCGACCTCCAAGATACGCAGTCCATCGTGGACAACGCGGCGGATGAGTACCAGGAGAACCATGCCTCGCTCTGGGCTTCGTTTGAACCCCGCGACTGGCAGCAGGATCCGCCGCGAACCGCGAAGGCGTCGTACGGAAACCTGGGTACACAAATCCGCGATGGCGTGAAGACCCGCGGCGTCCTGACGGCGCAGAACGCCAAGTTGCTCAAGGACGCCTTGGCCGAAGTCGACCAGGCGCTGGCGGTGCTGTCCAGCGATGAATCGGGTTCATCGCACTTCGAGGCCAATCGCCTCAAAGGCGTGATTCAATACCATCGCGGCGTGTCGGAACGTCTCCGTGCGGGAGGGCAACGCGACGAGGGCGAGGCAATCCGCCGGAAGATGGTCCGCCTAGCCAACGAAGCATCGTTTTGGGCGGCGGGGAAGACCCTTGTGGCCGACAGCGGGATTGCGGGGCAGCTCCAGACCGTCAAGGACAGAATCGCGGAGCTGGAACGCGAACTGGCCCAGGACCAGGAGACCGCGGAGGCCCTTGACAAATCCATCCGTGACTTCGAAACACGAATCGCGGACGCCAAGTCCCGCTCCGAGCAAGCCCGCGCTGAGCTGGAACGATTGCAGGGCGCGGGCGTGGACTTTTCCGACGCGAACGGCGCGGAAACGTTCGACACCCAGGTGACCGCGCAGGACGCGAGATACCGCGCGGCGGTTCGAGAGATGCTCTCCGCACAGGCCGGTCGGCTGCCCCAAGCGGAGATTGACGCCAGCGGCGACTTCCTTCGCGGGCGATATATCGAGAACGGTTCATCCACCGACCTGACGGTCGAGCCGGGGCTTTCGCATTACCGCGACGAGCGCCAAATCGTTGGGGCGCGGGTTGCGGGGTTGCAGGAAGCCGTCGCCGCGTTTGGCGCGGACCTGACGCGGTTGGAGGGAATTCGCGCCGCGAATCAGATCGAGCAGGACGAGGCCGTCCGTAGGATTTCCGAGGCCGCCGGTGTCGCCGCGGAGTCATACACCGAGCTAAGCCGCGTGGAGTCGGAGGCCTCGGCGATCGAGGAGGGTGCGGGGAAAATTCTGGATCAGTCCATCAGCGCCTCGCAGCAGGCCGCCGCGGCCGTGGAGAAGTGGATTTCCGAGGCCCGCGAGCGAACGCAGAACCTTGCCCCGGAAACCAAAGAGCGCTCCGCCTACGCGGCCCGCGAGAATGACGACTGGTTGGCCGGTCACATCGCCGCGCAAAGCGCCGACGCCCGAATGCAGAAGGCGTGGATGCAGTACGACCGTTTCACCTCGGCGACCGAGAACGCGGAAGTGCTCAGCGCTCTGAACGCCGTGGTTCGGCTGCCTGAGGCCGACCCGGTCGCCGAACGTACCAAGGCCGATGAGGCCCGCACCGCCGGCGTGGAAGAAATCACCAAAGCGATGGAAGTGCTGGAGAAGGCCCACCGCCGGGCGGAAAAACATTGGACGCTCACCGCCCAAGCCGCGGGCACCACGTACCTCATGTCGCTGTTCGGTTACCCCGATTACGTCGCCGACGCCGTGGACGGCTACCGCAAAGCTCTCCAAGGCCGGGAGACCGACAAGGCGACCGAGAAATTGACCGCCCGCCTGAAACGTCTGGAAAATCGCTAGGCCGACGCCCGCCGCACCGTCAAGGATTGGATTCGACGTCGAGGATGTCGATGTCGATCGCCCCGAGCTTGTTGAGCAGGGGCAAGCTGAGGTCGGCGAGGCCCGCGTTCTTGAGCGATGACACGGCGAAGGCGATTCGGGCGGGGCTGCACTCCGTTTCGCGGAGCGCGGAATCGAAATCGATCCAACGCCCGTCGATGTAGAACTGCGTCCACAGGTGATAGCCGAAGATGTCGTCCTGTCGTCCGAACACGGGGACATAGGCCAGCCCCACCACCACGCGCGAGGGCAAGCCGTTGATCCGCCCGAGCGCCGCGAGAAGCAGGCCGTGTTCGCTGCAATCTCCCTCCCGGGTACGAGCGACCTCGCTGGCCGTGGCAAAGCCGATGTTCAGATTCTTGACGTGAACGTAATCGGTTACGAAGCGGCGAAGCCGGTCGCCAAGCTTGAACGGCTCGGTCTCGCCTCCCGCGGCCTCTTTGGCCAGGGCGATCAGTTTTTCGTCCGCGGTGTTGATCATCAGGTTGCTTTCGAGGTACTCGGAAAGATCGGGCTTCGCCACGTCCCCGCCCTTCGATGAAGCTTGGTGCGCGAGCCGCGTCACGACGAGCTCGACGCCCGCTTCCGACTTGGCGGTCACGGATTGCATTCCGGTGGTGGGCGGATCGCCGACGGGCGTGCCTGGAGTCTTCGCGGTGATGCGGTAGCGGATCCGCGAGGCCTTGGCGCGATCGATCTTGCGCTTGGCCGGGACGACGCTGGTGTTGAAGAACTCGGGCGGGACAAAATCCGCAAGAGCCGTCGCCTGGTCGGCGGCAAGCATCTCGATGTCGCCCAGCCCGGGCATGGGAATCTTCGCCCTTAGGGGCAGTCCGTCGGCGTCGATCCAGGAAACCATCTCGAAGGCGCCGATCGGCGACTCGAGCGTGACGGTGGCCTTCTGGGCCTTGACTTCTCGATCGCGCAACCGAATCGGTTCCCAGTCGCCGAGGAGGGTGATCGCGCTCACGGGACCGTCGAGGCGCAGTTCGGGTGCATACGTGCTCAGGGAGTACTTCGTGCCCGGTTGGAAGCCGCGCAGAATCATTTCGCGGTACGATCCCCAGACCATCACGGCCCCGGCGGGATAATCGAACGTCTTGGTCTGCTCCATTCCGTATTGGCTGGACACGATGGTGACTTTCCCGTCCTTGACCGTCCCCTTGGTCGAGGACTTCATCAAGGACATGTCGGCATCGGAGCCGAAGGCCAGGGGAACTCCGGCCAGCGTCTCGGTGGTGAATTGGGTGATGCCGATCTTGACCGGCTGCTCGTCGCGCCCCATGACCATCTGGAAAGCGGTCGAAGTGTGGATCAGGTCGCCCTCGCGGGCCATGGTCGAGTGGCCGTAGCCCACCTTCCCGCCCGCCAGATAGACCTCCGACCACTCGTCGCTGAAGCGCCCCTGCGGGGGGTCGTGGGGGTTGATCGGCGCGGCGCGGGTGTGAATAGGTGCCATTATGCCGGCACTTACGACCGCCGCGACGAGGAACCTGGAGCCACGCATGACCTTCGTTCGTCCTTGGCGCTGCAGCGTCACCCCTTGTGGGTGACGAGGGGCGAGCGCGCTCGCCATCCAGCCCGTGCGCCGCCCACAAGGGGCGACGCTACATCGGCCACTACCCCAGCGTGTGCGCATACCGCCCGTTTATCGTCCGAACCACTGTCGAATCTTGTAGAGGGTGGTGTCACGGCCGGTCTGGGCGATGGAGTCGGTCAAGGGGATGTCCTTGGGACAGACCTTGACGCAGTTCTGGCTGTTGCCGCAGTCCACGACCCCGCCGACGCCGGATAAGACAGCCAGTCGCTCGTTGCGGTCGACACGGGCCGTGGGGTGCGAATTGAACAGGACGGCCTGCGAGATCGCCGCGGGGCCGATAAAGGGAGAGCGTTCGTTGAACTGCGGACAGGCCTCGACGCAGCACCCGCAACTCATGCACCGCGAAAGGGGGTAAGCCGACTCCTGCTCCTGCGGCGTAATCCGCGGACCGGGTCCGATGTCGTGGTACCCGTCCACGCGAACCCAGGCCTTGACGCGCTTGAGGGCCTCGAACATCGGGCGGCGGTCCACCAGTAAGTCGCGGATCACCTTGAACTTGGTCATGGGTCGAAGCTCGATGCCCGTGGGTGAATCTTCCAGTAGTTTGTGAACCAGCGCCGAGCAACCCTGTCGCACGCGCCCGTTGATGACCATGGTACACGCCCCGCAGACTTCCTCCAGGCAACAGGAGTCGTAGGCCACCGGCGTCGTTTCGTGGTGATCGACGGTCACGGGGTTGGCGGCGATGCGCTGCAAGACGGTGGTGATGTTCATGCCGTCCTCAAAGGGCACGTCGAACGTCTCCCAATGCGAACCTGCGTGCGGAGTCTCCTGGCGAAGAACCCGCACGGAGAAAGTCCGCCCTTCCCCGTCGTGCGGAGGGTCGTGCTGCTCGCGTGAATGGGTCGTTGTCGTCATCGTTCGTCTACGGTTTCGGCTTTCGCCCGTTGCCGCTGCGCGTTTCGCGTTTCGCATTGGCCGGCGTGATCGAGACCACATGGAGGAGATCAACCATCTCGAAGAAATCGCCGGTCGAGTACACGAGAACAGTCCGCCCGCTCGGTGAACGGGCGAGGAGCTCGGGATGATGGACGCGCACCCGGCGACCGTCCGTCAGGCGCATGGTAAAGCGCTTAAATGGTTTGGCGTCCAACCAGTGTTTCAACCCGTCGATGGTCATCTACGGTGTCCCTCCCGCGCCGATCGTGGCGGGCTGTTGCTTTCTCGGCGGGGATGCCTTGGTCATCTCCTTCCAGGTTTTTTCGATGATCTCCGCTCCCTTGAGACCATAGGTCCTGGGCCGCGGGGGAATCAGGCTCGTATCGACCTCCTGATAGCTGAACTTCGGTCCGTCGGGAGAATGCGTGGCGATCGTGGTCTTCAGCCACTTGTCGATCTGCTCCTTGAACGCCCGGCACCAGCCGTCCGCCTGGCGACGAAGCTCGGCGGGATCGTCGGCCTTGGTGGGGGGAATCTCGAACTGCGGCTTGTAATGCGCCCCACGGCATTCGTCGCGGAGCAGTGCCCCCTTGGTGATCACCCGCGCCATCTCGATCATGTCGCCCAGGGCCCGCGTGAAACTGAGGTTCTGGTTGGTCCAGTTCGACTTGTCCGAAAGGGCGACTCGGCCGTAGCGCTCCTCGAGTTCGTCGATCTTTTCCAGGCAGGACGCAAGGTCCTTGTTGTGGCGCACCACGGTGACACAGCGCGTCATCCAATCGCCGAGCTCCTCGTGCAGCTTATACGGGTTCTCGCCGCCTGGGTTGCGGATCAAGCCGTCCATGCGCTGTTGGTGAACCCTCACTGCGTCGTCGAAGAGCGAAACCGGTTGATCGGCGGCGCTGTTCTTGCCCAGCGACTTGAGCCAGCTTTCGATCGACGGACCAACGATTAACCCGGCGAAGATGCAACTGAGTAGGGAGTTCGCCCCGAGTCGGTTCGCCCCATGGTATTGATAGTCGGCCTCGCCGATGACGAAAATGCCCTTGACGTTGCTGTGCTGATTGCGAAGCGAGCCGAGGACCAATCCGCCGCTCTGCCCGTCGCGCTCGTAATCGGCCCACAGGCCGCCCATCGAATAGTGAACCGCGGGGAAAATCTTCATCGGCGTGTGCCGTGGATCGACCCCCTGGAATTTCTCGTAGATCTCAAGAATGCCGTCGAGTTTCTTCTGCGCCGCCGGGGTCAGCTCCGTCACGTCGAGATAGACGCACATGCGCTCCTTCTCGATGCTCAACCCCTGGTTCACGCAAACGTCGAAAATCTCGCGGGTGGCGATATCGCGCGGAACCAAGTTGCCGTATTTCGGATAGCGCTCCTCCAGGAAGTAGTACCGCTCGCCGGCGGGGATGGACTGCGCTTCGCGCGGGTCCTGGGGCTTTTTCGGCACCCACACCCGCCCCCCCTCGCCGCGGGCGCTTTCGCTCATGAGTCGCAGCTTGTCGGTTCCGGGGATGGCCGTGGGATGGACCTGCACGAACTCGCCGTTGGCGTAATGCACCCCGGCGCGAAAGGCTCGCGCCGCCGCCCCGCCGGTGCAGATCATGGACATCGTGCTTCGCCCGTAGACCAGCCCGCAGCCGCCCGTCGCCAGAACCACGGCGTCCGCGGCGAGCGAGCGAATCTTCATGCTGAACATGTCCTGAATGACAGCCCCACGACACTGCCCGCCCGCGTCCAGGATCGGACCGAGGAACTCCCAATACTCGAATTTCTCGACCAGACCCTCCGCCTCCCAGCGGCGGACCTGTTCGTCCAGGGCGTAGATCAACTGTTGACCCGTGGTTGCCCCGGCGAAGGCCGTCCGCTTGAACATCGTGCCGCCGAAGCGTCGTTGGTCGAGGAGACCCTCCGGCGTGCGATTGAACGGAACGCCGAGACGGTCCAGGAGGTTGATGATCTTCGGGCCCCAGTCGCACATCTCCTTGACCGGCGGCTGGTGTTGCAGGAAATCGCCGCCGTAGACCGTGTCGTCCAGATGCAGCCACTCCGTATCGCCTTGCTGGCGGGTGAGTTCGTTGACCGAGTTGATGCCCCCCTGGGCGCAGACGCTGTGCGAGCGCTTGACCGGCACCATGCTGATGAGATGGACGTGGACGCCGGCTTCGGCAAGTTTCATCGTCGCCGACAAACCCGCCAAACCGCCGCCCACAACTACCACGTGTTGCTTGGCCATGATCTACCGATGTTCCGCAGTTTGGGTCACTGCGCTGTGGGGTTGGGACGTCGTCGCGTCCGCCTTGTTGAACGTGCGAAAACCACTCAGCGCACCCAGGCCGACCAGCGACAACACCACGCCGAACGCGGCGCAAAAATATCCCGCCACCTGTTGCGCCCGCGGTCGGATCGTTATGCCCCAGGTAATCAGCGAGGTCCAGATCCCGTTCGCAAGGTGGAACACAGTTGCCAGAATCCCGACGGCGTAAACGGGCGCGACCCACCATGCCGACTGGATCGCCCCCGCGGCGCTCAGCGCCGCCGCGGGACCGCCGGCTTCGTCATGGACGCGGAAGTTCCCGCCGCCCAGCCCGCCGCCCAGCCAGTGCATCTGCCAAAGGTGGTACAGAATGAAGAAAAATGCGATTACGCCCGTCGCGCGCTGCAGGGTGTACCGAATGTTCCCCCCGTGGCGGTAATACTGCGTGTTGGGCTTGCTCGTGAGGATAATCTGGAAACCGAGAATGGTGTGGAACAGGAGGGGCAGGAAAATCCCCACGATCTCCACGGGCACCAGAAGCGGACCCAAAGCTTGGATGCGTTCCACGGACTTTTGGAATTGCTCTCCCGCGGGTCCCGGGGCCAGGACCGAAGCGTTGGTCGCAAGGTGCATGACCAGAAACACGCCGACCGGGACCAACCCGCTCAAGGAGTGCAGACGGCGAAGCAGGAAGTAATAGCTGTCCGTGGCGGGCGATGCCGCTGGATGATGCTCGTCGCTCACGTCCTGGTCCCAAATCCGTAGGGCACGCCCCGCCGCTCCGCGCAGCCTCCCGCGCCTTGCGCCGGCGATTCCACGGATTATAAGGGCGAGCGAGAGCGATGCAAACGAAGGTCGGTCGCGTCTCGCCGGGCCTATCCGACGACCAGGCGCACGGCGACCAACAACACGGCGGCAACGGCGCTGCCCAGCGCACAACCCACCAAGAAGCCCTTGGGGATTGCGGGATGCGGAGGCCGGCGGCGGTAGGTCGGCTCGAATCCGCGGCGAACCGGGCGGATTACGTTCGGTTGCACCCGCGTGGTGGGTTCCGCCGGCGCGTCCTCGGCCGAAGAGCGCTCCACGACCTCCGCCAACTTCTGCAATGGCGTCGACTCGACCGGGTCCCGGGTGTCGCCCGGCAAGCGCAGTTCAAGCTGTGCGTTCTCGCCTGCCTCGTCGTCGGTCAGGGCCGGCGCCGCGGTCGGAAAGAACTCGCCGCGCGTGCGGACGGGGATGAAGCGCTCCGGCCGCGAAAGCTCGCCGTCGCTTTCCAGGTATTCCTCGATGAGCTGTTGGGTGTGAAGGCGATGGGCGCGACCAAAGTCACGCCGCCGCCGAGCCTTTCCCGCTAGACCTTGATGCCGCGCGGTCTGCATGGCTTGATCCTCCCTGATTCGCCGGTTGTTCGTGGTCCGAACACATCCCTGTTACACCTCAAATATCGTCCCGCCGGCCCGCCGCGGACGAACAAAACCGTTTCCGAGCCGTCGCCTTCAGGCGGCGGGTTTCTGGCACCCCCAGGGCGCGGTACGAGTCTAGCACCTACAACCCCGCCAGCAACTCCGAGACCTGCAACCCCAGCGAGTTGCTGATCCGCGCCAAGGCCCAGACCGACGCCGCGTTTTTCCCCAGTTCCACTTGGGAAAGCTGCGAGGTGGTCAGGTCCGTGCGATCGGAAAGTTGCCGCAGGGTCAGATTTTGCGCCAGGCGATGGCTGCGAATGCGCTGGCCGATCAGCCGATTCAATTCGTGCTCATCGGTGTAAATAATCCCCATCCGCTGGCAGGCCCGGTCGATCGCCGTGATCAACTCCTCCTGCTTGAACGGCTTGGCGATGTAATCGCACGTCCCCCGGCGCATGGTCTCGGTGGCGCTGTCCAAATCCGGATACGCAGTCATCACGATACAGCTCATCCGCTCGTCGTTCTTCTTGAGCTGCTCGACGACCTGCACTCCGTCCATGGCCGGCATCCGCAGGTCGATCAAAGCGACTTGATACGACTCGGTCTCGGCCGCTTTCAACGCCTCGTCCGGATCCGTGAAGGTCCGCGGACTATACCCGTGGTCCTCCAAAAGAAGCCCCACCGTCTTGCAGATCGACGGATCATCGTCGATCACCAACACTTTAATGTGATGTCTCACGCCCATAGTTTTCTACCTCGCAGTAGCCCCCACAACCCAACGTCCGGTTTCCGTTCACTGAACGACTTACGCAGCCCGCCTCGACGAATGAGGGAGTCGCGCAACGACCGCGCGCGGGGTTCCGCGTCGGTCAGCGACCACCCAGGCGCCGCAGTGCCACCCGTATGTCGCAAAAAACTCCGATGCGACCGCCGATAACCTTGGCCGCGGGTCCCCTTCCCGCAACACCCACCTGCGGCCCGCCGCCCTACCGGCCCGAAGAACTTGGGCTCGGTATTGGATAATAGTGCAGCACTGGACCAGTTTCCAGCGCCAAACGAAGGGAACCGCTTTTATTCCCGTGCTGGTACACACAGTAAACGACCATTATTCGAGCCACACTGCGTTTATTGCAGGTACAGGCCATTGTTTTCTGGCCGAGGGTCGTTGGCAGTTACGCTCGGGTTTCCGGGTACAAGCGGAAACGCGGCTGGCACGAATGTCATGGGTAGGGTAACGGCTTCGGGCGGGGCGGCGGAGTGCTGACAGGGGCGGCGCATCACGCTCGTCTAGGTTAGAGAACATGGCGATTTCGGTGGCGGACGAGTTTGAGAGCGAAGTGCCGCTGATTGAGGCGATTCGCGGCGGCGACAGCTACGCCTTTGGCGAGTTTGTCCGCCTGCATGGCCGCTGGGTTCGCGGCGTGATATTTGGCGTGCTGGGGAAACGCGAATGTGTGGACGACGTGGCACAGAATGCCTGGACGACGGTTTGGCGACGCATCGGCGAGCTACGCGACGTGCAGAGCTGGCGTTCCTGGCTGTATCGACTGGTTCGCAACTGCGCCATCGACGCCGGTCGCGACCTGAGCCGGCGACGAACGAAGCGCCATCCGCTCGCCGAGGAAATCGATGCTGCAACTCGGGATGCCTCGCCGCTCGACGTCTTGGGAAAGCGGGAGCAACAGGGACGGGTTCTACGGGCGATCGAGGGTTTACCCGCGATCTACCGGGAGCCGTTTGTGCTGCGGCATGTAAACGACTGGTCCTACCGGCAGATCGGAGAAGTGATGGGGTTGCCGGTGGATTCGGTGGAAACGCGGCTGGTACGGGCGCGGCGTCTCCTCCGTGAGGCGCTGGGCGACGGCGAGAAGCGAGGGACCGATGACGGAGTTTGATGAGCATCTCGAAAGACTGATGAACCGCTCGCTGGACGGCGCTCTGAGCGAGGATGAGGAGCTGGAGTTCAACCGAGAGTTGATCCGCAATCCTCGGGCCCAGAAGGTTCTGTCGGACTATCGGTCGAACGATGCTTTGGCTGCCGCGGCGCTGGAGAACCTTGTAGAAGGCCCGCCGGTTGCTATGGATTGGAACGCGGGTCGTTCCGTGCAACCGATGTCCCGTCGGCGACGGCTGGCGCCGTTGTGGATGCTGGTTCCGGGTGCGATCGCGGCCGCACTGCTCGCCCTGGTGATTCCGTATCCCTCGGCCGTCCATCGGAACGTGAGTGACCCGCGATCGCCCGTGGTCTCCGCGACCATGCCCACGTCGCCGATCGCGCGCCAAGTGATGCATCCGGCGCGGAATGCTCCCGCGATTCATCGCGACACAGGGCGAGACATCATCGGCGTGGTCGGCGACGACGGGAACGTCTATTGGATCGAAGTGGAGCGTACGCGAACGATCAAACTGCCCCCGCGGGCGCCCGCGGGGGAGTCGAATACGCTGTAACGGCAAAGGATAAGCAGGCGGTGAGGTCGGTCGGGCCCGCCGCACAACAGGGTTGGACGGACCGACGGTTTAGAAAGGAGTACCGAGGATGAGCGTAATGTTGATGCACTTGTTGCTGGCGGGCGGACCGCCGTGGTTGGTTTGGAATCTGGTGGCGACGGAACCCGCGCCGGTGGTGAACACGGCAACCGAAGTCGTGCAAGTGGTGGAGGTGGAGCCCGACGACGAGGATGCGACGCGGACGTTCGTGGTGCAAGGGGGCGAATCGGGTACGCAAATGGTTTTCGTGCGGGCGGAACCGGCGGCCGGTGCGACCGACGGGCGTAGTCACGCGAAGGTCGTTCGCGTGCTCAAGAAGAGCGATGGGGCGGAGGAAGGCGACCGCGGCTGGTTGGGTGTGACCATCGACGGACTTCCCGAGGCGCTGGTCGCCCAACTGAGCGACAAGCAGGGTGTGTTGGTGACCAACGTGGCGACCGGAAGCCCGGCCGACAAGGCGGGGTTTCAACCCAATGATGTCATCGTTGCCATCAACGGCGCGGCTGTGGCGAGCGATCTGCACCAGGCCGTCGATCTGATCAAGTCGAACAAGCCGGGTGAAACGGTGAACATCGTTGTCTTGCGAAACGGGCAGCAGACCAATCTGACCGCCACGCTCGGCTCGCGGGCCGAGTTGGGCGGCGCCGGGTTCACCTGGAAATTCGAGACGGGACCGGAGGGCGAGGTCGCCGAGAACGTACGGACCCGCGGAAAACTCCTGCAGCGCGGGCCGGGCGGTGCCTGGGTCTTCAAGGACCTGGGCGACCTGAGCCTGCTCCACAATCTCCCGGACAACATCAAGATGATGCTCCCCCAAAGCGGAGAGCGCTCCACGACCATCCACATCGAGGACGGGGCGAAGACCCTTAAGACCAGCGTGGAGCGCGACGGAACGTCGATCTCCGTCGAGCAGAAGGACGACGGACCGATTACGGTGACCCGGACGGATGCCGGCGGGAAAGTGAGCGCGGCCACCTTTGAGGACGAGGACGCCTTGGAGGACTCCGACGCGGAGGCGTACCGGTTGTTTTCCCAGGCCGGTCACGCCGCGGTGATCCATCTGGACGCCGACGGCGCCTTGGACGGCGAACTGAATGTCACCATGGACCTCGACGCGGATTCGTTCATGGACTTCGCCCATGAATGGCACGAGGGGGTTTCCGGAGGTCTCGAGGAGGCCCACGAGGCCTATCAGAAGGCCATGGAGGAATTGCACTCCGCGATGCAAACGTGGAAGGAGCAGGGTTGGACGGAGCAACTCAAGAAGTTCCACGAGCTGTCCGGGAAGACCGGCGACGGTTCGCACGGAATGGGCGCCTTCACCTTCTTCGGGGAACCGCGAAACACGTTCGAACAACGCACCGACGGGACCATCGAAGCCCGCGTGCGCAAGGGCGACTCGGAACTCGTCCAACTCTACAAGAACGAAGCGGACCTGAAGCAGCGCAACCCGGATTTGTACGCGAAGTACGAGGAACTCAAGTCGGTCAAGGAGTAGACGCAAACCGACGGGGTGGATTTGCAACATCGTTGCGGGGGCGCTTCGGGATGAGGCGCCCTCGCGTTTTTTTTGGCTTGCCTCCGCCTCTGTGTTGTGTGTCCAGGGCGCAAATCTACAATCGGGTGTCGAAACAGCGTCGGACGAGCGTTCGATCACGCGCCAATGGCTGCGCCGCCCACAAGGCGCGGCGCTACATGGAGAGGGGCGGGGCTACGCGGAAAGTTCGACGGAGAATGCGGCGTGAAATACGTGGTCGTTCTTCCGGACGGGGCGGCGGACGAGCCCGTGGCGCGGCTCGGGGGGCGGACGCCGTTGGAGGCGGCGCGCACGCCGAATCTGGACCGCATCGTTCAGCTCGGGCGTATCGGGCGGGTGGTGACGGTGCCGCAGGAGTTGAGTCCGGGCAGCGACGTGGCGACGTTATCGTTGTTTGGATATGACCCGCGGGTATGCCATCCGGGTCGGGCGCCGTTGGAGGCTGCGGCCCGCGGAATCCCCGTGGCCGCCAGCGAAATGATCTTCCGCTGCAACCTTGTCGCCGTGGAAAACGGCGTAATGGCGGATTTCACGGCTGGGCACATCGACCAGGAAGCGGCCGAGACGCTGATCCGAGGTCTGAACGCGGCGCTTTGCAGCGCCGGGTGTCGGCTGTATCCGGGCGTTTCGTATCGCCATTTGCTGGTGCTAGGCGAGGCGGGCGGCATGGAAGTGCGTTGCACTCCGCCGCATGACATTCCCAATCAACCCGTGGCGCCGCACCTGCCCGTCGGGAAGGGATCGCAACGCATTCTCGACATCATGCAGCAAGCGCGGCAGTTTCTCGCCTCGCACCCCGTCAATCATCGCAGGCGAGCAGCGGGCAAAGCGGCTGCGACGGACATCTGGTTGTGGGGTCAGGGACGGGCAAGCCATCTGGAGCCGTTCTTCACGCGATTCGGGGTGCGCGGCGCGGCCATCGCAGCCGTGGACCTCATTCGAGGCATCGCCAAGAGCGTGGGGATGGACATTTTGGACGTCGAGGGCGCGACGGGATACCTCGATACGAACTACGCGGGGAAAGGCGAGGCGGTTTGTCGTGGTTTGGATTCCTATGACCTGGTAATTGTCCACATCGAGGCCCCAGATGAGGCGGGGCATCAAGGCGACACGGTCGGGAAAGTCACGGCGTTGGAGCGAATCGACGAGCACATCGTCGGCCCCGCGTTGGCGGCGCTGGCGAAATTGCCCGAATGGCGGATTCTCGTTGCCCCGGACCATCCCACCCCGGTCGAGAAACGCGTTCACACCCGGACACCGCCGCCGTTTTGCATCGCGGGGACGGGGATTAACCCCGGCATGCAGAAGGAATTTTCCGAGCGATCAGCCGCGACTAGCGACTTCTTCTTCGAAGCCGGACACGCGTTGATGCCGTTCTTCCTTCGCCCCTGAGTGTTCAACTCGGCGTACGCAACGGGACTACGTCGGCGTTGTGGCCGGGACGGCGGCTTGTACCGTCGCCTCGGGGGGAAGCCCGGCCTCGGGCTCCACGTGAACTTCATCGAGGTCCGTTCCGTCCACGTCCCGGCGCATCAGGAAGTAGACCACCGTGGAGGCCGAGAAGTAGAACGAAATCAAAAACGCCCAAACCAAACCGATCAGTAGCAACACGTACAGCGCGATGGGCAGCGCCGAGACGTATTCGTACCACGCCAGGCGACTCCAATCGGGCCAAGCAAAGAGGGCATGGGGACCGCCGATCGGCCACAGCAAATCCAACTTCCGAATCACCGTTCCCTCGTCGCCCCGGTTCCACCACCCGAAGGGCATGGTTCCGAAACCGACGATGCCGCGTGTGACTCGCAGTGCGACGTAGGCGAGGAAACTCACCAACGCCCAGCAAATGCTGGCGTAGACGACGCTGAGGATCGCGTACAACGCGAACTTCCACGGCTTGGAAAACGGGTAGGAGAAGCTGCGCGAGAACGAGTCAAAGGCGTCGGACCCTTCGGCCGCGACCGTCGGCCACAACAAACTCCCGCCCAGCAAAAGTCCCATGACCAGCACGGTGACGACGAAACCGCCGAGAATCGCCAATCCGAAACCAAGACCGCATACCAGGTCGCCGAAGATCGGCAGCCGCAGCAGCATTCCGCCGCCGATCATCAATGCCGCGGTGATGGCCATGAACGCCAAGGGGATGCACGGGGCGAGCACGAAGCCGCCGACCCATTTCCCCTTTGCATAGGCGATGCCTTGCTGGATGGTGAGCTTGTCGTCGTGGGCGAACTGCACCGCGGCGATTCGGCAAATCGCTCCCCCGCCCCAAGCCCAGATCAGGAGCGACCCCAGGCCGAAGAGGAGGGCGTACAAGGGGTGATAGAGAACCATCCATAAGGCGCCCTGCCCCATGCCCGAAAGATTGCGCAAGGGACTGCTGTTCGAATAGGCTTCGACGTACGAACCCAAGCGCGTCCCCGCAGCCAACGACGCGCCGGGCAACGATGAACCCAAGAAGCCCAACACACATTGCCGCTCGTGCGTCAACCAGACGTCGAACACGCCGCTTGATCCGGCGGGTTCGCTATGGGCTTGATTCTGTTCGCGGGCAGAAACGAAGCGCGTGATCGCGCTGGGGTCGACGCCTCCGGCGCGTACCCAGATCCAATCCAGCGCTCCGCCCAAGACGATGGTGAGAAACAACGACGCCAGGGCGATGCCCAGCTTTGCGGGGTGAATAGCCAGCCCCAAGGTCCGCAAAATGGAGACCAGTCCGCTGGCCTCGAGCCAGTGGTTGCTTCGACCCTCGGTTCGAGCTTCATCGACCATGCCAGGACTCCTTTCGTTCGGCGCGTTCATGACTGCTCAAAGGACGGCGGAAGGGATTATAAACTCGCGGGTTCCCACGGCAACCCTGGGCTTCGGTCATGCGGGATTTGGCGTCGAGTCGCCGCCAAGCCCGCGCAGGAGGTCCAGAGCCGCCTGGATGATCCCTTTTCCGTCTTCGCCCTGCCGCAATGCCTCCGCGAGGCGCCGGATCATCACGCTTCCCACGATGGCCCCGTCCGCAGCCGCGCAAACTTGACGCACCTGCTGCGGGGTCGAGATTCCGAACCCCACGCAGATCGGCAGGGAGGTTAGCCCGCGAAGTGAGGCGACATCCTCGGTCAGCCCCGCGGGAAGGTCGTCACGTTCGCCGGTGGTCCCGGTGGCGGCAATCTGATACACGAAACCCCGCGACCGCTCGACAATGGCCCGCCGCCGCGACGGGGAGGTGGTCGGGGCCACGAGTCCGACATGAGCCAGCCCGACGCTTTCCAGGGTCCCCGTGACGTCGTCGCTTTCTTCGATGGGCACATCGGGCAGCACCAAACCGTCAAAGCCCGCAAGGGAAGCCTCGCGCGCGAACACCGACAACCCCATCCGCTCGACCAGTGAAAACGAGATCATGGCCAGGAGTCCGCAATTGACGCTGGCGCGGACCTGCGCCGCCAGCTCGAACGCATGTTGGACTTTGTGCCCGCGCTCAAGCGCGTAGTGGAACGACTCCTGGATGACCGGCCCGTCGGCGATGGAGTCCGAAAACGGCACGCCGATTTCAATGACCGGGCAACCCAAGCGATCGGCCGCGAGGATGATCCCGGCGACCACGGTATTGTCCGGAAAACCGGACGTAAAGTATGGCAGCAGTCGGACTTTCCCGACCTGTCGATCGGCGAAAGCCATCTCGATTCGGTTTTCCGACATTCGCCGCTCGCCAGATTCCGTAAGCTCATTCCGGGAAGGAGCTTATCATCGTCATTTACGCTCACCCGCCCCGGCCCGGAATTGAGATTGTAATCCGAGCGGACGGAGGGTGCGACTCGGGGTCGCGTCAGATGATCCCGCCGGCCCGGCGCTCAAGGGCAGCGTTCGGCGTCGGGGGCCTTACCGGTCGTCGTTCAAGCGATCGGGCCAACCAGGACATCGGCGCGGATTTTCTTTCCTGAATGGGAGCGGCGAGGATATAATGAGTGTGTCCCAGAGGTGCGGCTTCCATGCTCGGCGGGGAGCGTAAATTGGCTGGACCGATACAGAACCCTCGGGAGACGCGGTAGCGGCGCCAAACGACGTACCGATCCTTGAGATTGGCGGTCCGGGCGCCGACGTGTCACCCACTTTTTGGAAGGGTTCCGTCGATTTGCTCCCACCGGCATCGCGGCGGTTGCACCCCACGGACAGGCTAAGGGGCTTGCGCTTAACCACGCAGGCCCTTTTCGCTTTGTCGGGGTCGCGCCGCGCGAATGAATTGGGCCACGCGCTGCGGGTCCTTTCGTCCCGGCGACGATTCGACGCCGGAACTGACGTCCACTCCGGCGGGGGCGACGATCCCCACGGCTTGGGCGACGTTTTCGGGCGTCAAGCCGCCGGCCAGGAGAATCGGGGGCCAACCCGCGAACCGACCGCCCTCTCGGGCGGCTCGAAGTGCCTGCCAATCGGCGACGCGCCCGGTTCCGCCTTTCTCCGTAGGGCTCGCCGCGTCGCACAACAGGTAATCCGGGCGCTTGCTTCGGCACGCGGAGAGGAACGCGCCCAGCAAATCCAACGCGCGCTGGTCACCGACGGGTTGAACCACGATGCTCTCGAATCCGGCATCGGCCAGTGCTTCCAGTGCCGTAGGGTTGACATCACCGTAGAGCTGCAGCCGTCTCACGCCGTGGTTTCTCAGCGCAGCGCCGAGGGCGGGGTCGATCTTTCCGTGGTGCAATTCGACGAGGACCACGGCGGCTGCGGGATTAGGCAGTCGGACGAGAATAGCCTGCGCCGTGGGAAGCCCGATTCTCCTGGAACCCGCGACGAGGTTCAGTCCGATCCAGTCCGCCCCCGCGCCGAGGGCGTGCAAGGCGTCGTCGGCCGTCGTAATGCCGCAGATTTTGACGATCATGGCGACGATCCGTCCGGCGCTTCAGCCCAGCATGGTACGCAAATAGTCTCTGGCGTGGCGAATCGCCTCGAGGGAGTGCTCGCCGATCGGGCCTTCGATGAGCAACGGGCCGCGGTATCCGGTGGCGCGAAGTTTGCTCACGACCCTGGGGATCTGGGCGTCTCCGGCGCCCAGCGGGGCGGGAGCGCCGAAAGCAACCCCCGGTTGTGCCGATCGCTTGGCATCCTTGAGGTGGACAAGGTCGATGCGGCCCTTCAGTTTCGTGACCGCGCTCGCGGGTTCGTCCACGCCGTAGACGACGAAGTTACCGCAATCGAAATTGACCGCGACGTTGGGGCGGGCGACTTCCTCGAGAAACCGCAGGAGCACACCGGCCGATTCTCGCCCTGTTTCGAGCAATATGCGAAGGGAGGACCCGCCGGCGTTATCCGCGACCTCCCGAACCCGCGCGATCAACGAACGGTGCAACAGAGAACCGGGATCGGAGGGAATCGTCCCCGCATGAAGGGCGATGGTGGGGCAACCGATGTCGGCAGCGAGTGCGATGGCGCTGCAAAGGGCCTCGGATCGCTCCGCCCAGCGGTCGTCGGGGTTCAGCCCGCCGGTCTCGGCGATGCGTGCGATCGAGGAGTAATCCTCTCCCTCGAAGGCCACGAATACGCCCGCCAGGGACACCTTGCACCGCTCGGCAGTCCGGCGGATGAGGTCGGCGCTCGCGCTTCGCACGGCATCCCTGGTGAAGAATCCGAGCTGTACGACGCCTAGCCCGAGTTCTCGACGAGCCATCTCGATGCTTCGACAGGCGTCGTGTCGATCGAGGCACCATCCGCAAACGCCGATGGGCAACTCGCCGCTCACGACCCGCTCACGGTGAGTGCCACGGTGTCGTCTCGCTGCCGGCGGCGAAGTTGTCCGCAGGCCCCGTCGATGTCCAGCCCGCGGCTGCGGCGGACGTGGGCGTTGACCCCTTGGGAGCGCAGCGTTTCGAGGAAACGCACGACGGCGGACTCGGCGGGGCGTTGGTAGGGCAAACGGTCCACCGGGTTGTAGGCGATGAGGTTGACGTTGCTGCGCATTCGTTTGGCGACGCTCGCCAGGGCCAGTGCGTGGGGGACCGCGTCGTTGACGCCCGCCAAAAGGATGTACTCGAGGGTGACCTCGCGGTGGGTCTGCTCGAAGTAGTAGTTGGCGGCGTCGACCAGGGAGTCGATGGTGACGCGCTCGGCCCAGGGGATCAGACGTTTGCGGAGTTCGTCGGTCGGCGCGTGGAGCGAGAGGGCGAGGGTCAGTTGCAAGTCCTCGTCCGCGAGTTTGCGCATCTGGTTGGGCAGACCGACGGTGCTGACGGTGATCTTGCGGGCTCCGATGCCCATGCCCCAATCGGCGTTGATCGTGCGGAGGGCGTGGACAGTCGCGGCGTAGTTGGCCAGCGGTTCACCCAGGCCCATGAAGACGACGTTGGAGAGGCGGGCTTGGGGTCCACAAAGCTCGCGGACGCGCATGGCTTGCTCGACGATCTGACCCGCGGTGAGCTGACGTTGCAGGCCGTCGATCCCGCTGGCGCAAAAGACGCATTGCACCGGACATCCCACCTGGGTGGAGATACAGGCCGTGCGACGGTCGCCCTCCGGTATCAGGACGCATTCCGTGGTCGCGCCGTCGGGCCATTGCAGAAGACGTTTTACGACCCCGTCGTGGGAAACCTGCTCGCGGACGACGATGGATTCATAAAGCGGTAAGGCCGCCGTCAATTTTTCGCGGAGGGCTTTGGGCAGGTTGCTGATCTGCTCGAAGGTCGCGGCTCCGTGCTGATAGACCCACTGCAAGACCTGTCGGGCGCGATAGGCCGGCTCATCCCACGCGCCAAGGACCTCCTGCAACGACTGCGGGGTGTGCCCGAACACGCCCATGCGGGCGGAGTGTGACCCGTCCGAAACTTCCCCGCTATCGTGCATGACGTCGGATTGTAGCCGCGCGGTGTGCGGCTCGTCGAATCGGCGCGCCGACAGAGTGAGACATCAGGCACAAGGACCGGAAGTCGGCCTCACAGAGGGGGCGTCTAGTTAAGCGGGAATCACGATACGGGACATGGGGCGGAACGAGCCCGTCATTCGATTGTGGTTGCAGTGTGAGCGCCGCCGTCCGCGCCGGGCGACGGCTCGACGATTCGGTGAGGTCTTCCGAGCAGATCGATGTGATACCTGGCGCCGAAGAAGGTCACGTCGGTTTCCGACAGGTGCCCCAGGATTCCCAGGAACAATCCGCCGAAGAGACCCACCAACCCCAACCCGACGGCCCAGGGACGTTTGCGCGGATGTCGCTCCTTGCCTCGATCCAAGAACGGCCAGAACAACAAGAGAAGAAACGGAAGCGAGCAAGCAAGGATGCCTAGCACCGCTCCATAGGAACCCTCGAAGTATTTCAACAACTGGTAGCTCGGCAAGAAGTACCACTCGGGTTTGATGTGTTCCGGAGTGGACAGCGGATCGGCCGGTTCCCCAATTTCCCACGGCGCTACGACGGAAAGAGTGACCAGCACCGCCACCAACAGAATCCCGACCACGCCCTCCTTGGCCACGTGAACGGGGAAGAAGGGAATGCCTTCCTCCGGTGCGAGCGGTTTCTCTTTGCCCACCGGCTCCAACGTCGCCAGATTGTTGAGCCGCATGAGGAACAAATGCACGGCGATCAGGCCCGTCAACACCCAGGGGAGAATGATGACGTGAACGACGAAAAACCGCGACAGCGTTTCTCCGGTGACGGCCACGCCGCCGCGGAGAAAATACTGCAACCAGTCGCCGATGAAAGGGACCTTGTTGGCGGATTCCGTCCCCACCGTCGTCGCCCAGAAGGCGACCTGGTTCCACGGAAGCAGGTACCCGGTGAAGCCGAACGTGATCGTGCCGATGAAAATCAGGACGCCCGTGAACCAGGTCAGCTCCCGCGGTTTTTTGTAGGCGCCGCTAAAGAAGGTGCGAATCATGTGCAGCACGACGACAAGGATCATCAAGGAGGCGCCCCAGGCGTGAATCTGGCGGTAGAGCCAACCGAAATGCACCTCCGCGGTGATGTACTGGATCGACTTGTGGGCGGCTTCGGGCGTGGGGCGATAGTAGATGAGCAGCATGATTCCGGTGATCGTCTGGCTGATGAACAGCAGCAGCGACAAACTTCCAAAGACATGCAGCCAGCCGGTGTGCGGCGGCAGACGTTTGTGAATCTGCTTGTCAAGAAGATGCGCCGCGGTCTCAACGTCGAACCGCTCGGCCAGGAAAGATCGGATCGGATTTCGCAAGCCCATCGACGCCGTTCCTCGGAGAAGCGCGCTACGCAGCCGACACGTACACCTTGTCACCGACCTCCTTGACCGGATAGATCGGCAGCGGTTTGGGGGGCGGACCGGAAACCACGCCGCCGTTTTCGTCGAAGACCGCGGCATGGCAGGGACAATGGAACTCGCGGTTGGGCTCCACCCATTTCACGAGGCACCCCAAGTGGGTGCAGGAAGCGGAGAAAGCCTTGAATCCCGCACGATCGCGGACCACGATGACGGCCTTGCCCCCGACCTGCAACGTTTTTGCCTGCCCCACCAAGAGCAAGTTGGCCCCGTCCACCTCGACGGCTTCCCCGCCTCCGCCGCGCGCCGCGGGCCAGAGGTACATCAAGGCCGGAAAGGCCATCGCCGCTCCGGTGATGCTGCTGCCCACCGCGATCAACCAATCCAAAAATCCGCGCCGAGTCGGGCCCGTTCGCTCTAGCATGTATCCTCCGAGATCGCCCCCGCGGGGCGAACGTAGGCCGCCCGAAGGCGTTTATATTTGACGTAACAGGCCGCGGCGAACAGAACCGCGAATCCCCAGATGGGAAGGAGAGCGCGGTAGCGCCATTGCAGCCCATGTTCGAGGGCGTCGAGGTCGGCATTGACCTTGTCGCAGACGGTGCGGAGCTCCTCGACCTTCGCGGCCACGAGTTTGTTGTCCAGGGTGTGTTGAAGCGGAGCGAGTTCGATCAGATGGGTCCTGGCCTCCTCGAAGGCGAAGCGCACTTTGTCAACCAACAACACGCCTTGGCCAACCTCGTCCAAACGGCGACCGGCTTGCAGGTAGCGCCGCTCCGCTTCCGCGATCTCATCGAGCAGGGAGAACATTTTCTGCAGGCTCTTGTCGTCCGCCAACGGTTCGTGACATTCCGTACAGGTCGACAACGCCTGGGTGACGACCTTCCTCGGATCGGGGTGGGTGGCGGCGGTCACCTGCGCAGGCGTAGCTTTGGGATCCACCGTCATGAGGTGTGCATACCGTTGGAGCATCATTCCGGTCGGTTGGTTGATCCGCTCGATGGCGTGGAAGTGGCGGTTGGCGCCGCCGCCGTGGCACTGCACGCAGCCTTTGTGCTCTTCCTGGCTGGCGTGAATGCTGGTTTCGAAGTTGCGCGAGGCGTGCTCGTGACACTTTCCGCAGACGGCCCCGACGGTACGAAACCCGGGGGGCATCGCGGAGTGGTTGCCGTGACAAGTCGCGCAGGTCGGCGCCCCGGGATCATGTTGCTCCAGCAACAGACGCCCGTGGACGCTCCCCCGGTACTCGTCGACGATCTCGGGGGGGAGCTTGAAGTCGCCCATCAGAGACCGATCCGCGTGACAGCGGGCGCAAGTGTCGGGAACGTTGAAGGGATGGGTCTTACTCGTGGAGTCGCTGACCCGCTTCACGTCGTGGGTGCCGTGGCAGTCGATACATACGGCCACTCGTTCGTCGCCCTTTGTCGCCAGGGTCTTCCCGTGTCCGCTGGTCCAATAGGCGGCCAGTTGGTCGGTGCGCATTCCATAGGGGTTCATGCGGGCTACGTCCGCGTGGCAGGTTCCACAGCGCTCCGGGACCTTCGCCCTTGGAGCTTTTCCACGGAAGGCGGCGCCGTGGTCGAAGGCGGACCGCGCCGCGCCGGCGGCGTCAAGGAAGGCCTTCAACTCCGCCTCGGGGACCGTATAGGAAGTGTCTCCACCGTGGCACTCCTGGCAGGCGACTTCGGCGTGGACCGACGCCGCCCATTGCTCCCCCTGCGGGGGATGGCAGGTGGCGCATTTCACCGGCCCCTCCGCGGCGCCGCAGACGGCGCCGCCAAGGGCCAATAGCGCGAAAATCCCGGTCACCCCCGAAAAGGTGGGCATTGCTGTGACGAGCCCGGTCGTACTTCCTAGCCCTCGCGCTGCTTCATGGGGACGCGTTCGTGGAGCCCCTCTTCCTTTTGCTTGGCGTAATCGAAGGGCTTGGCGGGATCGGCCGTGGGTCCGTCTTTGGAGTGGCAGCTCGTGCAGGTCGACTCTTCGATCTTCGTCAGCCCGGCCTTGTGCAACTCTTCCACCTTGTATTTGCGTTTCGACTCCTGAATCTCTTCGAAGACCTTGACGTACGCGCTGCCCGGACCGTGGCACGCTTCACAACCGACGTGCTCGAGTTTCGCGGCGTCCTTGGCGGCCTTCTCGTCGCCCGCAGTGGGGACGGCGTACCCGCCCGGTTTTCCGAAGCCCACGGTGTGGCACTTCAAGCAGGTCGCGTCCGTGCTGTAATCCTTGGCGGGATCGAGCTTGAACTTCTCCTTGGCCTCCTTGGAGTTGCCCGGCTTGAGGATGTCGATGGCCTTGCCCATCTTAGTCGCCGCCCAGCTCTTGTGCTCCTTGAGGTGACATTTTTTGCAGGCCGTCGAACCCACATAGGTGAATCCACCCTCACCGCCGAGCGTTGCCGCCGCCCCCGCCGTGGCCACAGGAACGACGGGATCGCCGGCCACAGCCTGAGAGCCCACCTGCTGCAGCCCGAGCATCAACACGACTGCACCGACCACCGAACCCAAAACCCAGCGTCCTCTCATTTCCATTTCTCCACTCACATCCCAGCGATGGAACCGATTCCGTATCGTGCGACGGAACCCCGACTCGCGGCCGCGTCACCGCAAGTCACAAGGGTAACCTACACCGCCGCAGTCACGGGCGACAACGACAGCCGGCCGCGCTCCGGCGCCCGTCGCCACAGATACACGACACAACAAATCGCCACGATGACCAAATCCGCCCCGCCCGTCAAGAACATGGAGCGGGCGACCGCGCCGGTGCCGAAACCGTAGCTGTGCAATCCCGCCCCCAACACGTAGTTGACCCCGACGTAGGTCATCACAATCAGCCAGAAACAAAGGATGCTCTTGACCGCTGTGGCGAAAGCCCCGCGCGTCGTGAGCAGCAACACCACAGCCCCCGCCGCGCCGACGAGCCCCAGGGACTTTCCGACGGTGATCGGGGCCAGCTTCGGGGTCATCACCGCGAACAGGGCCAGCACCATGAGCCCACCCGCACCATACGCCCAGGGGGGGACGCGATCCCGGTCAATTCGCACGTGCAATATACATAAATACCCTAATAAGGCGACGAGCGACCAAACTTCCTTGGGATCCCACCCCCAGTAGCGTCCCCACGAGGATGCCGCCCACATGCTGCCGGTGATGATGCCCGCAGCCAGCAGCAACGAGCCGATCTGGACGTACCAGTAATGCAGGGTATCCATGCGCTCGATCCGGGCACGCCCCGCAGGGGCCACGGCCATGCCCACAAGCTGAATGTGTGCGATCAGGACCGCCAGCGCCAGCACCGAGTACGACACCATGATGATCGGCACGTGGATCGACATCCATACCGTGTCGAGAAGCACGGGAGCGATAGGGCGGATGAACTGATCCATCGGCAGGCGGTCGGCCAGGAACAGCGCCGTGGCGCTGATGCCGGCGGCGGTCAACGGCACCAGCCGTTCACGAAAGACCAACACGGCGATCATGGCGAACCCGGCCGCACCCCATCCCAGGAACAACAACGACTCGAACATGTTCGATGCCGGGATACGGCCTGCGATTTGCCAGCGAAGGGCCAAACCGTAACTCAACACGGCAAACCCGGTCAGCGTCGCGACGAACACCAGGGAATCGAACCAACGACGACGAACGACCATCCCTAATGCCGCCAACCCGCCGACCGCCAACAAAATCTCGGACGCCCGGTGAAACGGGCGGATGCGGTTGTAGGCGAGCTCCGTGGCCAGGACCCCTGCGTCGGGACGGTACGCTGCGGGCAGGGTCGCCAAGGCGCTCGCCAGCTCCCTCGATGACGTTGAAAACGCCGCACCCTCATCCGCCAAAAACGCAGCGCGGACCTTGCCCCATGCCTCCTTAGTCGCACGCATCGAGGGCGCGTCGGCGGCCTGCGGCGGTGAAATGGGCAACCAGGCGCCACCGAAGTCGGCGGCGTCAGGGATGGGTCGAATCACCTTGCCCGCAAAGACCCGCTGTAGAAGCAGAAGTTTCTCGTGGATGTCGCCGACCTTGGACTGCAAGGGATCGGGTTTCTGACCACGCGGCAGGGACGACAACTCTTCGATCAGCGACTGCAAACGCGGATGGCTGACCATCTCGGCGTACGAAAAGACCGTTTGCGTCGGCGAAAGGTGCAGCTCCCCGCGAAGCTCGGCGTTGCCGATGCAGATCAGCGGTGCTTTGGTCCACGCACCGGGATCGAACGTCCAGGCCAACAGGGTAAGAACGGGATCACGGCCATCGAAGTACGAATCTCCCGTGACGGACCTCACCAGGTCTCGGGCCACGGTGTCCAGCGGCGGCCAGCGCCCGTCATGTTGGACCGGCACTTCACGGAGCACTGCGGGGTCGATCGACACCGGGATCGAGGTCCCCTCGGCGAAAGGAAGAACCGACGCGTTGGCCATCAAGACCAAGAAAACCGCCGACTTCGACCAGGCGACTCGACGGGGAGGGGTGGTGCGGCATCCGGTTCCGATCGGCAGACTCTGTTCCGGCCGCCCTCGATCGCGCAGAGTCAACGTCGGTTCGTCCTCGGCCGTTCGTTGCCGCTTGGGAATCCGAGTCAGAAGGACCGTCACCATGCCCGCCAGCAATGTAATGTATCCGGTAAAGACGATGGGCAGACCGGGGTCGCGCGAAATCGAGAGCACACTGACGGCCTGCTTGCCTTCGAGGCTGTAACTGGACTGGAAGAACGTGTAGCCGCCGTACTTCGTGGGATGGTTCATGCTCACCACCCGTGATTGGCTGCGACCCGCCGCGGGGTCGGCGATGGTCAATTGACTTTCGAAGGATCGCGGGCGGTTCTCACCCGGATAGCGCCCTAGGGTAAAGCGATTCAGCGTGACCTCGAACCCCAGCGGAACGATCTTGTCTCCGAAGGTCAAGTCGTATGGAGTGCCATCGACCGTCACCGAGCGGGACAGCCGTCTCTCCAACCAAACGTTCGATTTCGAAGAAGGACCGGACACGCTCACCCACATGGCCGGTGATCGCGTTTCCCGGGTTCCGGCGAACGGCTCGTAGACACGGTCCTGCCGGGCGTGGGTGAAACGGCGATGCACGGTGAGCGTCGAACCGTCCCAAGGCGACGCGACGGGCGTCTCCAACACGACCGCCCGACTGACTGCTCGTCCGTCCCCCGCCGCAAATCGCACGTGCAAGTCGCCCGACGGGGCGGCGAGAATCTCGATCGGGGCCTGCGGCGTTGCGCCGGCCGAGCTCAGGAAGGTGAGCTTCAGCTCCTGCGTCGCCGCCCCGCCGTGCATGGAGCGAAAGTCGGGAAACCGCGCAAACGCGACGCGTCTTTCCGCACCGTCCGGTCCCAGGATCTCCGCCTCGATCGCAGGATTCATCGGCTGATCCGAAACGTTGACCAGCTTGTTGTCCGGTCCTACGGTCGCATGCGGCAAGTACCTCAAAACCCGCACGCTCAAATCCGTGCCGGGGATCGGGACCGCCTCGGTCAGGCACGGTTCCAGTGCGATTTCGCGGGTCATTCCCTGGTATTCAAGCTGAACCGACCCTTTGGAATCGGAGCGGGCGGGCTGCTGGTCCGCCAGCAACTCCTGAAGTTCATCGGACCGCTCGATGACACGCAGCGCGACGAGACCGCCTTCCAACTTCGCGCCCCGGTCTTCGAAAACCCACACCGGACCGACGGTCGCCGCGCCGGTCAGGGAAACCTCGACGGCCCGTCGAGGTTCAGGGTTGTCGTTGACGACTCGCTCACTCGGTACGGCGTCGGGAAGGTATCGTTCCACTTGAACTTTGACGCCGTCGAGTTGTGCGAATGCGGCCGGCGCACGTTCGACGGGCGACGTACCGCGAAACGCCCCGTCCGAAAGCTCCACGACCTCGCGTGCTCTTGTCAACCCGTTGACGACCGTGAGGGCCGTCTGGGAAACGTTGAACTCCTTGGCCGTCTCTCCCTCGCCGAGGGCAAGCTGCCCGTCCACGCCGAATCGATGGGTAACCAGCGCCCCGCCCAGGATGAGCAAGATGGACGCGTGAGTACACACGAAACCGATTTGGCGGCGAGTAAACGGATAGCGAAGCACGACCGCGGCGGCCACGTTGACCGCCAGAAGCGCTAGCAGGAGTTGAAACCACCACGCCTGGTAAAAGTCCCGTAACGCCGACTCGGCGCTGTGCATGGATTCGTAGACCGTCGCGCACGCCATCGCCAATAGCAGCAACACGAGCACGAGAGACCCGAACCACAACGATCCCAAACTACGGAGGACCGAAATCCGACCGCCCAACGATCTTGGATCCATGACGCTCTCCCACTGCTCGACGACCGTCGGCCTGTGGGACTGGGCCCCACACCCGTGGGTCTCACAGGACACCCCGATCGACCTCCGGACCTGCTTGGGTCCCGTAAACGACCAGAGCATTCGGCGTGCCAGCCGCCCTAGACCCGCCGACAAATTCCAGTGTGAGTGCTCAACGGAACGCGTCGACCGGGCCGGGAGCTCCATATCGCCCTGATGGAGTGGCTTGGGTTAGTCAGGGTACTGCTCGTCGCGGTGGTCCTCACCGTGGCAAGTCAGCGTGCAGCTTCCCGCGAATCGGCCCAGGTCGCGAAACTCGATCCGCCTCGTCCGGGCGTCGGGCCGCACGATGGTGGTGTCAAAGTTGATCAGGTGGGTTCGATCGGACGTCCCTCCGACCACGGTGGGTACGCCATGAGGGTCATGGCAAGCCGAACAAGGCGTTCGTTCTTCCACGATGTGCTTGCGATGCTCCGAGAAACTCTCGTCGGCTAGAATGCTCGACCGGCGGTGGCACTGGTAGCAGATGCTGTAAGCGCTCTCCGACTCGACGGTGTCGTCAGACACGGTGTACTCTCGGGCGAGCAGGAAATCGAAGTTCGATCCGTGCGGTCCGTCCGGCCCCGACCCGCCCGTACGCCGTCCGGTGTCGTTGTTGTGACAATCGGTGCAGCGGATCATCGACCCTCGAGCCAGCCCGGGCACGAGCGACACGGTATCCGCGCTCGGCGACGGTCCGGCCACGGGATGAAAGCTCGGATTGGTTGGAGAGAACTTGAGACGCAGGTTTTCTGTTTGGGCGAGCCGCGTGGTGCGCCGCGGAACGGCCACGGCCCCGTCGCCGTGGCAACGCAGGCACACCTCATATTCGTATTGCGCCGTTTCGATGTCCGCCCCGCCGATGGTCACGCCGTGGATGCGCCCCAACGTCGCGCCCAGGGGAACATACCCGGAGGTCGGGAGCAGCGTGGTCACCGCGTGGGGGTTGTGGCAGTCCGTGCATTCCACGTGGGGCTCGCTCCCGCCCCGCGTTTCCGCCGGATCGTGCCGCCCCGTGAAGCGACGTGGATCGTGAGCGCTGGTCTTGTCGATCTCGGCGCGGATGTTCATGCGGGCCACCGAACCGTCGTGACAGTTCAGACAGTTGTCCTCCTCGTCCTCGAAGATCAGCAGTCGCTCGTGCCCGCCCGCGGCATGGGGACGGTGACAACTCCGGCAGGCGTTCTCCGCCACGGTGTGAAACGTCCAATCGGCCTGCGGCGAGCCGGCCGCCACGGCGCTCGATGTCCGATGCGAACCTGCGCTCCAACCGTCCATGGTGTGACAGGCGACGCACAAGGTCCCGAATTCCCTGCGCAGAACCAGAAACTTCCCGTACAGATCGTGATGCGGGTCGTGGCACGACGTACATTGAAGTTGACCGCTCGCGTCCAATTTCACCTCCGGAGGAAGCGCGGACGGGCTCACCAATTGTCGATCCGACGCCGCCAGCCCGCCGGTATAGAAGAAGCTGATCGGGTGGTCGTCGGACAAGTCCGTACCCAGGTTGGTCAAGCCTGCGGGAATGAAATCGCCGCCGGCCATGCGAATCTGCTCCGCACGGCTGAGCACGTTCCCCAGGGCGATGGTTCCGTCATGACAACTCAAACAGAGCTTGCTCGACCCGGTCGGCTGGCCGGGGAGGGCATTCAGCGTGCTCGATTGGTAGATTCGGTAGGTCGCCGCGGACAGGTCGCGGTTCCACAGAGGCCGAAGACCCTGCGTGTTATGCGGAGCATGACAGAAGATGCAGACTTGCGCTTCACTCTGCGCCCGAATGCGCCCCGGCCCGGAGGCGGAAAGGTTGTGGACGGTGTCGGAGACGCGGTCTTGCGCCGCGAGCGGCGCGCACAGGACGCCGAACGCGAACACGGCGAAGTTCGAAGTGCAAAGTTCAAAGTTCAAAAAACAAGGTTCGCGAGACCAACCTCTCTTTGAACTTCGAGCTTTGAACTTTGAACTTCTCATTCCGTTATCGAGCATCGTTCAACCCCTGCACATACTGAAACACCTGCACGCGGCGATTGTAGGAATCACAGACCCACATGCGTCCCGAGGCTTCGATGTGGATATCACCCGGCAGCCAAAACTGCCCCGGCCCGTTTCCTTCCTCGCCGAAGAACAAGAGCAATTCGCCCGTGCGATCGAAAACCTGCACATTCTCGAACCGCCCGTCGACCACATAGACATGCCCCTCGGGGTCTACGCTGACGGACTTAGGCAAGGCCAGGTCGCCCGAGGAATCGCCCGCCTTCCCAAACGCCGCAAGAGGTTCACCGTCGCGCTTGATCGCTTGAATCCGATGGTTGCCCGCATCCGCAACCCACGCCCGATCGCCGTCCAACGCGACGTCGCATGGAAAATTGAACTCGCCCGGGTTGGTGCCCCGCCGCCCGACGATCCGTTTCAAAGAACCATCCGCCCCCAGGATCTTGAGGTCGTGACCGACGGCGTCCACCACCCACAACTCGTCCGCCGATTCATCATAGTCCAGTGCGACGGGGCGCAGGACTTCCTCCGGCAATCGCAGCGACTCCACGAGCGTCCCGCTTTGATCGGAAAAACGATAAATGGCGACGCGTTCTGAATCGCCGACGAAGATCGACCCGTTGGGACCTCGGCAAAGTGCCACCGGAGTAAGCAGAGGCACGTCGCCCATCTGCTGCACCTTTTTATAGACACGACGCTGGAGTTCAAAAAGGTGTAGGCATCGTCCGCCGGGGTCGGCGATCCACGCGCGGGAACCGTCAGGGGTGACGACCACGGCCCGCGGTCCGTAGAGCGACTCGACTTTTTTCCTGCCCACGAATAGCTCGCCCAAAGCCGCCAGCGCCGTGCGTTGGGCTTTGAGGTCGGATGCGGTCTGCAAAGACCCGACGTAGCGGACGCGGGCGGCATGAGGCGCGGGCGGCCATTGAATCGGCGGATCGAGCTCCGGGAAGATCGGCCGCGACCCAATTGCCGCGCAACCGCCCAATCCCAGGCCCAGCGTCAGTGTCCAACAAATGCCCATCGTCACCCGCCGCATGTCCATCATCCATGCGCCGTCGTCGCCCGGGCCACGCCTAAAACCGCCGTCGAAATTGCACATACAGCGTCGAATTGCGGTTTTCCGCGAAATCGTCCTCGAACCGCCCGAACTCATAGGTCACCCGCAACTCCGTCTCCCGAACCATCCACTCCAGTGAAAGATCGACGTCCACTCCCTCATCGTCGCCGCTGACCGAATCCTGCTCTTCACGATACAGCATCGCCCCCTCGAACGTGAGCTGGTTGCGGATCGTCTGACGAATCCGCCCCTCGACCGTGAAAAATCGCGTTTGCCGATCGATGTCGCCGAAGCGTTGGATATCCGTCCATCGGGCCTTCAGTCGCCCCGTCCCCCCGCTGCGGAACCGATGAGTCAGTTCGGCGCTGATGCGCAGGGCCTCGAAGGGATTGATGTTCGAGTCGTGGTCCTCGAACTCGGCGATGGTCCGCAGCGGCCCCTTGTTGAACTCCGCGCCGAACAGGTGCCCGGTGATGTTCTCCGGTGTAACCCCTGTCGCTGAACCCGGCGAAATGTCCTGATCCTGCCGACGCAAACGATAGTAGGGGGACAAACCGAAGGTGAAGTTTTGACGAACATCGAGATCGTGACCCACGGTGTCCAAGGTGAAGTCGCCGCCGAGCACGTAGACGTAATCGAGCAGCACCGTCTGCCCGTCCTGAATCCTCCCCGTGGGAATCCGTTCCAGTTCGATCCTATCCCCGACCTGCCGCACCCGGTAGTCGCGTCCGGCCCGGTAGACCGTCGTCCGATCCTCGGCGGTGATGAAGATGGAACTCACCACGACATTCGTGTTGTCCAACACCACCGGCTCGGGGTCGCGGAAGGTACGAGTCTCGTCGAGAAGCTCGGCGCTGAGCGTGCCGCCCTCTCGATCCTCGGTTTGCAGGCGAAAACGGTAATTCGCGAGCAGCGCGCCCCAGGGGTTTTTCTTGCGATAGTCCAGACTGGGAAGGAGCGCCAGCCGCTGAATGTCCAATCCCGAATCGAACTCCTGCGTCTGGGCGTACCCGGAGAGGCGCGAAACCAAGCTCTCGTACAACTGGTGTTCGAGCGTCGCGCTCAGATAGTGCGAGCGCTCCCGGATCGGCTCCACGCCCGCCAGACTTCCCTGCTCGCGATCCAGGAACTCGTATTGATACCACGACCGCAACGAGGGGGCGTGCTCCAGCCGAAGCGTCTCGCGCCAGCGCGTGCGGCGATGGTCGAACGTGCCCCGTTGATCGTAGAGGTTCAACTCCGAATCCAGCCGCCGTCGCCGGCCGTCGCCGAAGTCAAGCCGATGGGACAGGGTCACCTCATCCGAATCGTAATCCAACGCAAACGGCTCCTCGGACACCGACTGCCGCGTGTAGTTCAGCGAGAGCACGTTGTGCTCCTCGAAGCGATAGGCCGTCTCGAAGCGCAGATTCGTGTTCTTCTGCCGCCCGTCTTTCTCCTCCGGGTCCAGAGGGTTGAGTTGGACGTCGGTGTGGTTGAATTGCAGACTCGTAGGCATCTTGGGGTCGACATATTGCCAAACGAAACCGTAATTCGTGGTGGTGGTCTCCAGACTGGACAAGAACGGCCGCGGTTCGAGCGAACGGTACCTCCGGGCGAAGACCGTGGCGGGATACTCCTTTTTTTTCAGCAAACGGCCCTCGAAGTCGAACTCGAATATCTCCCCGTCGTCGCGGGAGGTGCGTTTCCGGCCGCCGAAGTCGTCCTCGAAATGCTGCTGGGTCAGTCCGAACAGACCGGCCAGTGAAAAATCCAAGAGGTTGGGATGGTACACCGACCCCTTGGTCTCCACGCGGAGGCTCTCCTCGAAGATTTCCTCGCTCGATTTCTGGTCCCCCGCCCCGACCTTGGATTTCTGTTCCTGTTCTCGAACGCGGGCGGTCATCTCGAAACGAGGGCGGATGCTCGTCACCTGGAGTGTCTGACCCGGCGGGCCCGGCGAACCCGTGCTCCGGCAGCCGCCGACGAGCGCGAGCCAAAGCAAAACGAGCACCGCGCCGCCCACACCCTGCCGTCCCCGGGCGCGGGCAACCGACTCGACACGGCAGGACGCCGCTCCCGCCTTGGTCGCGCCGTCCCTCACCCGTCGGACCGTTTCAAGAAAAAGCGGTCTTGTCCACCGTGAGGATGGTGGCACTCGATGCAACTCTGCTGCTCGATCCCCTGGTGGTGGTCGCCGGAGGAGAGGTCAGCGGCGTCATGACATTGCAAACAGGTCGCTCGAGGCTCCTGCAAAAGAAGCTGGGGAAACGGTGCTGTGTGGTAGTGATGGCATACGGAACACTCGTTGACCGCCACCGGGCCGTGAACGTGGCGGACCTCGCCGGGTACGTCGCGGTGGCAAACGGAACAAAGACCTTCGTCCAGCGGCTTGACCAGCTCCCCGCTCTGGATGTTATGGCATCCGCCGCAGCGATTCTCACGGTACGGCGTGTGGGGATAGAGGCGGCGAGGCGGATCGGGAGTGGCCAATGCCGCCGCGGCACCGGGTCGAGCCTCGTCCTTCCCCACGATGGTCGTCGCCGCAACCTGCCCCGGCTCGGGCACGCCGTCGAGAAAAAAACGCATCACCCGATACTTCGTAGCCTCCGTGCAGGCCGTGACCAAGGCGCACGCCGCGAGCGAAACCGCAACCAGGCCCACCGCCCATCGGATCACCGACCGATCTCCTCACCGGACCGACCCGCCCTACCGGCGCTGCCCTTGGCCGTCGCTTTTCTTCGGTTCGTGCGGGTTCTCCGTGGGCTCCTCGCCCCCCACCGGACCGACGCCCTCCTTCACCGCGGGGGTCGGCAAACTCTCAATCTCGGATTCCTGCAGCTTGTACCCCGGGGGAAACGAACCGAAGGCATACACGTTGACCAAATGCTCGCCGTATTGGCTAACCACGAACAGCAAGTAATCGGCCTTGAAGTCCTTGTGCAAGTGTTTTTGGAAAAACGGGAGCGACGTGGCATCGGCGGCCAGGGTCGAGGGAAGCCCCAAGGCCCCGGGCGTGTCGCCTGGACCCCCGAAACGCATCAGCGTCTGCCCATCGGGGTCGAACATCTGCACGATTTCCGTGGCCCCATCCACGACGTAGACCGTTCCGTCCGGCCCGACGCGAATGCCGCGAGGCCGCCCGAACTGACCCAGAAAGTAACCCGGGGTCCCCTTCGCCCACACCGGCTCGCCGCTGCGGGTCAACTTTTGGATTCGCCAGTTGTGGGTGTCGCTCACGTAGAGAAACCCGTCCGGACTCAGGGCCAAACTGTTGGGTAGCTTGAACTGTCCCGGCTCACCGCCCGGTTTGCCGAAAGTGCGCAAGACCTTGCCGGAGGTGCGCTCCAGAACGACGATCTGGGAGGTGTCGTCATTGTCCAGAACGAACAGCTCGTTTTCGTACAGGGCCACGTCCACGGGATGACACGGCGGAGGAACGTCGAAGGCCGTCACATAGTTGTCGTCGGGGCCGAAGACCACCACCTGCTTTCGCTCGGAATCCACTACGAACTTGTAACCGCCCCCATCGACGACGATATTCAACGGCTTCCGCAGGCGGCCCGGACCGTTCACCCCGAGGACCGAGAACTTCTGGTTGCGAAAGTCCAACC
Organism: uncultured Phycisphaera sp.; assembly: GCA_964646605.1. GTDB lineage: Bacteria > Planctomycetota > Phycisphaerae > UBA1845 > UBA1845 > SBAX01. Next base: position 559 of record CAZYEX010000154.1, on the reverse strand, counting down.
GGCAGATGCTCAGCCCCTTCGTATCGCACACGTAGGCCACGCCCTCGCGGACCGCGATTCCGTAGGGTTTCTGAATGGCCCGTTTGACCGCCGGCTCTTTGCCCAGGAGGTAGACCTCGAGCTGTCCGCGCTGCGGCTCGATCTCGTCGGCCCCGCTCGCCCAGGTCAGAAATTGAACTCTCGGCGGCTCCGGCGGAGCGGGAAAGAACAGCATCCCCGGTGCCCGCGCCGCCGGGGCCTGACAACCGCCCGACAACCCGGCCGCCGCCCACCCGATCCACAGGAGTTCGCGACAAAGTCTCTGAGTTCTCATGACTCAACCTCGCCGCGCATTCTACCGGCCACCGCACGACCCGACAGCCCCGTTCCGAACCGCGACCGCGAGGGTGCGGTGTTGGCAGCGAGGCGACGATCAATACTGTTCGGCACGAGAAGTGCCCGGCGGCACCGGTTCGCACCAGGCTCGACAAAGTCGCGCCAAACTTTACTTGCGCCCGCCCGTTGCGTAGCGCATACTCTAGGCAGGATGCCGCGATCCGCAAAACCCCCGATCCTCGAG
>CAZYEX010000153.1:0-12815 GCA_964646605.1 uncultured Phycisphaera sp. | reverse complement strand
CGCCGCTGCCAGAAGCAGGTCCATCGAATCGGCCAGCGAACTCCGTGTCACGCCGCTGACATACCGCGCTTCGAACGATGGCGCAAATCCCCCATTTTAACATTCTCGATGGCCGAGAATTGCAGACGGCTGAAGAGTTACGCTCGAACAACATCGATGCCGACCCACTCTTCCAGGATGTCGCGGGCGGCAACTTCAATCTCCAACCCGGTTCGCCGTGTCAGGACACGGGAAGCAACGCTTTTCTGCCCGCCGACGAAGTCGATCTGGACTGGGATGGCGATACCCTCGAGACCGTTCCGTATGATCTTGCTTTGCGGCCCCGGACCCTGGGAATCACCGTGGATATAGGGGCTTACGAAGTTCCATTCTGTGGAGACGGCGAGTGTGAGGGCGACGAGACTTCGTGCAACTGCTCTGACGATTGCGGCCCAGCGCCAATGAGCGAAGAACCTACTCTCACCTGCCATGACGCCAAAGACAACGATTGCGACACGCTTACCGATTGCGATGACCCGGACTGCGACTTGGAACCGTTGTGCATGGGAATCATCCCAACGGTCTCCCAATGGGGCCTGGTGATCCTGACGCTTCTGCTGCTGACCGGTGCAAAGATCGCTTTCGGACACCGCATAGACGCGGGTGAGCAAGCCTAGGGGCAGGTGTGTGCCCCAAACGTCCTGAGTGCCGAGAAACAGCCGCGGCCAAGTTGAACCGTTGACGCCGACCAACCGTCGCCTATTTTCTTCCCCCGATCGCCACCCCGGCGCTCCTTCGGATACCAACGGACCATTTTTCGGCCGACGACTCCCCCCCCTCCCTCGTCCCTTCCGGCCTTGTGGCCCCGAACCTTCGTCCCTTTGTCCCTCCGTCCCTTGGGAGGTTGATCGCCCGATCACGCGTTCCCGACCGATCACCCTCCAAGTTATCTGGGTAGATGAAAAGATGCCGCCATCCTGGCTCGGGTAGTCGTGCCACCGCCGCTTTGTCGTTTCCCTCGTTTCAGTCTTCACTCTTCCGGCTTCAGTCTTCGTCCCCATTCGGCAATTGGAAATTGGAAATCGGCAATCCCTCCGCCTCTCCCGATCGACCGTCGCGCAAAAAAAAGATCCCAAGCGAACCCACTCAAAAGTGTCGCTGTACGGAAAAACCCGCCTGGCGGGCTCAGATTTGGGCATGCTCCCGCCTTCGCGGTCCGCGGCGACGATCCGAGCCGGGAGCGGCCCCCCTTTACGCGAAGCGTCAAGGGCAAGCGACCGGTGTCGTTCTTCAGAACCGCGACCGACAACGCGACCGAGGACCTCGGACGCCCAACGGGCGCCATGCGGCTGGACCGCCATCGGCCGCGCCCGTAGAACTTCCGACAAGTCAGCGAACCCGGTTCGTAACTACGGCAAGGACCGTTCATCCAACCACGGCTCGGCGACGTATGACGCCGAGGAGAGGATGGTGCGACGATGAGAATCAGCGGAACACACGGTTGGCTGGCGTTGGCGATGCTGGGTGCAGTCTTTACGCTGGGGTTCGGTACGGAACCGTCGAAGACCGCGACGAAGTCGAACGATCCCAAAGGGGAGACGACCATGAAACCTCTGCTGTCCAAGTCGAACCACGACATCACGCCCTTATCCCGCGAGCGGGTCGCGGAGTTGGCGGCCAGGCTGGATGCGGAGGCCTATCAGGTCACGCAGAAGGCCGGAACGGAACGACCCTTCTGCGGCGGCCTGCTGGAGACCAAGGAGGAAGGCACGTATACCTGCGCGGTCTGCGGACTGCCGTTGTTTTCAAGCGAGCACAAGTTCAATTCCGGGACAGGTTGGCCGAGCTTCTATCGAGAGTTCGATCCGCAGCACGTAACACGGCACGTCGACCACAGCGGCGGAATGGCACGCACGGAAATCAACTGCGCTCGATGCACGTCGCACCTTGGCCACGTCTTCGATGACGGACCGGCTCCCACGGGGGAGCGCCATTGCCTCAATTCCGCGTCGTTGAAGTTCCACGCCAAGGAGTCGGAACTGCCCGCCGAAAGTCGCCCCGTGGCGACAGGCGAGACGGCCTATTTCGCGGGGGGGTGTTTTTGGGGACTCGAACACTACTTCCAGCAAGGCCCCGGCGTCCTCGACGCCGTCAGCGGATACATGCAGGGTTCGGTCGAGAACCCTGCCTACAAAGCCGTCTGCTCGGATCGCACCGGTCACGCCGAGACGGTCAAGGTCGTCTTCGACCCCTCGCGCATCAGCTACCGCCGATTGCTCGAAGCGTTCTTCGAAATGCACGACCCGACGCAAGCGGACCGTCAAGGCCCGGACGTCGGATCGCAGTACCGTTCCGGCATTTGGTATGTCAACGAGCAACAGCGCAAGGAAGCGGAAGGATACGTCCGCGAGCTACAAGCCTCGGAGCCTTATCGCAGCCGCAAGATCGTCACGCAGCTCGAACCGGCCAAGACCTTCTTCCCCGCCGAGGAGTATCACCAGGACTACCTCGAAAAGACCGGCGGCGTCTGCCACGTCCAGAACCCGTGGTAACTGTGGGCCGCGGATCGCGGAAGTGGACCCGGTTCATCGTCCGTCGAGAAGCGTTTGCGTCCGGGCGATTTTCCCGTTGATTTCAGCCCGTTCGCGCTCGCGGAATCGGCGGAGGGTTTCCCAGGACAGACGCCCGTCATCCAACGCCAGGCCCGCAAGGTAATGGCGCTGGGCGTCGCGAAGGTATTCCTGGGACTTGGTGCGTTCACCGGCTTCGAGTTCCACATCCGCCAGTCGGACGAGTCCCGCTGGACTCTGGGGATAAACTGTCTGGGCCCGTAGTGCGAAACCGAGGGCGGACTGGAAGTCCTCGGCACGGTCGGTGACTCGGGCCAGGGCGAGGGCGGTGTGTACCTGCAAGCGGGCAACCGAGAGTGCCCGAGGGTCCCGCGCGGCCGCCCCCCGTAAGGTCAGCACGGCGGCGCCGTACGCCGTTGCCGAACGCTCCGCCGAATTGGCACCGACGCTCATTAGCCATTCGGCATTGGCGACCGCGGGAACGGGATCCCAGGGATCCGCCTGTGCCGCGGCGTCGAACGCAGTCCAGGCCGGATGAGTGGAAAAACCAGCACCGACGGGTCGCGAGGCTTCGCGCCAGGCCTCCTCCAGATGGGCCCGGCTCCGTGCCACGGGGATCACCCCGAACCAAGCAACGAGGATCATCGCGCCGAGCACGGTCAGGAGGCGCTGCACCTCCCGACGCCGACCGACTGGCTCACTCGCCGGGTTGCCTTGCTCCGCCACCGACAATCCCACCAGGGCAAAAAAGGTCGTCGCCGATCCGGGAACGAACAGTGCGAAGTTGATCATCTCGTGCAGGAGAAACGCGACCAGACCGGCCGTCACGCATCCGTGGTGCCACTTCCCGTCGGAGGGGCCGAAAAGCACCACGCAAAACGCCCCCCCCCAGACCAACCCCGTGACACCGGCGGAATAGGTCAGGAAGTTGGGATCGTCGCTACCCAGAAACGCCAGCCGCGCAAACGTGACCACAAACAACAAGCCGATCGTCCAGGCCAAGGGTGCCAGCGAGGACGGTCCCTCGAAGCGCGACGGCGTCTGCGATTCGATGGTTTCCGCTCCGCGATCGGTCACCTTCCTTGACCACCCGTAGAGAAGGAGCAATACGCCGACGAGCCCGACGATGCCCCAGTCGCACCCGGCTTGCACCAAGAGGTTGTGCGGATTGGCTACCTCCTCCGGGCTTTCGATGGACTTGTATTGCAGATAATGCCGACCGAAGTTCTCGCGGCCCACGCCGGTCAGCCAGTGGTCCTGGAACATTCGCGCGGACGCGACCCAATACTGCCAGCGGAACGTCAGCGACCATCCCGGAAGCCCTCCGCGAAACCACCCGTGACCGACGACCGCCAAGACGCCGAATGCGAATGCGATCCACGCGAAGGTGGTCAGGCGTTGGCGCGAGCGCGGCGACCAGCGCGAGGTTCGCCCGAGGATCGTCCAGACCACAAGCCCGCAAGCGCCGGACACCGCCGCGCCAAGACTCTTCGTCGTAGCAGCGGCCACGACGATGACCACCACCATCGACATCGCCCCACCCGTGGTCATCAACGCACCAATGGCAGTCGGACGTTTCCAACGGTTGATCGCCAGACCCAGGGCCGGCAGCGCGCAGAGAACCAGGTGCGAACCGGTCACGTTGCTGTGCTGCAAGAACCCGTCGGCCTCACGGGCTTGCATGCGACGCTCGAACAGTTCGACCTCCCCGGAATCGAGCGGAACCCCCTGCCGAGCCCAGAATTCCTCGCGAATGCCCTGATAGTGTTGCCAAGTCTGGTCGAAACCGTCCCAAACCTGTTCGAGACAATGTTCGGCCTGAACGCACGCCGACGCAAGAACCACGCCCAGGACCAGCTTCCGCCGCCAGGAATGGCCCGCGAGTTGGGCGAGGGTCAGGGCCAGGACCAACATGCAAATCCAGTCGATCGTGGCGTTCATCGCCAGCCGTTTGTTGCCCGCAAGAAGACAGGACACGACAGCGGCGACCGCAACGAGGGCCGCGCCCCACTCCAACCCCGTCCGATGATACGACGGCGCGCCTCCTCCGAGCCGCGACAAACACAGGACACCCGCGGCGAGAAGGATCACGAGATCGAGCAGCAACGTGGAAAGCGGCAACGGGTCGCGGACCTCGCCCAAAGCCATCGTGGTGGGACTACCCGCCGAGTCGTAGCGCTCGGCGATAAGCGGACGCAAGGCCACGACCGCAAGCAGCAAGAACAGGCAGACCGTCTCGCAGAGTTTTCTCACCGTCATGCCGTCGTCGTCCGTGCCGCGAACACCCAGTCTAACGATCCTCGCAGGCCGACACCACGACCCGCGTGTATCCGAGCCCGTTCACCCGATACCCAAAGCGAATTCGGGGTGATACAATGGCGTCGATGACCGCGCCCGCAACGACCGCCGAAAACGACTGGACCGTCGGGCGTCTGCTTTCCTGGACCAGCGACTACCTCACCCGCCATTCGGTCGACGATGCCCGATTGGCGGCCGAGGTGCTGCTCGCCAACGCCGCGGGTTGGCGGCGAATCGACTTGTACGCCCGCTTCGACCGTGTGCTGGAGGCGGAGCCGATGGCGCGGTTCCGAAAGTGGGTCCGACGGGCGGCCACCCATGAACCGGTCGCCTACCTGGTCGGCGAGAAGGAGTTCTTTTCCCTTTCCTTCCGCGTGACGCGGGACGTGTTGATCCCTCGTCCGGAGACCGAAACCCTGGTGGAATGCCTGATGGATTACTGCCGCGAGGTGGAATGGGTCCAACCCCGAATCCTCGATGTGGGGACCGGGAGCGGTTGTCTGGCGATCGCCGCCCTGACGAACATCCCGGAGGCGTCGGCCGTGGCGACGGATGTTTCGCAAGCGGCCCTGGAAATCGCCCGGTTCAACGCCGAACGGCATAAGGTGCTGGAACGCCTGGCCCTGTTGTGCGCCGACCGCTTGGCCCTCCCCGCGGAAGCGGTCCCCGAGGGCGGATTCAACGTCCTGGTCTGCAACCCGCCCTACATCGCCGCAGGCTCGATTCCCTCCCTCGACGCGGCGGTTCGCGATTTCGAACCGCCTGTGGCCCTGACCGACGGCGGCGACGGGCTCTCCTTTTACCGCACCATCGCCGTGGACGCTCCTGCGCTGCTGGCCGAGGAAGGCGTCGTCATCGTCGAAGTCGGCGACGGTCAGCACGAGGTTGTCCAGGAGGTGATGACCGGCCCGGGCCGGTTTGTACACCACCAGACTCGCCACGACCGAGTCGTCGGACAAGGACGGGCATTGGTCTTTACGCGGGCCTCATGCCGATAACGAAGTGAAACCGAGGAGGGATCACCGTGCAGTTCTTCGAGATCGTCGGCGGCAATCGGCTTAAGGGAACCGTCCCCATCAGCGGGGCGAAGAACTCGGCCTTGCCCATCATGGCCGCGTCGATCCTCGTCGAGGGCGAAACCGTCCTCCACAACATCCCCGACCTCGCCGACGTCCGCCAGATGCAGACCCTTTTGGCCCGCCTGGGCGTAAAGTCCGAACGTCGCCCCGATGGGGCCATCCGCTTCCGCGTCGAAGACGAAATGAACGCTCACGCCGAATACGAATTGGTCAGCAAAATGCGGGCCAGCGTCTGCGTCATGGGTCCCCTTCTGGCCAAGCGCCGCCGGGCGCAGGTTTCCATGCCCGGAGGATGCGCCATCGGCGACCGTCCCATCGACTTGCACATCATGGGCTTGCAGACCCTCGGGGCCGACTACGAACTGGTCAACGGCGACGTCCTTCTGCGAAGCAAGAAACTCAAGGGCGCGGAGATTTTTCTGGGCGGTCCGTTCGGGTCGTCGGTCACGGCGACCGCCAACGTGATGATGGCCGCCACCCTGGCCCAAGGGAAAACGATCATCGCTTCCGCGGCCTGCGAACCGGAGGTCGCCGACCTAGGCAACTTCCTCGTTGCCTGCGGGGCGCGGATCACCGGCCAGGGAACTCCGGAGATCACCATCGAGGGCGTCGAGTCTTTGCACGGGTGCGAGTACCGGATCATCCCCGATCGCATCGAAGCCGGGACGTTTCTCATCGCTGCCGCCATCACCAACGGGGACTTGGAGCTGCAAGGGGCCCGCATCGAACACATGCGCGCCGTCGTCGATCGCCTCCGCCGCGTGGGCGTGGTCGTCGAGCGCGGTGAAAAGGGCGTGTCCGTCTCTTCGTCGAGGCGGCTCGAACCCGTCACCATCAACACGCAGCCGTACCCGGGTTTCCCGACCGACCTGCAAGCCCAGGCCATGGCCTTGCTGTGCCTCGCCGATGGCAACAGCGTGATTACGGAGAAAATTTATCCTGACAGGTTCCTTCATGTCGGCGAGTTGAACCGCATGGGGGCACAACTTCTCAAGGAAGGTCCGGCGGTGATCATCGAGGGGGTCAAGCGCCTGGTCGGCGCTCCGGTGATGGCCTCCGACTTGCGAGCCTCGGCCGCCCTCATCCTCGCCGGACTGATCGCCAAGGGCACCACCCGCGTCCACCGCGCCTACCACATCGACCGCGGTTACGAACGCATCGAAGAAAAACTAACCGCCATCGGCGCCGACGTCCGGCGACTCAACGAGTAGCGACGCCCTGGACCCACCCGGCAATGTAGCGCCACTCCTTGTGGGTGGCGCCGTACCGTCGCCCTTCATGGGCGGCGCAATCCGAACCCCAAGCGCAAGCGACGGGCCAAAAAGATGGGTTCGATTGCCGCAAAAACGGGTAAAATGAAGGCAAACGAAGCCAAATTCGCGGGACAAAACCGCGTTCTTGACCCCGCCGGCGGGGTTTTTGGGTTCGTTTGGGTGAAATCATTTTTCTCATTTCGAGGCGCGGAGGAAACGCAGGAAGGAGAAACGCCGAAACGCCGAAACGCAGAAACGCCGAAACGCCGAAACGCAGGACCGCTGAAACGCCGAAACGCTGAGACGAATTGAGGATTGCCCATTTCCGTGTACCCGTTGACCATTACCCATTACGAGTTTCCCATTACGAGTGACTCGCGCCCCGCCTTCCTGAGTCCGCGATTCGCACGGCGTCCATCGCATTTCGCGGTCCGCCTTGGACTTCGGGCGGACATCCGTAGGGAATAACTTGCCAGGCGCTCGGTGAAAGTGTGCTGCTCGGGCGATCAGCCGATCCGGGAGTCGAGGGGGACATTCCACTCTTAGGCGGTGCCTCCCAGCCATGTAGTGCCATCGGCACGGCACGAACTTAGCCCAGGGTTTCAACCCTGGGTTGCGGCGACGCCAACGAACTCCCCCTCCTCCCCCGGCGACGAAGTCGCCGGGGGAGGAGGGGGCTGGGGGTGGTGGGGGCGGCGTTCATCCGGGGGTGGCGTCCGCCGTGGGCGGACTTGACCCCCGGCTATTTTCGCGGACCCCGTCGGGGTCCTATGCCCACTGCACCCGCTCCCGACAGGACGAAAGTCCTTCCTACAGCGTGACAGACTTCGCCAACCACCAGGGCTGGAAGTCCGCCGAGGCGTGGTGGCGCCCTCGGCGCAGGAATCTTTCCGCGCCACCCACAAGGGGTGGCGCTACATACCGATCATATGCGGGGCGCGCACCGGTGCGCGGCCAACATCGCCGCGCCGGCGACGCCCGCGTCGTCGCCGAGTCGGGCCAGACGTAGACCGACCTCGGATGGTCGTTCCGATTTCGCCGACCAAGCCGCGGCTAATTCCGCAAACAGACAGGGAAGCGCACTGACCACTCCGCCTCCAATCGATACGATCATCGGATCGCCCGGCGCTCCTGAGATTTCAGATCTCAGATTTGAGACGGCTCTTATAATGGCGCTTGATGCGTCGGCCACGATCCGAACTGCGCCCTGCTCGTGGCGAACGAACGCCTCCTGCAAGCCGGCTAGTCCACTGTCATGACCCAATTGGACCCAGCGCTTTGCGAGCGCCGGTCCGGATGCGATCGTCTCCAAACATCCGCGGAGGCCGCACGCGCAAGAGATTGCGTCCGGACAGTGCTCGACGACGAGGATGTCCCAATGCGTCGTGCGCCCAGCGGCCACGGGTTGAAGGCGGCCGTCGATGACGACTCCGCACGCCACGCCGGTTCCGAGACGCATATGAACGAAGCGTCGCGGGCGATCCCGACACGCGACGTACTCACCCCAAGTCGCGGCGTCGGCGTCGGTGTAAACGATCGCCGCCCGGCCGGTTCGCCCGCGAAGTTCGTCGACGAACGGATACCCCTCCAGAAACGGTAGATTCACGGATCGCAGAAGAAGCCCGCGTACCGCGTCTACAGGCCCTGGGAGTGCGATGCCGACGGCAGCCGAACGATCGGAGGGCTCTCCGTGGGAAGTGCCAAGCGATGTCGCTCGGGCGGCGACTTCATCGAGAAGCGCCCCGGCGGAGCGAGGGGTCGTGAATCGCTCGACGCCGAGAAGCCGACCGGCACCATCGACGCATCCCACCCGCGTGGTGGTCCCGCCGACATCTACGCCGATGGCGAACATGAAATCAGAAGTTCAAAGTTCGAAGTGCGAAGAAGGCACGCAGTCTCCGCGTGCGTCCGGTCTGTTCCACGGTCTTTGAACTTTGAACTTCGAGTTTCGCACTTTACGACGACCCCAGCCAGCGGATGTGCGGGATGACTTTCTTGCGCAAGGCCGCCCGCGAGGCGCTCTGGGCGTCGGTCGCCGCCCGGCCCCGATCGTCGGTCCGCTCGAACAGGGAATTGTAGGCGAAGGCCGCGAAATGCCGTCCTCCTTTGGCCGCACGGTTCACCTGCGCCACCACCGTCGCCCCGTCCCGCTTGTCGAACATGATCCCCATGACCACCGGAACTTGCGGGCGAATCGAACTCCAGACTTTCTGCCGCTGCGAATACACCTCCAAGTTGGAGTCGTAGTTCATGGGGTACACGGCGTCGACCAGCCGTTCGGAAATCCACTTGCGGGCGTCTTGGAAGTGGTTTCGTCGGGCCTCATCCGGCATGGCCCCCACGGCCGAGGTCAGTTTCACCTTGGGATCGACCCGGTCGATCATCTTGCGGAAATCGCGCACCACCTGCGTGACGGCGTTCGATCGCCAGGCATCCCACACCGCCGGGGCCTGCTCGGGCGTCTTGCCCGTCGCCCGCCGGAACATCATCAGCGTCCGCGGATCGCGCGGATAATCCGGCACGCTCGTGCCCTTGGCGTAGGAGTCGTTCCATTCGTTGGGGAAGCGCATGTAATCCAGGTGCAATCCGTCGACGGGGTACTTCGACACGATCTCCTGCATGACCGCGGTCAGATACTTTCGCACCTCCGGGTAGCAAGGGTTGACGCTGCAATACCAACCGAGGGGTTGTCGTCGGCCGTGCGCGTCGCGCCAGAACCAGTCGGGGTGGGCGTTGTAAAGCTGACGCGGGTTGCTCGGCGGTTTGTCGCCCCGCCAACCGGGGATGACGTTCACCCAGGCGTGAAGCTCGAGCCCGCGGCGATGGGCCTCCTTGCACGCAACAGCCAGCGGGTCGAATCCCGGATCGCGCCCGCCGAATTCGTCGGCCCAAGGCTCGATTTTCGACGGATAGCAAACCGTCCCGTTGCCGCGAACCTGGAAGAGAACAGTGTTGAAGCCCGCGCTCTTGCAATTGTCCATCACGCGGGCGATGTCGGCGGGCGTTTTGTAGTCCCAGCGTGTAACCCAAATCGCCCGTATGGGCCGCGAACCGTATCCCCCCCACAACCCCCACCGCGCTCCGTGACACCCGGGGAGGGCGATCAGAATCGTCGCCAGAATGAGAAGTGCCCACCGCCCCCCCGAGCTCCCACCGTCAGGCGGCGGCGCGCATTTCCTCGCTGATCCATTGCTGTCGTTTGTACGTCCGTGCCGATCATCCATGATCCCGTTCATACCAGCCCTCCGTTGCCGTGTGTGCTTTGCTCCGATATCGGATTCTACACGCCAAACTCTGCTGCATGAAGAGATGTCGCCCTGCAAAGTCTAGGGCACGGGGTCGAGATGGCGTCGGACTCGTCCTTGAGCCTCCTTGAGCATCCCCTCCGCTGTCGCCCGATCGACCTTCCGCGCGTGCATGACGAGGGCCGTCTTGACTCGCCCATCGGCGGACTCGAGGAGCGACTTCGCGTCGATTCGAGACAGCCCGGTGAGGGTTTGGACGATCCTCTCGCCCCGATCGACCAGCTTGGCGTTGGCCTGGGTGTTCACATCCACCATCAGGTTCTGGTAGACCTTGCCAAGCTGGACCAGGGCGATGGTGGTGACCATGTTGAGGACCATCTTGGTAGCCGTCCCGGCCTTCATCCGCGTGCTGCCTGTAACCACCTCCGGCCCCGTCAGAACGCGGATGGAGACGTCGGCTTGGTCGGGGACCTGCTCGGTCGGCACGCAGGCGAGAAAGACGGTCTTGGCCCCGCGCTGCCGGGCGCAGGCGATGGCCCCGTGAACGTAGGGAGTCGTCCCTCCGGTGGCGACGGCGAAGACCACGTCGTTGGGGCCGACCCGGCGCTCAGCGATCGCTGCCGCGCCGTCGTCGGCACGATCCTCAGCCCCTTCGATGCTGCGGGTCAATGCCTCGGTTCCGCCCGCGATGATCCCTTGAACCATCACGGGGTCCGTCAGGAAAGTCGGCGGACATTCGGCGGCGTCGAGCACCCCCAGCCGCCCGCTGGTGCCCGCTCCGACGTAGATCAGCCGCCCACCGGCGCGAAAGGCGGCCACCACCAGTTCGATCGCCCGGCAAATCGGTTGCCGCGCCGCAGCCACGGCGGCTGCTACCGTCGCGTCCTCACCGTTGATGAGATCGAACGCCTCCCCGATCGACAGTTGATCCAAGCCCATCGACCGCGGATTGCGGTGCTCGGTCGAGATATGACTGCGGTCGATCAAGGCCTTCGCTCTCGCGGCGTCGCCGGGGATATTCGCCTCCGCCATCGTGGGCGCCGACTCTACGGTTAAGGCCTCGTCCCGTAAATCGCGGAAGGAGGCCCCAATCGGGGCCCTCCAGGCGGGGTTCACTGTTCAGCGACACTTTTGAATGGGTTCGTTCGGTATCTTTCTTATACGCGCGGGGTCGGGAGAGGCGTTGAGGCACGAAGGGACGGAGGGACGAGAGGACGAAGGGACAGAGGAATGTCGAATGTCGAGCGTCGAATGGAGAGCGCGTGGAGTCCCGGCGCGCCGGGACGGCACGACTACCCGAGCCAGGATGGCGGCGGCGACTCATCTACCCAGATAACTTGAGGGGTGATCGGTCGGGAACGCGTGATCGGGCGATCAACCTCCCGAGGGACGGAGGGACAAAGGGACGGAGGGACAAAGGGATGAAGGTTCGGTGCCCCAAGGCGGGAAGGGACGAGGGAGGGGGAGGAGTCGTCGGCCGAAGAATGGGCCGTTGTTATCCGAAGGGGTGCCATCGTTGCGATCGAGGGAAGGGAATAGGCGACTGTCCTTCGGGACCAAGCGGGCGAGACCGTACTTGAACGCTGCCGTGTGTTGCTGTACCGTGACGTCGCGATCCTGGGTAAACTGACCGGTTCCGCGGGATGGGCAAAGCGTTTTCTGAAAGACCAAGCGGGAGTCCTCCGCAATGGCTAAATCGCAGACTGAAAAAGACGGCGATGGGGTGTCGTTGGCTTATCTGACCTGTCCTCAAGACGCGGCTCGTGGGTTTCTGGGCGCGATTCTCGTAACCGATGGACGAACTCGCCCGCTTCACTTCGGGTACGTCACGCCGATTCGCCCAACGGTCGTCCAGCGTATCTTGTATGGCAAAACACTCGAAGTCGATGTCAAGATCAACGTCATCGCGAGAAAGCTCTTACAGGAGGGGCTCACCCAAGTGCCGGACGTCGTCTTCGTCGATTCAGAGACCCTAATCGCAGCGCGTTCAGTGTTTGGCGTGCCCGTTGCCCGGCTTTGGAGAAGGCCAGCGGATGCGCAAGTGGGCGTAACCATAAGCACGTATCTTTACGATACAGGGGGCAACGCGGCGGACGAACGCGCCGCGGGGAGCATTGTGGCCGAGCTTGAGCAGTCGGTCGACCTTCTGGACCCATTCGATCGAATACAAGAAGCACTCAAAGAAGTGCTCAAGGACTCCGGCAAATAGGAGTCTGACATGCGGTTACGTGAGCGATGGCGAGAGTCGATTCGAGGATGTCCCATCCATAGTTGAAGGTCGGCGGCGGCTCGGGTCAGGTTATCCTACTTTTTTCTGACGGTCCATTGTTTCATCCGCCTGTGATTCGTTGAGACAGGCCTCGAGCATCCAGAGCTGTTGGCATCCCATCA
>CAZYEX010000152.1:0-33458 GCA_964646605.1 uncultured Phycisphaera sp. | reverse complement strand
GGCGGTTTCCGCAGGGGGTGAACGCGGGGAATCATCGTTGGGACGAGACTCAGTCATGGGATCGTCTCCGTCGGCTGGGAATTGGTTCCAGCCTCGCAGGAATTATGCGTCGGGATGGCGGGCAGGGCAACCGTCATCGGGGAAGTGACAGGGCCTGTCGATTCTCCGAAGAGCGATGCATCGGGTGCCCCTGGCGGCTCGTCCACGAGTGCAACACCGCCAACTAACGCCCGGAAGCCCGACAATTGAAAGGCCCCCGCGTCCAGCCGCCGCCGGGTGACGCGTCACGGCGTTACGGACACCGTCGAATGCTGTTCGACGAGATAGGTGTAGAGCTGTTCCACGTCCTCGTTGCGCAGGCGGATGCAGCCCATGGAGCGGTTCTTGCCGATGCTGTCGGGTTCGTTGGTGCCGTGGATGCCGTAGCGCTGCTGGTCGAGGGCGTTGCCGGAAACCCCCACCAAGCCGATCCAGCGTTCACCGAGCGGATTGTTCGGATCGTCGGCGGCGACGATGTCCCCGCCCCGCGGCGGGTAGTAGGTGGGATTCACCAGCTTCGTCGCCACCCGCCATTCACCCGTCGGAGTGCTGTCATCGGCGCCGAGTCCGACGCGGAACTCACGGAGGAAGGTGTCACCCAAGTAGATGTCAAGCGTGTAGCTGTGCTTGTGGACCACGGCGCGGAAGGGGCCGCTTACCACCTTGATCGCCTGGCCCTCGCGGATCTGATTTTTGTCCGCGATGCCGTTGACCGAGGCCAGCAAATCGGGGGTGACTTTCGCGGCTGCAGCGATCTTGGCCAGCACATCTCCGGGCTGGATCACGTACCGTTGGACGAACGGATCGCCGGCGAGAATCCGCGAGGAGAGGATGGTCTGCGCGGCCAGTCGCTCCAGCTCGGCGCGAAGAGACGTCTCTTGCTCCGTGTTCGGGTCGCGGCGCAGAACCTCATTCCAGATCGTCCTTGCGGCCACAAGATCGCCGCCCTCGAGGGCCTGCCGGCCTCGTTCGATCAGCGCGGCGAGCTGTTCCAGTGCGGGCGGGTTCTCAGGTGCGGGAGTCTCGATCGTGGACGCGGCGCTGCGTTCCTGGCGCTCGATCGCACGAGGCTCGGGGGCTGGTGACGTAGGCTCCGGTACGGCAACGTCCGCGGCGCGAACGGGCGGCGAACTCGGCGCCGACTCCGCCGGCGGATCGACGACCGATCGGGATTGCGTGGCCAGGGTCAGCGTGGGGTCGAAGTCGGTCGTGGCCCGCCCAGCGCGGTCGATCCACCAGGCACACGCCACCCCGCCGGAGACCAGCAGAACCGAAACAACGGTGGCTCGTCGATTACGCCTTCGCCGACGTGTCCGCACCAGATCGCCTCCTTGCCGCCGCACTCATCCTCAAAACCTCCCGTCCAGCATACGCGGTTTTCGGGGCAAGGCAAACGATGCGAGACAAAGTGAAATCGTCTTTCCGGCATCTTTTCACAACGCGCCGGCGGGAGGCACGTTGACGCGGGGGGCAGTCTACTTTCCAATGCGGATCGATCGCCTCGCCGTCAGTGGGAGGCGGGGCAACCAGGTATGGAGGCCTGTGGGTCATGATCCGTCCGGAGTGGGAAGTCCAAGGGACCACGGGTCGATGCGCGGCCACCGGTCGTGAGCTGCGCGAGGGCGAGGAGTACTACACCGTCCTGTTCGAGGACGGCGAGTCGTTCCGTCGCGTGGACTTCGGGTTGGAGGGTTGGCAGGGTCCTCCCGAAGGCTCGTATTGCCATTTCAAAACCCGCGTACCGGTCAAAGAGAAGCGGAAGCGGCTGCTGGTGGACAACGAAATCCTGGTCAGTCTGTTCCTTCGCCTGGCGGACGACCCGGAACCGGCCAGACGCCAATTCCGCTTCGTTCTCGCGCTTATCCTTATGCGCAAGCGGTTGTTGCGTTACGAGGGGTCAAGCACGGATAGCGGGCAAGAGGTCTGGCGGATGACCCTGTCCAGCGACCGCACGGAACATCTAGTCATCGACCCCAAGCTGACGGAAGGCCAAATCGCATCGGTCAGCGAACAGCTCAGCGCCATTCTTCATGGTCAGAGCGGCGCTTTCGGCGAAACCGACCCCACACCGGAAAGCGTGGTCTAGCGTGAAGGACCGCCGCTCGGCTACCTGGCGCGCGATGGGAAGAGTCCTGCGGTCGCGGATTGCGCTTTGGCCGCTACTGTTGCTCTTGGCCGGCTGCCAAACCCCGCGCCCGGCGGTCCGCCTCCCGACACTGCCTCCGCGTGAGGCGGTCGAACTCGTCAACGCCAACGCCGCGAAGATCACCACGACCCTCCGAGCCACGGGAAGCGCCGACGGTCACATCACCGATCCCAAAGGCCGTCGTCACAGCTTTCACCTCGACGCGGTCCTTCTCTACCTAGCGCCAAGCTACATGCGTTTCGACCTCAAGAGCTTCGGCGAGCGCAAACTGCTGCTGGGGTCGAACGTCGAGCGGTTCTGGTTCTTCAACGCGGAGGACGATTCCTACTTCTGCGGGACGCACGGGGTGGACGAGGAAATGCCGCCGGAGGTTCCGGTGCGTGCGGATCAGTTGATCGAAGCCTTCGGGTTGGGCGGCGTGCCCGAACAGCCGCGACCGGAATACGGCGCTCGCGTGCATCGCGTCGCCGAGGAGTTCCAGCAATTCCTTTTCATCGTTCCGGACCGCAGCCGCGACATGTATCTCGCCAAGGAATACTGGTTGGACCGCGCCCCGCCGCGACTCATCCGCTGCGTGCTCTTCCGCGATCCGCACGGGGTGGTGCAGATGGAATCTTGGCTTGACGATTATCGGGCGGTCGCCGTGGGCGGCGCGCTCTTGCCGCATACGCTGGTCGCGGAATGGCCTGAAAACGGAGCCCAGCTCCGTTTCCGCGTTTCCAAGTGGAGCCCGATCGAACAGGTGGATCCCACCGGCCCGCAATTCCGCACGCCGCCGGAGTGCTACCCCGACGACCGTTTGGTGCCCGGCGGCAACCGATAGGCTCCAATTGCGCCCGGTGCTCCGTCAGCCATCGGTTGACCATGGACAAGCTTCGCTGTCAAGGGTTGACGGGTAGAGCTTGCGGAGATTGATCCGGATCCCGGCGCGCCGGGACTTACCCTTCGACATGAATCGTTCGCGGTTTGGCGCCGTCTCCTTGGGATGGGCGATGGCGGATGTACGGGGCCCGATGTTGGATGTTCGATGGCGGATGTCGGATGTAAGGGAGCAGAGACACCGAATCTTCTCATGTCCGACATCCCACTTCCAACATCCGACCTCGTCGTTGGCGGATGGGATGCGGATCGAGAACACCTCCGACATCGCACTTCCGACATCCCACATCTAACGGCGTTTCGCCGTTCTGGGTGGGACTAACCAGCAAGCCCTTGCAGCCTTTCATGGTTGAGCTATCACCCGCTTCGGCGATCACGAACTCGGCGATCGTTCCGATTTACCGACGGGTTGGGACGGATGTTGGGCGATTGAATGGTGAAGGACGATTGTTCGTAGCGAGTTATTCGGTTCGATCATCGTGACCCTACCCTATGTGTGCGCAAAGGGTAGGTCACCACTCGGCCTCCTTGACTCGCTGCAATGCGGCGTTCCTGGCTGCACACACACCGTGGAGCCTGCCGCCCACCCAGGCGCACGGCAGTTGCATGAGGACGACCGCGATCGCATACCACATCGGCCCGAATTCCGGACCTTTGTTCCACGCCACCGCAACTCCCGCGATGCCCGCGGCGACGCCGATGGCGCCCAGCACCATCGCGTGCCGCATCGGCCGACCGGGCGCGAGCCGCGCCGCCAGGTAGCAGCCCGCAACGCCGTAGGCGATTCGATACGCCGTCGGGAGCAGCCAGAGCGCGTCGGCCATCGATTGACCCTGCGGCGGAAACACGCCGGTCGCGTACATCAGGATGTCGGTACCGATGGAGAGAACCACGATGGCGACCAAACCCGCGAGCACGGCGCCGATGCTTTGAAGCACGCGACGAGGACTCTGTGTTTCGCTCATGATCGACTGCCTCCCTTCGGCAGCGGGTTGTCCCCGTCCCCGATCACCGTCGGTCGATTCCAGAAGATGTAGTCCGTGTCAATCGCCTCACCACCGAGGTCTTTGACGAGCATCGCGATCTGTCCTCGGTGGTACCAGGCGTGCCCGAAGACCTGCGTGAGAAGGTCGAGGAGTCGCCAGCAGTAGCGCTGGCCATCGCCGCCCGTGCAGACGAAATCCGCGGCGAGATCGGCATCGGTCAGACGCGCCAGGTACGCGGTCCATCGTTGCTCGATCACCTCCACCGCCGCCGGGAGTTCTTCGAGCGTGGTAGGCGGAAACCAACTCTCCGGACGATCCGTGACGACGCCGAGTCGGTGGAGCCACATGTGGCGTGCAGCGACAAGGTGCGCCATCTTGCCGACGGCGCGCGTGAACTGGGACGATGCACGCGCTTCAGGCGACACGGACTGGAGCATCTTCAGGGACTTGGCGTTGCAGTCCCGTTCATACTCGTACCAGTTGCGGAACCGTTCAGCAAAGGAGAGCGGGGTGGGTAGTGACATGGTGCGCCCTTCTGGATCCTCAGGCTACTTTTCGGGTAGTGGGTCAGTTTGCATCTAAGGCTTTGGCTCCAGCCCATTCGAGAGCCTGCTGTTCGTCAGCGAACGTGCGAAACTGAATGGCCTTGCCGTTGCGGAGAGTGAAGACATCCGCGATACGTCCTTCGCGCCATTCCGCCTCGTGTTTCAGCCTCACTCGCACGTAAACGAACACAACGATCTTATCGCCGGCGACAATGAACCGCTGCGGCTCGCAGCTTCCTTCGGCCCATGTCCCGCGCGACTGCGACAGGTGTGCCTTCACTGCTGCGAGCCCGTGATAGGTCCCGCCTGCCGGAAACTCGGCCGGTTCGATCCGCTCGATCTGCGGGTCAAATGCTTTGACCATTGCCGGGATATCATTCCGGTTGAGTGCGGCGTACGCTTCCCTTAGTGTCTCCGTCTCAGCCGCAAGAGACGGTGTCAGTTTGCCCATATTTCTCTCCCGCGGCCCATAGCTGCAACCGCACTGAACCAAGACTGAAATGAGGAAGCAAGAACTAACAGCTTGCTTCCACACAGGTCGCATGTCGCGATTGTATCACGCATACCGCCCACTTTGCTCAAACGGTTTGCGAGTTATTCTGCCCCCTTCAAATAGACCCACTACCGCTTTTCGTGAGTCTCGCAGGACCGGTGTCGTCGCCAGTACCATGCTCGGAAGACCAGCGGCGTTGCAAAAAAATTCGGCTTCATGGCGTGGCTACGCCCCGATCGTCGCCGTCGCCGTCTCGCTCCACGGGCCGGTTTCGCCGCCGCCCGATGTGGGATGTGGGATGGCGGATTTCGGATGTAAACGGCCAAGGACGCCGAATCCTCTCACATCCGATATCCCACTTCCAACATCCGACATCGTTGAAGTCGACGGCGTCGGACCGATCTTCACCCAGATTTCCGCGCCCAACACGCCCGCGGGCTTGGCCTTGCGCGTGGGGGTGCCCTCGTCGGTAAAGTCGATGGTGTGCCGCAACCGCTGGCTGGTATCGACCTCACAAACGGGCCGCGTGGTCGGGCTGGCCGCGGCGGTCGCCCCGGAGTCCGGCACGGTGATGCCCAGCGCCGCCCGCTCGGCCTCGCTGACGGAGGGGCTGGCCTGCAAGCGGCGCACGAGGGCGCGGATCAACACTTCCAGGGCCGTTCGATTGGCGTCCTTCGTCGCCCGCGCCGATTGGGCGCTGGCCTGGGCGGCGACGTGGGCCGTGAAGCTGAGGGTCCACACCGGCTGAGTGCTGAAGATCGACATCAAGTCCATCAAGTCCACAACCACGCGGGGAGCGATACCAGAAGTCCGTGGGCATGTCCAGCCCTACCGGGGGTCGGTACGGGCGTTCCGGGGGTTTCCCGGAGGGGTCGTGACCCCTCCTTCGTGAGGGTCGGCGAGATCGTTTTGACGCCTGAGCTGCCCCATTCATGGGGCGGGTATACCCCGCGGCATCCCGGCGCGCCGGGACAAGTTCCTTTCCGCGGCTCAGGTCGTCCCGTCAACGCAACGTGGACGGAGCACCAGCGGCCGCCCCCGACGTTCCGCCGGCCCATTGCCCGATAACTTCAGGCGCAAACTCCGTCGTCCGATGTTCCGTCGTCGGTCCACCCTGTCGACCCCTTGCGCAGGGGGTGCGGGGAGGGCGCGCCACGAGGATGCCTGCCATGTACACCGGTTTTTTCGGACTTCGATCCCTACCCTTTGAGGATCGAGCGGATACGGAGTTTCTTTATCCCACGCGGGAGTTCGAGGAGACGCTCGCGGCGTTGGAATACGAAGCTCGCTTCGGACAGGGCTTGGCGCTTGTGACCGGCGAGGCCGGAACCGGGAAAACTTTACTCTTGCGGGCGCTGCTCGCCCGTTTCGACAAGTCCGACCACGCCGTGGCGCTGACTTGGCCGACCGGTGGGGGGGGGGACTTGATTCGCGAATGCTCGAAGGGGTTCGGCGTCACGCTGCCCTCGTCGCAGAACCACAATCGGCATATGGATCGGCTGCGACGGCATCTCCAGCGCATCGCCGAAGCGGGCCATCACGCCATCCTGATGATCGACCAGGGCGAAAACCTGACGACGCATCACATCGGCCAGCTTTCGGCGCTCGCGGAGTTGGAAGGCGAGAAAGGCCGCTTGCTGCGGATTATCCTGGCCGCCCAGCCGCAAGTGTCGGGTCAGCTCGATCGACCGGAGTTCTCGCGGATTCGACAACAGCTTTTCGGCGATCGGTGTCTGCACGCACTGTCGGAGACCCCGAGCGCGGAGTACATCCGCCATCGCTTGCAGGCCGCCGGCGCCGCGGACGCCGCGGTCTTCGACGACGAGGCGACGCGATGTGTCCACGAGGTCGCAGGCGGCGTGCCGCGGCTAATCAACCGGGTGTGCAACGCGGCGATGCTGACCGCGTACGGGGCCGGCGAACGGAACATCACTCGGGCGATCGTCGAGGAGGCCATCGGGCGCAGCGCGGGCACGGTGAAGTCGATGGTCGCGGACGACCTGTTGTTGCCGCGCGGCGGGTCGGGTGCGGCGCCCTGGCACGACCGCGGAACCACGGAATCCAATGCCGAACCGACCATCGATGCGCCCCCGGGCGAAGCGGAGGATTCGGTGGAGACCTCCAATGACAGGCCCGCGTTCGCCGTGGGGACACTGGCACGATTGGAACGGGCGATCGCCAAGGCTGAGCGAATGTCCGCGACGACGCAGGCGTCACTGACCCAGCTCACGGCCGTCGAACAACATCTCTGCTCCCTTCTGGAACGCGCGGAGAGCGTTTCCACGGGCATCGCCCCCCTGCTTCGACAAGGGGTGGAGGCGGTGGAGAACGCACAACGGCGCTTGTCGCAACTGGTTCAGGAATCGCAAGGGCGCGCGGCGGAGGTGGAATCGCGTGTCGGGCGCGTCAACGACGTTGCGGCCCAATTGGAGGAACTCGTCACGCGATCCGATGCCGCGGCGGAGTCGGCCACCGTGGTGGAGGCGCGTTTGCAACGCACGTCGAGCGCATTGACCGCCAAGGGCGAAGAGCTGCAAGCCCATGCGGATCGGCTCAGCAAGGGCGTCCATCAATCGCAGGATGCACAGACCGGCCTTGCGGGCCTGTTGCGCGAGGTGCAAACCTCATCGCGCGAGGCGGAGTCGGGCGCGGCGCGAATTCGGGAAACCACGGAAGGGCAGATCGCCTCCGCGCGGAAGCTGATCTCCGAGAACGTCGGCGCCTGGCGCAAGGAAATCGACGAGTTGGTGGAGAAGGTCGGTCGGACGCTGGAGGGATCGTCGCGGGTCGCGGAGGCGAAGCTCAACGAATTCTCCGAGCGCATCGTCCGCATGGGAGGCGAGAACCAGCAACGCGCTACGACGACCGCGGCGCGAACCCTCGCGGTGCTGAAGGAGACGTCGGAGGCCGCGCGGCAGGAGATCGCCGAGGCCCAGAGAAACGCGAAAACATCGATCGAGCGCGAGGCTTCGGAGCGCGAGCGGTCCTGCGTGCAGACGCTCGACGAAGCGACGGCGCGGGCGACGCGAACCTGCGCCGAAATCCAGGCTGCGCAGGAGGCGTCACACCGATCGACCGAGGAGACCGTGGCCCACACCCGCTCGATCCTCGAACGCCTTTCGGCCGAACGAACGCGAGAGGTCGAGACCACGATCGGCGAGCTACGACGCAGTCTGGCGCAGGTGCGGGAGGAACATGAGACCTTGGCGGCCAAGTTCGCCCAACGCGCCCGAACCGCGGGCGATGAGGAAATCGCCAAACTCCGCAAGACAACGCAGGAGTTGGGGGGAACGTCCCAGCAACAAGTGGATGGCCTGCTGCGGCAGGTTGCGACGGCTGTGGCGGTGCAAGAAGAGCGCGGTGCGACGCTCCTGACCAAGATCGAAAACGCCGCGGCAAGCGCCGAGCGGCTCGAAACGCACCTCACCGAAACGACGGTGGCCCGTTGCCGCGACGAGTGGCAACGCATCGTGGAGTCGGCTCAAACCCAGGTCGCCGAGCTTACCACCCAAATCGAAGGACTGTCCGAAACCGAATCCGCCTTGCGACCGTCCGTCGATCGACTGTCCCACAGCCTGCAGTCCGATCAGCGGCGAGTTGCGGAGCTGCGCTCGACGATCGAGCAGCAGGAAGGCGACCTCGAAGTATTGGTCGCGCGGGCCGGGACGATGTGCCAGCCGCTGGCCCAGGCCGTCGAGCGCGGCGAGACACTCCTTGCCGAAGTCACCGCGTCCGAGGGGCGGATTCACGGTCTGCGGCGGGACGTCGGCGGTGAACTGTTGGAGATCGGCGGGGCCTGTGAGCGCGTGGCCGCGGCACGCACCCAGGCTCGTGAGGCCGAACAGATTTGCGCCGCGCTGCACACCGACGAGGAGGTCGCGGAAAAGCTGCTGGGCGAACTCGGGGAAGGCACGAAAACCGCACGGGAAACGGTCCACGACCTTCGCGCCATCACCGATGAGACTCGCCGGCAGACCCGGGAACTGGCGGCGTGTCGAGACGCGGCGCAAGAGACGACCGAGGATGCCCGCTCGATCGTGGTCTCGGGTGACGCGCTGGTGGCACGACTGGGCGAAGCCGCCCGGCTGGCCAAGACCACGGCGGAGGATACGACCCAGCGAGTCGAGGAGCTGGCGACCTCGCGGGCCCGGGCGGATCAAACCGCCACTCACCTGGACATGCTGATCGGCGACGGGCGCAGGTTGAACGAGGCCTTGGAAGGCCTTTCGGGGTACGCGGATGAAAAGATCACACAATTGAGTTCGCAACATGCCGCGGCCAGCGCCATGGCGGAACGACTTTGCTCGACGAGCGTGGCGGCCCAAGGGTTCGAGACGCGGTTGCAGGCCCGCCAGCAAGCGATCGAGTCCGCCGGCAAGTCCGTTCAGGAACTGATGACGGCCGTCGAGTCGCTGGCCCAGGACCTTCCTGCGCGGCAAGAGCAACTTGCCGCGCTCCTCCGGGATGCAACGCAAAGCCACCAGAACGGCGGTGCGCTGGCTTCGGAGCTTGCGGCGCGGACGGAGGAGGCGCGAGGGACTACAACCAGCATCGCCGAGCACCAATCGCAAGCCGCCAAACTCGTGGAGCGTCTGGCGGCCATCACCCACGCCCTTGCCGCCGCCAAGGAGATCGCCGCGACCCTGCACGCCACGACGCAGCATGGCTCGCAGATCGCCGATCGTTTGTCGGAGCTGAGCGAACGAGCGGAACCGCAATGCCGGACGCTCCATGAGATCGCCGGCGCCTATCCCGGCGTGGTGGAAACCTACGAACAACTTCGTCACGAGGTCGAGGCCCTTTCCGAGCGTGTGACCGGGCACGCCTCGACCACCGTCGGTCGGTTGGAGGAAACGGATCAGGCTCTGGCGGAAACGGGGGAGGGAGTCACGGCCCTGACGCAACGATTGGACGAACTCGCGACGCGGACCACCGCCATGGCGCAGCAAATCGCCGGCGCCATGACCCAACCCGCGGCTGTGATTCACAACGTGCAGACGCAGACCGCGCAACTGGAGCGCGTCTCGGCCGCGGTTCGCAAGGTCTTCGCGGCGCTGTCGCAGGCAACGTTGGATGCGCGGCAGCAATCGGGCGAACTGCGCGCCACCGGCGACCAGGCCGCCAAACGCGTCCAGCTTCTGGTTTCAGAAACTTCCCGCGCCGCGAGCGGACTGCGGGAATGGGTCGGCGAAGCGGCGCAGGTGCAGTCGCGTCTGGAACGCGTGCTCGCCGCGGCTCCGCCGGTTCAACAAACCCACCCCGGCGAAGCGCTGCGAACGGTCGGCCGGACCCTGGAACGGTTGTCGGGACGAAGCGATTTCGAGCATGATCTGTCCGGCAGCGTGCATCCGACCGAGCCGGAATCGGAGGACCGCGAGTTCGTCACCCGCGCCGCAGACCGCGCCGCCGAAATCGCCCGCCTCATCGCCGACGCCAAAGAGACCGAAGTTAGCGTCGCGTCCTGACTCGGCCCCGGCGGTGACCCTACGGCGGGTGCCACTGGCAGCTTGCTGCCAGTGTGTGCATACCGCGCTCGAAAAGCGTCAAGCCCGTTGCGTTACGGACAGGGCAACGCCCCAACGTGTCCACATGGTTTGGGTACGAGATCGGACGGGACATAGACATTCGCCGCCCCGAGATCAGTGAAAACCACCATAAAGTCGCGGTTGATGTCCCGGCGGTTGTCGTCCCTGGCATCTGTGGTCCCGATTTGTGTGTTAATGAAGCTCAAATCCTGAAAGAGTAGCCGCCCGTCGTTGTTGGCGTCCCCCATCTGAACGACGTAGTTCAATCTGAAGTACGGCCCCGACTTCCAATCCCCGACGTTGCGAATCGCGTACCACCTCTGGTTGGTAAGGTGTGTGGCGGTGTCTCCGATCCGAAGCACGTTTGCCGGCTCGACATGGAACGTGAAATTCCCTGGCGTGTTCAGGTTCGCCCCGAGCAGTCCGCCGGGCAGTAGCTGTTCGATACGGATTTCGCCCGGTCCCGGGGCGACAAGAGGACCGTCGAAAGCCAAACGGATGACATGTAAGCGCGTCCACGGCAGGCTCTGGTTGTTCGCGGGCGACGCGCTCACAAGATTCGGCGGCAGCGGCGGGTCCCCGCCGAAGACGTACGTCCCGCCGGATACGTCGTTGGGGGCGGACAAACCCGCTCGCCAAGTCACATGCGGGTCGAATCCGTGATCGACGCGGGCGCGGCGGTTGGATGAATCCGGATCGTCCGCGTTGAGCAAGTTCAGGGTGTAGACCCCATCAAGCAAAGGCGTCGTCACCTGCAACCGCCCGACAAGCATTGCGGATCCATTTCCGGGCACGACCAGTTGAGCCGAACCGTCCTCCGCGTTCCCATAGAACACCACAGCCAGCACGTTCGTCCGAGGATCGGTTTTCCCCGCTCCCAGGTCGTCATCCACGTAGTGGCCAAAACCGCAGAAGGACGGTTCGTTCCTGCAATTCGGCAGCGAATCGAACCGCCAGAACCGAATGTCGTCCTCGGGCTGGGGCGTTCCGCGATCGTGCGTGACCGGCAGCGTGACGGTCAGGTAGGGGCTTGTGTCTTGCAGGTCGAACTCGATCATCCGCAATCGTAGGTCGACCGCGAACAAGGGATCCTGCCGCAAGAAAACGTCGAACATGACAATCGCGCCCGGTGGGTACGTTCCTTGCTCAGGGGTAGTGATGAACTCAACCTTCACCCCGGCTTGCGCTCCCAAGGCAGCGAAAAACAGTGCACAGAGAGCGATGGTTCGGTTCAATCGCATCGCCATCCCGTTTCGCCGGGGCTTGTACTTGGCAGGCCGCGGCTACAGGCCACTCTCCCCGCCCAATGGTGCGTCACTTTCCCAGACGGCGATACGCCCGCACACGAAATAGAACGGCCTCCAGGGGGGACCTTCGTCCCCGCCTGGAGGCCGTCGAAACCGAATCGCCTTGTTCCCTTACGGGCAAGGCAGAGCGTTGTTGTGTCCACAGGGCTTCACGATGCAGTCCGCCGGAATTCGCGGATTGGTTGCCCCCAGGTCGGTGAACAGAATGCTTCCGTCACGATTGATGTCCCGACGGGCGTCGTCCAGGGCGGGCGTCGTCGGAATCTGGGCGTTGATGAAGCCCATGTCGGTAAAGAGCACGCGACAGTCGTTGTTCGCATCGCCGACCTGCACCAGGTTGTCAACCTGGAAATTTGCCACGCCGTCCCAAGCGCCCGCCACGTTGCGGATCGCATACCACTTCTGGTTGGTCAAGTGCGAAGCCGTATCGCCGATCCGCAGTTTGTTCCCCGGCTCGACCCCGAACGTGAAGTTTCCGGGCGTGTTCAAGTTCGGCCCGAATGTCCCGCCAGGCAGAAGCTCGTTGATTTCGATCTCCCCCGCGCCAGGGGCGGCGATGACACTGTCGAACGTCAGACGAATGGTGTGAAACCGCGTCCAAGGCAGCGTCTTCTCGTCCGCGGGATTGGCAGCGGTGAGAAGGGCCTCGACGACCGCGCCGACATTGACCGTCAGGTTCGTAATCGCACCGGCGCCCGCGGCATCGGTCGCCCAGAAGGCCTCGGTGCCGTCCTGGCCGGCTCGAATGACGTTGGCGAAGAGGTCCTTGCCCATCAGGGTGTGCGAGCCCACGACGTTGGCGGTGAAATGACCGGTCATCACGACCTGCGGCGAGCCCAGGTCGCCGATGTTGGTGGCGAAAGTACCCAGGGCCACGGTGCCCAGCGGAAAGTCGGCGTTGGCGTCGGTGTTCTTGATGGTGTTCTGCGCCCCGCCGCATTGAACGAGTTCGCCGCCGATGATCGTGCCGCCGTATCCGTCGGGGTTGGTGATCCCATCGGAGATGTCGAAGTTCTTCATCGGGGCCGTGCTAGGCTCATCGCCTTGCACGAGGATGTCTTCGGCGCTGTAGTCGAGAGTGAACCCGATGAGCCCGATTCCCAACGTGGCCGCGTCGTCAAGTTCGGCGACCACTCGATAATTGACCGTCCCGCCCGGCGCGACGTCGACCGAGGGCTCGCCGTTGGGACCCTGCACCTTGAGGGTGATGTTCGTCGCCGACGCCATCGAAGCCGTAAGCCCCAGCGCCGCAACCATTGCCGTGATTCTTTTCATGTCCTGATCTCCGTGACTTCCTCTTTTTCAGACCCCGCCGGGCGACGGTTCACCGATCGCACGTACGGCGCGGACGCGGCGTACTTTCGCCTGCCTGTCAACATAGTAGTCGCCGTACCGGCCTCCCCGCGCGAAGGTCTGATAACTGCGCCCGGGCTGTTCCGCAGCCCCATATCGGAAGGCACGACAGCAGGAGCGAGATCTAGGCGGACTTCATGAGCCCAAAGGGAATTCCTTCCGGATCGTGGAGGATGGCGAGTTCGCCGCCGTCGGGGAGTTTCTGCGGGGGGATGATCACCTTGGCGCCTTGGGCGGAGGCCTTCTTCACATAGGCGGGTACGTCGTGTACCTCGATGAATAGCTGCACGAAGCCGTGCGTTTCGGGCGGGGCGGGCCAGATGCCGCCGTTGATCCCCCGCCCCGAGGCCGTGTCGATCATCCGATAGTTCAAGGCGTTGTTCGCGTCCACCTTCCAATCGAACAGCGTCGAGTAGAACTTGGTCAGCCCCTCGGGGTTTTTGGTGATGATCTGCCATTGCATAACCGGACTACCCATGACGGTTCTCCTTTTCAGCGGTCCGCGACGCAGTGGACGCGGACGACAGCCTTCGAATTTTTTCCAACAAACGGACGACGGTGGCTAGGGCTAATCCTTTATCGTCGGTCGAGGCCTGGGCGGAGCGATCGTGCCATGTTATGGCATCCGACATCTCCCAGAGGCCCAGGCGGAGGAGGCGTTGCAAGGCGACGTTACGAGTTCCACACCGGGCGGGTGGAGGCGAGGAACCGCAGGTGGCGGAAGAGGTAATGACGGCGGCCGACCAGCTCGGTCACGCGGCGGAGGGCGGGCTCCTCGAACCGCCCGGTGAAACGCCAACTCAGCACGTCGTCTTCCAATTCCTGCCAACGATGGGTGCCGTTCAGCTTGCGCTTGCGCCTGGGATCACGGTCCTCGATCAAGACCCGGATGTCGGATTCGACGCGCTTCAGTTCGACGACGACATCGTGAACGTCCCGTTCGTACGCGGCCAAGACGGGCGATGCGGCGGGGGAGGTTGTGCCCGGCGGAAGGCCGGTCGGCGATTCCCCGGTCATGGCCACGGTCGCGAGGTCGCCGGCGAGTTCCTCGTCGGCAACCAAGGACTGCTCCGCGATGAGCGTGCCCGCAGCGCCGCCCGCGTCTGGTTCTTCGGGACCCCCGTCCAAAGCGCGTGCCGCCGAAGCGAGTTCGGTCGACTCGTCTTCGTCGCCAAGGGCCTCCACGCCCTCGGCGGGGGCCTCGTACCCGTCCTCGACAACGGGGACCGGTTCTTGTTCAGGAACGTTCTGATCCTGGTTCATGGGTTCAGCGCCGTCTGCAAGGCAAGAATCGCATACGCGGTCACGAGATGGGGGTTGCCTTCGTACCAGCGGTCCGCGTCGTTCACCCAGCTTCCGTCCGGACGCTGCAAGGAAACGATTTTCTCGCACAACTCCGCCCGCCAACGGCGCGGCACTCCGCCGGCATCGACGAGGGTCTCCTCGCCGAAGGCGTTCATGGCCCGGGCGAATACGTGGAAGTAATAGTACAGCCCCTCGCGCGATTGGGCTTCGGGCATGTTGGGGTTGTGATCCAGGGTATAGTGGCGACGGATCCAACCGACCGCCGCCTGCACGCGAGGATCGTCCCGGTCCACCCGTGCGTAGAGCAAACTCTTGAAGCCGGCGTAGGTCATCGAGCCGTAGCTTCGCAGTCGAGGACGATCGCCCACCACCTCGGTCCCGGCCTTGGACTCCCCGCCGTTGGCCGGCGAATAGATGAACCCCCCGTCCACGGTTTCCACGGCGAAGTCCTGGTCGTTGGAGGTGCCAAGCATTTGACACCTTACGATGAAGGTGAGGGCTTTCTTGTAGACGGGGTCCTCGGCCGACAACCCGCTTTCGTGCAAAGCCTCGATCATCAGTTGGGTGTTGGAAAGATCGGGTCGTTTCGACTGACCGTATCCCGCGCCCCCGTACCAAGGGCTTGCGGCCTCATGCCCTTCGCCCTCGTCCCATTGAAGGCGTTTGAGGAACGACTGGGCGTTTTCGATGGTTTTGGCGTGGGCTGCGTCCTTCAGCGACGCCAAAGCCAGCAGCGCGACGCTGGTGTGGTAGTTGGGCATTCCCTCGCCCTCGACGTAGATTCCGCCGTCGGGCTGGACGCTGCGTAACATAAACTCCAAACCCCGCGTAACCGACGCGTGCCGCGGACCGTAATCGGGGTCCTGGGCCAGGGCTTGTACGGCCAGCGCCGTCACCGCCGGGTGAGACTTATCGAACGCTTCCCACCCCCCGTCGACCCGCTGCCCGGCCACAAGGTACGCAATTCCTTTGCCCACCGCGGCGTGGGCCTGGGAGGCGACCGCCAGCTCCAGCTTCGGTTCCCCCGCCGATGCCCCGACGAAAAGACAGAAGGAAAGCAACGATGATAAGAAAGCACTCATGGCACCTCTCGTCCCGTGCGTCCGTTAACGAACGCGCCGCTGCGCTGATTATACGCACCTCGCCGGAAGTAGGGTCCGGTCATTTCTTGGGGTTGCCGCCCACAATGGAAACCCGGACTTGGATTTCCTCGGCCACCACCTTGTCGGTCATGTCCGGTTTGATGCCGAAATCCTTACGCAGGATCGAGAAGTTGGATCGGACCACGAGCAAATCCCCGCTGAGCTTACTGGTCCTTTCACCGAGCTTCCCCGGCAGGTAGCTCACCTTGACCGGGACGGTGATCTCCTTGGATACCCCGCGGCAACTCATCTCTCCCACGACGGTGAGATCGAAGACGTTCTCGCCGAGGTTCTTGGCCTCGGTGACCTTCTTGATGGCGAATTCGATGTTGGGGTTCTTGGCCGCATCCAACCAATCCGGGCCGTGGAGCGTTTCCTTCATGCCCCGGTTGGCGATGTGCAGACTCTTGGTCTCGACGGTGATCTTGCCCGCGGTCGCGGTGGGGTTCGCGGGGTCGAAGGTGACCTTGCCGGTGATCCCGCCGGCCACGCCGTTGAAAGGCTCCAGGGCGGAATCGAGGATGAACACGATGCTGTTGACCCCCTTGGGGTCCTTAAAATCGAACTCCGTAGAAGCGGCCTGTGCCACCCGACCCGATAGAAATACCGGCGCCGCAGCCGCCATGACTGCCCAAAGACCACGCTTACCCATTTGGACCTCTCCTTTTCCGGCCGCGGGCCAGCCCGCTTGCGGGCCGCGACGAAGCGCTCCCCACGCCCCACCCCGTTCGGCTCGCCTATACTATGCCCGAACTTACAGGTGCATGGCAACCCCGTCGGTCGTCTAACGATTCCGGCCTGCGGTGGTTGGATGCGGAACGCCCCCAGGGACGCCGAACCCGGCGGACGAGCGCCCGCGGACTTGTCGGCCGTGTAACGGGTGAGGTAATATGCGGGCCCGGTGGGAATGCATTTTCTCCCACGACCGCAGGTGAAAGGAGTCGCTCTTGCTCGAGGAACTGTTCGAACGGCAGGCGCAGCTTAACGCTCGCATCGGTTACGACACGAAGGCGCTTCGGGAACGGTTCGATCCGCTCACCGCAGGCCGGTGGCTCAACGACTACATCAACGCCGCGGCCAACGAACTGGAAGAGCTTCGCGATTGCACGTTCTGGAAACATTGGTGCGCCGAGGCTCGACGCGGGGAGCGGTTTGCGATCCACGATCTCCAGAACGCGCGGGTCGAAGTCATCGACCTGCTCTTTTTCTGGATCAGCCTGGCCCAGTGCGTGGGTCTGTCGGCCAAGGACGTCCATGAGTTGTACCTGAAGAAGCTGAACGTCAACCACGCCCGCCAGGACGGCGAGTATTCGATGAAGACCAAGACCGAGGCGGACAACCGGACCATCACCCTTCAGTCGAATGTCGACTAGCGAGTGACGGACTCTCGCTGAGTCCCCCGCCGCTACGTACCGGAGCTATTCGGATTGCGTGTGGACCGAAGCGGACCGAGGACGATGATCGAGCCATGAGCGAACAGGCGGAAAACTCGCTCCGTGAGGCGGAGGTCCACCGCGAGGAGACGCTCCGGTTCTTCATGGCGCACGTACCCGCGGCCGTGGCCATGTTCGATCTGGACATGCGCTATCTTGCGGTCAGTCGCCGATGGATAACGGACTACAAGTTAGGCGATCAGAACATCATCGGACGCTCCCACTACCAGGTTTTTCCTGAAATCCCGGAACGATGGAAGGAGGTCCATCGACGGTGCCTCGCCGGCGCGACCGAGAGCTGCGAACAAGATCCGTTCCCGCGAGCCGATGGGCGCCTGGACTGGGTTCGCTGGGCCGTGCATCCCTGGCGACAGGCGAACAATGAAATCGGCGGGGTGATCTTTTTCACCGAGGTGGTCACGGCCCGCAAGGAGGCCGAAGCCGCCCTGCGCGCCAGTGAGGAGAGGCACCGTTTGCTCTTCGAGCGCAACCTGGCGGGCGTGTTCTACTCCACTCCCGAGGGAAGGGACATCGACTGCAACGAGGCGTTCGTACGGATGTTCGGGTACGACTCCAAGGAGGAACTGCTCGCCCACCCGGTGACCGATCTCTATCCCACACCCCAGGACCGCAAGCGGTTTCTGGAACGCCTCCACGCGGAACGTGAGCTCCGCAACTTCGAACTTACCGCTCGACGCAAGGACGGCACGTTGATCGAGGTCATCGAGAACGTCGCGTTGTTCCTCGGGGCCGACGGACGGGAGTGCATTCAGGGGACGATCTTCGACGTGACGGAGTGGAAACGCGCCGAACGCGCCCTTCGCGAGAACGAAGAACGGTACCGAACGGTCGTGGAGGCCGATCCCGACGGGATCGCGATGATTCAAGACGGCCGGATCGTCTTCGCCAACCGCGCCGCCCTCGCCCTGCTGCGTACCCGAAACGCCAGCGACGTCGTTGGAAGGCCCCATCTCGATCTGATCCATCCCGACTCCCGTGAATCGGCGAAGGAGCGCGTGCGCGCCGTGCTGGAGGAAAACCGCGCGGTGCCGATCATCGAACGGAAACTACTCCGTAGCGACGGGACCACCGTCGAGGTGGAGGCCGGGGCCGTCCCGTGCCTCTACAACGGCAAGCCCGCCATCCTCGTCCACGTCCGCGACCTCACGGAGCGAAAACGGACCGAGGAAAATCTCCGCCGAAGTGAGGAGCGACAACGCGTCTTGCTGGACGGCGTTCCGGTCATCCTCTGGGAAGCGGATCCCGAGACGTTCTCCTTTACTCAGGTGACCGGTCGGGCGCTCGCACTGACCGGTTACGTTCCCGAGCAGTGGTATGCACCCAACTTCTGGGTCGATCACCTCCACCCAGACGACCATGACGAGACGATCGAGTACTGCGCCGCCGCGACCCGCCGCGGTCAATCCCACGAGTTCGAGTACCGGATGCGGAGAGCAGACGGAGAGTGGATCTGGTTGCGTGACATCGTCGACGTGATCGTCGGCCCCGAGGGCCCGCGACTGCTGCGCGGCGTCCTGGTGGACATCACCGATCGAAAGCACGCGGAAGAGCAGGCCCGCCAACACCGCGACGAATTGGCCCACGCCATGCGCGTCAACACGGTCAGTGAAATGGCCTCCGGGCTGGCCCATGAATTGAACCAACCGCTGACCGCCGTGGTCAACTTTGCACAGGGGGCGGCCCGGCGCATCCGCTCGGGCGATTCGACGCCGGCCGGGGTCCTCGAGGCGTTGGAGGCCGTTTCCGCCCAGGCCCACCGGGCGGCCGAAATCATTCGCCGTCTGGCCGACTTCGTCCACAAACGCGATTCCCGGCACCTCCCGTTGTTCCTGCACCAAGCGATTCGGGAGGTCGTGGGTTTCACCGCCGTGGACGCCCGCGATCATGGTGCCACGGTCCAGCTTGATTTGGCCCTTGCCAATCCGCGCGTGAATGCCGATAATGTGCAGATTCAGCAGGTCCTGCTCAATCTGTGTCGCAATGGGCTGGAGGCCATGGAAGAAACACCGGTTCGAGAACGAACCTTGACCGTCCGTACGGAGGTCGCCGACGATCAGGTGACCGTCTCCGTCACCGATCGCGGCTGCGGCGTCCCTGCCGACGTCCCGGACCGCGTCTTTCAGCCTTTCTTCTCTACGAAGGCAAAGGGAATGGGTTTGGGATTGTCGATCAGCCGATCCATTGTCGAAGCCCACGGGGGTCGCTTGTGGGTATCACCGAATCCTGGCGGTGGGAGTGTGTTCCAGTTCACGTTGCCGATCTTAACCGGAGAGATCGCCCATGGAACAGAGCCCGTTGGTGTACGTCGTCGATGACGACGCAGCCGTTCGAAATTCGCTGAGGTTCTTGATCGAGTCGACCGGGTACCGGGTGGCCACCTTCGCCAATGCCCGGGAGTTCCTGGCCGGTTACGATTCCACCCAGCCGGGATGTCTGGTTCTTGACGTGCGCATGCCCGGACCGAGCGGGCTGGATTTGCAACAACAACTCACCGCCGCGGGCATCGCCCTCCCGGTCATCATCGTGACCGGTTATGGCGACGTGCCCATCGCCGTGAAGGCCATGCGCGGCGGGGCCGTCGACTTCATCGAAAAGCCCTACGACGACGAGCTCCTGCTCCGTCGCATCCGTGAAGCCGCGGAAAAGGACATCCGCAATCGTCGGGAACGCGCCGAATGGAACGAAATCCACACCCGCCTGACCCTCTTGACCCGCCGCGAACGGGAAGTCCTCGACCGAGTCGTCAACGGCCTGCCCAACAAGCAGATCGCCGGCGACCTGGGAATCAGCACCAAGACCGTCGAAGCGCACCGCGCCCACGTCATGGAAAAAATGCGCGCCGAGTCCCTGGCCGAACTCGTCCGCCTCGTCCAGGTCGGCCGCACCGGTGAGGAGCAAGACCAACCCTGCACTACCCAACCCTGATCGGTCGCCAGCGAGCTAGAAAAGGCTGTCAGGATGATTTTCGCGGGTGGGAATCGCTCGTGCGAGCGTCATATCTCGGACGCGGGAACGGACTGCTCGGCTGGCTGGTTCGAGACTTGAATCTCGAACCAGCCACGTCCTTTCTCGGGCGCGGGAACGGATTCCCGTGCCGGCGAGGTTCGAGACGGGAATCTCGAACCAGTCGCCGGAACTACCACCACTTGTGTGTGACGCCGGAACCGGCGAACACGATCTTCGAGCCGAGCATGAGCAGCAGGGTCATTACAACCAGCCCCCAAGCGGACGCGGCCGGAATGGGTGAAGGCGCGCATTCGATTTCCTCGCACGTGCGGAACTGGTCCCAGCTACACATGCGACACTGGCATTCGCCCACAGGGGTATGGTCGGTGCAGGGCCCGAATGGGTCGCCGTGGCAGCAGGCAACCGTTACCGGTTCGCAGTCGGGACCGTCCGGCGGGCAGAACGCCTCGGGGGTGAAGACGAACGGCCCCGGTTCGTCGTCTCCGCATTCGGCGCGAGTCACACTGTCCACACACCCCTCGGCGGGCGTCCCGAACCCGTAGCAGCAGCGTCCGGTGAGAATGTTGATCACAAAGCCCGTTTTCGAGAGGGTCGGGATTTCCGGGAACGGAAAACTGCCCGCCGTAAAATAGGTCCGCTCCCGGTCCAACTCCGCGGAGTATTTCCCTTTCGCGCCTGGGGGGACGTCGTAGACCGCGGTTGCACCCCAGCGGACGGTCCCGTTGTCGGGACGAAAGGGGGCGGTGTAAAGCCCGTACACCCTCCAATGCGGGGGCGTTATGATGGCGTTACTGCCCTCCTCGCACCCCCCGCCTGCGCACCAAGCGTCGGGGCGAAGAGTTCCCTGCTTGTCTGGGTAGACCGCATTACAGGTGCGACTCACGAGAGACCCACACTGCTCGCCATCTGCTTCCCCGAACGCGGCACCGCAATCCAAATAGGAATCGCAGGGAATCACCGGAAGGACGATGTCCTCTTGATCGCCGTCGTCATGCACCAAGCCGTCGCCGTTGATGTCCGCATCGAGCAGTCCGGTTCCATCCAGCGTGACCTGGAAGAACCGGGCCCCTGGCGACCCGTCGCCGTTGGGGTCCCAATCCGCGAGTTGGACCTCGAGCCAGACGCGGACGCCGCCGGCGTCGAGGCGGAGTTCGTTGCCCACGATGTTGGGTCCCCCGCCGATGAGGGGGGGATAGGGCGGACCGACCTTGGCCGGGACCGGGTTGACCATGATCCTGGCCGTCGGCGGCTCCCCGGCCTGCGCCGCGCGCAGCGCAACCGCGGCCAGCAAAAGAGTGAACGCGACACAAAGTCGCCTGAGCATGAACTCGCCCTCCGGTGAAGCGGGACGCCCCGATTGTACCGGGCCTCAAGAACCGAAGTCGAGATGAAAAAGCAATAATTCCGCCCTCGCACGCCTCGCCCGGGTAATGGGCATCGCACCCGTCCTGGACCTTGAGGAATGCCCGTTGATGACCGCTGAACGACTCAATTCTTCCAAGAAGTGTGGTTTCCGTCTTGACAACCGGCAACGGCAGGGAAACAATTGAATCGGACGTGAAAGGACGCCGAGAGGCGAACTGCTTCTTCCTGACGTAATCCCCCCGGCGTCCGAGGCTGGGCCCGTATCGCGGCCCCCCGCGCGGTCCTCCACAGGATTGGGTTCCGAGCCGCGAGATCGCCGCGTGAGCAGCTCCCGCAACTCGGCGCCGATGTCGGTGTGATGGCCGAGACGGCGGTGACGCCGTCCAACCGACGAAGGTGTTGGGCGTCCGCCGAAGCGCCGCACCTCACCACGACGACCGCGGTCCGTCCACCCCGTGCGACCTTGCGGATGATCTGGCGGTTCTTGCGAACGGCATCGGCCGTGACGGCACAGGTGTTGACCACGGCGACGTCCGCGGTTTCCTCGCCGCCGACCGGGCGAAAACCCAGCGACTCCAGCGGCTCGCGGAGCTGTGGAGACTCGTGCTGGTTGACTTTACAGCCCAGCGTGGCGACGCAATACTTGCCTCCCAGGCGTGCGGAATGTATTCCGCCGCGGCCTCACCGCAAAGCGGTCGGGCGGACCTTCCCCGCGCGGGGAGGTGGATGACCAGCGTATGGCCGGCCAACAAACCTTCTGGGGGATTGACGTAGGGCGATGCGCTCTCAAAGCGATCAAACTCCGCGCCGGCGCGGAGGGCAAGGTCGAGCTCGTCGGGCATGAATACGTCGAACACGCCAAGATCCTCTCCCAACCCGACGCCGACCGTCACGCCTTGATCGGGGCGGCTCTCGAAAAGTTCCTCTCCCACAACGACATCTCCAAGGATCAGGTCGTGGTCAGCGTTCCGGGTCAGCATACGCTGGCGCGGTTCACCAAGCTGCCGCCCGTGCAACCGAAGCGCATCCCCGACATCGTCCGCTACGAAGCCGAGCAGCAAATCCCCTTCGACATGGACGAGGTCATCTGGGACTACCACACCTTCCGCCAGGAGGGCATGCCCGACGTAGAGGTCGGCATCTTCGCCATGAAGCGCGAACTCATCCGCGAGCATCTTCTCCACTTCGAGCAGGCAGGCGTCGAGCCCATCGCCGTCCAATCCGGACCGCTCGCGATATACAACGCGGCGCACTTCGACGGCTGGCTGGCGAAAGAGACGACCATCCTCCTGGACATCGGCGCGGAGAACACCGACCTGATTATCGCTACCCCCGACAGCCTGTGGACGCGAACCGTCCCCATCGGCGGAAACAGTTTCACCGAGGCCTTGGTGAAGTCGTTCAAACTCTCCTTCGCCAAGGCGGAAAACCTCAAGCGGACGGCGGCCAGCAGCAAGTATGCCCGCCAGATCTTCCAGGCCAT
The DNA here is from genome assembly GCA_964646605.1 of uncultured Phycisphaera sp. Taxonomy (GTDB): domain Bacteria; phylum Planctomycetota; class Phycisphaerae; order UBA1845; family UBA1845; genus SBAX01. The sequence goes on along the minus strand of CAZYEX010000152.1, from coordinate 10,469 downwards.
GCGTCCGATCTTCGCCGACCTCGTCCAAGAATTGCAGCGCTCCCTCGGGTTCTACTCGACCACCCATCGAGACACGAAAGTCGAGAAGGTGGTCGGCGTGGGCAATGCGTTTCAGCTTCCCGGACTGCAAAAATATCTCCAGCAAAACCTGGGCATGACGGTTGAAAAACCGGAGAGCTTCACCAACGCAGCCGTGTCGGGCTTGCCCAACGCCGACGCCTTCCGTGAACAGTTCCTCGCCTATGGCGTGGCCTACGGACTCGCCTTGCAGGGGTTGGAATTGACCAAGGTCAACAGCAACCTGCTTCCCACGGAAATCGCCAAGCAGGTAGTCTGGCGGAAAAAACGACCGGCCTTCGCCGCCGCTGCGGCGTGCCTGGTGTTTGCGGGCGGACTGGTCTGGTTCCGGCAGAGTTCGGACATGCGGGCTCTCGCCGCGGGGGCGGCTGGCGCTGCAGGTGTCAAGGACATGACCCTGGCCCAGGCGGCCCAGATCATCGAGTCGGGTCCGCCGAGTTCCTATGCCGACCGCGCCCAAGGACAGGTCGTCGTACAGGCCGCCGCCGCGATGAAGAAGGAGTTGGGAACACTCGGCGGTAAAGGTCAATCGGAACTCACCGAAACGCAACGGTTGATCGAGTTGCAGTCTCACAAGACCACGATCCTGAAGCTGGTGGACCTCATCCACTCCTCGATCCCCAGGCCCGAGGGTCCCTTGGCGGAGGCGGACACGCCGGGCGAGGTCCAGCAAGCGATCGCCGCTGGGGCCCCGCCGCGCCAGCAACGTAAGCAGCTTTTCATCGAATCGCTGGACATGCTCTACGACCCGGACCTTCGGGCCTTCGACTGGAAGAGCCTCATCGAGGTGGAGCCGCCTTTGAACCCGCACGAATCCGGTCAGGGCTCCGATCTCCCGGGCATTCTCATCAAGATTCATTGCACGACGCCCTACGAAGGGGGCATGAAGTTCGCCAAAGAGAACTTCATGGATGTCCTCCGCCGCAAGGGGCGCGAGGAGGGTTTGGGGTTCTACATCGACAACACCGCTCTGGTCGCGGGCTCGAAGGCGGACCCCAGCGGAAGCAAGCCCGGCGCACCCCGGACTCCGACGACCCGCGGCGGCGCTGCCGGACGAGGGCCCGCCACGACCCCGCCGACGGCCACGCCAACCGCAACCGGCCAGTTTGAACGCGTCGATGTCGTCACCCACGAGCCGACAGAGAACGACTGGCGGTTCGAAATCTGGGCGGACGCCATCATCGGCGAGGTTTCCGAAGCCGGCCAAACGAAAGAGCCGCCGCCCAAACCCGGCGCGAAACCGGCCCCCAAACCGGCGGACAAACCCAAACCCGGGGACAAGCCCAAACCCGGAGACAAGCCCAAACCGCCGTGATGGAAGGAAACACCGTGGGCCACGACGCGAGGCGCGGGCGAACCGACCAGACCATGATTTTGAGGGACGTATGGATTTCCTGAAACGCCATCTTTTCTTGATCTTGTGCGGAGTCGCCGCGGCGGCCGGTCTGGGACTGGGCGTCACCGGTCTGCGGGCCATGCCCAAGGTAAAGACGGAGATGGAGGCGGCAGCCGGGGTCTTCCGCGCCTTGGAGTCCGCCGCCGGTCAACCCGCCAATCAGAAAGGCATCGACGCCGAAAACGAGCGCATCAAAGCCGTCCTCGCCGACCGCGCCAAAGTTCTGGAACGCGCCAAGCAACTTTATCATGCGGCGCCGCTTGTGGAAGCGGTGTTCCCCGACGGTCCGCCCGAAAAGCGGGTCGAGTTCCGCGACAAGTATCATAACGCCATGCGCGAACTCCTCGACTCGTTGCGATGGGGAGGTTTGCCGACCAGCGCGGACATCGAACTGGTCAAAGACAAGATCGAAAACGAGCGGGCCTCGGAAAAACAGTTCGGCGCGGATTCCGCCGCCGCCCCGGAACCCGCGCGCACGCCCGCCGAGGTGTTGACACGCACAGGCGTCCGGCACGAACCCATGGCCCGGGCCTCGATCGCCGCCGCGCAGCGCATCTACTGTTATGCCGTCAAGTTCTTCGACGACAAGCCTCCCGAACGAGTGGCCAGCCTGGAGTTCACCCCCGGTCTGCGCGACACCACCACCTTGGACGCGCCCGAACTCGACCAATGTTGGCGCGGGCAACTGACCTATTGGATACAGAAGGACGTGGTCGGCGCCATCGTCGCCTTAAACCAGGAGGCCGCCGAGGCCGCTCGAGCCGCACGCGAGGATCAATGGGTCGGAATCATGCCCGTCAAAGAGGTAATTTCCATCCGCGTTTCCGACTATGTACCACCCAAGGGCGATCTGTTCGCCCCCGCGCCGCCGGGCGGATATCTCGCCGCCATGGCCGTCGGAACCGCGGAGAGCGTCTTCACCGCAACCGCCCCCTCGGAAGGATTCGACGTCTTGCAGTTCACCGTCAAACTCATCATGGATCAGCGCGACATCTCCCCTTTGGTGCAAAAAATCTGCAACAACACGTTCCATACCCTGGTGCGGGTGTCGTACAAGACGGTCCCGGTGAACAAGAACATGGTGGGGAAGATCTACGGGTCCGAGCCGGTGGTCAACGTGGTGTTGGATTTCGAGACGGTGATGCTCGGCGACGTCTTTCGCCCTTTCATGCCCGATGAGGTCTGCAAGAAAAACGACATCAAGTGTCCGCCACGGGAAAGCGCGGAGAAACAGGATTGACCTCGTAAGATCGCGGTTGAGGGAAATAGGATTTAGCGAAACATGGCGAAACAACTGGTCAACCCCATCGAACGGCACCTGGAGAAGGGAATCCTCGGGCTGGCAGGGATGATTCTCATCGTCGCCATCGCCCGCTACCTGGTCACCACCCCGAACCAGTTGGAACTCGGCGGCGAGCGTTCGACGCCCGGCAACATCGACGCCAAAGTCGCGGAAAAGGCCCGCGAGGTGGCCGGGCGGTTGCGATCCGCACCCCCGAAAGCGACCACCCCTGACGCCCTTTTCGCTGAATTTGCCGGATCGCTCAAGCCCGTCGAAGCCTCGCCGCTTCCCTTAGCGGTGGCCCTGGGACCCGAGGTGCCATTGCTCGACAAGGCTGGACCCACGGCTGGACAGGCGGCTTTGGTCGCCGTCCAGCAACCCGCCAAACCGATCGTGAGTCAGGGTCGCGCAACATTGGTCCTCACCAGCCCTTCCGGATCGCCGCAGAACATTGCGACGGATTGGTCCACGGTGTCGGCGGTTTTTGACATCCGAGCCCAACGGGAGCTCTTGCGACGCGAGTACGGGCCGTTGCACGATGAACTCGTCTTTGGTCCGCCCCAGCTCCAGCGGCGAATGCGTCGTCCGGACGGGAGTTGGTCGGACCAGGACTGGGCCGACGTCGCCGCCTGGCCCGGCATCAAACCTCCCAAGGAACCCGCGGTTCCGCTCCTGGATGAGGGCGGCAAGCTGGTGGTGGACAAGGAAACCCTCAAGGTGCTCGACAACTACGTCACCGAATTACGAAGGATGCAACTGGATATCATCCGCCCCATGCCTCCGGAGATGGCCCGCCCCACGCGGTGGATCCTGCCCGTCATCACCTCCTATCGCGACGTGCTCAAGCAGGATGACGAGTACCTTTTCCCCAACGAGGCTCCGGCGGCCGACCCCGCGGATCGCTACGGCCTCTCTGGCGAGCCGGTGAAGAAACGCCCGGAAAGCGAGCACTTAACCCCCGCGCAAATGATCGCCCGCACGTTGCAGGAGGGGCAGCAGTTACTGGAGTCCGCCAAGACCACCCGCGCCGTCAACGAAGCGATCAAAGCCCAAAACAAGGCTGCTGACGTCATCCTCGATCGTACCGCCACACCCGCGGACAAGGACAAGGCCGACAAGCTCAAGAAAGATGCCGAACAAGTCGAGCGCGACATCCGACGAGCGGAACTCGCTGGAAAGCCGGTCCAGCCTACTGGCCCTGCGGGGCAAGCCGCGCCGGCCGTTTCCAAACGGCCCGAGCGCCTCCCCACCCAACAACTTTGGCTGCACGACGCCGCCGTCGACAGCCTCAAGAACGGAGCGACCTATCAATACCGGTCGCGTTTTCGCATCTTCAACGTGCTGGCCGGAGCGCCCGCCAAGTTCAACAACCCGCACGACGCCGCCGTGGTCTTAAGCCCCAGCGAGTGGTCCGAGCCTTCCGATCCGGTAAACATCGAGCGCTCCTCGCAGTTTTTCGTAACCGGCGAGAACCCCAAGAACCAGGAAATCAGTGTCGAGTTCTTTCAGTGGTTCGCGGGCGTTTGGGTCAAACCCACGAGCCGCATCAAAGCCGCCATCGGACAGAGCCTCCGCGACAAACAACGGATCGACGCGCCGAGGATCGACGACCCCACCCAACTCGACAAGCCGGAGGTCGAATTCGCCGCCGACGCCGCCGTCGTCGATGTTGACTTTGAACGCGCGGTGCGTGAGCGCAAGGTGGGCACGCCCCCCAAGGGCGTAAAGTTCGCAGCCGCCCCCCCCTCCACCTCCGTCGTGCTGGTGGATTCCGAGGGGCGACTGCAAGAGCGGTTCGTTTTGTTGGACAAAAACCACCCGGAGAAGCGAGAACTGACCGAGCGGTTGTGGCGGCCTAAAGCCAAACAACCGTAGATTCGCTGCCCTGCCCGCACGGACGAGGAGGCGCCGCCCTCCCCCTGCAACGGCAATCGAGCGGACCCGCTTGCAGCGAAAATGGGCAGGCCCTAGAATCCGCGTTCCCTGCGGCGGGATGGCGCCAAACGCCGTGGGTGAGTCGCCCACCACCCCCTAAGTCATGGTGGGTGGGTAGGTTACGGTGCGTCGTCGTCGGAATTCGCAGGGGCGGGAAACGCCTCTGCTCGACCCTGCCAAGTCTCGGCACGCCGGGACTGGACTTCAGACAGGAGGCCCCCCTTGTGTAGGACGCGGTTTGCCCCACTGGACGTGTTTCTGACGGCGTTGGTCCTTTCTACCTGGACCATCCCCTCGGCACTGGCCCAAAACGAGGGAGCCAACCTCGACCGTGCCATCAAGCTGTTCGACGAGGGGAACTATCTCGATTCGCAGGAACTTCTCGTCGGCATCGACCGGGGGAAGCTCACCGCTAAACAGCAGACGACACGCGACGACTACCTCAACCGTGTGCAGGTAGCCGTCAACATGTCCGAAAAGGCTGCGCGGGACCTCGAGGACGCCGAGACTGCCCTTTCCGAAAACGAAAAGGACAAGGCCGCCAAGCTCGTCGCCGCGGTGCAGGCCAACGAATATGCCCCCAAACAAGTTCGAGAAGGCGCTGCCAATCTGCAAAAGAAACTAGGCGACGCAAAAGGCGGCGCAGCGCCAAGCCCTGCCCCCGCCACAGCCGCCGCGCAGCCCGCATCGACACCGCCCCCTGCCAAGAGCGAACCTCCCAAGAAATCCAACGGAATCGCCCCCGAGAATGTGCAGAAGGCGAAAGCGATCACTCAGCAAGCCGATGCCTCTCTTCAGGGCGGACGCCACGCCGAGGCCGAACGCCTCTATGAGGAGGCCCTCAAGCTCGTGCCGGGATATCCCGAGGCCGTCGAAGGTATGCGACGCGCCGCCCAACATCGTCAGAACCTCTCCGGAACCCAGGTCGAATCCTTGATCGAACGCATCCAGCGTGACGACCAGATTAACTGGCAGCGGACCGTGGCCGAGTTCCGCGAAGCCGAACTGCAAATCCGCGACCATGTGTCCAGCGAGCGCTTCGACGAGGCCAATCAACAGTTGATTCGCGCCCGCCAGATCGTCGAGGCGGGCAAGCAGTTCGCCGACCCCGTCGAAAAGTACGAGACCCTTCGCGCCGAACTCGACGCCCTCACCGAGCACGTTTCCAACGCCGAACGGACCTACAACGAAGAAAAGGTTGCGGAAATCCAGCGGGACATCGAGCAGCAGCGTGCCGAGCGGATTCGCCACGACCAGGAGAACCGCGCACGCCAGGTCGAGTCCCTCATGAACCAGGTCCGCCAGCACCGCAAGGACGGCGACCTCGAAGCCGCGGTCAACGTCCTCAAGCAGGTCTCGGTCATCGACCCCAAGTATCAACCCGCACGATGGTTGATGGACGACCTGGAGGACCTCCGCCAGTACCGCCGAGGGCGCGAGCTGCGCGACGAGCTCTACACCCAGACGCGCAACGCCCTCAACGAGGTCGAAGAGGCCAAAATCCCCTGGTACCAGGAAATCAACTACCCGAAAGATTGGCCCGAACTGATCGCCCGACCCGATCGCCGCGGCGTGGGCCGCTCGCGAGACAGCCAGCTTCACGGGGCCTTGGACAAACCCGTCCCCGTCGACTTCCAGCGCGAGCCCTTCGATCAAGTCATCGAGAAACTCGCCGGGGCCCACAAACTCAACGTGATCGTCAATTGGAACGATCTGCAGCGCGCCGGCGTGGAACGCAACGTCCCCATCGATTTGAACCTCCCCCGCGGGATCAGCCTGAAACGGGCCCTCTCCGAAGTGTTGGAACAAGCCGGGGCGCCCAACGCCGTCGTCGTGGGATTCGAGGTCATGGAGGGCGCCGTGAAGATCGCCACGCGAGCGACCCTGGACCGCGAAACCTTTACAGCCGTCTACGACATCAACGATATCCTGATGGAGATTCCGCAGTTCAACGATGCTCCCCTCACCGACTTGACCCAAATAAATCGGCGAACGCAAGAGGCGATCGCCGCCCAATCCAAGCCCGCAAGGCGACCCTGGAGCGAGGGCGATGACGACGATGAGGAGGACGAAGATCCCGCGCGGGCTGGGCGGGTTCGCGACATCCTGAAACTGATTCAGGACACGGTCGCCCCCGACAGTTGGCGTGACCGCGGCGGATCCGTCGGAACGATCTCCGAGATCAACGGGCAGCTCGTCATCACCCAGAACTCCTCCTCTCAGCGGCAAATCGGCGACCTGCTCGGAAAACTACGCGAACAGCGCGCCATTCAGATCGCCGTCGAGGCCCGGTTCGTCACCGTCTCCAGCCACTTCCTCGAGGAACTCGGCATAGACATCGACCTCGTGCTCAACAGCGGCAACGCCGGTTTCGACTACGTGCCCAGCGGTTCCGGCGCCGTCACCGACCCCATTCTCGGCAACGCTCTGCTGCTCCCCCGCTCCTTCTCGCGTTTGGGCTTCGTACCCAACGCCCCGGCCCTGGGAACCGGCTTGGCGACCATCCCCGCCGCCGGAGGCGTCGCCCAACCCTATGGTCAACCGTACTTGATCCCCCAGCGGCAAGGTGGATCGGGGAGTCAGGGGACGCCCGTCCCGCTGATCAACCGGCTCTCCCAGTTCACCGATCCGGCCAACTTGGGCAGCGACGTTCCCGGCAGTTTCGCGGGCCAGACCATCGGTCCGGCTTTGAGTGTGTTCGGCAGCTTCCTCGACAACATCCAGGTCGATTTCCTCATCCGCGCCACCCAGGCCGACTCGCGAACCTCCGTGCTCACCGCCCCGCGCCTGGTCTTGTTCAACGGGCAGCGCTCCTGGGTCGCGGTCACCGTCCAGCAAAACTTCGTCAGCCAGCTTAACCCCGTGGTCGCCACCGGCGCCGTCGCCCAGGCCCCGGTCACCAACGTCATCGACTCCGGGGCCGTGCTCGACGTCAACGCCACGGTGAGCGCCGACAGACGCTATGTAACCATGACGGTTCGGCCGGGCGTCACCCGCTTGCTCGACTTGCAGACCATCCCCTTCAGCGGCGGCGGGGCGGGCGGCGGATTCGGCGGCGGATCGGCCCTCCCGGCCTTCATCCAGTTGCCCACCCTCTCCGCGCAGCGCGTGCAAACCACCGTGTCCGTGCCAGACGGCGGCACTCTGCTGATCGGCGGACAGAAACTCGCCAGCGAAACGGAGGTCGAGGCCGGCGTTCCCATACTTTCCAAAATCCCGATTCTCAAGCGGGCGTACTCCTCGCGCTCCATGGTCAAAGACGAGCAGACGCTGTTGATCCTCATCAAACCGAAAATCCTGATTCAGTCCGAGCAAGAGGAACTGGCCTTCCCCTCCTTCTCGCCCGGTCAGTAGCGGCGGAGGCCCATGCGCGGCGGGGGTCGATCAAGGACCCGGGTGGCTCGACCCACGTTCCGTGGGTGGACGGCGTCGATCGTTTCGATCCTGGCGTTCGCTTACACCGCACCGATGCTAGGGCAGTCACCCACTCCCGACGAACATCGCGACGAACCGGTCAAGTCCTTCGCTCCGGGCGTGAAAATCGACTGGCCCAGCCTCACCGTCGAAGTCGCCGGCGAAGTCGTGCTGCGCGAAGGAGCGCTCGAACTGTTTTCGTGCAGTCCGCGGACCCGTGAACACGAGAGCATCCTCCGCTGCGACGCCCGTCCCCTGCACGTGCATCAAGCGCTCGGGCTCATCGGGCTTAGCCCCGGATCGCCGTCGCGCTACGACGAGCAGTCCGCGCGGCGGAGTGAAGCCAGGGGCGACCCCTTGGACATTCGCGTGCGCTTCCAAGGCGAAAGCGGCGAGCACGTCATCCCCGCCGACCGGTGGGTGACCTACGCCAAGAACGCTCCCCACAGCGTCGACGCCCCGCCGTTAAATTGGATCTTTGCCGGATCGCGCACCCTTCCCGACGGTCGTTTCGCCGCCGACCTCGAGGGAACGGTCGCGTGTCTAGTGGATTTTGATTCCGCTCTGATCGCCCTGGGCTCCGCGCACAGCCCCGACAACGATCAGCTTTGGCTGACCGCCAACACCCAGGAGATCCCCCCCCGCGGGACGCGCTGCACGCTGCTCATCCGCAGCGACCACCGTCCCACGGTCGAGGTCGAACTGCTCGACGAACACACCGTGCGCTACAAGGACCAATCGCTCACCGCCGACCTGCTTGTCAAGCTCCTCCGCCCGCCGCCCGATGACCCTCGCCCCGGCCGGTTGCACATCCGCCACGCCGCCACCGTCCCCGACCAGGCCGCAAAGGCCTTCGTCGAGAAAATCACCAAATCCGGCTTCGAAGGCCTCATCGAAACCAAACCGCGCCCGTAGCCCGCCGCTTGGCTTGAAAAGGGGGAGCAAGGTGGTAAGCTGCTGTGAACGATTACGATCGGCTGGTGCGTCGGGTTTTCGCGACGGACCGTCATTGCGTTGCGAAGGCCGGCATTGAGGTGATGACGGGGTGGATTGAATGGCCGAGACGAGGCTGAGAATCTACATCGAAACGACGTGTGGAGCTTTGCTCTGGCGGACGATTCGCCGGACTATCGCGCCGACACCGAGGAATTCCTGGATCGCTGTCGCCGACGCGTTTTCGAACCGTTCATATCCAGTCTTGTCTTGGAGGAGATCAGCCGCGCCGAGTCCCCCTTGCGGGAACGCTTGGAGAAGCTCGTCGCTGATGTTCGTCCGACGCTTTTCACTTTGTCCGAGCGGGCTCTGGCTCTCGCGGACGCGTTTCTCGCCGCGGGCGTCGCGCCGCCAAGCAAGCCGGACGATGCCGGGCACGTGGCCGCGGCGTTTGACAGGCGCTTGGATGTTCTCGTGTCGTGGAACTTCCGCCACATCGCCAACGTCCGACGAGAGGAAAAATTTAATGCCGTGGCGGTTCTACAAGGCTATCATCATGAGATGCGGATCGTGAGTCCCGGCGGGGTGCTCTATGCCGAAGACGATGCGTGAGAGCAAAATGCTGCAAGAGGTGCGCCGCTGGCGGGCGGAAGCCTACGAATCGGTGCGGCGTGAACCGCCCGCCACACGCCTTCGGCACGCCCGTGAGTGGGCACATCGTGTGAACCTGCCCTTCCTTAATGAGGACGACCATGCCGGTGCGGTTCTGGGCCCAAACACCTCGCCGGTGGTTTCAGCGGATTGAAGTGTCACTGGGTGGCGACTTGGACGAGCTCGACTCCCTGTGCGCCGGGACCAAGTCCACGAGAAAGCTGGCCGCTTGGCTCGACAAGGAGGGGCAAGTTGGTAGGCTGCTGGGAACCGTTACGCTTGCGAAGACATGTCCATGTTCTGTCGTACCTGCCAATACGACTTACGCGGCCAGATCGAGCCTCGTTGTGCGGAGTGCGGTCGCGCATTCGACTCCACGGATGCGTCAACGTTCGACACGGCGATTCCGGGCAAGCTTCGTCGTGCCCTCCGTTGGATGGTCGAGCGCCGGTTGCGCCTTGTGATTGGGCTTGGGATCGGGGTGTTTGCAGTCTGGTGGTTCACCGCCAATGACCTTCCACTGCATTCCCATCGGATCAGACCATCGCTGGTGAGCACGGTAAACCTCAAACAAATCCTCACAACCTGGGCGATCCAACAGCACGAAGACTGTACTGTTTCAGAGCAAGTGAGACAATCTTCGTCGTCGAGTAACGGATGGTTTTCGGGATCCGTGTGAGGGGGAACCAGAGTTCCCAGGTTCCCCCTGACGCTCCCCCTCCTTCCTTCCATCCCCTCCGCCGGGGAGGATGAGGGCCTGGCCTTCGGCCGGCCTGGTTG
>CAZYEX010000151.1:0-2798 GCA_964646605.1 uncultured Phycisphaera sp. | reverse complement strand
CCGCTGCCAGAAGCAGGTCCATCGAATCGGCCAGCGAACTCCGTGTCACGCCGCTGACATACCGCGCTTCGAACGATGGCGCAAATCCCCTATTTTAACATTCTCGATGGCCGAGAATTGCAGACGGCTGAAGAGTTACGTTTCGCTTGGATACCGGTGCTGCGGGGGAAGCTCTGACATTCCATTATGCCACCGTGCAGCGTTGGGGACTGCTCGAGGCCCGTTCGACCAAAACAGGGATGTCCGGCGGAGTGGGCGGCATGGTCTTTGTTCGGAAGGGATTGATCGAATGGCTTGAAATCGGGGGAAGGCGCTGGAACGACGTAAAGGCTACGTTTGCGACCGATGACAAGGGGGCATTTAACGATCCTTATACGGCGGGTGTGGTCGGCGAAGGATTTCTCAGGCCCTTTGTGGTGACGCTCGATTACCAGAACCGACGCATCGCGTTCCGGCCAAGGGCGGCACCATGACGTCGGGATAGGGGTGCTTCAGAGCCCTTGGAGTTACTTATCGAGGCTTGCGAAGCCCAAACGACGGTCAGTGGGCGTCCGAGGCTCCGTGACTGCCTTGCCGCCTTTGCCGTGGAGCACAGAAATCCGATCCCAACTGTCCGCCGTGCAGTCCTCATGCCAAGAACTGTGCCCAGGTAAGGGTGTGGAGCCCAAACCGGTCGCACGAAAGGACGGGCCGGGGTAACGAAGAGCTGGAATCGGGACAAGAATTGCGTTCGCTCGACGAACCGCATGACTTGGTGATGGTCCGCCTCGTGGCGCTTTGAGCTTTGCAACGGGTCATGACGGGCCGGGGTCTTGTTTCCCCCGGCGCATCGTGTACCCAGTTAGTCCCCAGTAAACGCAGTCTTCGTGCAACTCAACGGGGCAAGAGTGGTCTGATTGAGTCTGACTCATAAGCGGTGCACCTACCGGTTGTTACGAGCTAGATTGTTGTCATTTAACAACTACAAGAATGGGGGAACGGAATTCTCGATTCCCCACGCCCGCTGGTTCTGTTTTTGGTCGGGTTCCGAGTTGGTCACTGATTTGGTCAGTCGCCACCTGGTAGTGACTTGTTTCTCAGTGTATCAGTGACCAACTATCCACTTGCATCCCTCGTTTTCGACCGAAAAAACGACCATAAGTGCTTGTGTTACCGTGCCTTACAGGCGGCATCCCATTTTCCCAAGCTGGACGTCGCCGGTTCGAATCCGGTCGCCCGCTATTCATTATCTGACAAGCACTTACGGAGACTCTCTCTGTTAGGGTCGCCGGTGTGGTGCTCCGTCCCTAATACAGCCGCATACTGAGGCGAAATTCAGCGAGTCGACATGCGTCAACCCCTGCGCCAGCTGGACGTCGCTCGTTCGATCAAATCGCCGCTGCCGTTTCACTGCGACGATCTCAACGGACGGGCGGGGGAACCTGCGGCATCACGAGGAGATCAACGCGGAAGCGACTCCGCCCATGCCTTGGCGACGTTCGTTCGCCCTACGGGCAAGGAACTGCCGCTGCCGCGAATTCCGCACAGGGATCCTGGGGTAGCGGACGCCGTCGGCGTAACCGACTACTCGTCTCCGCCGCCCGAGCCGAGCCATCCATCCATCTCCGCGCGCAGTGCTTGCAGCTCCGCCTTCAGCGCCCGCAACTCCTCCAACTCCCGCCGCACCTCCGCCCGCTCCCGCCGCAACCGCTCTTCTTCCAACCGCAGACCATCCGCTTTTGGCGCTGTGCCGAGCTTCTCCTCCGCGCCCCCGCCCTCACCGCCGCCGAGCGCCGCCTGCGACACCACGCCATAATCCGTCGCAAAGTAAATCAGCGTGAGCTGCATCTCACTCGCGCTCCACACCGCGCTCACCTCCTGCGCCAGCAGGTGAAACGTCTGGCTTCCCGCCGCCGCGACCGTGAACACGTGCTGCGTCGCGACCGCCCAGTTGTACCCGCCCGTCGCCGCCGTCGCCGGCAGCGAGACCTGCACATCCTGGTTGCTCGGAAACGCCGTCGCACTGGTCGAGACGCCGAACGTCGCCAGCGACAGCGCGCCGTTCACGTGATTGGCCGTCGCCTGGCAACTCCCGATTACCAGCACGTACCCGGCCGCGGGCACATCGATGCTCCGCGTAAGCAACGCCCCCACACTGCCGTTCAGCGCCTCAGCGATCGCGCCTTCCGAATCGGCCGCCCATCAACCTCGTCGATAGGCTGCGGTCAGCAGCCCATCTCTCAAGCCAATGAACAAGGAGGTGTGTACGACTTTGGCGACCGCGGAGCGCGTGAACTCCTTGCATGTAACGCGAACGCGGCGGTCGAATCTTTTGGAGCCCGGACCGGTAAGGGGCTCATGGAAACCCACGAAGGGGTTGCGTCGTGACGCGTCCGGACCGGTTCCGCCCGTCGGGCGCGGTAGTTCGCTCCAACGTCCAAGCCGTCGGGGGCCAGCGGCCCACCCGCTATTGTATGCAAGGCTGATGTACTGTTTCAGAGCAAGTGAGACAATTTTCGTCGTCGAATAACGGATGGTTTTCGGGATCCGTGTGAGGGGGAACCAGAGTTCCCAGGTTCCCCCTGACGCTCCCCCTCCTTCCTTCCATCCCCTCCGCCGGGGAGGATGAGGGCCTGGCCTTCGGCCGGCCTGGTTGCAGGGAGGAGCGGTGATGAGCGAGAAGAGTGAGGGCGACCAAGGCGGGAGCCCGAACCGTCGGAAGTGGAGGCCCAAGGAGAAGCTGCGGATCGTCCTGGAGACGCTGCAATCCGAGGGCAAGCTGTCGGAGATTTGCCGCCGCGAGGGACTCAGTCCCACGC
>CAZYEX010000150.1:0-77686 GCA_964646605.1 uncultured Phycisphaera sp. | reverse complement strand
TCGGCGTGAAAAGCATGGACGCCGAATCAAGGGACGAGAAAGGAATCTTTATGTTGCGGTGTGCGATGAAACATAATAGGGGAAAGATGATCGCGAGTTGTACGGGGATCGTCGCGCTGTCGTCCCTTGCGCCGATGGTATCTGCGCAATGGCCGCAATGGGGCGGCAAGAACCGTGATTTCGTAGCCGACGCCAAAGACCTCGCGGCCGTCTGGCCGGAAGGAGGACCAAGAAAGATCTGGAGTCGGGCGTTTGGATCGGGCCATTCTTCGCTCTCCTTCGTAGATGACCGCCTGTACGCCTTGTACCGCGAACCCGAGGCGGAAATGATCGAAGACCCCGTGGGTCCGGTCCTAATCGCCGGGAAAATAGAAGTCATCGTCGCGCTTGACACCCAAACCGGAAAGACCGTCTGGGAATACAAGTACGACGCCGCTTCATTGCCGGATGGAACTTTCGGGGCGGAAGACATCAGAGGGCCGAACGCCACGCCGCTGGTTCACGAGGGAAAGGTGTATGCCTTCGGGGCCACCGGGAACTTGCATTGCCTCGACCAGAAGACGGGCAAGTCGGTCTGGTCGCACGACGTACTCGCGGAGTTTGGGGCCAAGATGCCGGGTTTCGGCTTTGCATCGAGTCCCCTCATCTACAAGAACAGCTTGATCCTCCCTGTGGGTGGTCCCGGCGTGGGGGTGATGGCGTTTGACCCCGCCAGCGGCAAGGTACAGTGGAAGAAGCACGACTTCGCTGGAACGCATTCCTCTCCCATCATTATTCGTTTGGACGGCAGCGATGAAATGGTTCTGCTTACCGGCGCCGAAGTTGTTGGGATGGACCCCGCCACCGGAGAAGTCGAATGGCGGTACCCCTTCCAAAGCAACGTCATGACCCCGCTGTGGGGAGACGACGGAATACTGTTCATCAGCTCCCCCAATACCTCTCCCAATCGGGGATCGCGCGGCCTGAAACTCACTCGTAAGGACGGCAAAGTCAATGTCGAGGAACTTTGGGCCACGAAGGAAGTGCGCGTCGGCTATACAAACGCGGTACGCTCAGGAAACCTTATTATTGCGTGCAGCGGCGAAGAAGAGGAGTATTTCATGACGGCCATCGATGCGGCCACGGGAAAAATCGCATGGCAGGCGCCCGGTTTCGGATTGGCCAACCTCGTCTCTGCCGACGGAAAGTTAATCATCCTGGATGGTGGTACGCTTTCACTCGGGATCGCAACGGCGGGGGGATTTGAGTTGAAATCCAAATTCAAATTGTTCAAGGAGTCTATCTGGTCGAACCCGACCATTGTCGGGCAGCGCCTCTTTGCGCGCGACCAAGACGAGGTATTGGCGTTGGATCTGGGTAGTTGAACCAGCGGAAGGATGCAAATCGGAACACCGCCATGATCGAGGCCATGAGCCACCCCAACACCGGAACACGTGGTCAGGCTGTGTAGTCTAGAACGGATTACTGAGTTCGGAGACTGGTCTTGTCATCCCATTTACCGCGCCGAACCATGCCACTCCATCGCACCTTCCTTGCCTTGTCCCTTATCGCCGCGCCGTCCGCCTGCACCGCCGCACAGGATGGGAAACTGTTCGGACCGCCCGCCCCGGACGATCAGGCCGCACAGATCAGCGAGTATGTGCGCAAGGTCTTTCAGGATCGGGACGGCAATTTCTGGTTCGGCACCAATGGCGACGGTGTGTGTCGATACGACGGGAAGTCCCTGAAGTACCTCAGTGTGGAGCAAGGATTCGGCGGCAGGGCGGTTCGCGGAATTCTTCAGGACGAGGACGGCGCCATGTGGTTCGCCACCGATGGTGGAGTCAGTCGCTACAAAGACGGCGTATTCACCAACTACACCGTGGCGAACGGTCTCAGCGACAACGAGGTGTGGAGCATGATGCGGGACAGTTCCGGCGCCATCTGGGTCGGCACACAGGCGGGGGTCTGTCGTTTCGACGGCGCGTCATTCGTCCCGCTTCCGATCCCACGGGCCGAGGTCGAGAACCCCGTCTCCCGCTTCAACCCGAACGTGGTCTGGAGCATGGTGGAGGACCAGGAAGGCAACATCTGGTTCGGCACGGACGGTGAAGGAGCGCGCAAGTACGACGGCAAGTCGTTCACGACCTACACCACGAAGAACGGTCTGGCCGGCGATAACGTGCGGTGCATCTTCGCGGATCGCCGCGGGCGCATCTGGCTGGGCACCGACGGCGCCGGTGTGAGCCGCTACGACGGAACCTCGTTCAAGCACTTCACGACGAAGGAGGGGCTGAGCAGCGATCGTGTCTTCGGGGTGCTGGAGGACAAGGCGGGCGAACTATGGTTCTCCACCCTCGGCGCCGGCGCGTGCCGCTACGACGGAAAGTCGTTTACTGCGTACGGACCGTCCAGCGGCCTGACCCGCACCCATGTGCAGAGCATGTTCGAAGACAAGGGCGGGACGCTCTGGTTCGGCTGCTCCGGCGGACTGTTTCGTTTTGACGGAAAGTCCTTCGTCAATGTGACGCGGAACGGACCTTGGCCGGCACCGCCGCTGGAGCCCGCGCCCGCCGAGGTCGCCGACCCCATGGCGAGCTTCGCGCGCATGGTATCCGGCGAGTGGCAGCAGACGGCTCCGAGCGGGACGAGCACCTGGCACATGTTCGATACCTGGCACTGGGGCCCGGGCCGGCACTCGATGCGCGTGATGACCGATGGGTCCGACGCGGAGGCCGAGCCGTGGCGCGAACTGCAGGTCTTCTACTGGCACCCGGGTCGCAGGCAGGTCTGCCTGCTGGGCCTGAGTCCTTTCGCTAGAGGCGTGAGTGAAGGCACGATCAAGTTTCAGGGGGAGACCGCGGACGGCATCTTCGACCTCTACCAGACCGGCCAACGCCGCAAGATGGGCCTGCGTTGGGCCTTCGACGGCCCCGACAAGTACCACGACGTGCTGCTGGAGGACACCGGAGGCGGCCTCAAGCCGATGAACGAGTGGGATCACTTCCGTTCCAAGGGGCCACCCGCGCCGCGCCAGCCCACCGTCGAAAAAGAGGTGCCGAAGCCCTCGGAGCACCTGAAGGTCCTCGAATCGTTCCTGGGCCACACCTGGGAGGCCAAAGGCGAGTGGCCCGCAGGAAATGCCTTCCATATCCAGTCGACCTTCGAGTGGGTCCCGTACGCCGACGGAATCTACGCGCGCACGTTTGCGCTGACCAAGGACGGCGAGCCCGTGCACCTGCTCGAAGCGTACTTCTATCACCACACCGGAACCAACGCGCTGCGCTGCCTCGCGCTGTCGAACCGGGGCGGCGTGTACGAGGGCGACGTGACCGTGCTCGACGGCGGCGCCCCACTGCGTGGGGGCGGATTGGTCGCCGATCGCACGAATACGATGAACCTCGCCGCCAGGGAAACCGACCTCGTCGGCGGCGCCCTGCAACTCGACCTGAAGGGCTACGAAGGCGACCGGGTCGTCCCGCACGTCGTGCGCTTCGACTTCGAGCAGGACGGGACCCTGCGCCATCGCGTCTGGTCCCTCGAGGACACCGAGCGCACGCTCATGCTCGACGTCCACCACAAGAAGCTCGAACCGAAGAAGGACTAACCCGGACGTTGCGGAGCGGGCGCGAGCCGCTTGAGCTCTCCTTTGCTACAACGCCCATTCCCCCGCCTCGGGGCAAGATTAGTGCCGGAGGTCCGGCGACGCGCCGCTGCGCACCTCTCCGAGCTGGGGTATGAAGCCATTCATGCCGTACCGGCCCTCTCGGCGGCTCTAAGGGACGACGACGCGGCGGTCCGATCGGCCGCGGCCGGGGCGGTCAGCGCACTTTCGAGCATCTCAAGGGATACTACTCCGACCGCACCTTGGAGCTCACCAACGAGGACTACGTCGCGCTCAGCAAGCTGACTAGCGGCGGGCGGATCAACCGGGCTGACCGGACATAAGACCTAAGTGAACCACCACCGCGACTTCGTGCTCCCTTGACATTTCCCGTCGGGGGCCTTACACTGCGGCGCTCCGTTGACCGTTACTCCTTATGGGATAAGAGGTTATGGCGTGGAGCACCGAGATCGGGCCGACGTTGAACAGACGATTGAAAAGCAGCGGGCAGTCCAAGGCGGGTGTTGAGGGGCGCAAGGCGGGACACGCCGGCTCCTCACCCAAGGCTGGGGCGACGCCGCCCAAGGGCGGTTCCGGCGCCACGTCACCTGCCAAGCCGAAGACAACCACCGGGCGTACGAGTGCCGATGGTCGCGCGGCGGGGGGCGCGTCGCCGTCCTTGGCGCGCGGCGGCGAGATCCCAGTGGTGAGCGGGCCTGAGCGGAAAGCGCAACGCTCAACCAAGACGCCTCCGGCGCCCAGCGCTACGACACAGGATCCGATCCAGTTTGCGGAAGAATTGCCTCCGCCCGTAAAGTCCTTCCTGAACGACAAGCAGTTGCAGGAGTTCAAGGAGCTGTTGCTGGAGAAGCGCGCGGAGCTGGCGGGCGACGTTCAGCACCTGACGGATGAGGCCCTCAATCGGACCGGGCAAGGTTTCAACGAGCAATCGACGATGCCCATCCACATGGCCGACCTGGGCAGCGACAATTGGGAGCAGGATTTCACGCTCGGATTGATCGTCAACGAGCAGAACGTGGTTCGAGAGATCGACGGAGCGTTGCAACGGATTGAAGACGGCACCTACGGGGTTTGTCTGGCCACGAGCGCCAGAATCGGCGTCGCCCGTTTGCGGGCCAAGCCCTGGGCCAGGTACTGCATTGAGTATGAACGCAGGCGCGAGGAAGGGCGAGCGCCGTAGGCGAGTGCTCGAACATGGAGCCGTCGCCGCCGATCCTCATTCCGCCCCCGCCGGACGTTCCCGAACCGGTGCTGAACCACCTCGCCTCGCACCTGCGGTTTTGGTTGCCCGCGATCGCGCTTCTGCTTCTCGACCTTGCCTCCAAGGACTGGGCGTTTCGACAGCTCGATGCGGAGCACGGCTGGTTGGTTATTCCCGGATGGCTGGAGTTCCGTCGATCGCTCAATGACGGGGCCGTGTTCGGCTCGTTCACCGGATACGTGGGGGTGTTCATCGCCGCGTCGCTGGTTGCGTTGGCCTTCGTTTTTTATCTGTTCATCAAGAGCACGCGGCGGCAGTGGGGATTGCACGTCGCGTTGGCGATGATTCTGGCGGGGGCGATCGGGAACCTCTACGATCGCGCCTTCATCCAAGCCGACGTGGTTCGCTTTCGAGGTGAGCAGAAACCCCGCGGCTCGGTCATCGGTTTGCTCGTCGGGAACCCGGATGCGGTTCGCATACGCCTGGGCGATTGGCCGGACGGGGGCAACCCGCGGAGCTTCTCGGCGTCGGAGGTCATCCTCCACCGCCAGGGCGTGGTCCGGGACTTCATCAAGTTCAGCCCGAAGTTTCCGCGTTCCTGGCCGGTGTTCGGCGGTTACGACGTTTGGCCCTGGGTTTTCAACCTCGCCGACGCCGCCCTGGTCTGTGGTGTGGGTATCTTGCTGTTTCACTGCTGGTTCGATCGCAAACCAACGGCCTTCGCCGGCGCTTTTCCCGGCGACCCGTTTTGACGCCTGAAACGCCGGTGTTCGACAATCGGCCCCAACGGGGTACAATTCGGGGTTGACGCACGGTAAGGCAGGAGAGTCGAAGGTCATGCCCCTAGGGACAGGCGAAGCTCAACACGCGGCGTTGTGGCTGATCGGCCCGGACGTGCCCGGTCTGCTGCGCATGGGGGCGAAGTACGTCGCCGACCGCGGGGGCAACATCGACAAGGACATCGCCGACAAATTCGGCGAAAAATCCGTGGTCTTCATGAGCATCACGGCCAAGCCGGCGGACATCAAGCGGATGGAGGCTGACAAGGACCAGCTCAAAACGGCCAGTGGTTGTGGGGTCGTCTTTCAGCCCATGAAAGATCCGACGGTCCCTCCTGGTTTCCTGCCGGATCTTTTCGGCTTCGATATCGTGACGGACGACGCCCCGGGTCTCATCGCCGAAGTCACGCGAGTCCTCGCCGACTTCGGCATGTTGATCGTGGGCCACACCGGCGAACGGCGTGTTTTGCCCGGCCCGCGTAGGCAGGTGCAAGCGGGTCAAAAATACATCGTCATGCTGCCCCCGGACCTGGATCGCGTGGAGTTCGCCCGGAACATGGACCAGCTCGTGAAGCGCTTCAACGGGAGCATGCTGTCGCCGCTTCGCCCGGTCCCCGGCCTGCTGTGGTGGTGGTAACCTCCCCGCCGTCGCCGACCCGATCCGAAATCCGAATTCGGCGCTCAAAAAACGGTGGAACCGCCTTCGCTCCGCGCGGTACGCTTTCGACATGAAAACCCAGCGAATCGGCGAGGCTGAGATGGAGCAGGCGACGTTCGGCAAGGACGCTTCGTACGACGGTTTGTTTTACGTGTGCGTGCGGACGACGGGCATCTTCTGTCGCCCCTCGTGCGCGGCGAAGAAACCGCGGAAGAGCAACATCGTCTACCGTTCGACGGTCCGCGATTGTCTGCTGGACGGATTTCGGGCCTGCAAGCGCTGTCGTCCGCTTTCGGACACGGGTGACGGGGGCGAGTGGGTGGATCGCTTGCTGGCCAGGATCGAGTCCTCGCCGCTGGAAAAACTCAGGGATTCGGATCTCGCCCAAGGGGGCATCAGTCCCCATCGAGCCAGGAGGTACTTCGTGCGAAACTTCGGGATGACCTTTCAGGCGTTTCATCGGGCGCGGCGGATGGGGCTGGCGTTGGAGCAACTTCGCACCGGAAGGGATCAGGCGGCGGTGGCGTGGGATTCGAGCTATGAGTCGTTGAGCGGGTTTCGCGACGCCTTCCAACGTGTGTTCGGCGCCACGCCCGGCCAAAGCCGCGATCTCGAATGCGTGCGGGTGACGCGCCTCGACACTCCCTTGGGACCGATGGTCGCGGGTGCGACCGGCGAGGGACTGTGTCTCTTGGAGTTTGCCGATCGTCGGGCCTTCGAACGACAACTCCGCACTCTCCGGCAACGGTTGGGGGTGGCCGTGGTGCCCGGGCGAAATCGACACCTCGATCAACTGTCGCGGCAACTCTCCGAGTATTTTGCCGGACGCCGCCGTGCCTTTGACGTGCCATTGGTCGCGCCGGGCTCCGAGTTCCAGCAGCGCGTTTGGGAGGAGCTTCGCCGTATACCCTACGGGCAATCGGTTTCCTACGCAGAACTGGCCCGACGGATGGGGAAGCCGGGTTCGGCGCGGGCTGTGGGACGAGCGAACGGCGACAACCGCATCGCCATCCTGATTCCTTGCCATCGCGTGGTGCGCGAGGACGGCACCCTTTGTGGATACGGCGGCGGCGTGTGGCGAAAGCAACACCTGTTGGACTTGGAGCGGCAGTCCGCGGTCGCCTCCAAGGGGCCGTCCGTTCCATTGAGCACCGAGGCCGCGGTTACCGGTCCTCGATAGCCAACCCGCACGCCGTACTTTCCGGACTAAGCGAAACCACGAGTGCCATAGAAGCGACGCTGAATTTCCGATATTTCAGCGAGCGTTTCGAATTGATTTGGGCGAGCCGAAGCGGAGTCGAGCCCGCCCACGCGCATGAACGCTCCGGTATCGAACCCGCGAGTTGGCGGGTTACGCTTCTTGTGTTGCCTCCATGAACGCCCGTCGAGAAACGAGCAGCGCGCATGCCGTCGGGGTCCACACGGCAGCGCGCCGCGCCATGACCCTCGTCGAGTTGATCGCGAGCCCGGTCATCACCGGTGTATTGGCCGCGGCGATGATGTCGGCGATGGTCATCGCGGGCCATGCTCTTCCCGAGTCGAAGCCCGCCGAGGAGCGGGCGTTGGCCGCAGCCGACGCCTTGGAGCTTCTGGCGAGCGAACTGACCTTTGCCACGGCGATCACCACCCTCACCGATCGCGACATCGTGTTCACCGTGGCTGATCGGGGCCACGCACCTCCGGGGGCGGAGACGATTCGGTACGTTTGGTCCGGTGCGGTCGGCGCTCCCCTCCACCGCCAATACAACGGCGGGCCTGCGGAGGCCGTCGTCGATCGCGTAGGCAACCTTGTTCTCACCCCGCGACCGGCGCTGAAGGAACTCACGACCGCTCCGCGCGTGCTCATGGTGGTAGCGGATGAGGTGTCCAAAACGCCGAACGACCAGGGACGCCAAAGCCTCCTCGAGTCCTGGGGCTTCTCGGTGCAGTTGATGTCCGATGACCGGGCGGCAGCGGATATCGGTGCGGTCGTCCCGAACATCGATGTCGTCTATCTATCCGGGGACATCGGCAACGTCGCCGGCTTCACCCTTCCCGACGTGCGCGTGGGCGTGCTCATCGAATCCTGCAGCGGGAACGCGGTATTCGCCCTGTCGTCCGATTGTGTGTCCAAGTCGGACAAGGATCTGATCGTCCTGGACAACCAGCACGAGATTCTGACGCCGTACACGCTTGGCGCCGAGGTTTCGCTGACCGGTAGTTCCGACACTCTGGCGGAGGCTACGGGGCTGGCGCCAGGGATCCAGCGGTTGGGGCAAAGCAAGACAGGGGGGGACAGCTTGTTCGCTCTCGACCTGGGAGGGGAGCTTGTCACCGGAAGCTTCGCCAAGGCCCGGCGCGTACGACTTCCGTGGGGGACCTCGTACGCCGCGCCGTTTCCCTTCAGCCAACTGACTGCCGAGGGACAGACGATCCTCCGACGGAGCCTCGCGTGGGTGTCGGCCACGCCCGTGCTCGCCGGTGTGAAAGTCAGCGTGCTGCCGGACGACCCCGGCGCCGCCGCCGTGGAGACGGACATTTTGATTCTCAATCAACCTCGAGACCTGCGGCCATGACGCTCTGTCGCTCGACATGGATGCGCCGCCGCCTTCGTCGGGCGGTGAGCCTGGTCGAAGCCCTGGCGGCCATCCCCATCGTGGGATTGGTTTTGGTTGCGGCGATAAACAGCGTGGGAACATCGCGAATCGCGGCGCAGAGTCTCGCGCAGCACCGCGATGCAAGCCGCTTCGCCGAATCGCTGCTAAACGAAATCGTCGCCCTTCTTTATGAGGACGACGCCGACAAGAGCGGGTCTCCTGGTCCGTCCGCCGCCGAGCTGGCGACAGGCAACCGAAGTCTCTTCAACGACGTGAACGACTACGATGGTTGGAAGGCCTCGCCGCCGCAACAGAAAAACGGTCTGCCGATCGCCGGCGCTGCCCGCTATCGCGAACGAGTGGAGCTTGTGCTCCTGGATCCCGCGACGCTTCTGCCCACGGGCGGACCCGATCTGGGGCTCATGCGTGTGACCGTGAGTCTGCTGCTCGATGTTGATCCGGTCGTGACCCTGACGGCGTTTCGGACCCGCGGCCTGCCGGTGTTGGAGGCCTGTTGCATGCCCGACCGCACTTGCCGGAACCTACCGACCGGCGATTGCACGGCCCAGAACGGCCGGGTGGCGGGGATCGACACCCAGTGTGCGACGATCGACTGCAGCGGGGCGGTCGCACACTGGAGGCTGGATGAAGGGGCGGGCACGCTCGCCGACGACTCGGCCGGGCCGCACGACGCCACGCTTTTTGGACCCGCTTGGGTGGTCGGAAGACTCGGGCAGGCGCTTTCGTTTACCGGCGACTACGCGAACGTTCTTCATCGCGATGCCCTCGCCCTTTCCAACGAGCTAACCCTCACGGCGTGGATTTGGAAAACCTCGGTCATGGGTTACGATACCATTATCTTCAAGGGCCGGAGCGGTTCCATCAACTACTATCTAGACACGTATGCCAACAGGTTGCTGTTTGGTTTTTACCTCGGGGGTTGGCGCGAGTTCCTGTCGCCCACCCCGTCCCTGCTTCGGAATCGGTGGTACCACGTGGCTGTGACGTACAACGCGGTCGGTCGAACTGTGTCGATGTACGTCGACGGGGCGTCTGCGGGCACATCGACGCTGGGGCCCGAAGTGGTCGTCCCACTCCCCGTCGACACCGCGAACCTAACCATCGGTAAGAGCTACCTGGGCGAATACTTTGACGGCGCGATCGACGACGTCCGTATCTATGACTTCGTTCTCACGCCCACCGAGATCATCACGGTTCGGGACGGCGGCGACCCGGCGCCGCGCGGGCCCACAGAGGAGTGAATGGCGCCATGAGGATCAGCCCCATCCATGCAACGAACACTGCAGGCGGGCGGCGTCGGGGTTCGATCCTTGTGTTGACCTTGGGCGCCGCGATGGCCGTGATGGTGATCGGGTTCACGGCGGTGTGGGTCGGCCGGATGCGCTTACGCGAGGTCCAAGGGGCGCGGTGCGTGATGGAAGCGCTCGCCCACGCCCGGTCCGCCGTCGAACTGGGGCTCCAACGGATTCGCGACAACCCCGACTGGCGCACGAAATTGGGCCCCGGACCTTGGTTTACGGAGCTCCCGATCGGGCAAGGCGTGTGTTCGTTGACGGTCAGCGTCCTGGTCGACGGCGACGCCGATCCCATGAACGACGACTGGGTGTTTCTCGGGACCGGGGTTTCGGGGGGCGCTGCGCGGAAGGTGGAGCTGGTTCTGCTCGACGGCAACGTGCTTGGCGAATGGCGGCAGCGCGTGGATTGACCGGTCGGCGCGAGAATCCCCTCGACCCAACCCGGCCCGTGTCACCGCATCAGGATCCGGAACGACGCGTTTCTCGCAGAGCCCCATTCCATTTCCGTGATTCTAACGAGGGGCGGTCGGCGAACTCGACTTGGCACTTTCCGTTCCTGTGGCTGCGGGCTTGGCGGGCTGGACATGCTGCTTGTTTGGGAGTATCTTCCCCGGCGTGACAATCCATTCGACGGCCATTGTCGAGCGGGGCGCGGAACTCGGCCGGGAGGTCGAGATCGGGGCCTTTTGCGTGGTCGGAGCGCATGTGGTGCTCGGGGACCGCTGCCGCCTGCATCATCATGCGATTGTCGAGGGATATACGACTCTGGGCGAGGGATGCGAGGTCTTTCCCCAGGCCGTTCTGGGAACTGCTCCGCAAGATGTGAAGTACCGCGGGGAGCCGACCACCCTGGAAATCGGCAAATCCAACATTTTTCGGGAGATGACCTCCGCCCATCCGGGCACGGGCAACGGCGGAGGGGTGACGAGGATCGGCGACCACAACCTGTTTCTGATCGGCGTTCACATCGCCCATGATTGCCTCGTGGGAAGTCGGTGCGTTTTCGCCAACTACGTGCAACTGGCCGGGCATATCCACGTCGAGGATCACGTGAACATGGGCGGGCACAGCGCCGTACACCACTTCGTCACCATCGGGAAGCATGCCTTCATCGGAGGGATGACCCGCGTGGCCGCGGATGTGCCGCCCTATGTCATCGTCGTGGCCACCCGAGGGACGCGTTCGGAAGTGCGCATGATCAACGGCGTGGGTTTGCAGCGCAGCGGATACAGCCACGAGGATATTTCCGCGTTGAAGGACGCCTTCATGGCGATTTTTTCGCGTCGGGCACGGATGAGCGGAACGGCGATGAGCGATCGCGTGCAGGCGGTTCTCGACGCCCGGCCGCTCAACCCCCACGTGGAGTACCTCTGCGAGAGCTTGATTCGCTCGTTCGCCCACGGACGCAACGGGCGGTACCTCGAATCCCTCCGCGCCGATCCCGTGCATCGCAACTCGTGGAAAATCGAGAACGGTTACAAGCTGTCCGTCAACGTGGTGGGCGGGGGAACGGTCCGCCGAGAGACGGGCGTCGTCGAGGCGAACAAGCACGAGGTCTTGCAGCTCACGGCGCTCGCGGAGCCAGGCTGGTCGTTCCACGGCTGGAATGGCGGCCTGTCGGGGCGGAACAACCCCGAGCGCGTGGTGCTCGACGGGAACAAGTCGGTGGACGCCATGTTCGTGAGGCAATCTTAGGCCACGGCATGCGATACCTGGTCATTATCGAAAAAGCCGATGACGGGAGCTTTTCGGCATACGTCCCGGATCTTCCAGGCTGTGTTAGCTGCGGCGAAACGGTCGACGAGGCGCGTCAGTTGATTGACGAGGCCGTCCGGTTGCACATCGACTCCCTGCGCCAACATGGTGAACCGGTTCCCTTGCCATCGGTCATCACGCATTCGGTCAACGCGGCATGAGCAAGCCGTTGAATGTCGCCGTGATCGGGGTCGGACACATGGGGCGGCACCATGCGCGGATTTACGCCTCGCTTCCCGATTGCCGATTGGCGGCCGTGATCGACAAGGACATCGAACGGGCGCGGAAGACGGTCGTGGAGTTCGGCGGGGTCGCGGCGCAAGCCTTTAGCGACGTGACGGAACGGATCGACGCCGTTTCCGTAGCCGTACCCACGGTCTATCACGCGGAGGTTGCCATACCCTTGCTGGAGCGAGGCATCGCGGTTCTGGTCGAAAAACCCCTTGCGCCGGACTCGGCGACCGCGCGACAACTGGTCGACGCCGCTCGACGGACGGGTGCGGTTTTGCAAGTCGGCCACTCCGAGCGCTTCAACCCCGTGGTGCAGGCCATGCTGCGCATGGAGGTCGCTCCGCGTTTTGTCGAGACGCAGCGGGTCAGCCCGTTTACGTTCCGGAGCGCGGACATCGGCGTGGTGTTCGACATGATGATCCACGACCTGGACATCGTGCTGCACCTCGTGGGACATCGAGAGTGTACGATCGACGCGGTGGGCGTCGGGGTTTTGGGAGCGCACGAGGACGTGGCCAGTGCTCGATTGCGCTTCGGCGATCATGCGGTGGCGAACCTGACGGCCTCGCGGCTGGCGCTGAAGACGGAGCGTCGCGTCCGCGTGTTCTGTCCGACGGCGTATCTTTCGATGGACTATCACAAGAAATCGGGCATCGCCATCAAGCTGTCCGACAACCTCGATCTGATCCGCATGGCCAAGGAGCGGAACTTCGACGATCTTTCGCAGATGGCGTCGCTGGACTTCGGCTCGATGGTGAAGATCGAACCGCTCGTGGTGGATGACGTCGAGCCGCTTCGCGCCGAGCTGACCTCGTTTCTCCAGGCGGTCCGAACAGGGGAGTCCGCTGGCGTCAGTGCGGAAGAGGGTCTCGCCGCTGTGGCACTGGCCGAGCGAATCACGACCCAGATTCGTGACCAGGGCTGGAACCAGGACTTTGCGAGGAAATGTTGACCTAGGCGACAGCGCCGTCGTTTTCGAACTTTGAACTTCGACCTTTGGAATTTTCATGCTTGTTGATCGCGCCGAAATCCATGTTCGCGCCGGCAAGGGCGGCGACGGATGCGTGAGCTTCCTGCGGGAGAAGTTCATGCCCAAGGGCGGCCCCGATGGCGGGGACGGGGGCGACGGGGGGAGCGTGTTCGCCCTGGCCTGTCACAACGTGGAGACGTTGCTCGATTTCTCAGGCCGCCATCACTGGATCGCTCAGGACGGTCAAGCGGGGATGGGCAAGAAGATGTTCGGAAAGAAGGGCGAAGACCTTACCCTGCCCCTCCCCGTGGGCACGCTCATTTATGACCGCGACACGGGCATTCTGCTCAAAGACTTGGACACGGACGGCGAGCGGGCATGCATTGCGCAGGGTGGGAAGGGCGGTCGCGGCAACGCCCGCTTCGCCCGGCCCGATCATCAGTCTCCGCGGGAATACGACGAGGGAACGCCCGGTCAGCAGCGTGGGCTGCGGCTGGAACTCAAGCTCTTCGCCGACGTGGGCATCGTCGGATTACCCAATGCGGGGAAGAGCACGCTGCTCTCGCGTCTGTCGGCGGCGAGACCCAAGATCGCGGACTATCCGTTTACCACACTGCGACCGCAACTGGGCATCGTGCAGTTGTCGGACCATCGGCGATTTGTGATGGCGGATATTCCGGGTTTGATCGAGGGCGCTCACGAAGGGGCCGGGCTGGGCGACGCTTTCTTGCGGCACATCGAGCGCACGCGGGTTATTTTGCACGTGATCGACGTGGCCAGCGACCTGAACCCGCTTTCGCCCGAGCAGGCCTATCGAACCATCCGCAACGAGTTGACCAAATACTCGGCGGCCCTTTGCGACAAGGAGGAGCTAATCGTGGCCAACAAGATCGACCTGACCGGAGGCCGAGAAGCTGCGAAAGCTCTGGCCGACGCCATCGGCAAGGAGGTCCTGCCCATCAGCGCCGTGGCCGGTATCGGGCTTCCCGGGATGGTCGAGAAGCTTTGGAAGATGATCGCCCAGGCGCGGGGTGCGGATCCGGCATCGGTGAGTTCGGAGGCGTCATGATTCGCCCGCCGCCCTACGACCCGACCGCGCCGATTGTCGTCATCGACATCGGAAATACGACCACGAGTGTCGCTACGTGGCACGAGGGGGAGCTTAGGACGCCGTTGGTGGGCGCCACGCCGGATCAGGCGGCGTTCGAGGAATCGTACGCCGCGCATCTGGAGGCGTCGGGCGAACGAAAACCTGCCGCGACGGTGATCAGCTCGGTGGTTCCCGAGGCCCTGGAACGCATACGGACGTGGGTGGCGGGCAAGTCGGATCAAGAAGCACTGGTGGTTGGCGAAACGATTCCCCTTCCCATGGACGTGGCTGTGAAGGACAAGCGCGCCGTAGGGGTGGACCGGGTGTGTCAGGCGGCGGCGGCCTACGATCGCATCCGACGGGGGTGTACGGTGGTCTCGTTCGGGACGGCGATCACCGTCGATTTGGTGGATGACGACGGCGCTTTCGTCGGCGGGGCGATCTTGCCCGGATTGCGGATGCAACTGTGCGCCCTTCACGACCACACTGCGCAGTTGCCGCAGGTCGAGGCCTCGTTTCCGGAGTCTCCCTTTGGGCGTGACACAACGGAGGCGATTCAGGCCGGCGTCTGCCGGGGGATCACCGGCGCGGTGCGTGCCCTGGTCGAGGCCTACGCCACGCATTTGAATCGTTGGCCTCAGGTCGTCGCCACGGGCGGCGACGCCGCGTTCCTCGCCCCCCATTGCGACTTCGTGGATACCCTCGCCGTGGACCTGAGCTTGCGAGGGGTGGGGTTGGCCTACGACAAGCACCTCTCCGAAATGGGAGCATGAACGACGCTCGCGGGCATCGGGCCGTCCTCTTAACTCCGCCCGGCGCAGGGGCCATCGCGGTCATTCGCATTCTCGGGCCGAATCCCATCCGGTTGCTCAGCCCGTTGTTTCGCCCAATGACCGGGCCGTCTTTTGTGGAAACCCGGACGGATCGAGCGCGCTACGGCTTGCTCATCGACGGCGACGAAACGATCGACGACGTCCTGGTCATCGCCACGACCGTCCACGACCAACCCGTCGTTGAGATTTGTGCTCACGGCGGGGTGCGGATCGTGGAACGCATTTTGCAGGTACTGGAACGAAGCGGGGCGGAGGTTGGCGCAGGGGAAGATCCAACTCCGCCCGTTTGGCCGTCGCAGAACCTGATTGAGCATGAGGCGAACCGGGCCATGTGCTTGGCCAAGACACAGCGCGCTCTCTCGTTCCTGTCCTGGCAACGCACGCACTTGTCTTCGGAATTGGAGACGGTCGCTGCGAAGGCGCGGACCGATCCGCAGGTCGCTCAGCTTGCCCTCACGCGGATGATCGACGCCTACCCCACGGCGAAGAAGTTGCTGGACGGCGTGACCGTGGCCATCGTCGGTCGGCCCAACAGCGGCAAGTCCACGCTGTTCAATCGGATGCTTGGTCGCCCGGCAGCCGTCGTCTCTCCCGTGGCGGGGACGACTCGCGATTGGATCGCCGAACCGATCGAGATGGCCGGCGTCCCGGTCACCCTCATGGACACCGCGGGCGAACATGACGCCGCCTCGCCGTTGGAACGATTGGCGGTCGAGGCCGGCCGACGCCATGCGCAACGCGCCGATATTCGGCTTGTCCTGTTGGACGGTTCTCGACCGCCGACGCTCGAGGAACGGAAGTTTCTGGATTCGCAACTCGGACACGGCGCGGTCGTCACGGCGCTAACCAAGATGGATCTCGGTTCACCCGCGGTTTCGGCGTGGGAAGGGCGTCCGGCGGAGTCCGTCCCGATCTCCGCCAAAGTGGGGTCCGGTTTACCGGACTTAACCGCGCGGCTGCTAGGCGTGTTGGGTTTTGCGGACTGGATGGATGTCTCGGCCGCGTTTTTCACAGCCCGGCAAGTTGCGGAGGCTCGCCGCATGCAGGAAGCGATTCTGACCGACTCCGCCGGGGCCGCTAACGATCTTTTCCGGCGTCTGATCGGCGACAAACCCGACGTCGAAGTTGATGCGGACGCTTTTCGGCCCTAGAGTACGGCGTGGAGAGTTCGCGTCGTCGCGCTCGTCGCGACCCCGGAGTCAGTGGTTCACAGGGCTAGGCATGTCCATAGAAGACTCGCAGGTGGCGCGCTTGGTGGTGGAGCGGAAGCTCTGCACAGCCAACGAACTCGGCTTGGTCCGTGCGGAACAAAAGGGTTTGGGCGAAAAAGGGCGCCCCATCACCCTCGTCGATCTGCTGGTGCAACACGGGTTCGTGACCCATTCGCAGGTCAAGCGCTTGCACTTGGCCATGGAAGAGGATTCGATGTACCGCCCGGCGCAGCAGATCCCGGGCTTTCAGGTGCTCAGCAAGATCGGGCAGGGGGCGATGGCCGTGGTCTTCAAGGCCAAACAGCTCAGTCTCGATCGCATCGTGGCCATCAAGGTCCTTCCCAAGCGCCTCAGCGAAAACCGCGAGTTCGTGGATCGCTTCTACCGCGAGGGAAAAGCGGCGGCCAGGCTGAACCACGCCAACATCGTGCAGGCGTTCGACGTCGGTGAGTCCGGCGGATACCACTACTTCGTCATGGAGTTCATCGACGGCAAGACCGTCTATGATCTCCTGACCGACGG
Source organism: uncultured Phycisphaera sp. (assembly GCA_964646605.1). Classification (GTDB taxonomy): domain Bacteria; phylum Planctomycetota; class Phycisphaerae; order UBA1845; family UBA1845; genus SBAX01. Next base: position 60,940 of record CAZYEX010000150.1, on the reverse strand, counting down.
TCGACCCGTGCCCGAAGCCGACGCCGTCCGCATGGTCATCCAATGCGCCAAGTCGTTGCACCATGCCCACGAACAGGGTCTGATCCACCGCGACGTGAAACCCAAGAACCTCATGCTCACCAAGAGCATGGATGTCAAACTCGCGGACATGGGTCTGGCGCGGGAGATGGGCGACTTTGCGACGGCCACGGCGGAGGCCGGACGGGCCTACGGTACGCCTTATTACATCAGTCCCGAGCAGATTCGCGGCGAGATCAGCATCGACGCCCGGGCGGACATCTACGGATTGGGGGCCACGTTCTACCACATGGTTACCGGAAAAGTGCCATTCGATGGCACCACGCCCTCGGCCGTGATGCACAAGCACCTCAAGGAGCCGCTCATCCCCCCCGACCACCTCAACCCTTCGCTCTCCGCGGGAGTAGGCGAGATCATCGAGGTGATGATGGCCAAGAGCGCCGACGACCGCTACCCCTCCATGACGGAAGTCATCGCCGACTTGGAATCGGTCTCCCGCGGCGAACCGCCCTACATGGCCCGCAAGAAGTACGACCACGAGCTGCTGGAGTCCCTGGCCAAAGGGCGCACGCTTTCCGACACGCCCACGGAGGTGGCCGCGCCGCCGCCGGGCGGTCCGCGGATCTCGGTTCAGTGGGCCCTGGCGCTGGGCATCCTTCTGGCGTTGTCGATCCTGGGCAACGTACTCCTTGTCGTCCTGCGCTGACCGACCCCATCCGCCAACCCCGAGTCCTCACCCGCGCAGGCGTTGAACTGGAGCGAAGTCGCGCAAATCCACGGGGCCGGCAGCCGGAGTCCCCGCTTGCCGGGGCGGCGGAAAAACTCTCGGGTTGCGCGTACATAACGCCGCTCTCGCGCCGTTAAGGATATAGGAGCCGTTGCGGAAACCAGGCGAGCCGCGTGGCTTTAGTCCGCGCGGAGAAGAGATGAAAGTGGCTTCCAAATTAGCGAGACGGGTTCACTGCTCCTGGCCGAAGGCATTCTGGAAGTCGGCGAAGTCGAGAAGGTCGGTGTCGGCGTCGGAGTCGAAGTCGGCGAAGCGGCAGCCGGGGCCGGCGTCGTTTTCCGGGCCGCCGTGGATACCCGGGCGGTCGTTGATGAGGCACTCGTGAAAGAAGTAAAAGTCATCCAGCGTCGCCGCCCCGTCGCTGTCGTAGTCTCCGCTGCCGTCGGCCGGGACCACGCCGTAGCGGATGTAGTCCCAGGCATTGTGGCACGGCAAATACGCGGATTTACCACGCCACGCTATCCGCGGGTCGTAGGCGGGAAAGGGACCGGCGGGAACCCCTTCATCTATGCTGTAGGTGTCGATGTAAAAAGCGTACCGGTCGGGATACAGCTCGATCCGATAGGTGTGCGGCACGCCCGGCTCGATCTCGATGAACAACATCGGAAGGTCCACGTCGCGAGCGAACTTGACCAAATCCCGCGCGATAGTGATGTGGTAGAACGCGGGCCCGTCACTGGCCAGAACCATGAGGCACGGCGCCCCGTATGGAATCTCCGACCGGTCCCCGTCCGTCTGAAGCCGAAATTCGAGGAAAAACGCCGTCGCGCCATCAAGAGATTCAAGCGAGCGAGTGTACGAGTCACGGTCTCCGCTAGGCGGCGGAGCGCACTCGCCAACGGCGAGCGTCTGCCGAAACCAGGAGCCTTGGATCGAGCGGTCAGGCGTACAGAACGTGTTTTGGTTCCATCCGTCTGCCTCGGGAAAGGACGCACCCTCCCAGGTGACGACCTGTGCGTTCCCCGGCGTCACGCCCGCGCCGGCCAGCAAGCAGGCGGCGATGAGTTGTACGCGCTCGCTTCGCATTCTTGCGGCTCCCACCCTTCCATTCACGGGGCTTCGTTGAACGCGTTCTGGAACTCGGCGAAGTCGAGAAGGTCGGTGTCGGCGTCGGAGTCGAAATCGGCGAAGCGGCAGCCGGGCCCGGCGTCGTTGTCCGCGCCGCCGTGGATACCGGGGCGATCGTTGGTGAGGCACTCGTGGAAGAAATAGAAGTCATCCTGGGTGACCGCGCCGTCGCTGTCGTAGTCCCCGCTGGCGTCGGCCGGGATCACGCCGTACCGGATGTAATCCCAGGCGTTTTCGCAGGGGAGGTACCAGGATCTCCCGCGCCACGAAATGCTCGACTCGTGGGCTGGAAATGGGCCCTCCGGAACACCTTCGTCGATGAGGTAAGCGTCTATGTAGAAGGCAAACCGGTTTGGATACAGCTCGATGCGGTAGGTGTGCGGGACGCCCGCTTCGATCTCGATAATCCAGATCGGAAGGTCAACGTCCCGAAGGAATTTGACCAGGTCGCGAGCGACTGTGATGTGATAAAGGACGCCCCCATTGTTGCCCATCGCAAGGAGTGCAGGCGCACCGCCGGGTATCTCCGATCTCTGCCCGTCCGTCTGGAGGCGGAACTCCGCGAAGAACTGCGTCGTACCGTTAAGCGGTTCAAGGGAACGGCGGTACACGTCGGCCCCCCCCCCTGGTCCCGGCGGACACGCGTCCAGGTCGAGCTGTTGGTGGTACCAGCCTTGGTCGTTCCATGTCTCCGGCGAGCAGTACTGAACGGACAAGTCCCAGCCCTCGGAAACCGGGTCAGAGAAGAACTCGGAGGAGAATACCTGGGCAAGCACGGGTGCCGCGGTGGCACCCAGCAGGAGCCAGGTTGCGATCGGTTGCACGCGCTCTCTTCTCATTCACGTTTCCACCGGGCTTCGGTATTTCAGCGAGGCGTCGATCACGGCGGTGCCTCGAATGCGTTTTGGAACTCGGCGAAGTCGAGAAGGTCGGTGTCGGCGTCGGAGTCGAAGTCGGCGAAGCGGCAGCCGGGGCCGGCGCCTTGGTCCGGGCCGCCGTGGATGCCGGGGCGATCGTTGGTGAGGCATTCGTGAAAGAAGTAGAAGTCATCCTGGGTGAACATCCCGTCGCTGTCGTAATCCCCGCTGGCGTCCGCGGGGATCACGCCGTAGCGGATGTAGTCCCAGGCGTTCTCGCACGGGAGGTACCAGGATTTCCCGCGCCACGTTACAAAGGAGTCGTGAGCCGGAAACGGGCCCTCGGGGACGCCTTCGTCGATGAGGTCGGCATCCACATAGAACTCGTATCGGTCGGGATAGAGTTCTATCCGGTACGTGTGCGCGACATCGGGCGCGATCTCGACAAGCCAGATCGGGAGAGGCGCGTCCCGAAAGAATTGGACCAAGTCGCGTGCGACCGTTATGTGATAAAGGACGCCGAAGAAGTTGGCCATTGCGACTACAGTCGGCGCCCCACCTGCGATCTCCGACCTGTCTCCGTCCGTCTGAAGGCGAAACTCCAGGAAGAACTGCGCTGCACCGTTGAAGGGTTCAAGCGAGCGGCGGTACGAGTCTCGGTCACCGTCAGGGGGGGGAAAGCACTCCCCAGAGGAGAGTGCCTGTCGAAACCAGCCGTCGTCTACCCACCGATCGGGAGTACAAAAGGAACTCCTGTCCCACCCTTCCGCTTCAGGAAAGGAGGTGCCCTCCCACGAGGGCACCTGCGCGTACGCGGACGCTGGCCCGGTACCCAACAGCAGGCAGGTTGTTGCGAGGTTTATGGGGTGCCTTCGTCGCATTCGTACGCCCATCGGGCCTCGGCATCTGAGCCCAGCAGGCGATTATACCACACGGGCAGTGAGTTCTCCAATGAAGGTGGGCTGGTTTGCCTTGCGAGAGACCCTTTTGTCGACAAGGTCGTCTTCGTTATTATGAGCCGGGCGTTGCGCGGAACCGAGCGAGCACGGAGGATCAGCCTTTCCTTCGTTTGAAGGAGTGAAGTCATGAAAACAGACGGGAAGCACCGTTACCTTCTTGGAGCGGTTGGGGTCATCGCGATCGCCGCGAAGCCGTTAATATGGGAGGGACCGCAGGCAAGAGCCGACGCGCCTGTCGATTGGTGCTACACACACGTGAAATGGGTGGCTGAGGTCGGCAACGAGCGGGCGGTGGCACAGGGGGCATGCCCCACGAACGGGGCGTGCGACGTCCCGTCGGTGCGCGACTCGTGGATCCCCGTGGCCTCCACGCCCGTGGTTACGATTCGCGTCAAATTCAACGTTTTCTGCGAAGATGACGGCTCCAATTGCGCTTCGCCAACTGACGGCTCGGCCGTAGCCGCTCAATTGATAAAGTTGAACTCCGACTACGCCCCCTACCGCATCCAGTTCACGCAGGCGACTGGGCCTGAATACATCAGCGACAGCCGTTACCGGCAGATCCTAATTTCAGAATTTGAGGCGGTGAAGATTCCGTACGCCGACGACCCGGCTCGCCAAGTCAATGTATATGTCGCCAATTTCCCTCCGACCTTGGGTGACGCGACCTTCCCGTGGGACCCGAACGCCCTGGGAAAGCTGGGCGGGATCATCATTCACGAAGGCGCATTTGGTGCAGGCAGATCTATCCTCACCCACGAGATGGGGCATTGCTTGGGGCTCTGGCACACCCACCACGGCGAACACGAGGTCGACCAGTGCTCTGCCTGCTACGAGCGAGCCGACGGGGTTGACGGCGATACCACGGGCGACTTCGCCTCGGAAACTCCTCCTACTCCTGTCAACTTTACGTGCATCGACCCAACCACAGACGATCCGTGCAGCGTGCCCCCCAGGCCCTGGGCCCCGACGCAGATCGAGAACTACATGGGTTACGCGGATGACTTCTGCTTGACGATGTTTGAGTCTCAGCAGACCGGACGGATGCACTGTTGGCTGCATGATGTGTTGACCGGTTGGATCGCCTGCACGACCAACGAAGAGTGCGACGACCGCAACCCGTGCTCGGAAGAGACGTGCGTCGGGGGCGAATGCCAAAGCGCCTGGGCGCCGTGCGGGCTTGATGACGGGTGCTGCGGGCCGAGTTGTACGCCGGCCGGGGATGCTGACTGCTTTTGCGGCGACGGCGTATGTGGTGCGGACGAAAACCTGTGTACGTGTTCGGTGGACTGTGGCGCTTCGTCGAGCAGGGAGCGCCCCGGCGTGACGTGCCGGGACGGGATGGACAACGACTGCGACGGCTACGCCGACTGTGATGACGTGGCGAATTGCGCGTCCGATCCGGGTTGCCGCTGCTACGATAACGGCGGTAATAGCCCGCTTGTTTGCCTGGAATGGGATGCGGTTGATCCTCCTGAGCCTGGTAGCGCCTTTGTCCTCGATTTTGGAACCGACGCCAACAGCCCAGGCGTAACGTTCGTCACGGGCAACGACGGCTGGAAGGTCTGGTCGCAGGTCAGCCGAACCGATCCCACGCCGGCCAATCTGGGGCACATTGGGGTCAACCCGCTGTTGTCCACTGCGAACTTCAGCCTGACCATCGCCCACGGGTCATCCCAAGGCGCGGACAACGTCGCCTCGATCGCGCTCGTCAAGGAGAACTGGACGGGGCAGTCGAATCTCTCCGGCGGCAGCATCGCCGGAGACCTGACCGGGGACCTTATCGTCCGGGAGTCGGGCGGACAAGGCGGAGTCGCCTCCTTCACCATCGGCGGCGACGTGAACGGGAACGTGACCATTCCGACCGCCGAGAGTTTCCATGTCAACGGCGATGTTTCGTCGGGAGCGGCCCTTGCCTTGGACAATGTAGTCGGTAACGTCTCCGTCCTTGGGACTTTCGACGGCGACATCTGCGCCCCCAATCTGACTCCTGGCGGACCACTTCCGCTGAATATCGAGATCATGCATTTCGGTCCCAACGCCACGATTTGTGGGCAGTCCGTGTGTGCGTCGGTGTTGCAGGATCAATCGCCCGGTGAACCGCGCAACCGTGCGTTGTCACTCTCCGTTCCGGTGAACACGGCCTGGGCGGGCCCGGCGGCGATCGAGGTGCGGCTGACGGACTTGCAGAACCCTGATCCACCCAACGCACCGGGACACTCACCGCCCGACTTCTCGGCGTTCGAGGTGGGAAGTTGCACGGCCCAAGATGAAACCGCCGGATGCGTGCGGTGGGTCGGGCCGGTACGCACCTATCTGCAATCGCAGGATACCCCCGGCACCGGATCGTTCAAAGCCTCCCGGTTACAATGCACTCCCTACCCTCACGACTGGAGCACGGAGGGCACGGTTCACATCGTCGGTGCAGAGATACTACCGAGTTCCAGCTACGAGGTGCGGTTCGTCCGATCGCAAGGGGCGCATTGCACCGCGGTCCTTCGAACCGCCCGCTGGGGCGACGTGATCGCGCCGTTCAATCCGCCGTCGACGTCCACGCAACCGGACGGACTCGATTGTGCGGCACTCATCGCAAAGTTCAAGAACCAAGTCGGGGCGATATCGAAGGTCGGAACCAAGCTAAACCCCAACCTGCCGGAGCTAAACGCGGACGTAGACACCATCGACATTGTGATGGTCGTCGACGCATTCAAGGCGTTCGCGTACCCGTTCAGCGGCCCCTGCGCGTGCCCTTCGACGGTTACGTGTCAGGCGAAGGCGTGTACGGTTTACACCCAGCACTGCGCAGGATTGCCGTGCGTCAAGACTTGCGTTGGCGGGGACAACGCCGGAGCGCCGTGCATCTACGCGCCGCACTGTCCGGGCGGGCAATGCGGGCTGGCGACGGCCTGTGTCGGCGGGGCCAACGACGGTGATCCCTGCACCGACTTGATCGGCCACACGGACTGCCCGGGTGAAGGGGGCGGATCACCCGGTGTTTGTTCGGAGAGGGTGGGGTTCTGCCGGGATAACTGTGGAAGATGTAGCCCGTGAATGCGGAATTGCGAATGCGGAATGCTGAATCCAGAACCGCAACCGACGGCGCGACCGAACAGGGAGCGTCGTCCCCGGAGTTCCGCGGCAACGCGGAACGTAGGGCGAGGGAGCGGAGTTGGTGGGGCGACGAAGGGATGGCGTTTGTATGACTCGAAAGGACATCATCAAGACTGCGATCGTGCTGTTCATTTTCCCCGGGTACGCCCTGGCCGTGACGCGGTATGTGAAGCAGGCGGCGACGGGGGCGGGCGACTGTAGTAGTTGGACCAATGCGTGTACCTTGCCCACGGCCATTCATCCCGAAACGGGTGTCGCCCAGAACGGGGATGAGGTCTGGGTCCAGACCGGCGCTTACGCACCGATCGGGCTAAAGAACGGGGTGAAGATCATCGGCGGATTCGCGGGCAGTGAGTCGACGGCCTCGCAGAGCATTCCCACGAGTCACCTGACGATCATCGACGGCGGCGGGACGGCGCGGGCCGTCAGCGGCTTCGGCGAGGGGCCGTCCACGGTCTTGCGCGGGTTCACGATTCGCAATGGAATGGCCGACGACGGTGGGGGACTCAGTCTGGAAAACAGCGGAGCGCTGTTTGTCCATTGCATATTCGAGAACAATCAGGCCGGGGATTTCGGCGCGGCGGTCAGCGTGCGCGGCACGGGATCGCCGCAGTTCATCAACTGCATTTTCCGCAACAACGGGATCGGAGAAGGAAACGACGTTCACCCCTACGGCGGCGGGGCCGTGTTCGTGCATCGCGGTTCGCCGCAGTTCGTGAACTGCCTGTTTCATGACAACCGCGCGGGCGAAGGCGGAGTGGTGGTGGCGCCCTTCGGTACGCCGACGTTCATCAACTGCACGTTGCATGGGAACCACGCGGCCATTGGATATGGCGGGGCCTTCTTCGACCCCGACGGACGGATGACGTTCCTCAACTGCATCGTATGGGGGAATATCACCACGCGCGGGATCGGGTACGCGGAGCAAGGATACAGCGGCTCGGGCGGAACCTCGCGGATGACGTACAGTGCGGTGCAGGGCGGATGGACGGGCGTGGGGAACATAAGTAGTGATCCGTTGTTCCAAAACGCCGCGGCCTACGACTTCAAACTGCAATCGACCTCCCCGTGCAAGAACGCGGGCGAGAACGCGGCCCTTCCCTCGGACGTGGGCAACCTCGATTGGGACATGGACACCGACGAGACAATCCCGCTGGACCTGATCCGTTTCGTGCGCAAGTCCGGCCCCACGGTGGACATCGGCGCCTACGAAGTCCAACCCTCCGGACCCGGCGGCGGCGGCGACCCATGATCGCGGGGCGGCTTGGTTTCGGCCGCGCCCGCCGGGTTTGATTCGTAGCCGTCGAGGAACCGAGGGTCACGGGGGCGTGGACGGTGGGGTTTCTGGCGGGGGGCTCTGCGGCTGGGGAACGCGGGGTGCTCGGACTGCGGCCCGGGCCTGCATGCAGAGTCGCACCAAGGTGTTGATTTCCTTTTGCAGATCGACGAGCCCCACCCCGCGGACGAGTTCCGATTCGATCTTCGTCGCCGCTTCCGTGATGGGCGCGAAACCGTATCCAGCGCCCTCGCTCTTGACCCCGCGGCAGAGGTACTGCAAGCGAAGGACATCCCGGCGGACCAGGGCTTCCTCGATGGCCCGCAATTTCGCGGGCAGCTCCGCCACGAAGACCCCGACGAGTTCCTTCATGGCCGGATCGTCGTGGTAGGTGCTGTAGAGCGGTTCCTGGCGAAGGGACTCCAGGAGCAGAGCAAGGTCGTCGCGGGTGTACGGTTTGGGCACGTAGCGATCGCAGCCTGCGGCGAGGCATTTCTCGCGGTCGCCGGGTTGGGTGAGCCCGGTGGCCGCGGCGATCATGCCTGTGAACCCGCGGCTTCGCATCTCTCGAACGGTCTCGAACCCGTCCTTCCCCGGCATTTCCATGTCCATCAGGATCAGGTCAAAGACCGCTTTCTGGAGCTGTTCGAGGGCTTGCTCCCCGTTCTCGGCGACGGTCACCTTGGCGTTGAGTTGCTGAAGGTACAACGTCCCCAGGCGGGCGACGGCGACGTCATCATCGACCAGCAGCACCCGGTTTTCGACCGCCTCGGAGCAGAACACCGCGGGATTGATCTCCTCATCGAATTGCACCGCGACCTCGTGGACCTTGCCTTCCACGTACCGGCAGCGGACGACGGTGGCGGCCATCTCGTTCCACGTTCCGTAGCTGGTGACCAGTTGCACCAGGCACCGGGTGCTGACGTGTACGTACCCGCCGTGGAGGAAGGCCAAGCCCTTGTCGCTGATGTTTCGCCCCACGACGAGATAGGAGACCGGGGCCGCGAAGCCCGGTTGGTTCATGTGGACCACGAGCGTCTTCACCCGGTAGCGAAAACGCGGCTGGCGACGCTCGGTTCCAGACGGGGGGGAGCCCGCATCCAGGCTGTCCAAGAGCTTGGCGACCCGCTCATCGTCAAGGCGGATCGTCCTCACCAACTGGCGGCTCGGTTCCTGTGCGTCCATTTCCACGTGATCCGGGCGGCTCGGCAGCTTGGGTCCGTGAATGCCCGTGGCGCAGGGAGTGTCTCCCGTCCCTTTTCCTAAGGCCGCCGTGCCGGGTCTATCGGCAAAGTTGGGAGTGGAAAGTCGCGGTCCACGCCGTTTAGGCCGACCGCCTTGGCGAGTTACCGATAACCGTGGCTTTCGCGTCGGGCGGCCGGATAATGGAGGGGATGACTGCGGAGGTGCTCATTGATGGAAACAACCTGCTTCACGCCGTGCGCGAGGAGGGACCGGGCCCGGCCGTGGGACGGGACACGCTTCTGCGGATGGTCGAGCGCTGGGCCCGTACGCGCGAGGTTCGGGTAAGTTTGGTGTTCGACGGCCCATCGCCGGGGGGGGCGATGCTCCGCTCGCTATCCCCGGATCGTGTCCGGGTTTTCTTCAGCGCCCCGGCCACGGCGGATGACCTCCTCGTGGAGATGATCCGCGCCGCCAAGGACCCCGGCCGCGTTCGGGTGGTCACCTCGGACAAGGCGATTCGCCACGAAGCGGGCATTCGTCGCTGCGGAGTGTGCGATTCCCCTGCGTTTGTAGCCGAGTTGTTCCCACCCCCGTCCTCGACGCCCGACAAGCCGCAACCTCCAGCCGAAAAGCCGACCGCCTCCGCCGAAGGTGAGTCCGACCATTGGAAACAAACCTTCGGCGGCGACGACGCCGAGCCCTTCGATGGTCACGATGCGATGCTGCACTGAACCAGCCAATACTTGCAGCTCCCTATGTCCCTTCGTCCCTGCGTCCCTACGCCGCTCGTTTCTTATTCACGTCGGCTGCACGGCCTCGCAACTTGTCGTACGATGCCAAGAGATGGCCCCGACACCAAGCTTGCGAGACTGCCTCCTGCGTGCGGAATCCGCGGTGGCTTTCACCGGCGCTGGAATCAGCACGGAAAGCGGAATTCCCGACTTTCGCAGCCCGGGCGGGGTCTGGTCGCGGCATCGACCGGTGATGTATGACGAATTCGTGGCCTCACGCGAGGCGCGGATTCGTTATTGGAAAATGCGCATCGAAGCCTACCGGGACTTTGCCCAGGCTCAGCCCAACGAGGGTCACCGCGCCCTGGCCCGCCTCGAGGAATCGGGACGCCTTCGCGCCGTCATCACCCAGAACATCGACGGACTTCACCAAATCGCGGGCAGCCGGCGAGTGATTGAGCTGCATGGGACGGCGCGGTTGGTGAGCTGCATCGGCTGCGGACGCGAATGGCCGCCGGAGGTGGTCCATGCGCGGATCGAGGCGGGCGACGAAGCCCCGGACTGCGAAGGGTGCGGCAACCCGCTCAAGTCCAAGACCATCTCGTTCGGTCAGATGATGCCCGCGGAGGCAATGGGCGAGGCAGAGCAACTTTGCCGCGAGGCCGACCTCTGCCTAGCGATTGGTTCCTCACTGGTCGTCGAACCCGCGGCATCGCTGCCGCGATTGGCTAAGCAATTCGGCGCGGCCTTGGTCATCATCAATCGGGACCCGACGCCGCTGGACGAGGATGCTGACCTGGTGTTGCGTCAGTCGATCGGGGCGACGTTGAGAGCGCTGGCGGCGAATCTTCGGTAACGACCTGCACGGGCGACGGTGCGGACGAGTCCGCCACGCCGCATGTTTCCGCCGGTTCATGGACGGGCGTTCGAACGACGAGCTTGGGCCCCTCGGGGTGTTCGTGCGCATAGAGCGTCTGGGGCATCCGTCCCGACCACCAGGCCGGGTTCATGGGGTACACCGCGGGGTTGAGGACCGTTCCGTACATGTGCCAGACCAGGATCGCTAGAAACGCGAGCCACGCCTCGTAGTAATGGATGACCAGGACGACATCGAGGACGCCCTTGGGTAGGTGCCATCGCTGAACGAAGTAATTGTCGAACCAGAGGAACACGCCGGTTGCGGTCATGATCGCCGCGCCCCACAACATCGCCCAGTACTCGCATTTCTCCATGTAACTGAAGCGCCCGAAACGCGGCTCCTCGCTGCGGCGACCCAGGAAGAGCAGGGCGTTCTCTTTGATGTGTTGCAGGTCCTTTTTGGTGGCGATCATATCGCCCATCCATCGTCGACCTCTCGGTGTGGTCAGGTAGAAAAAGTGCCACGCGGCCCAGAGGATGAAGACGACGGCGGCGGCGCGGTGGATCGAGCCGCGAATCACGAAACCCTCCCCGCCGCCCCAGCCGAACAGAAGCTCGACCCACCAGGCGTCGGAAAACCTCAACGAAAAGCCGGAAATCACCAGCACGATGAACGAGATCATCAGCACCCAATGTTGTGCCGTCTCGCCCGCGGTGAGGCGAATGACGTAGGCGGCTTTGCCCAAGGGGCGGACGCGCGACCACCAGTGGCCGATGTTGTGCAGCATCATCAGTCCGATGGTGATGCCGATGAGCCACAGGTAGAAGACGGCGAAAAAGTGAGGCCAGCCGGTCTTGATGCCCGTGGCCGTTTCGTGAATCGGCGCCGTGGCCATCACCACGGAAATGCCCGGGTGACAGTCGCCGCAGGTCTGCGGCAGGTTGTCGGGATGGATCGAGGAACGAGGGTCGGTGTGGGGGAGGATGCGGTGCTCTCCGTGGCACGAGGCGCAGTTGGCGACGTGGACGTTGCCCGCCTTTCGCTTCAGGCCGTGGTATGAATCCACGTAGGATTTCAGGCGGCCCGCGGGGATCCCGTAGCGTTCGTTGAGCAGTGCCGATTCATGGCACGGGGCGCAAGTCGCTTCCGCCAGGCGGGCGGCGCTGACCGGGGATCGAAGGTCCGAGGCCGGGAGTATGCCGTGTTCGCCGTGGCAGCGCGTGCATACCGGGGCGTCCACCTCGCCGCGCTTCACCAGTTGCCCGTGGATGCCTTCCCAGTAATCCTCGGCGATCCCCCGATGGCACTTGCCGCAGGTGTCGGGGATGCTGAAGTGGTAGATGGTGGATTGGGTATCGGCGGCGCTGAGGATGCGATGCGCCGTTCGGTTTCCTTTGGGGTCGCTGGCGGAGTGGCAGTCGCTGCACGTGGCGGCCATGTGCAGCCCGCGCCGGCTGGCTTTCCCGTGTACGCTCCCCGCGTAGAGCTTGATGGGCTCCTCCTTGAGAATGTCGTGGTTCTTGATCAGGTCCACGTTGGTGTGGCAGGATTCGCAGGTGCCGGGGAGGTTCACCGGGTGGACGCGGGAGCGGCGATCCGACGAGATCAGAATATCGTGCGTGCCGTGACAGCTCCAGCACTGCGGGATGTCGGGATCGCTCCCCACCGCCAACCGGCCGTGGGTGCGATAGACTTCGGCTTCGTCCGCGTGGCATTCGCCGCAGTTGACCGGCGTCACCTTTTTCCCATGCGGCTTCGCGGCGCCGGGGTCCACGCTCTCGACGCTCATCCCGGCATGACAATCCGTGCAGTCCAGCCGCGAATGGACCGACCCTTCCAGGCTTGTCGGTATCGAGCGAGCCCCGGGCGCGGATGCCGTGGCGTGGCACTCCTGGCACGTGCGCTGAGCGGCTTCTTGTCCGCGGACCTGGCCGATGAAGGCGAGCAAGACCATCGAAATCGGTCCCACAATCCGATCCATCGACCGAAACCCGATCACAGCCCTCGGCCGCGCCGAGATGCGGAGTGGTGCGTAGTCATTCGACCGACCGCTCGCCTCCATCACGGTCCTCCCCCGGAGGTCCGTTCTCCCGGACGACGAGCGGGGAAGGTGATCCCCTCCTCCGGCTCATGACACTCGCCGCAGGTCGGCGAGCGCTCGAACGCCCGCTCCAGGTGACAGCCTTCGCAGTCCAGACGGGCGTGCGTGTCGCTCAGCCGCTGCCCGGTCACGGCATGGTCAAAGTCGGCGGTGGTCCAGTCTGCGTGGCAGGCGGTGCATTGGGTACTGAGCTTCGCGAAAGGAACGGCCGCGTGGCAGGCGCGACAGCTTTTCTGATTGTGATATCGGCTGAGCGGAAAGCCCGTGGAGGCATGGTCGAAGCGGGGCGGAGGCGGCTTTCCTTCCTCCCAATGGCACTTGACGCAGCCTTGGGGCGTGCTCGTATCGTGGCATTTCATGCAAGGCTGATGGTGCCCGGCAAGGCCGGGCGTTCGCGGCGCGGTTGCGGCCGAAGCGTTGTGGCACCGCGAGCAGTTGTCTTCGTGATGGCACTCGACGCAGGCCAGACCGAAGCGGTGAATGTGCTCTTTGTGATAGAAAACGACTTTCGTCCCCGCCTGGGTTCCCCCGCGGGGATGGAAAACATCGGTGTCGGGCTCGGGGATGGGGGGGTGCATGCGTCCGACGATGTCGTCGGGTGTGGGCCCGGGGCCGGCCGCGCTGCCGCGGGCGGTCCCGGTTTTGGGACGATGGCAGACGTCGCACTTGTCGTCGTCACTCCATTCTCGGTGACAGTTCAGGCATTGGCGGTGGTAGGCGCCCTTGAGGCCCGGCTTGCGGATGTCCACTCGCGCGGATGCCACTTCGTGACACGTCTTGCACGCGGGATGCTCCGTTCCTTCCGGTGTGTAATGGTGGCACGTCGCGCATCCGCGGGTCATCTCCGCCATTTCCGCGTGCCCCTCGTGGTCGAAAGGAACGGGCAGGTATCGGTCCTCGAGTTGATCCAGAAGCACGAGGTCCGGTTTGAGGCCCTTGGGCTTTTGTGCCGCCGCCCGGGCGCGGGTGCATGATCGCAAACATGCATCGGTCGTAGTGGGTTGGTCGCACGAGTGGCACTTTGCACAATCAGAGTTGGACGCGGCCGTTGGACGTACGTCCACCGGGGACGGAGGTTGCCCCAAGACACCGGAAAAAATGCCGGAAAGAGAAGCGACAGCGAGCCCGATCCTCCCCCACGCACTCGAAACCCGAAATGGGTGTGTAGGTGTCATGGGAAGGTCACCCCGCGGGGCTGCCTGATCACCGGCAACACCGTCACCAGCACGCGATACACGAGGATCAGCAAGGCGATCAGACCCAGCGTCACGGCGAATTCGCCCAAAGACGGAAAGTAGGCGCGCGTCGAGTAGGGCGGTTGATAGGCCACGAGGAAGACGTTCACCCGATTCAGGGCCACGCCAAGGACGACCAGTAGAGCCGCGACCAACAACCCCGTTTTCGATCTTCGCACGCGCCGCGACAGAAACAACATCATGGGAAGAACAACGCCGAACAGCATCTCGATTCCGAACATGAACGTGGTGGTTGTCGCCTCGGCAAGGTGTATGTAGCTTTCCCGGATGACGAGGTCGCCGAGCTTCACCGCCAAGTACACACCGAGCAGGATCGGGGTGATTCGGGCCAGCCCGCTGAGAACGCGGACTTCAGGCTCCAAGCGACAGGCCCACGAAGCGAACAGCGACTCCACGATCACCATCGGAAAACCAACCGCAATCGCGGAAAGCAGAAAGAGCGCCGGCAACAGCGGCGTGTACCACAAGGGATGCATCTTCGACGGGGCAATGACCATCAACGTGCCCAACGAGGACTGGTGCAGGCAGGAGAGGACGACGCCCGCCAGAATGAAAAGAAACATCACCGGCTGCAGCCCGCGAAGCACGACATGGCAAACGTGCGACAGGCGGGGAAACTGCGACGCATCGGCGAACCGTTCGCAAATCGCCGGGGCGAACTCGATGTACAGCACGGTCAAATAGCACATCACGCACATGCCCACCTCGAAGAGCGCGGAGTCGCCCTGCCACATGGAGGGAAGCATGGGGTGCCAGATGTTGTAATAGCGCCCCAGATCGACCATCAGTCCCAGGGCTACGAACGTGTAGCCCAGCAGAGCCGTCAACAAGGCGGGGCGGGTGATGACCTCGTACCTGCTCCGATGGAAAATGTGGGCAAGAGCTGCGGTCGTGAATCCTCCGGCCGCCAAGGCGACGCCGGTGGCGACGTCCACCGCGATCCACAAACCCCACGGATGCTCCTGGTCGAGATGGGTCACGGTCGAGAGCCCGAACAGGAAGCGGTATCCCGCCACAACGAGCCCCGGCAGCATCAAGGCCACGAGCACGGCTACGCCAGGCGTTCGCAGGGTTCGTCGAACCGGGGCGGGTAAAAGGGCTTCAACCATGGCCCCCTCCCCCTGCCGTCGACGGAGATGCAGGTAGACCGAATGCCGCGCCGCCCGCCTCGGCAACTTGCTCCGCATCTTGCGATTCGCGACTCATCCACATGGCCAGCCCGAGCAGCACGTAAAAGGCGATGGGCGGGACCCAGCCTTTGAAAATCGCGTGCTGGATCGTTTCGGTCAGGCGCTCCGGGACCGTATCGGGCAAAGTCACGAATCCCAATGGCTCGAACGGTACGCTGGACAGATACAGCCACGACGTTCCCCCGGCCTCGTGCTCGCCGTACACGTGGTTCACGTAGAGGTCGGGGTGGTCGGCGATCTTCTGCCGGGCGTGTTCGAGCAATCGCTCGCGCGGCCCGAAAGTCAGACACTCCCGCGGACAGATTTTCACGCACGCGGGCACGCTGCCTTCTTGCGAGATGCGATCGAAGCAGAAGTTGCACTTGCGGACCTGCGGGGTGAAGGCGTTGTCGTACTCATACGCCGGAATCTGGAAGGGGCAAGCGATCATGCAGTAGCGACAGCCCATGCACTTCCAGGCGTCGTAGACCACGGCCCCGTTGTCCTCCTTGCGCAGCGCCCCGACCAGACAGGCCGACGCGCACGCGGGTTCGTTGCAGTGCAGACAGTTTGCCTTGACAAAAAGCGGCTTGGCGGCGTCGCCGGAGTTGGGAAACTGGTTCAGGACGGTGAGGCTCCTGGGATCGGGCCGGCGAAGGCGGCTGAACACGGACTTGTCGTCGAAAGTGTCAATCGATGGCACGTCGAATCCGGCCGCCTCCCCGCAGGCGAACTCGCACTTTCGGCAGCCGATGCAGTTGGGGATGTCCACCAGCACCCCCATGCGCCGGTCCGCGGCGCCCTCCTCCGCGGCGCCGACCAGGGTCCGTTTCCCATTCGTGAGAGGCCCGCCAAGCCCCGCCAGCCCCAGCGCCTTGATAAAGCCGCGTCGATCCATCCTCATGACCGCTCACCCCCATCGCTGGACTCATTCCGCAAATGGCGTGCCAGCCGATGTCCAAAGCGATGCGGCGGGAGTGATTCCGTCCTCGCAACGGGTTTTGGAGTGCCACTGCAGGTAGGCGCTACGCTGTAGGATGCACCCACCACGGCGGGGCGGAGAACGGGCCCTACGTCCGCAGCCCGGGCCGGGATTGTTTGTGCGAGCGGGAGACTGCGCGGAATTGCGCAATAACAAGCGCTTCGGCAAGGACGAACGAGCCCGATGGCACAAAGCCAAGGCGGTTCAATCCCTCCGCCACTGCCGTCCTGCCGTCGTCGGAGGCCAGGGGCGACGCTACGGCGTCCGTTGGGTAGGCAATACAGATCAGGCCGCCCTCCACCAATCGAGGGAGATGTTTCTCCGCGAAGTAATGGGCCTCGTCGGGGGTCAAGGGAGTGAGAACCAGTGCATCGAGCGGGCCGCGAGCCGGGCGAACGGTTGCGCTCAGAATCCGCCCCAACTTGTACCGGGCTTCGACGTTCTTCCCGCCCATCCAAACTCGAGCCCCGTCGGGGAGCCCCCACTGCGAAGGTGAGTCGGAAGTCCCTCGGGCATCGAGGTCATGGGCACTTGTCGGTGGGGAGCCCGATCGACCAAGGCGCACAATGGGGCGACGACGCATCGTAGTACGACTAAGGATTCCAGAAAGAACGCACGCGATCGACTTCGGATTTGCTTCCGATGAGCAGCGCCGTCCGTTCGTGCAACGCCGTCGGCACTTTGTCGAGGATGCGCTGCTTGCCGTCGGTCGCGACTCCGCCTGCCTGCTCGGCGAGCAGGGCGAGGGGGTTGGCCTCGTAGAGGAGCCGCAGTTTCCCCTTGGGGGATTTGGTCGTCGGAGGATAGATGAACACGCCGCCCCGGAGCAGCGTTCGATGGAAGTCGGCGACCAGCGACCCGATGTAGCGCAGTGTGTAACCGCCGGCCTGGTCGGTCTTGACCCAATCGAGATAATCTCGAACCCCCTGCGGGAACTGCGCGCTGTACGCTTCGTTGACGCTGTAGACCTTCCCCTGCGCGGGCATCCTGATGTTCTCGCGAGTCAGTCGAAAAGCGCCGATCGAGGGGTCCAACGTGAACATGTGAACCCCGTTGCCGGTAGTGTAGGCCATGACCGTGCTGCTGCTGTAGATCACGTACCCGGCGGCGATCTGGCAGCTTCCGGGCTGGAGAATATGGTCGAGCACGCGGTCGGGGGCCACGCCGTCGCGCCGATGAAGAATCGAGAAGATCGTTCCGATGGAAACGTTCACGTCAATGTTGCTGGACCCGTCGAGCGGATCGAAAAGTACGATGTACTTCGCACGTTCGTCCGGTTCCTTGAGGATTCGCGGTTCGTCATCCTCTTCGGAAACCATGATGCCCACGTTGTCGCGATAACCCAGACAGGTGGCGATGGTTTCGTTGGCGATGACATCCAGCTTCTGCACCACGTCGCCGTGGACGTTGGTCGCACCCGTTTCGCCGAGGATGTCCACCAGTCCGGCGCGGCGGACATGAGCGGAAATGATCCGCGTGGCCAGGGTAATCGCGGAAAGCAGCCAACTGAACTCCCCGCTGGCCGTGGGATGGGCGCGCTGCTGTTCGAGGATGTGTTGTTCGAGAGTCTGAATGGTCGGTTTCATCGTGTGCGCGTCCTTCTCAAGACCCTCCCTCCGCCGGCCCGCGTGCAACGGTAGCAAAGGACGACAAGAATGCAACCGGCATTCCGCGCCACCCACGAGGGGTGGCGCTACATCAAGCCAAGTACTCGCCGGGTTGTTCAACGGGCTGCAAGTGATCGCGGTGCGGTGTTGCGAACCTCGCCTCGCCCGCGCCGTCCGAGGCGATTTTCGATCATGTAGCGTCACCCCTCGTGGGTGACGAGGACGCTTCCACGCGCCCGCCGAAGACGATTTTCGCTCCGATCATCAGAAGAAGGGTCAGCGCCGCCAGACCCCACTCGGAGACCGTCGGGATCGGGGTTGGCGCGCAATCGATCTCGTCGCACGCCTGGAGCTTATGCCAGGTGCATGTCGAGCACCGACAATCGGACAACACGGTGTCGTCGGCGCAGGGCCCGAACGGATCGCCGCGGCAGCAAGCACCCGTTTGGGTCGTGCATTCGACGTCATTGCAAGGACTATTTCGCGACCATGTCCGGTGAGTCCCCTGACAATCGAATTCAAGAACTTGATCCTCACATTGCCCGGACAGGACGTCGCAGCAGGCCCCCACGCCGGCGCAATCGCGGCCTTGCGGCGGGCAGCGTTCTTCCGGCGTGAAAATGAACGGCCCCGGCTCGTCGTCGCCGCATTCGCCGCGCAGCACGCCATTGATGCAGCCCTCATCCGGCGTGCGGAGTCCGAAGCAGCACCGACCGGCAACGATGTTCACGACGAACCCGGTCGCCGCGAGCGTCGGGATCTCGACCGGTGGAGTTCCGGGAGCGTCCATGAACGTCTCGCCTGTGTCCAGGGGCACCGTATACTTGCCCTTGGCACCGGGCGGAATGTCGAGCACCAGTGTGCCGCCGTAGTAGACGATGCCCCCATCCGGACGACCGGCCGCAGAGACGGCCCCCAAGGCAAACTCAGGCTCGAAGTCGGCGCTTGCGAGGGCAAAACTGCAGCCGCCGCCGTCGGGCGCGCACCAGCCGTCCGGACGACCCGTACCCGCCACGTCGGCGTACAGGGGTAGGCAGAACCTTCCCGAGCAGTCCGCGTCCACAGTGCAGGGCCCGCCGGAGAAGAAGAAGTAGACACAAGTCCCGTTCCTACAGAAACCGTCTGATCGCGGTCCGCACTCGGCCCAAGCCTCGCCAAAAGCTGCGACGCAGTCGATGTTGCCATTGCAGGGTACCACGGCGTGTGCGAGGTCCGGTTGGTCACCGGGCAGGTCGGAGTCCCAGTACGGCCATGCCGCCCAACTGACCTGAAAGACTCTCACGGTCGGCGAGCCGTCGCCGTCGGGATCCCAGTCCGATGCCTGCAAGTTGAACCACGCCCGAAAGCCGCCGACCTCAGCCCGCAATTCATTGCCGACGATGGTGGTGCCGGGTGGATACGGATTCGGCGGCGTGACCCCTTCCGGAACCGGCACCGGGTTGATGGCCAGGATTGCCGTGGGCGGTGATCCCGCGATGACGGCGTTGATCTGCGCCCGATCGCCGGTGACCAATCGCGCCGCCTCCGTGCCGCTCCTGCCCGTCCCAGGCACGGCTCGATCAGCACCACGCGGCGCGGCGCGAACCACTGACGGCAGCGCAACCGCGAGCAGAACCATGACAGCCATCATGAAACCTCGCCCACACCGGAGTTTCGCGCTTTTCATGTTCCTTCCCACCAAGAAGGGGAGTCCGACAGATCGCTCTTGTAATTCGAGCCCCAACATTCTATTCGATTGATGTGCGGTGTGAAAGAGCCTTCTCGGGTTTTCTTGCGGGATTCGGGGCGGATTGCGGGCAAAAGCCGCTTGCAATCCGTCGAAAAACGGTCGTCCGTCGCGGCGGATCCCGACTCGGCGGAAGTCCAGCCCTCGGGGACGGCGCGATCGGCAGCCCGCGCCACCCACAAGGGGTGGCGCTACATCACCGCGTGCGGCGGAGGAACTCGTCGGCGAGTCGCAGGGTAACGGGTCCGATGCGGCCGTCGGCGACCGGGCGATCGTCGATGGAAGTGATGGCCAGGACCTCCGACGCGGTTCCCGAAAGGAAGACCTCGTCGGCTTGGCGCAGGGACTCCACGGAAATCACTTCCTCGGATACGTGCAGTCCGATTGAGTTCGCCAGTTCGATGAGGTACCCCTGCGTGACCCCGTGGAGGATGGACTCCGTGCGCGGCGGAATGCGAATCGCGCCCGCGGCGATCACGAAAATGTTGGCCGACGTACACTCCCGAACCTCGCCGGAGGCGGTGACAAAGATGGCGTCGTCATATCCTCGGCGGGCGGCCTCGTTCTTGGCGAGAATGTTGGGCAGCAGCGTGACGGCCTTGATGTAGCAATTCGTCCAGCGGGTGTCGATCGTCGTCATCACCCGCGCTCCGCGGCGGCGAAGCTCCTCGGGAAGGACCGGCAGCGGCTTGACCGTCATCACCACCGTCGGCGTCATGCCCGGCGGGATGACATGCGATCGCGGGGCCGCTCCGCGCGTGATTTGCAGATAGATCATGGCCTCGCGGATTTCGCTTCGCCGCAGTCCTTCGGCGATGATCGGTTCGAGCGGTCGGCTTCGAAAGTCGTAATCGAGGGCGATCCCTTCGCAGCTTTTTCGCAAGCGCTGCATGTGTTGTTCGAGCCGGAAGAGTTTCCCGTCGTACGCGGCGATGACTTCGTAGACGCCGTCGCCGAACTGAAATCCACGGTCTTCGATGGAGACTTTGGCGTCGGCGATGGAGGAGAATACTCCGTTGACGTAGGCAAGCTCAGGCATGGGCCCTATCCGCTCATGATTTCGGGCGCGGGTCGCCCCAGGGCGGCCCGTACGTTCTTGAGCCATTCCAAACACTGATCCCGGCGCACGGAATCGCGCAGGGAGTGCATGGACTGCGTGAGATGCCGATCGGCGTCTTCGTATTGGCGGAGGTCGCGGGCGTACACAATCCCCAGCAGCAGACGTACATTGCCCGCCTCGCTGGAGGAGGGGTAGCACTGCACGAAGCGCTCGAAGGCCGCGGCGGCCTGCGGGAACCGTCCGCTGCGGAAGAACTCGCGGGCCACCGCGAGTTGCTGCTGCTCCGAAAGGCACTGGGCCTCGCTCTTGGCCGTGAGTTGTTCATACAGCGCCGTCGCCGCGCCGTCATCCTCGCGCGCCAACTCCGCACCGATTCGCACGCGGAGGTCGGCGATTTCCTCGAAGGCCCGTTCCTGTGCGGCACGCTGCTGGGGATCGAGGGGAACCTCGCGCCCCACGGCCTCGTAGCTCGACCAGGACGGTGTTCCCGCCGCAACCGCCGCGAACTCCCGCCGGCGGTGCCATCGTTTCCAGAGGGCAAGAATGTCGAACTGGTCGCGCGGCAGGGCCCGGGTCAACAGCATGAGCAGCGCGGCCGCAAAGCCAAAAAGGTAACCGGCCAGGTGCGCATGATGGGCCACGCGCTGCGTCTCGCCCAGCGCCGGACCGATGATGTTGTCCCAGACGATGATCTTCAATCCGATCACGATCATCGCCGGAACCTCGACAAAGTGCAGGAACAGGAAAAACCACAACAGGATCGTGACACGGCTGCGGGGAAAAAGCGCCAAGTATGCCGTGGTGACGGCCGCCACCGACCCTGAAGCGCCGACCAGGGCGTTGGGATGCAGAAGCGCATGCCCCAACCCGGCGAAGATCCCGCCGGCCAGGTAAAACAGAAGGTACGGTCCGTCGCCCATCTTGCCGTTTACGCTGTTGCCGAACACCCACAGGAACAGCATGTTGCCCAGCAGGTGCATCGTGTCCGCGTGCATGAACTGATAGGTGAGGAACTGGTAGAACGCAGGCCTGTCGGAAGCCAAGTACAGGTATCGCTGAGGCAGCTCTCCCCATGCTTCGCCGGCCAAGCGCGCGTCGAACGCGAGGAAGGCGCAGAGATTCAGCCCGATCAAAATGTAGTTGACCACCGGCGTGCGGCGGATGACCGTCTCAGTGCGAATGGGCAGGGCAAGGAAGGGCATGGTTCAACGCCGCGGTCCAAGACCGGTGCGAGCCGGAGGCATCTCTCACGGCGCCGCGGACTTCGTCCCCTCGCCGCGCGCCGGACCGACCACGGCGACGTACTGCATACGCAGCTCGTACAGAACGCCCGTCAAGACGCGCTTCTCCTCTTCCGTCAGGTTGCCGGCGGTCTTTTTCTCCAACACATCGAGGAGGTCGATGTGATGCTTGGCAGCCATAGGGTTGGGGGCGATTCGCTCCCCGCCCGGACCCTGGTAGCCCCCCAGGCCGATGGCCGCCTGCAAGGCGATGAGGTTCACCAGCTCCATGAAGTCGGCGGCGTATTCGCCCGCCGCCGCCGGCTTGCGTGCGCCCTCCTGTTCCGCGAGGCGTTCCTTTTCCTGCGCGGCCTCGGTCTTCCAATCCGAGTCGATGTGCAGCCCGCCCGGCGTGGTGCGTTCCGTCACGGCAACCTCCGGTCTCGCCGCCCATCGGCGATGAACCGCGGGCACATCCGCGCCGCCGCCAAGGCGGCTGGGGACGCCCGCTCACCGCCGATCATATCCGAAAATCGTCCGCAGCGGGAAGCGCCTGAAGAAGTCGTTCCAGGGCCGACCGTGGATAGAGGGCGTAGAAGTATTCCCGTCCCTGGGCGATACGGGTCTGGGCCAGTTCGTTTCGGGTGCGGTCCAATTCCGCCAGACGCTCCGGCAAGGCTTCCGGGGCCGTGGCCAGCAAACCCCGATTCAACTCGCGGATTCGTTCAAAGACCTTTCGCCGGACGGACCGATCGGAGCGCTCGCCGGATTGGATGAACTGGGCCTGTTGCATGGCTGCGGCTCGCTCCGTGAGCAGACCTTCTCGCTGAGGGGTCCGGTCCAAATGCCGTTGGGGGTTCCAATGCAGATCGCGCAGGGAGCACTCCAAGGCCCGGATCGTCTCTCCCCCGGTCGCGCGGTGAGGAAGTTCGGGATGCAACGTCGCCGACACGCAGCCCATGTGCGGCGGTTCCAATCCGTAGTAATCCCGGATGATCGCGTCGCTGATGCGATCGTACTTGGCCCCGCCGATCCCGTGGATGAACACGTCGGCAAGAAACAATCGCGCCCAAATCGTGAGAGCCAACGCCCGTGGCCGCAGCCGCCACTGAGCGGGTCCGCCCAGCGGCGAAGTGAGTTCATCCACTTGGGTCGCGTCTTTCAAGGAGACCGTGGCGATCGGCTCCTCCGCGGTCGTCAATTCCGCAGCGTCCCCTCGCCGTACAACAAACACCCGTCGTCGCGCCTCCCCGCGGCGATACGCCCACACCGGAAGTTCCCACGCCGACCCGCGGCGCTGAAGGTCCGGGATGGGACGTTGTCCGCCGCGGACCCGAAACTCCTGTCGATACCACGCGAGAGCGCGGTCATACGACACGGCGAAGCGATCGGCGCCGGCGAGCATGTCCTGCAACATCGGCGTCCACCACGCCCGGCTGACGCGCAGGTCATCCACCGCTGCGCCCAGCGGCGAATCCAACGCCCGTCGCGCGGCGAGGAACGTTTCGATCGGGTCGGTCGAACCGGCGCTCTGCGCGAGTGCCTTCAGAAACTCCGGCATCAAGGATCGCGAGAACCGTTCCCCCCATTGCGACTCCATCTCCCGACCCAACTCGACGATCCGTCCGCGGTTCCAGGATTCGAGTTGCTCATACGCAAATCCGGAGGGAAGGTCAAAAAGGCGTACGGAGTGCATCTCCAATCGATCGCCGTTCACAACAGGAACAGCAAGCGAGACCGACTGCGGGGCGTCGTTGTCCACGACCAGGTTGATCCCCAGACCACCCAGGGCGTCGGCAAGTCGCCGAGCGACAACCTGCTTGGCCCACACCCCAGGATGAATGAACCCCGGTTGATGCCCCACGGCGATGACGGGACGGTCGTCGCCGCCGAGCAGCTTCTCCCGCGTTCGCCGACGCCATTCGCCAAGCGGCACACCCAGAACCTCGACTTGTGTCTGTTGAAAGAGCGCGGTGTTATGGGAAACTGCGGCGGCCAACCCTTTCGCGTCGGGTAGGATGAGCACCTGGCCGTCGGTGCTGGGCGTCTTCAGCCGGGTGAAGTCGAGCATGGATCGGAACTATGACAGCGTCGCGACGAGGAAGCGGATTCGGCGTCCGGGGATGGCTCGACCGCGAGCTCGGTCTCCAGAACGTCGAGGTAATGCTGCAAGCGAATAGTGGGGTCGTCGAGCATTCCGCCGAAGTGCCGATTCGGATCGTTGTAAATAAGCCGCACGGGGATTTCGCGCACCCGCAGCCCGGCGCGCGCCGCCTGCACCCAGAACTGCATCGGCATGGCGTACCCCGGCACCGTAATACGCAAGCGATCGAGCGCCGAAACGCGATAGGCTTTGAATCCGCAGAACGCATCGGTCAGCCCCAGCCCCAGGCAACGGTTGAGCGCTTGGGTAATGATGCGGTTGATGCGCCGCCGATCGGGCGGGGCGGAAAGGTCAACATCGTGCCCGTGCGGGTAGCGGGTGCCGCTGATGATATCCGCATCGCCGCGCGTGGCGGCCTCAAGGAAATGCGGGATTTGCGCGGGCTCGTGCTGCTCGTCGCAGTCCATCGTAATCAACCACTCGAACTTATGTCGTCGGGCGAAAGTGAAGGAGTCGGCCAGGCTCTTGCCGTAACCGCGGTTTTCGCAATGGGTCAGAACATGGATGGCCCGTTCGGCGCGGAGAATCCGCGGGGTGGCGTCCGTCGACCCGTCGTCCACCACCAGGATGTTCGAGCAGAACCTCCGGGCCTCGCGGAGCACGCTGGGAAGGTGCGTCTCCTCGTTAAACACAGGGATGGCGAGCAAGGTAGGGTCGAGCATGGCAGCTTCCTCGGCGAGATATCCCGTGGGATCCCTTATTTGCAATGGTAGGCCGCAAGGCGGTCCAAGGCAACCCCACGGCAGGGACCGCCGGGCGGGGTGGAGTTCGGGTAAATACCCCGACCCTACCTCGTCGATACAAACCGAGGATGGAACCGACGGACCAGAGAGATATCCAGATATTAATGGCGGCTGGCGAGGTAGGCCAAGTCACGCGACGCGCCCGACGAACATTCGGCAGGGGGTTCGTAGACGGGCGGTTTTTCGCTTGGTCAACCGTTCACACCGAGTTGTTGGCGGTCGTGTTCGCGGTGTCGTTCGTTGCCGGCTGCGCAACGATCCGTCAGGCCCAAGCCAAAAGACACGCGCAGCGCGGCGATCAACTGCTTCGCGGCGACGATTTGGAAGCGGCCCTAGCGGAGTTCCAAGAGGCGGCCAAGCTGTCGCCGGAGCTGGCCGTCGCCCACTCAGGCATGGGAACGATCTATCGCCGACTCGGCGAGTATGAGCAGGCCATCGAGTGTTTCGTCGATGCCATTCGCCGCAATCCATTTTCCTTCGACGACACGGTGAACCTCGCCCAACTCTACCACTTCACTCAACGGATCAAGGATGCGATCCAGGCCTATCTGCACGCCATCGAACTCCGCCCAGCCGACTTCGACGCCCAACTGAACCTCGGCGTCTGTTACCAACAAACCGGCGATTACACCCAGGCCGTGGAACGCTTCCAGAAGGCGATCGACGTGAACCCCGATCGTCCTCACGCCTACCTCAACCTCGGCGTCGCTTTGGACGCCCAGCAGAAGTACTACGAAGCCGTCCGCGCCTACAAAGAGGCGTTGGAGCGCGACAGTCGCCAGCCGCAGGTGTTGGTCAACCTCGCCCACACCTATATGAATCAAGAGCGGTTGAAGATGGCCCGGCAATCGCTCTTGCAGGCCGTCGAAATGGACCCCAACCTCGCCCCCGCTCACGAAGCGTTGGGGTATTGCCTCTTTCGCTCCCGTGAGTTCCCCGCCGCGGAGCGCGCCTACCAACAGGCCCTCACCTGCGATCGGAGAATGCCTCGGGCCCATGCGGGTTTGGGATCGATTTACATGATCGGTTTCTTGGAAGACGAGTCGCGTTGTGAACTCCGCGACCGGGCCCTCGAACACTGGCACCGCTCGCTGGAGCTCAACCCCGACCAGCCGCGCATCCGCAAACTCATCGCCGAATACAAGCCCACGGGCGAAGACCCCGAATCCGTGCTCCTCGACGTCCGCGGCAAACCGTGAAAGACCAACCGAACCGATAGGGCAACCCTACCGTCCTCACCGGGCCGTCTTGGGGACGTGTTTCTTCAACCACTTTTCGACTTCGGCGGGCTTGAATCCCCACGGACCTTGCTCGCCGGCGTAGGCGATTCGACCGTCGGCGCCGACTACGAAGAACCGTTCCGGCCAGGCGGCATAGGCGTTGTCCACGCGGTTGTCGATCTCATCCACCACGCAAGGCATCGAAACCTTCATCCGTTCACAGCAGGCTTGGGCCACGCCTCGTCGTTCGGCGACGGTTCGCGGCTGGGCGAAGACCACGTTTTCCTGCTCGTTCGTCGGCATCTGCCAACCGTCGCTGGGGTGGGCCTCACGGATGTAGACGAACAGGAACGCGACCCGGTCCCGGTAGCGCGTGAACATCTTCTCCAAGGCGTCAGCCTGACGCCGGAAGGGCGGTCAGGTGAAGCTGCCGAAGATGAGCACGAGGGGTTTGTCGCCCTGGAATTGCGAGCGCGTGATCGTGGCCGAGTCGTCCCGCGTTCGGAGCGTGAAATCCGGGGCCGGCTCGCCGACGGCCGGAGTTCGTCGAGCCATAAGCGTCTTGGTTTGCTCCCAGTCCGGCGGGCGGCGCTCGGGCGGTGATTGGTCGACCTGCTCGATAAAGCGGGCTGTCTGATCCCCCGATGAGCAGCCGCCGACAACCGCGGACGCAACGGCCGATACCAACGCCTTTTGCCAACTCATACACGATATCCTACCGAAACGGATGGAAAGACGCCAGCCCGCGGTCCGAGAATGCCGGTCAACCGGCGCGGTGCAGGTTGCCGCGGGCGTCGCGGCTGGTGAACGACTGGTCGGCTGCGGGCGCCGCAATGCCCGGCTCCATGCGAAGCGGAAGGGGCTGACCCGGGTCGCCCACCGTGGTGTCCAACGCCTGGAGCAGCGCCTGGACCGATTGCCACTGCTGGAGAGACATCCCCTCGCCGCCGTTTGGCATCGTCTCCCCAAGTCCAATCTCGATCCGCACCGTGTGGGGCGCGTGGGACGCCCCGGTCTGTTGCCGCCAGCGCCGACCTTGGACCGCTTGCCCGGCCTCATCTATGTAGAAATGGCACTCGCCGTCGTCGGCGGCAGCCGCGAGCATGGTTCCACGTGCGTCCAAGCGCGCGGCGACCAACTCGACCTCCCGCCAGCGTCGCGCATCCACCCGAACGTCATCTTGGACCAGTCGATAAGCGATCCGCGAAAGCTCTTCGTAGGTCAGAGAATCCGCCCCGAGGGGGATCGAGGGGTCCATCCAGGCCAGCACGCCCGCCGTCCCGGTCATGGCGACGGCAAGACCCCCCAGCGTTCGGAACATCCTATCCCGCTGGTGCATGAACGAGACAACTTCGGTTAGAAGAGACGTTTATCCTTGATGAACACCCGGGGTGGGATGGTCTCCGACCGCTCCAACGCCGGACCGCACGCGACTCGCAGCCCCGCGAGGCCGACCCCGACCGATACAGCTTCGACCGATGCTTTGATCGGCGCGCGCAAGCGAAATCCTTTCGTGAATCTAGACTCGCCGCGGACAATCACTGTATGCGCCTGCGACCGACTACCGCTCACACACTCCGGCGACCCGACAACGACGCGAATAACCGTTCGTTGGACTCCCGGGGACTCGGGTCTCGATGTAGCGGCACTCCTTGTGGGTGGCGCGGTCTCTCCGACGGAGCATGTGGCGATGGAGGCACAAGCGAACCCCGAACCCTACGAAGACCCGCTGATCGACGAAGCCCAGCAGCGCCGCAACTGTAGGGTTCGTTCTGCGGACCATTTCTCTCGTCACGCCGAGCACTGATCGGTCCAGATGGCGGACCCTACACGATTACGGCTTCGACAAGCTCTTCGAAGTCGTACACAACCTTGAGACTCAGCACCCGGAGAAAAGCGTCAAGCCACCGGCGGACAGACGTCGAGCCATGAAGGGTGCGTCCTCGGCACGCATCGCCGCTGCTTGGCGT
Organism: uncultured Phycisphaera sp.; assembly: GCA_964646605.1. Taxonomy (GTDB): domain Bacteria; phylum Planctomycetota; class Phycisphaerae; order UBA1845; family UBA1845; genus SBAX01. The sequence continues at coordinate 32,871 of CAZYEX010000150.1, read as the reverse complement.
CATCCGTTCGCAGCTCCTCGAGGTCCGTGGGACCGGCAAGCGGGCTTATTCCGGACCTCGGCGCAGCTCCTGCAGAATCACTTCGTAGGCGTCCGCCAAGTCGTAGATGTGATCGACGCTGTCGGCGATCGATGCCCAAGCGTTCCATGGCACGAAAACAGGGACGGGTTGGAGGGAGGTTGCGCCTCCCTTGCCGCCGGTCGAGGGGAGGCGTGGGGGACAAACTCGAAGGCGCCGATGTCCACGATCGGGGCCCTTCCCTCCCCCGTGTCGGGCGTACCAGGGTCGTCGCGGTATCGGAGCCTGCCGCCGAGATCGCGGGAAACGCGGGTCCGGCGCGACGCGCTGTTGCTTCCGGCGTCGATGGCGGGCGAGTCGGGAGCAGGTCGAAAGTTGCCCAGCATGGGGTCTGCGAAGCGCGGGTCTTGGTCGAGGTTGCCCTCGCCGGGAACGCCGCCTTGCATGATGCTGAAGGTCACGGCGTCCACGTCGCCCGTGATCGCTCCGCCCCCGTTGTTCCATACGATCGTGTTGACCACCTGGATTCCTTGTCCGTCGTTGGACACGCCCGGGCCTTCGTTTTCCGCAAGCGTCGAGTTGACGATTCGAGGTAACCCGCCGAAGTTGGCGATGCATTCGACCGATCCGACGTTTCGCCAAAAGAGCGCCTGTACGAGCGACGCGTCGGAGTCCTGATTCCATAAAATTCCGATGGTGCCGGTATTGGCGACGAACCGGCAGTCTACGAGTTGCGGTCGGCCTGCATGATTCGCGACCGCACCGGCCCCCAGCGCCGAGTTCCCGACGAACCAGCAGTCACGTATCATCGTGCGGCTGGCAACGTTCGTCACGTTACCGCCGATTGCGCCATTAAGGACAAATACGCAGGAGCGAACCGCGGCGGCGCTGCGCAGGAAAAACGCGGCGCCGCCGTCCGCCGTCGCCACGTTCTGAATGAAGGCGCAGCCGTCGATCTGCGGATCGCCGTCCAGGACCGCGATTCCTCCTCCCACGTCCCCGACGCACTGCAAAAACGTGCAGCGGGTGAAACTCGGGCTGCTTCGCCGGACCAGCACGCATCCTCCGGGGCGCAGCGTGTTGGAATTCGGCGACGCGGACCCTCGCGCGAAAACGAATCCATCGACGACGGCTGCCGGCGTTTCCCCGCTGTGGAACTCCATGATTCGCCCCTGTTCCTCGGCATCGATGATGCAAAGTTCCACGACGGAGCCGGACGGCGAACCGCCGCAAACCAGACGAAGATCACGCCCCTCGAAGTTGAGATCCCGATTACCCTCGCCCCGGTAGACGCCGCCTGCCGCCCGGACCTCGTCACCGGCCGTCGCGGCGTCAATGCCCGCCGCGAGCGTCAGGAACGGGTCGTCGACCGTACCAGCGCCGGCGTCCGAACCGTTGACGGCGTCGACGTACCACGTTGCCGCCGTCGCACTCGGGAGCATCGGGAGGAGGACGCAGAACGCGAAGATCGCTTTGAGACTCGCCACGAGGCTTACCTTCATTTGAGGACTCTTGGAGCGTGCTTTTCGATGGAGGACCGGACCCACGCCGGTCATTCTACTCGGATTGGCGGCCAAAGTCACGGGAATTCCGAGGAATGCATGGCGCCACCCGTACAAACGAAGTTGATGGGCGAAGGCGCGGGCGACGATGACCCAGGGTAGGCCTCTGCCGCGGACACCTCAGGATCGATGGTGATCAGACGCGACCACGCTCCCGGGTCGCCTCCGCCCCCTTGATTCCACTCCCCCAATGCCAGAACCCCCCTTGACAACCATCTCCCGGATGCCTAACATATGCCGTACTACAAACGGCGCTCGCGCCGACCGGAGACTCCGCGCCGCGGCCTGGGAGAACGAGAGGGTGCTCGACGCAAAAAAAGATACCAAACGAACCCGTCTTCCACCCACGCTTCAAGCGGTTTCTAGCGACCCAGCCACGATACGGGTAAAGCAGGGCCATACGGGCCGTACCGGTACTGCCCAGTCCGCCCCATGCTCGACCCCGTTGGCAATCGAAACCCGACAATCGGTGTTCTTTACGCAGATGCGTGGCGGGAGACCTACTTCCCGCAGTAGTCGATGATCCTCGCGATTTCCCGCCGCAAATCGCTTCGCGGCACGATGCGGTCGACGAACCCGTGCTTGAGCATGAACTCAGCCGTCTGGAACCCTTCGGGCAATTCGGCGTTGATGGTGTTGGCGATGACGCGGGGGCCGGCGAAGCCGATCATGGCCTTGGGCTCTGCCAGGATGATGTCACCCAGACTGGCGAAGCTGGCCGCCACGCCTGCGGTGGTGGGGTCGGTGGCGACGACGATGTACAGCCCCTTGGCTTCGTCGAGCTTGGCCAGCGCCGCCGCCGTCTTGGCCATTTGCACCAGCGAGATCATCCCCTCCTGCATCCTCGCCCCGCCCGAAGCCGTGACCATCACCAATGGCAGGTTGTCTTCGATGGCCCGCTCGATGGCCCGCGTGACCTTCTCGCCGACCACCGCCCCCATTGAGGCCATGATGAACGACGGATTCATCACTCCGAGAATGACCGGCCGCCCGCGGATGAACGCCTTGCCCACCACCACCGCGTCCGATTCGCCGGTTTTCTCTTGTTCCTGCGCCAGCCGCTCCTTGTACGGAATGCGATCCTTGAACTCCAACGGGTCCGTCGAACGAAGGTCCTGGGCGAATTCCTCGAACGTGTCCGGGTCGGCGAGTTGCAAGATGCGCGTGCGGGCATCGACGCGGCGATGGTGGCCGCATTCCGGGCAGACGTTGAGGTTCTCCGCGACCTCCTTCTCATAGACCATGTGCTCGCAGCTTTCGCAGCGCGTCCATAGTCCCGCGGGCACACCTGGACGATCGACCGGCCTATCCAATGGTTTCTCCATCGGTTGATCCTCAGCCATGTGCGGGTTTCCTTGTCGATGCCTCGACCGCGAGTTGATGCAGTTTCTTCATCGCCGCGGGTGGATCGGGCTGGCCGAAAATCGCCGTGCCCGCGACGAACGTATCCGCCCCCGCGGCGGCCGCGCCGACGATGGTCCTTTCGTCGATGCCCCCGTCGATTTGCAATCGCTGATGCGGGGCGAGGCGGCGGCGAAGCTCGCGCACCTTGTCGAGCACCTCCGGCATGAACGCTTGCCCCCCAAACCCCGGCCACACGCTCATCACCAGTACCAGGTCCACTTCGTCGAGAACGGCCTCGATCGCCGACACCGGCGTCGTGGGGTTGATCGAAACGCCGACCGACACGCCCAGGCCTCGAAGGTGCTCGATCACCCCGTGCGGACTTGGGGTGACCTCGATATGAAACGTAATGTGGTCGCACCCGGCCTTTGCGAACGCCTCCGCGTGGCGCCTCGGCTCGGAGATCATCAGGTGGGCGTCGAGAAAGCACTTGGTGCATTTCCGTAAGGACTTGATCACCGGCACGCCGAAGCTGATGTTGGGCACAAAGTGGCCGTCCATCACGTCCAGGTGGAGCATCTCCGCTCCGGCGGCCTCGACCGCCGCCACCTGCTCGGCCATGCGGCCAAAGTCCGCCGACAGCAACGACGGTGCCATGCGGATCGCCGGTGCAGCCAAGGCGAAGCTAAGCATGTCCTGCCTCGTCCAATTCGTTCGGCGTTTCGCAGTTTTCGCGGGAAGCAGCGCCCCGACAATCGGTATAGAAGCACCTGAACGATTCATCCTTCAACCAACGCCGGAAAACCTCGCTCGGCGCTTCGCATACGATCCGCGCCACCACTTCACTGGAATCCTCCTCTGCCCGCCTCCGCGTGGCAATCGCGCGTTTGACAGCCCCAATTCGATTCTGGGCACTCGACAACTCAGAATTCGGGATTCCGAGAGCCGCAGCGAGATAGCCAGGATCCAAGGAAAGCCAATCTTCGGGGTTTTCGACTGCAACGCCGCAGATCCAGACACTACTTGCCCCAGAAGGAATTCTGTGAAGTTCGTCTCTGCGCACATCCTGCCAACGTGTTTCGTCGGCATCAGTGAGCCGCACTACCAGGTCAACCCCCTTCTTCTGGAAGTGCGCCCATGCAAGCCGCGCCTGCCTTCGTGGCAAATCGCGTGTATTTCCAATACCCGCTGGCGGGTCCACGAGTTTTGCGTCGCACTTCAGGCGTCTGCGAACGCCTTCCAAGAACCCGAGACTGTTCCGATCCTGGTAGATGACGCCGATCGTTCGAATCAATCAAACAACTCCGCTGAGTATTGCTCGGCCAAAAGGATGCGATCAGGGTTGGATTCGTCCGGCGGCGGGATGGGTACGACCTCCGTACGCTCATTGTTTCTTCGAAGCACCGTGACCGACTCACGTTGAGAGTCGAAAAAATTGATGAAATAAGGGGAATGCGACGACAGGATGAATTGCCCAACGGGACCAGCCTCCTCGAATAAATCGAACAGGAACCGAAGTTGTCCGGGAGAAACGCCGTTCTCTGGTTCCTCAATGAAGATGAGAGGCGAGAACGGCAGAACGGAGGCGCCATCGTACGGACGCACAATTTCGGCGAGATAGGCCATTGCGAGGCATCGCAATGTGCCGTCCGATAGTCCCACCCATGATGCCGCTGCACGCCGTTTCAATGCAATGTAAGGAATGGGAATCTGTCCGACACTTGTGTTGAAATTGATCGCCTCCAGATCCGGCTCGATGTTCCGAACGTGTTCGATGATCCGGCGATAACAGCGTTCATTGGCGTTCTTGACCTGGTAAATAATCAGCGCCAGATTGTTGCCGCTCGGATTCAGCGCTCGCGACGCGGCTTCCGCGTCTCGCCAGCCAAAGCGCATCGCATCGGGGTTCAGGCAAAAAAAGCTCCAGGCCGACAAGTACCTTCGAAAAAGAATGGCCCTTCGATTGGTCTCGAGTTCGTACAATTTCGACAGCATGGTGGCGTCACGCGGCGCGAGTGTTTTGACTCGGTTCTCCTGCTTCTTGCGAGCGAAATCCTCCTCGTGAAGCATGTTAGCCTCGCGCCCATCGTTCGAGAGCAAGACGACTGGCCCGAAAGTTTCGGACTGGACGGTAAGTTTCTCGCCAACCACGCGCAGCACCAGTTGCTGACCACTGTCAGGAGTCGATTGGGTAGTTGGTTCAACGACCAGCTTCAGCTCGTAATCAAACTGGTGGGGCTGACCATCATGCAGCAACTCGCATTCGCAGGACAAGTCGAAAGTGTTCGCCTTCATCGCCCAGTTGGCAATCTCCCAGGTACCTCCGGGTACGGCCTGGGATGACCTGGTTAGATCGTTTGCGGTGGTGGCCCCGAGAAAGCGGAGCGCATGATAAAGATTCGTCTTGCCGCTGTTATTTCGCCCGATGACCAAATGCCGTTGTTTGAACGACAACTCAGTGTTCAGGTAGGTGCGAAAGTTGTGCAGGCGAAGTTTCTTGAGCATGGAAAAAAGCCTCCCGAACCGATCACAATCGTAGTTACGCGTCGTCCAGCACGTCAATGGGGGCAAACGGTTTGCCCTCCAGGAATTCTAACGACGCTCCGCCGCCGGTGGAAATGTGAGAGATTTTGTCGGCTACTCCCGCTTGATCGACGGCCGCGGCGCTGTCCCCGCCGCCGACGATGGTGATCGCACCGCCCTGCGTCGCCTCGGCGAGTGCGCTGGCCATGGCCGCCGTCCCCCGATCGAACGGCGGAGTCTCGAACACGCCCATGGGACCGTTCCACACCACCGTCTTCGCCGAGCGCACGATCTCCGCGAACTTCTCGATCGTCTTGGGTCCGATGTCCAGTCCGATCATGTCCGCGGGGATCGCCGCCTCGCAGACTTGAGTCGCCGCCCCGCCGCGAATCTCACTCGCCGCCACCGAATCCACGGGCAGCTTCAGCCGATCGCCGGCTTCTCTCCGCAAGGCCCGGGCCGTGTCGAACAAGTAGGGCTCTACAAGGCTCTTTCCAACGGCCATACCCTCCGCGGCCAGGAACGTGTACGCCATCGCCCCGCCGATGAGAATGGTGTCACACTTGGTCAGCAGGGAGCGGATGACGCCCAGCTTGTCCGACACCTTGGCCCCGCCCAGGATACAAACGAACGGACGCCGCGGATCGCGCAGCGCTTCGCCCAGGTACTTCAACTCCCTTTGCACCAGGTACCCGACCACACGCGGCTTGCCGACCATCATCCTCGGCACGGTGAGCATACTGGCGTTGTCACGGTGACAGGTGCCGAAGGCGTCGTTGACGTACAAGTCGCCGAGCTCGGCAATCTGGCGGGCGAAGGCGTCTTTTTTCTCTCGCAGCGCAGGCTTCTCGGCCGCCTTTTTGTCCTTGATCGTTTCGGCCTCCTGGAAACGCAGGTTCTCCAGCAGGCACACCTCGCCGTCACGCATCCTTGCCACGTGTTCCGCGACCGCCGCGCCGACGCAGTCGGGCAGCAGGGACACGGTGGCGTGCAGGAGTTCAGCCAGTCGTGTCGCCACCGGGGCAAGTGTGTACTTGTGTTTCTGCTCCGGCTCCTCGTCGGGCCGCCCAAGGTGACTCATCAGGATCAACCGCCCGCCGTCCGCGAGGAGTTTCTTCACCGTAGGCAACGCCGCCCGAATCCGACGGTCGTCGGTGATCTGCCCGGCGTCATCCAGCGGCACGTTCAGATCGAGACGGACAAGCACTCGCTTTCCGCGGACGTGGATGTGATCGATGGACTTCTTCATGGACGGTAGCGCCGCCCCTTCCGGGCGGTGCGCGTCACCCACCACAGGGACGGGGCGACGAATTCAATCCGCATCACCAGATTTCATGGGCTCCGTTTTCGTCGAGACCCACCCGCCCGCTTCCCGTTGACCGGCTCGATCCGCGTGATGTGAACCGGGTCGATATACGCATTGCGCTCAGGGAAGTCGTCGGTTCCCGGGTCAAGGCCGATCACGACCTCTGCCCGGCTTAGGAGCATGAAATCAGGGTGATGAACGTCAAAGTGCGAGCCGTCCGAGATAAACACTCGGATCGGAATAAACGGATGCTTGTGCAGGTGCGTTCGGATTTCATCGAGTCTCATGGCGGTGTCCCCCTACAGGCTGGCCATTCTGGCGATCAAATCCACCGTCCGGCACGCATATCCCCACTCGTTGTCGTACCATGAAACGACTTTGACCATGTTTCCGCCTTTGGACGGCATGGTCATGGTGCTCAGACCATCGACGATGGAGCTGTGCGGGTTGCCAATGATGTCGGAGCTGACCAGCGGCTCCTCGCTGTATTCCAGCACCCCGCGGAGTTTCCCCTCTGCCGCGTTCTTCAGGGCCGCGTTGACTTCCGCCGCCGTCACCGAACGCTTCAACGTGGCCACGAGATCTACCACCGACCCGTCCGCCACCGGCACGCGCATCGCAAATCCGTTGAGCTTCCCGTCCAATTCCGGGATGACCTTGCCCACCGCCTTGGCCGCCCCCGTCGTCGTGGGAATGATGTTCACCCCCGCCGCCCGAGCCCGACGCGCGTCTTTGTGGACCAGGTCCGCCACCTGCTGATCGTTGGTATAGGCGTGGACCGTGGTCATCAAACCCTCGACCAGTCCGAACGAATCGTTGAGCACCTTGACGACCGGGGCGAGACAGTTCGTCGTGCAACTCGCGTTGGAGATGCACGTGTGTTCGGGTGACAGCTTGTCGTCATTCACGCCCAATACGACGGTCAGGTCGGGTTCGTCGCTCGCCGGGGCCGACAAGATCACCCGTTTGGCCCCCGCCTTGAGGTGATCGCCATAACCGCCCTTTTCGCTGCTTCGTTTCGTGAACACCCCGGTCGATTCGAGCACCACCTCCACGCCCAGCTTGCCCCACGGAAGGTTGGCCGGCACTTTCTCGCTGAGAACTTGGATCGTCTTGCCGTTGACGATGAGGGCTTTGTCTCCGACCTCGACCGTGCCCTTGAAGCGCCCGTGTACCGAGTCGTATTTGAGAAGTTGCTTGAGAACCGCCGGGTCGCTGAGGTCGTTGATGGCGAGGACTTCAAACTCGCCGCCCCGCGCCGCCATCACCCGAAACGCGAGCCGCCCAATCCGTCCAAAACCGTTGATTCCCACTCGAATGGCCATAGTTAACCGCTCCGTTCAACCACCTTTCTCGGTCCGCCTCACGAACCATCGGCTACCGTAGGGTGCTTCCCCGGAGGGGTCAAGAACGAACACTCGGCCCGTGGTCGCAACGCGGATCATGCGATCTCACCTCGGAGTTGGTCGGGAGGGTCAAGTATGGACTTGTCCGACCGAATGATCTGCGGCCCGGTGGAAGAACCTCGGTTTGGACGTGTGGCGCCGCCGCTTGTGGGCGGCGCATACGTGCGGGGCGACCGATTAGGGCCCGGCCCAGAATCGATGCAGCGCCGCGTAATCCGCGGAGTCCACGTCTCCGTCCGCGTCAAAATCCTGGGCCGTACCGCAACCCGCGGCCAGGGGCTCGTCGCAAGGCGACGACGAGCACGCTCCCGTGTAACCGACGGCGAGTGCGGAAAAATCCGCAAGCGTCGGTCGCGGCGGAACGGCGTAACGCATTCGCAGAGTTCCGATCCCCGACGCCTCCGCGTACCCCCCCACGCGGACTTTGTACTCCCCGCCGGCAACCACCCGAGCCGCGACGACGGATTGTCGCGGAGGCGATTCACCACACCCATCGTCATCGCAGGCGATGGCCGACGTCGCCGGCGGGCACATCCGACCGTCATACACTGCCGCCTTGGTGTCAAACGTGCTGTCGCAAAGGCTCAGCTCCACCGCGCCGGTGCAGGCTGCGATGAAGTCATACCAGATGTCCCGGTGAACCTGCTCGTCGCCCAGGGGAAAGTCGCAGCTCGGCGGGGCGGACTGGTCCCACGGGCGGTTGATCGGTCCGTCCGTCGTAGCCCCCGCCGTGTCGAACGCGGTTTCGCCGAGCTGAATCTCCACGGCATCGACACAGTCGTCGTTGACCGGCGACGGTAGACAGCCCGCGGCGTTCTCGTATTCAATATCGAAGCAAAACGCCAAGTCCGTACCGACTGATGCCAGCGCCCCCGATTCGTCGTCCAACGCAACCGCATATCCCGTCGAACCCAGCGACGTTTCCCAAAACCACGCACATCGGTTGTAGTAGGAGTTGTTGATCCCCACCCAATACCGCTCGCCCGCGACCACCGGCACCGGGCTGTGGTAGACGCTGTATTCGAATTCCCTAACCCCGTCCGGAAAAGTCAAATGCGTCGCCGAGGGCCCCGCGACGGTCATGGTCACGTCTTCCTGCGAAAAGGGTCCGGCGATGATCTCGCCGGGGACCCCGCAGTCGTCGGCGTAATAGGTGAGTTCGAAGAAATCCACCAGTCCTCGCCGACATTCGGCTTCGTCGTCCAGATACGTTCCCGCCCAGCAGATCGTTTGGATCACCCCGTCGGCGTCGGCCGTGAAGTCGTCGAACACTCGCTGCTGCCCGCGAGTGCTGTTGAGCGCGTCCCATCGACTGCGATAGGCGCACTGCGCAAAGGGGAACGTCGGCGTGGCCGCGGTGTAGCAATCCAGCGGCGGAGACTCCGGCGGCATCCCGCGCTCGATGCGGAGCGTCCCCGTACCCCCGTGCAATCCCGGATGGGTGCCGATGCGAATCATGTAGCTTTCGCCGTGAATCACCTCGATGCTCACCTGCGATTGCGTATGACATCCATCGTCGTCGCACCCGCGTGCATAGTAAGGCTGATAAAAGCAATCGTCGCGATAGACTGCCAGTTTCGTGTCCACGGTCGTCCCGCCGCACGTGCCCAAAGTGACGTACCCGGCGCGATCGGACGTCCAGCGAAACCAAACATCAGCGACGAATCCGTCGCTCGACCCATATTCATGTGTGCAGTCGGGCGGAGGAACCTCGTCGGCGGTCGCGTCCGTGTTATCGAAATCGAAAACTCCTTCGCCGGAGATGGCGATGGCGTTGGCGCAATCATCGTTCGGGCCGACGGCCGAAAGCGGAACCGTCGCCAGCCCCACGCCCACGAGCGCGATCGTCATGTGTTTCGCATGACTCACGGTATCACCTCATCCCCGCCTCTGCGGCCGAACTCAGGGTTCCACCAGGTACAACGCAGTTCTCGTAAGACGGTCGCCCGCCGCCGCCCCAATAGAGCCCGGTGCAGACGAATGGCGCGGGCATGGTGTCCTTCTGCCAACCTTCGCCGCGAACGATGATGCACCGATATTCCTCGAACGAACCTTCAGAAGAAAGACCGGTGCAGTCCTTGCTACCCGGCGGACACGCCTCGCAACCCGCCCAGTTCGGATACGCCGGCAACTGTTGATTGCGATAGTGGTTGGCGTACCCCTCGTCGTCCTCCGTTCCCTCAATGTAAACAGCCTGGGTGTCGGCGTGGGCGTCCACGAAAGCGCGGTTGAACGTCCAGTCCTTCCCGTGCCACCCGCGCACCGCCTTGGTGGGTCCGGGATCGACCCCAGGTCCGACGAACTCGCATCCCGAAAGCTCGCGTCGGCAGGCCCACGCCCATCTCCCGATGTTTTCTTCGTAGTTGATCGTGCGTGCCGGGTTGGGCACGCGGATGATGGGGCGCAGGTAGGGGGAGTTGCTGAGCATGGGTCCCCCCCCGGAACTGCTAATCATGAACACGTTGGCCGCGTAGCTGGTGCCAAAGTGGTCGTACGACGAACGCAGCGGATTGGCCAGCCATTGCGGACAATGCGCTCCGCCCGGCGGTCCGTCGTCCGCAGGACATCGAAAGGCGTTCAGTTGCAACCGCGTATCCAGCTGCGCCCCGACGCGGTTGAACGCAGGGTTCAGGTTGTCGCGGAAACCGTGCGGATAGAGGATGCTGTTGAGCGGCCTGGTTGCCGGACCGAAACCGGCCTTGGTCCCATAGCGGCTCGATAGCGGGTTCGGCGGATCGAGCCAATCCTCCCACCCGATCCCGCTCTTTCCGCCCCATTCATAAGCCCCGATGTACGTCGGGTTCTCCGGGTCTTGCGTGAACTGCGCGGCGTGAACGGGGATCGCCGCCTCGGACGGGTCCGCGATCGCATACGTCTGGTTCGCCGATCCGATCCGCGAAAGGTTGTGCAGACAAGCCGCCAGCTTCCCGTCCGACCGAACCGCCGCCGCCGACGGCAGCAGCACCCCCGCCAAGACGGTGACGGCCGCGATCCCCGCAACCGAGTCCACGATCGTCGCCCCGCGGGCCATCTTCCGGCTACGTCGGATTCCCCGGTCAACTCCATTCTGTGTTCGCATAGGCCACTCTCCGCAAACCGGGTCCGCACGGTCGTCTGGGCGAATCGTACGAAACGCCGGACGAATCTCGGACCCGTAGTGTCGTCCGAGTTGTAGGCTCGATTCTTACGCGCAGCCCTGCTTTTTTCTTGTTGCCGATCGGTCCGCCATGCTCAAACCCCGCTCGGAGGGCGGTGCGGGGCGTTTCAGAACGTGCGAACGGATCCCACCAGGGCCTGCATCCGCACCGTCGCCGAACGGGCCTGTGACACTTGCTCCGTGAACGCCGCTCCGGGCGGCTGCTCCGGGTCGGACACAAGCAGCTCCCGCATGGATTGGACCACCGCGAACGACTCCTCAACCAGTTGCCTCGCGATCCGTGGAAAACCCGCCGACAAACCCCGCCGCGGGCGTTCGAGGAACCGGATCGCTGATTCGTGTCCGGCCAGAATCGCCGCCGCCTGCCGACCCGAACCCGACGCTCCCGCGACTTGAAGCCACTCCTCGTAGGCGCTGGGACCCGTGACCACTCCGAAACGCTTGTGCCATTCGTCGGCCAGTACCCGCCGCGCGTGATCGAGGGCCATGCCCATCAACTCCCCCGGCTCGGGATGACACGCTGTGACCCGCTCGACGACATAAAGCTGGATCGGCGGACGAACCAGCGTCGCCACGTCGCACGACGACAGGGCCTCGTTCGACTCTACGACAGCCCCGCGAAACCCTACGCCGTCGTCGCACGCCTCGCGAATCCAACCCCACGCCAACCCCCGACCCCCCTCCCAGCCCTGCCACGCCAGGACCGGTTGATCGTTTTCCAAGGCTCGAAGAATCAGCGGGCGATAGCTGGCGTCGAAGTGTTGGTCGAACTCCGCCGCACGGTCCAATCCGCGGGCCGCGTCCGGGGGGTGGATGTCTCGAATGTGGAGTCCAAACAAACGACCGGCCTCGACCAGAAACGCGTCCCGGGCATACATCGCCCAGCGTCCCACGTCCGCTTCCCGCGGAACCGCGCACACCATCCACGACAGACCCAGCACTGCGTTCAGGTCGTCATGATCGATCTCCAACCCCGCCCGCCGGGCGATGGCCCGTAGCGCGAAAGTCAGCGATTGCGATGGGGTTTCCAGACCGACCATGCTCTTTTCATCCCCGTCGGCACGCCTCCATCACCCGCAGCACGTTCTCGCCAAGCATCCGCGTCAGTCCTTCTTCGCTGTGCCCGCGACGGAGCAGCTCGGCGGTCAGATACGGCAGCTTGGAACAATCCTCCATCCCCCGCGGCAACGCCGCCACGCCGTCAAAATCCGACCCGATCCCCACGTGTTCGTATCCCACCACCTTCAGGGCGTGCTCGAAATGATCCACCAGTGTCTCGAACGGCGTGACGTGCGCCGCATAGGGACTTTTCGCAAACCCGCCCCGCGTGGACCAGTATTCAATGACCTGCGGGTCGATGGGCGGAAAGGCGGGATCCACAAACGCTGCCGCAAAGTTGATCTGCACCGCGCCGCCGCTCCGGGCAATCGCTTGGATCAGTTCGTCGGAGAGGTTCCGCCGATGCGGTGACACGGTGCGGCACGACGAGTGCGAGGCGATCACCGGCGACGTGCTCGTGCGCAGAACGTCCCGCACCGTCTCGTCCGATACGTGCGAGACATCCACCATCATGCCCAGCCGGTTCATCTCCCGGATCACCTGCCGCCCGAAATCGGTCAACCCGCCGTGTCGCGGGGCCAAGGACTCGTGGACGCCCGAGGAATCCGCCCAATCCGTGTGCGCCGCGTGCGTCAGGGTCATGTACGTCGCCCCGCGATCATGGAACTCCCGCAGCACGTCGAGCGAGTTTTCGATCAGCGATCCGCCTTCGACGGCCATCAGCACGGCGATCTTCCCCTCACCCTTCGCCCGGCGAACCTCGTTCGCGGTTCGCGCCAATGCCACGTCACGTGCGTGCCGCGCCGCGGTCGCCTGAATGCAAGCGAGCTGCCGGCGCGCCGCCGCGACGTTCGCGCCCGCCTCCGGCGCCGCAGCCGCGTACGCCGCCAGAAACAAGCCGCCAAGTCCCCCCTCCCGCAGGCGGGGGAGGTCCACGTGCCCATCTTCATGCCGAGCCGAGAAGTCCCAGGCCGCGTCCAAAAGCCGCTGCGTGGTGTCGCCATGCGTGTCCACCACGATTGCCCGCCGGTGCAACTCCACCGCCCGAGAAAAAAATGAATCCGTCTGTGTGCCCATCGAGGTGCATGATAACGGCGCATCCATGCCCTCGCATCTTGCGATTTTCCAGACTTGCCTGGACGCGGAGTTCCGATATAATGACAGGTAGATGCCCGAGAGGACGTTGCCATGCTCGATGTAATAAAGCGGATCATCACCGACGAGAACGATCGCCCCATCGCCGTCCAGGTCGACTACGGCGACTGGGTTCGGATCGAACAAGAGCTTCGGTTGAATGGTGGGCAAAAGCCGCCGACGAACCTCGCGGTACATGCCGGGCGAGTCGATTGGCCGGTTGACGGGCTCGACTACCAGCGCTCCGTGCGGGGCGAGTGGTCGTGAGGTTCGTCCTCGACACCAACGCCGCCGAGTTGCCGCGCGCCGTTCCCGGTTTGCGGTGCCGTGGAATGGCACTCATTGGTCGACCGTAGCCGCCGACCGTCCCGGAACACTTCGCCCCCTCCAACTTCGTCCTCACCTTCCGAGACACGCGGTCCGGGGACGGCCATTCTTCTCCGTCGGGCGCCGCCTGAGGTTCCTATGGGATTCTTCGCGGCGCCAGCCCCAACCGCGCTATCAAGGCTGGCACGCGGGGCGACGAACGGTGCTCACCCGGCGGAAGCCGCGCCGTTCCGCCATTTCTGCATTGAGAACGCGGGTTCCTTCGACTGCGACGCCCCGCACGGCCACGAGAACGACCCGCGAACTCGACCGATAATTTGCGAAGGTCGATCCACGAAGTGCTCGATAACAAAGGGCGGTCCGGCGGGATCGAGAACCCGGACGCAGACTATCGGTCCCAGGAAGAATCCCGACCGAAGACAAAACGCAAGGAGCCAGAGCCAATGTTCAAGACCAATCGCTCGTGGTGGATGCTGCCGGTGCTCGGGTGGACGCTGACCGCGCCTGCGGGATGCAGCCAACAATGCCAGAAGTGCAAGGACCCTCTCACGGCCAACGACATGTACCTGGACAAGATGGACGAATCCATGCACTCGCGGCCTGAGCATTTCACGGACATGGCCGACAACGCCATGCTCCATGACATGACCGTCGCCGACATCCACTTCATCCCCCACAGCGTCGAACTCAGCGGCACCGGCGCCGCCCGACTCAACCGCATGGCCGCGCTCTTGACCACCTACGGCGGGACCGTCCGCTACGAGACCTTCAACACCGATGAGAAACTCGTCAAAGGCCGTCTCGACAACGTCCGTGAATACCTGCAAACCACCGGGTGCGAGATGGCCCGCGTGGACACCAAGGCCATGATCTCCGGCGGACGAGGAATCGCCGCCAACAAGGCCATCCTCATCGACGTCAAGGGTACCGCCAAGGACGCCAAGGGTGGAAAGACCACCACGGTCGGAACGCCGATTCAATCCGGTCAGGGTAAGTAATGACGCGAAGGGAAGGAGCCCAGGGAGGATGAACATGCGACAGAACACAAAACGAATCTGGTGGCTTACCGCGGCTGCCGTAACCATCGTGGGTTGCGCCCATTCCGAGTACCCCGTCGGTCGACAGATGGGTCCCGGCCTCAAGTCGCCGAGAAACCCCGGGATCCTCGAAGTCGAGGACGAGAAACCGCCCAAGATTCTTCCCGAGACCCATTTCGCCGCGGCCATGCTCTTCGAGCGGCAGGGTGCGGTGGACAAGGCCATCGCCCAATACCGAAAGACGGTGGCCCTTAACCACCATCACCTTGCGGCCTACCATCGCCTCGGTCTCATGCTCAGCGCCGTCGGACAGCACGACGAGGCCGTCCAGGCCCTGCGCCGCGCCGTCGAACTGAAACCCGACCACGCCGTGATCCGCAACAACTTGGGCTTCGAATATATGCTCACCCAGCGGTGGGAAGATGCCGAGCGCGAGCTGCGCCAAGCCGTCGCGTTACAACCGGAGTTCCGCCGCGCCCACATCAACCTCGGCATGACCCTGGCCAAGCTCGGAGTCTTCGACGACGCGCTGGCCAGTTTTCAGCAAGCCCTCCCGGAACCCGACGCCTACTACAACTTGGGTCTGATGTTTCGCGGTCAGCAGCGCTATCCCGAAGCCCTCGAGGCCTTCCGACAAGTCCTGGCGATCGCCCCCGGATTCTCCGCCGCCCGCGTGCAGTGGGACGAAGTCGCCGCCCGAATGGCCCCCCCCGAAGCCTCGCTACCTCCGGCGGAAACGGCCGTCGCCCAAGCCGCGATGGAAATCCCGTCGCAAGCAACGCCGCCGGCCGAGCTGCAACCCGTGCCAGACAGTGTCATCGACGCTCCCTCCTCCACCGAGCTCGCCGACGTCTTCGGGCTCATCGACGCCATCTTCGCGTCTAGGAAGACCGAGCCAGAACCGATCGCCCAAACCCAAGTTGCAACGATGGAGCAACCCGCCGAAGCGCCGACAAGAGCCTTCGAGGAGTTCATCGAAGAAACCCACGAGCCTTGCGTGGAGCAGCCGGAACCGGCGCACGTCGCCGTGGAACGGACACCCGTCGTCGAGGCGCCCGTCGTGCAGCTTCCCGGTCCCGAGCCGACGCCGTCCGAGTTCCTGGAAGAGACTCCGGAAACGCCTGAAATCGCCCCCGACCTCGGTTTGGCCGTCGCCGTGGAGGATGACGTTCGCGAAGTCGCGGAACTCGACGCCGACGAGGTCATCGCCGACGCTCCGACGACCCCGCCGACGCCCGCGGCCGCCCGCGACTCCTGGATTATGCTGGCAGAGTTGGAGAGCAAGATCGGGCTTCTTCGCGATGAGATTCGCACCCGGGATTCCCAGTTCTTCGGCCCCTCCGCGCCGGCGAATCCCTTCGGTTTCTACGCCACAGGCGAGCCGACCCCCACGCCCGCCGTCGTGGAATACTTTGAAGAAGATGAACCCGACGACGAAAACGAAGAGTTCGAAGAAGCTCCGGTCGTCGAGTTCAACGAGGACGACGAAACCGATTCCAACGACCCGACCACCCAGCGCCTTCCCGAGAACGCGCTGCCTTGTGCCGAAGAACCAGCACCGTCCAGCGATGCCTTCGACTGGTCGGCCACCTTCGGCGACTTGGAGGCCCTCCTTTCGGTGGTCATCAACGAAAGCCGCTGTTGGCAAACCGAGGACGGCGACGCGATCACGCTCCGTGACGACGGAATCGAGTTCATCCCCTTCGACACGGACACGGTCGTGGACGACGCCGACGAGCCGGGCGACGCCGACCTCTTCGACGACGACGTAACCGAGGCCCGCGTCAGTGCCCAGAGTCCGTCCGACCCGCGCTCCATGCAGCCTCGCCCCGAGTAGACCCCCGCGTCGGCCACAGATCGACATGGCAAACGCCGATCGCCTTCCCGCGGGCACGCCCTCATCCGGCGTGCCCGTTTCGTTTGGTCATTGAACCCGAACCCAATGACCCCTCTCCGTCGCCGGGCTGAGGGCGACCACGGCGGGAGCCTGAAGGGCAGAGGTGGGGGTTGGGACGGCCCGTTGGGTTGAATGCTCTCCCTGGATCGGTTAGAATCCAAATGATGATACTGGTGCGTTTTCCACATGCTGAATCGGAGCGCCGCGCCCTAGGCTTCCTGGCGGGGCGCTTTCCGTTCAAGACTTGGGCGACCGGCGAAGTGCTCGTGCCGGAGTCCGCGCTGGCGTTTTTGGCGACGGAGGGCATTCCGTTCGCCGTCGAGGGCCCGGCCAAGTATGAGCAAAACGTTCCGGCGGTTCGAAATCCTCTTGCCCGTTCGGTTTAACGACGGGCAACCGGTTCCGGACGAACTCATCGCCGATACACTTCTTGAGTTACGGCAGCGGTTTGGCGCCGTCTCGTGTGAGACGTAGACCATTCGTGGCCTTTGGCAGCATCAGGAGCAGATCTTCCGGGACGATCTTGTGCGGGTATTCGTCGACGTTGCGGATGAACCGGAGAGCCGCGCCTTCTTTGTGGACTTCAAGGGCCGGGTTATGAGCAGGTTCAAGCAACTCGATATCTGGGTGACGACCTACCCCATCGACGTAATCTGAGCGCGAAGCCCGCCGACTCTCCATCGCCCCTTGCCCCTGCCTCGCCAACGCACGACGCTTTGGGAGGATGCTCTCCGACTCGGCGCGGGATTCCAGTTTGGTCGCTGCCGGGAAGTTCCCTTCTCGCGACAAGCCTCCGTTGCCAAAAAAAGAAGGCCCGGTGGGGTAGACCGGGCCTTGGGGGAACCGACCCATGGGGGGGACGGGTCGGTATATGAACTATCTAACGGGTTGAAGCTTCCCAGATATCGGTCCCAACGGCAAGAGGGAAATTGCGAAAAAGTGCAGCCGTCCACGAAGCGGATCGTCCCACCACGCAAGCCGCTGGTTCCCAGCCCCGCCCGGGCGTAGAATTCCACCGGTCCGTCCACGAAAGACCCACGAGCAGGCGTCGGGAGGCTTCTGCAGATGTTGATGTGCAAAGATTGTGAGTTCTTCCATCTAGGCCGCGGCGGTCGTCCGGAGTTCCGCTGCGACCCCTTCTCCACCATCAAGGAACCCGAGTGTCTGATAAAGTGGCAGCTTATCCAGCTTAACGTCATCGCCCAATCTCACCAAGCCACCCTCGAGATGTACCAGAAGTTCGCGCCCCTCCAGGAGAAAATGTTCAAACACATGGAGCGCGAGATCGACGAAACCGACGACGCCGAAAGTTGGAAACACGCCGACGAAGACGACGACAAAGACGAAGACGCCGGGCCGCTTCGCGGGTGACCGGCCGCGGGTTGGCGAGGCAGCGGAAGCCAACCGGACCAACCGTCGGCGGAGGTTACCCCGTTCGGATGCCCAATGGGTCCTGCTTGCCCCCAATGTAAGGAACCCGTGCCGTGGAGTCGGCGCCTTTGGCGCGCCCACCTCTGGGCGAAATGGCAGTGCCACGGTTGTGGCGCTACCCTCAAGTTCAACGCCAAGAATCGGTTGCTCATCACCGTGTTCTTTTACGCAGTCGTCTTCAGTAGTTTCGGCGCGGGGTGGTGGGGGTCAATCCTAGGCCCCCTTGCAATTGCGTTTGTGTTGTCGTTAGGCCTCATGTTTTCTTTCGCGCTCCTTTTTGGCGAAAGGGTATCGATCGTGACCTACGGGCCTGGGTACTGCCCATCGTGTGGATACGATCGCACCGGGCTGGTCAGCGACCGCTGCCCGGAGTGCGGCCAAGTCTTGGTCGCCTATTCCCATCGCGCTAACCCCCAGGCGAATCCGCCGTAGCTGGCGCTCGTTCTCGTCGAGTCTGCCCCGCACCAGCAAAGTCTTGGATTCGTCGATCATGCCGATGCTGCACACTTCGAGAACGAAAGGGGTCGGACGATGACGGTGTGCGGACGGGAATCCGATGGGGGCATCTCTCGCTGAGGCCGGCCCTCCGGTGAACGCAGGTGGGACGGCCAAGGTGAACGCCGGAGCGTGCTCGTACCTCTTCGACGCACACTCCCAATGTATCCGTGCTGATATTGGGCGCCTCCTCCGCCCCGGGGCGGCGTGCGTTTCCGTCACGTCTTCCACGGGTTCGGTTCGCCGGCGGCGGACTTTCGCCGCGGTCACAACCCTTGGCCCCGTTGGGTCCGGACGAAAGCCCGACTCGGGGGTTCGAGGCGGCCGTTCGCGTCATCGAGCTGTCCAGGGAGGCCTGCTTGGGAGTAGAATGCCGTCATCAGGAACCGAGGAGAGGACCGTGTCGAGGCGGTACGCAGACAGAAGGCGTTTTCCATCTGCTCCCTGAAAATCAATGGATAAGGATCTGCCGCGATGACAACCGAAACCACCAAAACACACGACGAAGCTCAGATTCGACAACTCATCGCGGATCAGGCCAGTGCCATCTGCGCCAAAGACCTGGACGCAATCTTGGCACCCTACGCCAAGGATGTCATCAACTTCGATGTGAAGCCGCCGTTCCAAACCAAGGGGGCGGATGCCTGGCGGCAGACGTGGGCGGCGTGCCTGCCGTACTTCCCGGACTCCGCCGGGGTAGAGATGCGTGACCTTCGCATCTTCGTGAGCGGCGACTTGGCTTTCGCCCACTGGCTCTGGCACCTCACCGGAGTCGATAAGGATCATCCGGCGGCGCAGATATGGATGCGGAGCACGGGCTGCTACCAGCGGAAGCAGGGCCGATGGCAGATCGTGCACGAGCATTGCTCGGTCCCCTTCGATCCGCTTACGTCGAAGGCCGTGTTCACTCTCGAACCATAGTCCTATAAAATGGCAAGAGCCGAAACGCCTAACAAGGCGCTGCACCTGACCGGGGCCGCGATGTCGGTTTCTGGGACTTCATAGCCCACTCACGCGGGCCGGGCACGTGAGCTTTGGTCGTTAGGCCGCAGCAAGAGCCATGCTCCTCAACCGCATCGAATACGCGCTCATGAACAACCCCGTCCGGGCCGCAATCCAGCGGCACTTCGAGGCGCGGCGGCTGCTCCGCATGGGCGGTCCCATGCACGGTGGGCGCGCCCTCGAGGTCGGCTGCGGGCGCGGAGTCGGCACCGAGCTGATCCTCGAGGTTTTTGGCGCCGATTCGGTCGGTGCCTTCGACCTCGACCCCCGCATGGTTGCCCTCGCCCGAACGCGGCTCGCGGCGCACGGCTCGCGGGTTCATCTGTGGGTCGGCGATGCCGTCGCCATCAGCGCTCCGGACGCGACCTACGATGCCGTCTTCGACTTCGGAATCATCCACCATGTTCCGGAGTGGCGCCGCGCTCTGACGGAAGTGCATCGCGTTCTCAAGCCCGGGGGCTGTTTCTACGCCGAAGAGGTCCTGAGGCGCGTCATCGCCCACCCCATCACTCGTCGGCTACTCGAACACCCCCAGAGCGATCGCTTCGACTCGGCTGGCTTCGCCCGAGAACTGAAAGCGTCGGGCCTCGACCTGTTCGCATCCGAGGAACTTTGGGGCTCCCTCGCGTGGTTTACAGCACGGAAGCCAGTTGCGGCTTAACAAGCGGGTGCTCTTGATGGCTGCTGCGTAATCTCTAACATGTGAGGAGGGTCCAATGCGCCGTGCCTACTTCGTGTTAAGTCTGGGAATCATTGCGCTCGGCATGATTCACATCGCCGCGACGCCTCGGTTCTTCACGCACCTGACCAGCGCGGCCGTCTGGTTCGCGAGCGGCGGCTTGGCGATGATCCTCACCGGTGCACTCAACCTCCTGCGACGCGCCTATGGAGAGGTTGCTCCTGGTCTGCGCGTGGTGTGCGTGGCGGCGAACGCGGTCATGACTGGCTTCGCGCTCGTTGCGGGCTACGCAGGCCGAGCGTCAGCCCTGGAGTTCATGCTCGTCCTCGGCCTCATGGGCGGGGCCACTCTGTGTTCCCTTCTTCCGGCGGCGCAGCGACCGGACAAGCGCTGATAAGGAATTTCGCTCGTTCCGTGCATTTGGAGTTAAGTGGCTTATGGCCCTTGCGGACCTGGCCAATCTCGGATCGATCATCGGGGCCATGGCCGTGGTGATCTCGTAGTTCTACGTTGCCTACCAGATTCGGCAAAACACCAACGCCGTCCGATCCGCCACCGCACAGGCCGTTCACGAGAACCACGCGTCGTGGTACCACGATGGGTTGGGAGCTACTGATGATGAATCTCGTTGCGGCGCCGGGCGGCAGGGCCTTCTGGAAAGAACGGGGATATTTGTTTGGCGATGCCTTCCGCCGGCTGGCGAGACTGAGATCGTGACAAAAAAGCCCCACCCTGACGCGAAGCCGATGGGTGCCTTTAGCATCGGCGAGCGCGCCGGATAGAGCGGCGCCGCTGCCGATGCCTGGCGTTAGGTTCCGTTGGGTTGCCGAGAAGGAACAAGGAAGACCATGCAAGAAAAGGTAGCCATCGTGACAGCGGCGAGCACTGGCATCGGGGCGGCGTGCGCTCGAGAGTTGCGTCAGCGGGGGTATCAGGTCTCCCTGCTGGCACGGTCCCCCGCCGTGCTTGATCTGGCCGATGAGTTGGGCGGGATTGCGACGCAAGGCTCCGTCACTGAACTCGAGGCATTGGAACGGCTCGTCTCCTGCACGCTCAAGAAGCACGGGCGGGTTGATGCCGTGGTAAACAACACGGGGCATCCAGCCAAGGGGGAGTTGCTCGATGTCACGGACAATGATTGGCACGAGGGACTCGACTTGCTGCTGCTCTCGGTCGTACGCATGGCCCGTCTTACGACGCCGGTATTCGTGCGGCAGGGTGGCGGCGCCGTTGTGAACATCTCGTCGTTCGCGGCGCAAGAGCCGAGCCTGCCCCGGCCGGTGTCGTCGGCGCTCCGGGCGGCGTTGTCGAGTTTCACTCGTTTGTACTCGGACCGGTACGCGGCACAGAATATTCGCATGAACTCGGTGCTGCCCGGTTGGGTCGCGACGCACGAGGTCGCTGAATCGGACTTGGCCACCATCCCGATGGGGCGGGCGGCGGACGCGAGCGAAATCGCACGTGTGGCGGCGTTCTTGTTGTCGTCGGAAGCGAGTTACCTGACGGGCGAGAATCTACGAGTCGATGGCGGGCTCCTACGTTCCTTGTAGGGCAGACTGTGGTGTTAGAACGTCCGCTCGATAAACCCCGTGTCGATCTGGGCTTCCTGGAAGTCGGCGTGCCCGATGACGCGACGCAGCAGCGGCAACGTGGTCTTCAGCGGTTCGATGACGAACTCGCGGAGGCAGCGCTGCATGCAGCGGATGGCCTCGGGGCGCGTCGCCTGGTGGACGATGAGCTTGGCGAGCAGGGAATCGTAGCGCGGCGAGACGCGGCATCCGTCGTGTCCGTAGGAATCGACGCGAACCCCCAACCCGCCCGGCGGACGGAACTTCTCGACGATCCCCGCGCAGGGCCGGAACTTCTCGTCGGGGTCTTCGGCGTTGATGCGGCACTCGATGGCGTGTCCGCGGGGGCGGATGGCACGCTGGTCGAACTCCAGCCGCTCGCCGGCGGCCACGCGAATCTGCGCTTTGATGAGGTCAATCCCGGTGACCATCTCGGTGACGGGATGTTCGACCTGGATGCGGGCGTTGACCTCGATGAAGTAGAATCGTCCCTTGGAATCCACGAGGAACTCGACCGTCCCGGCGTTGAAATACTTGGCCGTCTTGCAGAGTTTCACGGCCGAGGCGCACAAACTCTCCCGCGTGCGATTGTCGATGGCCGGCGACGGCGATTCTTCCACCAACTTCTGATAGCGCCGCTGCAACGTGCAGTCCCGTTCACCGAGGTGTACGAGGTTGCCGTGCATATCGCCGATGATCTGCACTTCGACGTGTCGGGGTCGGTCGATGTAGCGTTCGATGTACACGTCGCGGCTGTTGAAGGCCCCCTCCGCCTCCTGCTTGGCCTGCTTGATCGCCGCGAGCAAGTCGGTCTTGTCGTGGACGATGCGCATCCCCCGCCCGCCGCCGCCCGCCGAGGCCTTGATGATGACGGGGAATCCGATGCGCTCCGCGATGCGAATGGTTTCGTTGTCGTCCTCAAGGATGCCGTCGCTGCCCGGGACGGTGGGGACTTTGATCTTCTTGGCCAGGGTTCGGGCCGACGCCTTGTCACCCAGGGCCTTCATGGCGTCCACGCTGGGGCCGATGAACTCGATGTTGCAGGCCCGGCACTTCTCCGCGAACTGGGCGTTCTCGGCGAGAAAACCGTATCCGGGATGGATGGCGTCCGACCCGGTCACCTCCGCGGCGGCGATCAACCGGTCGCTCTTGAGGTAGCTGTCGCGCGGAGCGGGTCCGCCCACGCAAAGGGCCTTGTCCGCAAAACGCAGATACTCCGCCCCGCGATCCTCCTCCGAAAAAACGCACACCGTCTCGACGTTGAGCTCATGGCAGGCGCGGAGAATCCGCAAGGCGATTTCTCCGCGGTTGGCGATCAGGATGCGACGGAACATAGGCTCAAAGTTCAAAGTTCGAAATTCAAAGCTCGAAAAGCGTTCCCGTCCTACGGTCTTTGAACTTCGAACTTCGCACTTTGAACGTCGGTGTTGTCAATGGGGTCTCACGAGAAACAACGCCTGTCCGTACTCGACGGCCTCGCCGTCCCGGGCGAGGACACGTTCGATCACCCCTGATGTTTCGGCCTTGATTTCGCTGAATACCTTCATCGCTTCCAGCAGACAGACGACCGTGTTGGGACCCACGGCACTGCCCACCTGGACGAACGCGGGCGTGTCCGGGTCGGGCGCCGTGTAGAAGGTCCCCACCATCGGGGAACGGATTTCGTGAAGTTCGGGCTCAACCACCGGCGGCGGGCCCGCAGTGTGCGTTCCGGGATTCGAGTGCATCGACGCGCCCGGGATGGAATGGGCAGGCGAGGCGGGGACCATGGTCATCACGGGCTCCGCGGCCTTGGAGTTCGGGCGGCGAAGGCAGACCTCGATCTCCCCGTCGCGCAGGGATAGCTCTACCAGGTCGTTGGCGACCATCATCTCCACAAGCTGGCGAATGCGTTCGAGGTCGAGCAAGTTTGCGTTTCCTTCGCTACCCATTGGGACCGAGAGACGAAGAATGCGGAATGGTGAATTCGGAATGCGGAAACCGGTCCGGTTGCCCGCGGCGCCCCCAAGCGTTTTTCAGCATTCCGCATTCTTCATTCCGCATTCTCAAACGATTGCCCCGACCATCGATTTATCCAGCGTCGTCAACACCCGCGGTCGCTTCTCGGTGACCAGGACGTCGTCCTCGATGCGGATGCCGCCGACGCCCGGCAGGTAGATGCCCGGTTCGACGGTCACCACCATCCCCGGTTCCAGCTCTTCCTTGGAGCGCCAACTGAGCGACGGCGCTTCATGGACGTCTAATCCCAGCCCGTGTCCAAGGCCGTGCGTGAATTTCTCGGCGTACCCGGCCTTGCGGACGACGGCCCGCGCCGCTTCGTCCACGTCGCACATCCGCCGACCGGCGCGGACCGCCTCGATGCCGGTCGTCTGCGCCTCGAGCACCACCGCGTACGCCTCGCGCAGCCGAGAGGGGATGCTACCGACGAACACCATGCGGGTCAAATCGCTGCAATAGTGATCGACGCGGGCCCCCCAATCGAACAACACGGCGCTGCCGCGTTTGATTTCCCGCGAACCGGGGCGGGCATGGGGCGCGGCTGCGTTGGGACCTTCGGCACAGATGGTGGGGAACGCGGGCGAGGAGGCCCCGCGCGTTTTCATTTCATATTCCAACCGCGCCGCGAGCTGCAACTCGGTCTGGCCGGCGCGAATGGTGCGGCGGGCAGCCTCGAATGCCTCCTCCGCCACGCGGATCGCGCGACGCAAAGTGGCTATTTCCGATTCGTCCTTCAACCGCCGCAAGGTCGATGTAATCGGCGGGGCCAGGACGATCCGCGTTCCGCGGGCCCGTTTTTTCAATTCCGCGTGGTCGTCCACGGAAAGATGCGCCGACTGTACGGCCAGCCTCTTCACGCCCAGCTCCTCGCACGCCAGCACGATCTCGTCGTTGAGCAGCCCCTTGCGTAGGCGAACCTTGGCCCAGGGAACTTCTTCCTTGATTTCTTCGAGGAACCGCCCGTCGGTGAGCACATACACATCGCGCGGAGTGATCAGCGCCGCGGAGTCCTCGCCGCTAAAACCCGTCAAATAGAAGTAGTCGGCGAACTTGGTGACCAGGTAGGCGCTCGCCCGCCCCGACTTCATCGCGTGCCGACATCGCCGCAACCGATCCGCGCTCACCGCCGACGGTCGGTCCTTTTTGTTTTTCGCCAACAGAGTCTCCTCGGGGAGGACGCCGCCTTGAGCCGCGCTCGCCCCAATCCTTGCATGTGGGTCTTAAATAAGGGATTGGAGCAACAAACTCAACGCCGTGGATTCCAGGAAGCTTGCCCACACCGGGGCCAGGCCGCCCAGACAGCCCGTGACTTGTAGGAGGATTCCCCCGCCCGCCAGGAGTACGAGCGCCCGGCGTGTCTGCCGACTTCGTGTCGCCGGCGAGAACGGACGTGAGATTCTCATGGGATGAAGTTTCCTCATTCTCGCTCAACCCCCCGACGGTTTCTTGGAAAAATCGACCTTGGGCGCCGTCTGGGCCGCTTCGGGTATCTCGAAATACTCCGCGCGGTCGACGCTCGCCAGGGACGCATACAATCGACCCGTCACTCCGCGAACGAACGTGTTCAGGTCGCGAACTTGCTCGTTGTATCTTTGTCGCTCGACGCCCAGGCGATTCTCCGTTCCCTCGATCGAGTCCTGGAGTTTGAGGAACGATTCATTGGAGCGCAGCTCGGGGTACGTCTCGCGGAGCACGAGCAGTCGGGAAAGCGCCGACTCCATGACCCCCGCGGCCTGCGCCTTGTCGGCCACGCTCTTGCCGGTGAAGTACGCCTCTCGCGCCTTGGCCACGCCCAGGAAAACGTCCTGTTCCTGCCCCGCCAAACCCTTGACCGTTTCCACCAGGTTGGGGATCAGCTCGTACCGCCGCTGAAGTTGGTTCTCCACTTGCGCCCACGCGCCCTTCACGGCTTCGTCGAAGCTCACCGCCCGGTTGTACCCACGATAGACACATCCGCCGAGAAGAAGCACCGCCACCACGATGGCGACCAGGAATCCGCCGACCATTTTTCCGAAATTCATCGAACCACCTCGTTGTGTAACCGCGCTCGCCCCGCATGCGGGGCAAAACTTCGCGTGACGGGCCATTCCCGCCCCGCACGAAGGACAATTGTTACCAGCTTGCACCGCCGCCACCTCCGCCAAATCCGCCGCCGCCCCCAAACGATCCGCCGAACCCGCCGGATCCTCCGCCGCCCCAACCGCGGCCTCCGCTGCGCATCATACCGCTCAGTACGCTTCCCCAAAACATCCCTGATCCGAACCCGCGCCCGCCCCAACGGTCGTAGTGCCGCCCTCGGCGGCGCATCGACAACACGACGATCAAGATCACGATGATCGGGACCAGGCCAGGCCCAATCGACCGGACCGCGCGCCGCGACTTCGACGGCCGGTAGCGGAACGACGGCATCCCCGTCAACTGTACATTCGACGCATCCGCGACCTTATTCGCCACCGCGATGGTCCCTTGGAGCACCCCTTCGCTGAACTGCCCGGCGCGGAAGTGCCGCGCAAACACGTCGCGCGAAACCGATCCGCACCAAGAGTCGGGCAGCACCGGTTCCAGCCCGTATCCGGTCTGTATGCGGACTTTCCGTTCCCCAACGGCGACGACAATGAGAGCCCCGTTGTCGCGCCCGGCGCGCCCGAGTTTCCACTTTTCTGCGTGACGCTGCACGAAACCAAAAAAGTCCTCGCCGTCCGTCGTTGGAACGGTCAACACCTTCACCTGCGCCGTCGTTTTCTGCTCCAGCTCCCGCAACCAACCCTCCAACTGCGCCTCGACCGCGGGATCAATGATGGCCGCGCGGTCCACCACGTACGACCCGGGGTCCGGAACGGTCACTTCAGCGGCCGTACCGCTGACCAGGCACCCGACAAGCGACGTAGCTACGAGTCCCAGGGAACTACCACGCATTGGCCAGTTCCCCCAGGACCTCCACATCCTCGTACAGTTGATCGAACTGCACCCATCCCGCGTGCGACGAATGCTCCACCGCGCGTCGCACGCCCCCCAGGGACCGTTCGGTTAGCCGTTCCACTTCGCTGAGGACGGCGGCGGTGGGCAAGAACTCGCGTCGGCCACGTAGCCACAGCAACCCTCGCAGCGTACGCAGGAGCGCTTCCACGGCCTCCCGCTCCAGGTCGGGAACCAGCCGCTCCCGCCCCGCGGTGCGCAGCAAACCCTGACGCATGTTGATGAGCAACCGACGAAGCTCCCGTTCGCACTGCAAGCGAACATGCGTCGGCTCGAACGTCAGTTCCGCAAAACGCTCGGGTCCCAACAAGGTCGCGTGAAGCTGCTGAATCTCGATCAACTCCAGGGGGAACGTGTCGCGGGAGTTCTCGATTTGCTTGGCGGTCAGCACCCACGGGGCGGCAATGCCGCTTTTCCCCAGCCTGGCGCCAAACCCGGCCAGTCGGCGAAGGGCCTCCAACTCTACCCGTTCGACGACCAGAATGCTGCGGACCAGATCGCGGCCGGCGGCGAACTCGTCGGTCAAGACGGCCCCGAAGACGACCAACGCTCCGGTGTCAGCCACGCGGCTTTCGAGAACCAAGTCGGCGTAGTCGACGATCTTGGGACGCATGGCCAACGAAAACCGTTCCAGGTTCCGTAGTTTCGACGAACCGTTCATGTCTTGAGCCAACGTCCTCCGCCTTTCCATTTCCGAGTCCGTACAGGTACATACCCCGAACCGCGCCTTGTGGCGATTATACACGTCCGCGAACTTTCGAATCGGTCACACCGCTCCGGGGTTGTTCGGGGAATATGGGACGGCGTGGAACGACTGCGGGTTTGTCGGTTTTGGTATCTTAGTCGGCGGCTCGTTTGGGACGATGACAAAGTGGTTCGCGCTCCCGGCTGCAAGAAAAGTGGGTAGCCTGGGCGATGCGTCGCCCATCGACGGGCTGGTCGTCGCGGGTCGACGAACGGTCAGGGGCTTCCTCGGACGCTTTGCACTTCAGGTGCGTCCCGAGTCCCCTTTGGTGCATGGGTTCCAGACGCAACAGGATCGACGCTCAAACGATGCCGACGTCCGCCGCACAATCTTCGCTCCGCGTGCTTCTGGTGGACGACGACCCCAGCGCGCTCATCCTCATCCATCGCTACCTGACCGACGCCGGACACTCCGTGGTCCAAGCCGCCGGGGGCGACGAAGCGCTCCGGATCCTGCTATCGGAAGGTCCGCAGATCGTCATCACCGACTGGTCCATGCCCAAGATGGACGGTCTGGAACTCTGCCGGGCGATCCGCGGCCATGAGGGGATTCCCTTCGCCTACGTGATCGTGCTCACCGCCCATGACGGCAGTTCGGAACAAATCACCCAGGCCTTTGACGCAGGCGCGGATGACTATTTGTGCAAGCCGATCAACCGTCGCGAGTTGCTCGCCCGCTTGCACGCCGGGGAGCGGATTGTCAGCCTCCACCAGACCCTCGAACGCCGCCACCGCGAATTGCACCGCGTCAACGCCGAAATGGCCATCGCCTACAGTCAGCTCGGGGAGGCCAACGAGAAGCTCAATCGCTTGGTGATGACGGACGAGCTTACCGGGCTGATCAACCGGCGAGAGGCGATGGTTCGGCTGTCGGCCTATTGGGCGGGAGCCCAGCGACGCGGAACGCCCCTCGCCTGTATTCTGCTCGACATCGATCGCTTCAAACACTGCAACGACGCCTACGGGCACGGCGTGGGCGACGTGGTCCTGAAGGAGGTCGCCCGGATTCTGCGGGCTTCCGCGCGCCGCGAGGAGAGCGTCTGTCGAGTCGGGGGCGAGGAGTTCCTCATTCTCTGTCCGCACGCCACCCAGGTCGAAGCCGCCGTCGGGGCCGAACGCATTCGACGCGCCATCGAGGCCAACCTCGTCCGCGTCCACGGGCTCGACCTTCGCATGACCATCAGTCTGGGCGTCGCGGAGCGCACTCCGCACATGCAGAACCACGACGATCTCCTGCGCGAGGCCGACCATGCCCTCTATGCCGCCAAACGCTCCGGTCGAAACGCCGTTCGATTGGCGGGCCAGATCGCTACCGGACCGATCCTGCCCGAGCCAACGCCCGAAGGCGGCCCCCTCGCTGCCCTAGACCCGTCGCCGCAGGGCGCCTCGGCATCGAACGGCGAGGTCCTCATCGTCGATGACGATCCGCTTTTCCGTTCGATCTGTCGCACGGCTCTCCAGACCGCCGGTTATTCCGTCGTCGAGGCCGAAAACGGCATGGTGGCCCTGGATCAGTTGGAACAAGGCCTTCCCGACGTGGTGCTCATGGACACGCTCATGCCCGAGCTTGACGGATTGGAGTGTACCCGCCGCATCAAAAAAGGGATCGGTACGCAGTGCGTTCCGGTCATCATCGCCGGCCCGCGCAATCACAGCGACGACATCATCGCCGCTTTGGAGGCCGGGGCCGACGAATACATGATCAAGCCCCTCGACCTCCACGAACTCGTCCGCCGCGTGCGCACCATGATTCGCTTGAGTCGCGAACTCGTGCGGAGCAACGAGGTCCGCGGCGAGCAGTCCCGGGCCTTGGGCATCCTCTCCGATTTCTCACGCACCGTAAGCCGCTGCACCAGTCTCGACGCCCTTCTCGAACGCATTCTTGTGGCCGCCGCGGAACTGACCTGCAGCCAGCGCCTTTGTATTTTCCTGCCCGATCCCGCGCAGACGCATCTGACCGTCGCCCGCTCCATCGGATTGTCGGACAAGGCCGAGTTCAGCGTTCGCGTCCCCATCGGCGCTCCCACGGTGGGGGTGGTGTTCGGGGACGGGCGCTCCCTCTTGCTCGCCACGCGCGAAGACCTGCAGCAGTGCAGCGACGGTGCGGATGCCTGCCTGCTCAGTCGCCTCCCCTGCGTGGTGACCGCGCTCTCTGCCCCGGAACACGCCGTGGGGGTCTTGGTCGTCACCGGCCGGGCCAACGATCGTCCCTTCAACGCCGTGGAGTTGGAGTACGTCGATCTGATTTGCAACATCGGCGCCGCGGCCATCGCCGATTACCTCAGCCGGCTGGCCCGCGACGAGGCCCACGATTCCATCGTCGTCGGGCTCGCCAAGCTCGCCGAGCACCGCGACGTCGAAACCGGACGCCACCTCGACCGTGTCACCCGCTTCGCCGTCTTCCTGGCCCACGAACTTCGCAAGGTCGAACGCTTCCACAGGATCATCTCCGACGAATTCATCGCCGACCTCGAACGGGCGGTGCCGCTCCATGACATTGGAAAAGTCGCCGTTCCCGACCGCATCCTTCACAAGCCCGCGAGACTGACCTCCGAGGAAATGTCCATCATGAAAACCCACGCCTCCGTCGGGGCCCGCACCATCCGATCGCTGGTCGATCGGGTGCCGGGGATCCGCTTCCTGAGCATGGCGGAGCAAATCGCCTTCGGCCATCACGAACGATACGACGGCGGCGGATACCCGGCGGGCATTCGAGGAGAGGCCATCCCCCTTCCCGCACGGATCGTCGCCGTCGCCGACGTTTACGACGCCGTGACCACCAAGCGCGTCTACCAGGACGCCATCTCCCACGAACGAGCCCTAGCCCTCATCGCGGAAGGCGCCGGCACGCAGTTCGATCCCGTGGTCGTCGATGCTTTCGTCAAATGTGAGGCGGATTTCGCTCGCCTCGCCCGCGAATTCGCCGACCAGCCTCCACGCCGTCAAGTGGTGACGGCCGACACTCTGCTGGGGGCCAATCGATCCCAACCGGCCTCCGTTCCCACGCAGAGGTGACCCCTCCCCTTCCGCCGCCGATGTCCACGGACTTGGCTTAGGCGCGGTCCGTCTTCGCCGCCGCGTGGTTCGGCGATTTTTCCAGGAGGATGTACGTGACCTGAGCCACCGCGACGAGCGTGCCGTGCGCATCCAAGAGGTCCACGGCCACCGGGCACAACGTCCGTCCGATCTTGATGACCTTGGCCACCGCGGTCACGTCCGTCCGGCAAGGGGCGAGGAAGCGGATGTTCATGTCCGTGGTGGTCATGGGTTGGTCGGGGCCGGTGCGAGTCATGATCGCGAAACACGAAATGCTGTCCGCGACGGTCATGAGCAGACCGCCGTGAAACGACTCGAACACCCCGTCGAAGCGCCGGTCATGACGCGCCGTTGCCCGGCAGAATCCCTCGCCGAATTCGTCGATGTGAATCCCCAGGGTATCGACGATGGGAATGCGTCGAATCCGAATGAGTAGTTCTTGCCGGGCCGCGTCGTCGAGCATCCGCGTGACTCCTTTTGGTGAAACCGTGTGGGCGCGTTTGACGTCCCCGTGAGTCTAACCGCCCCCTGCGCGTTCGGCCAACCCGAGAGGCACCCGTGTCGTTGGAACGTGGTCAGTGCCGTTACGCTGGCATGAGAAAACCGGTTTTCGGTCCGAAACCTGAGTTCGCCGATAAGCCGAATGTTCGTCGGCCAGCGCAACTTCCGAGAAAACAAGGCGGGAAAGCGCCATGCGGACCGGCGGCCCCTTCCCGTTTTCCCGACGCGGCCCGGGTATCGTACCTAGACAGAGACGTTCCGTTCCAACGCCGGACCCGGAGAACCCGTGATGCGCACGACCATCCGCCCCAAAACGCGATCCGTCAAACCGGGCCGCGAACCCGACTGCGAAGCCGCGGAGATTTGCGCTCTGACGGAGCGCTCGGTGGACGAGCTTCTCACCCGCCGTGAGACCGAGGCCCTCGGCCCCGACGCCCAGGGTCGGCGTCGGGCGCTGCGCTGGCCGTTCCCCGGTACGGTCGAGCTTTGGATTCCCGACGAACAAGGCCGCGAGAACTACGCCCTGGCCACCGCCGTCAACCTCAGCCGCGACGGCATGGGCATCGCCGCCGATCAGCCCATCGCCGACGGCACGAGCGTGCAAGTCGCCATTCACGAACCCGAGGTGACCTTCCACGGCCAAGCCGTCGTCCGCCACTGCACCGAATCCGAAGACGGGTCCTACCTCGTCGGACTCCAATTCTCCTTCGACGCCGCGTAACGCCCCTCGCGCCGCGCGGACAATCGGAACCCGGAGCGCGAGCGACGGGTCGGGCGAATACAGAATGGCGAATCAGGAATGGCGATTGGAATTCCACCCGCGTAGCGGCCGCGGGGCAGGTCGGCATGCTACCCTGCCTCGCCGTCCGCAACTTGGAACGCCAAGGGCGTTCTGTACCGTAGCCCAGGGTTGCTGCGAAGGGGCACCCTGGGAACATGACGAGGCGTCCACAACAACCCCAACGGGGTTGTGTCCGAAAGGGCCCGATGCCTCAATCGCTCTCCTGTGTTCATCTTCATCTTGTGTTCTCGACCAAGGAACGCCGCGCCTTTCTGCGGGACAGGGCGCTTCGCGACGAACTACACGCCTACCTGGGCGGGATCAGCAGGGAACTCGAGTGCCCGCCGATCAAGATCGGCGGTGTCGAGGATCATGTGCATGTTCTCGCGCGGCTCGGGCGCACGATCGCCCAGGCCGACTGGGTGAAAGAACTGAAACGGGTCTCGACGATCTGGCTCAAGGCTCGCGGCCGAGCGCTCGCGGATTTCCAGTGGCAAGGAGGTTATGCGACGTTCTCCGTCAGTCAGTCCAAGGTCCCGCAAGTCATCCAATACATCGAGACCCAAGAGGAACATCATCACGGGCAATCGTTCCAAGACGAACTCCGCGCGTTGTTGCAAAAACACAATCTGGATTTCGAGGAACGCTACCTCTGGGACTGATCCCCAACCCCGTTGGGGTTGGTTGGACTTGTGGGCGGAATCGACCACCCAGGGTAGTTCGCTGACGCGACCAACCCTGGGCTAAGGCCTCAAGTTTACCCACATCTTTGGTAGGCTACGGGTCCCTGGAATGGATTCCGGGGGTTGTTTGGACAAGGAGGCCGGTGGATGGAGACTCGGCAGGCGAGGCGGTTGAGTTTCGGGGAAGTGCATTTTGGCGGGTCGGAC
>CAZYEX010000149.1:0-14168 GCA_964646605.1 uncultured Phycisphaera sp. | reverse complement strand
ACCGGAAACCTGCCCCCGTTACCCCACCAACCCCCTGCAGACGGCTGAAGAGTTACGTCCGGGCTAACGTCCGACCAGTAGCCGCCGAACACGAACCCGGAGGCCTGGAAGTCATAGATATACAGACCACCCAGGTAGTACCAGTAGATGTAGGTGCTCAGGGTGAGGCCGAGGTGGCCATCCTCGCCGTTCACTTGGAGCATGCTGGAGCCGAGCGCCCCGCTGATGGCGATGTCGAACTTCCACTCGCTCTTGGAGATTTCATGCAAGCCGGGATGGCTTGGGTCCGGGGTGATGGCTCGCTGACGGCAGGCGGCGCCGAAACCGTTGCAACCCGGGGGACTCCCGCCGGCCGGGTCATACTCGAAGCGCATGTGCTGGGTGCTTTCGCCTTTCAGCGGGCTGGGGTGGACGTCGGTGATGAGCGGATAGAGACAGTGTCGCGAGCTGGGCGACATGTACCAACCGTTGATCTCGTTGGGATCGTCCGGGCAGCAGTTCTGACTGGCGGGGTGTTGCTTGGGAATGCACACGTTGGTGACCGGATAGTTGCAGGTGAGCCCGAGGGCGAACTCGTCACCGCAAATACTGTGACCCAGGTCCCACCCGTCGGCGGCCTCGAAGCCGGTGCTCTTGATGTCGTCCCAGTTGGCCAGCGAATGGGCGCTGGGGTCGGGAACCTCCCCTGGGGTTTCCTGATAAACGCGCTGGACCGGTCCGTTCGGGGCGGCGTACACGGCGCTCACGCCGAGGGCCAGCGTCGACAGGCCGACGACAAAAGAGTGATGTACCATCTGACCCTCCTCCAAATGGAAGACGCGATGGGAGTATACCGGATTTTCCCGTGATGGTCAAGACCCAGACGGCCGCGACGTTCCCACTCGATCATTTGGGCAAAACAGGAGTTACCGAGGCAGCCTGTGGCGGCTACTTGCGTCGAGCTGGGACGGCGGGAACCAAGGCTGGAGGACCGCGAGGCTCGAGTTCACAGATGAAATCAGGAAAGGGCGGAGGCACGCTCTACGGTGCGTCGCGCTCGATGGTGTACTTCTTGATTCGGTAACGAAGGTTGTCGCGGCTGATGCCCAGCGCGCGGGCGGTTTTGGATTGGTTCCATTTGTTCTCGTGGAGGGCTTTGAGAATGAGGGCCCGCTCCTGGCCGCGAAGCGTGGGCGGAAGCTCGGGGAGGTCGGCCGGACGGTGATCGCCGCGGGCGATTTCCGGCGGAAGGTGGGTGGGCAGGACTTCGAGCCCGTCACAAAGAAGCACCGCTCGCTCCATGACATTGGCGAGTTCGCGGATGTTTCCCGGCCAATGGTAGGCGGACAACAGGGCGAGGGCCTGCGGTGACACGCTCCGCGGCGGGACGCCCAACTCGATGCTCGCACCTTGCGTGAAGTGGACAGCCAAGTCGGTCGTGTCGTTGCGTCGTTCCCGTAGCGGCGGCAGAGTGATGGGGAAGACGTTGAGCCGATAGTAGAGGTCCTCGCGGAAGCGCCCCTCGCTGATGCCTTTCTTGAGATCGCGGTTGGTGGCGGCGATCACGCGGACGTCGCAGGCGATGGTTTGCGTGCCGCCCACGCGGGTGAAGGCTTTTTCTTGCAACAGGCGCAGGAGTTTCACCTGCGTCGAAGCGCTGATGTCGCCGATTTCGTCGAGGAACAGGGTTCCGTCGTCAGCGAGTTCGAAGCGTCCGATGTGCTGGGTGTACGCGCCGGTGAAGGCGCCCTTCTCATGTCCGAACAGTTCGCTCTCCAACAGGGTCTCGGGCAGGGCGGCGCAGTTCACGGCGACGAAGGCCTTACTTGTACGCGGGGAGCTGTGATGGATGTACTTGGCCAGAACCTCCTTGCCCGTTCCCGTTTCGCCGACCAACAAGACGGTGGCGTTGGTGGGGGCGACGCGGTCCGCGAGCTTGAGCATGGCTCGCACCGCGGGCGACGTGCCGATGATATCCGTCGTGGAGCGCATGGACCGGCGCAGGGCGAGGTTTTCGCGGCGCAAACTGGCGTGGGCCTGGGCGTTGCGGGCCCCGCAAGCGGCCAGGTTGGCGAAGACCTCGAGCAGGGCCAGGTCCGAATCCTGAAACCGCCCGCCTTCCACATGGTTGAGGACTTCGATGACTCCGATGATCTCGGATTGATAGACCATGGGGGCGGCCATCAACCCCCGCGTGTGGAAGCTGAGTTGCTCGTCGATGCCGCGGAAGAAGTCGGGGTTCTGGGAAACATCGACGATGTTTTCCGGTTTGCCGGACTTGATGACGTGGCCGGCGATGCCCAGGTCGGCGTCGAACTGCTTTCCGATCAGGGCGTCGCCTAGCTCGCCGACGGCGGCGGCGAAGACGAGCTTCCCGCGGCGACGGTCGAGGGTCAACACGCTGGCGGCTTCGGCTTGGATCACGGCGGCGGCGCTTCGGGCGATTTGGGCTAGGACGGTTTCCAAATCGAGGGTGGAATTGATGGCGGCGGAGGCTTCGGCCAGGGCGGCGAGGTTCTCGCGCCGGAACTGATGGGACGCAAGATTCATGGGGGCGACTCGCGGAGCATGAGCCGGCGCGGTGTCCTTGGCCTTCGACCCCTGTGGCCGACGGGGCGGTAGCAGCCCTTGTCGAACCAAGGCAGGCCCTCCCGGCAGGCCGATAACCGCAGGCCAAGAAACCGTTTCTCTCGTGCCGTACTTTGAACCGTACGCGACAACCGGGCGTAAGGATACAATAGGGGTGTGGACGCGCCAAGCGACGAGCAACTGCTGCGGGACTACCTGCGCGGAAAGGCGGGTTCGTTCGAATTGCTGGTCCGGCGGCACACCCAGGAGCTTTTCCAGTTCGTCCTACGGTTCACGGGTGATTCGGGGGCTGCCGAGGATGTGGTTCAAGAGACGCTGCTGCAAGTTCATACGTCGGCTCGGCAGTTCGACCCCCATCGGCGATTCAAACCCTGGCTTTTCACCATCGCGGCCAACAAAGCGCGGGATTTCTTGCGTCGCCGCACCCGTCGCCACGAGCTCCCCGCGGACGCCCATTTGGACGAGGATGCCGATTCCGGGCGTCGATTCGTGCATTTGTTGTCGGCGGAGATCGAGTCGCCGGACGCAGCGCTTGCGCTCGAAGAGAAGCGCCGCATGGTGCGGCAGGTCCTGGAGTCCATGCCGGAGAAGCTCCGCGAGGTGCTGATTCTGTCCTATTATCACCGCTTTCCGTACAAGGACATCGCGGACGTGGTGGGGGTCCCGTTGGGCACGGTGAAGAGCCGCCTCCATGCGGCGGTGGTGAACTTCGGGGAACGGTATCAGGCGGCTGTCGCGGAGACGGCGGAACGCGAGGAGTAAGCCGCGACCCGGAATCGGGGGGCGGGTTGGCCGATCGAGTGATCTGACGGCATCGAACCGATCGGCGGAAAAGTCGTAGAAAGTCACGTATGGAACATCCTCGACGGAACGTAGAAGAGGCGCTGCTGGACTGGCATCTGGAGCGCTTGGAAGAAGGGGAACGGGCGCGGATCGAGGCCGAGGTCCGGGGCGATCCGGGCTTGCGGGCCAAGCATGAGCGCTTGGGGCGTGTCTTGCAGCCGTTGGATTCCTATCGAGCGGCGGCGACTCCGGCGAATCTGGCGGACAAGGTACTGGCCCGAGTGGCGCAGGCAAATCCCGAAGGCGCGACGCGGGGATTGTGGTCCGGGCAGGTCATCCGCCTGGGGCGTGGTTCACCGTTTGGGATGCGCGAGCTCATCGCCGCGGCGGCCTGCATCGTACTGCTCGTCGCCGCCGCCGTGCCGGGTTTGGCGGGAGTTCGGGAGCGGGCCCATCGGGCGGTTTGTGCCGCCAATCTGGGGTCTGTTTTCTTGGGAACCAGCGCCTACCAGGAGAGTTTCGCGGGGGCATTGCCATTTGCGGGGAGCTCGCTCGGGGCCTCGTGGCTTCCGGTGGGGGACGGACCGTCGTCCTCCAATAGCCGGCATACCTACCTACTGCTTCGGCTCAAGTTGGGACCGAAAACGAAAGATTTTCTTTGTCCAGGCAGTAGCGACGGCGAGGCACTCGTCCCCGAAGGGTTGGAGGCGCGGGACGATTTCGCGACCGCTCGCAACGTGAGCTACGATTCCCTCAACATGGCCGGGGCCGAACCCAACTTGCGACCGCCGGTCTCGCTGGCGTACATGAGCGACGCCAATCCGCTGTTCGTCGGCGCCCGATTCAACGAACGCGTGGACGCCGACCGCACGAATTCGCCCGCCCATCGCGGCCGCGGGCAGATCGTGCTGCGACTCGAGGGCAGCGCCCGATTTGAGACGACACCTATTTATGGGCGAACGGGCGACAATCTTTGGACCATAGGCAACGTGCGGCGCTACCGCGGGACGGAGTGTGCGACTCGCCCGGACGACGCCTTTCTCGTGCCGGGGTTCCCGGCCACGGACGCCCGAAAGCCCGCCACACGGTAGGCGGTCCGATTTCTTCGGTTGAGGGGCCCACGCCGCGGTCAGGTGGGTTCGGAAAGAAGCGCGATGCTGGCCGTGAAACCGTGGACGAAGTTCTTCCCTCCGACCGGACCGAATTCACCGGCGCAGAAGAAACCCGCCACGGGAATGTTGCCAAGCAATTCACGGACGACGCCTACGTCGTGACCGGCCTCGGGCCACATGTGCGTGCCGCGGCCATTGCACCCGAACAACATCGCCCCGCGAACCGTGCTGCCCACGTGCGTGGCGAGGATGGCGCGCAGGTCCTCGTCGGCGCTTTGTGCGTCGCGGACGTGGAACTGCACGGTGGCGCCGGTTTTGGCGAGTCCGGCGATGCCGATGGCGCCGGATTTTCGATCCGCGCCGAGGATGTTGTGGATGAGAAAATCGCCGCGGGTGAATTGGCCTTTGTATTCGTCGATCACCCTCCCCACGAAAAGCGATTGTCGAGCGAGTTCTCCGTCTTCGGGTGACAGTCCGGCGAGCGTGTTCTGGAGCTGTTCGAGGGCCGGTCGGCCTCCCAATTCGTGGACGACGTTGCGGTCGCCCTTGGTGATGATGAACGGGGCGCCGATGGGACGGCAGCCCTGGGAAACGACGGTGCGGAGGTTGATCCGACCGGACAGGGCGACCCCGATCATTCCCTCGTCGAAGAGCTCTCCGTTGAGAAGGAGGCGGTTTTGTCGGGGCTGACGGGCGGCGCTGGCCATGCCGCCGACCAGCGGAGCGCCGGGATAAAACTCGTTGAGCTGCTCGATCACCGTGTGGACGGCGATGCTGAAGGGATCGGCGAAGGCGATGAACGCGGGGCGGCTTTCGGGGGCGGCAGCGACGATTCGCTCCCAGTCATGCTGGGTCTGGGCGGCCTCGACCTGCGCTTGCCGCAGATGGAACGGATGAATCAGGACGCCGGGCATGGAACCGGCGAGGAGGGACATGGCGGGGACGCGCTCCAACTCCTTGTCGGACCCGATGGCGCCCTCGGCCGTGCAACCGATCAGGACGGCATTGGGCAACCGTTCACTGACCCGCTCGACGACCTTCTCAAACTCTTCGACGAAGTGACCGGTTACAAAGAGAAGGGCCAAGTCCACCGCGCCGGGCGTGACCCGCGAGTCGAGGGGGGCGAGCAACTCCCGGCAGGCCGGCTCGACGTTTTCACAGGCGGTGACCGAGGATGCGAAACGCATGATGGCAGAATCCCTTTGCGCGGCGACGCCTCTCACGCCCGCGTCCCCTTGCAAGTCAACTCACAAGCAGAACGCATCTCCGACGCTCTAGGCGGCTCGGCGTCCGGCGATCACGACGCCACTGCAACATACGCGCGACTGGCGAGAAGATCAAACCTGCGTTATCGTACGAACAGCAGCGGCGTAGGATTGTAGCTTGCGCCGGAACCGAGGCGGTCCTACCCAAGATGCCGCACGTTCATGAGTCTTCCGCACAGCGTTGGCACGTGGAGGTCGGTCCGCGCTCAGCGAGTCAAGATGCCCACGGCCGGGACGTGCTCGCGGACATTCGCCGACTCGGCCTGACCCACGTGGAAGGCATCCGCAGCAGTCGCCTGTATCTCTTCGAGGGCTTGTTGTCGGAATCGGACGTTGGTCGGATCGCCGAGGAGCTGCTCGCCGATCCGGTGACGGAGGCTTTCGAATGTCGTGAGGGTCTGTCTCGCCGCCGACGCGAAGAGGGGGCCATCGAGATCCACCCTCTACCAGGGGTGATGGATCCGCCGGCGCTCAGCGTGCGGGAGGCGGCGAACCGACTTCTTGCGGCGGGCGGGCGGGCCCAGGCCCGGGTCGAGGCGGTTCAGACGGGTCGGCGGTATGTGGTCATGGCCGCTCGCAGCGCGGGGGACTTGGAGACCATCGCGTCGCGCGTCTTGGCCAATGACTGCATCGAGGCTTGGTTCATTCGTGGGTTTGGGCGCGACGATGCGATTCCCGATCGCTTCCCGACTCCGCCGGTTCGTCCGTTCGTTCTTCGACACGTGCCGCTGCGCGGGTTGTCGGACGGGGAACTTGCGCGGTTTTCGCGCGACGGGCATCTGTTTCTTTCGCTGGAAGAGATGCAAGCCATCCGCGCGCATTTCGCGGAACTGCGGCGCGATCCGACGGACCTGGAGTTGGAAACTCTGGCACAAACGTGGTCCGAGCATTGCGTACACAAGACGCTGAAGAGCGCCGTCGTCTATCGCGGCCCGGACTTCGGGCGCGAGGGCGAAGTCGAACTGCGCTTCGAGAATCTACTCAAGGACACGATTGTCGCCGCGACCCGCCGATTGAATCGCGACTGGTGTCTGTCGGTATTCGTGGATAACGCAGGCGTCGTTGCCTTCGATGATGAATACGGCATCGCGTTCAAAGTCGAGACGCACAATCATCCCTCGGCGTTGGAACCCTATGGAGGGGCGGCGACGGGAGTGGGCGGTTGTATTCGGGACATCATGGGTTGCGGACTGGGTGCGAAGCCCATTGCATCC
Source organism: uncultured Phycisphaera sp. (assembly GCA_964646605.1). Lineage (GTDB taxonomy): Bacteria > Planctomycetota > Phycisphaerae > UBA1845 > UBA1845 > SBAX01. Next base: position 7,226 of record CAZYEX010000149.1, on the reverse strand, counting down.
ACGGATGTGTTCTGTCTTGCGCCGCCGGATTTCGAGGCCGCCCGCGTGCCCGCAGGAGTGTTGCACCCTCGTCGCGTACTGAAGGGCGTGGTCGGCGGCGTGCGCGACTATGGGAATCGAATGGGGATTCCCACCGTCAATGGAGCGATTCATTTCGACGAGCGGTATTTGGCAAATCCGCTGGTGTACTGCGGCTGCGTGGGGTTGATTCCACGAAACAAGATTGCTAAATGCGCGCAGCCCGGCGACTCCATTGTACTGGTCGGCGGGCGGACGGGGCGAGACGGCATTCACGGCGCCACGTTCTCGTCCGCGGAACTGACCGATACCCATGCCGACGAATTCTCCCACGCCGTCCAGATCGGCAATGCCATTCAAGAGAAGACACTGTTGGATGCACTGTTGATCGCACGCGACCACGCGGACGGATGTCTATACTCCGCGGTAACCGACTGCGGCGCCGGCGGACTGAGCAGCGCCGTGGGCGAGATGGGCGCCGAATCGGGCGCGGTCGTCGCATTGGATAAGGTTTCGCTGAAGTACAGCGGACTGCGCTATGACGAAATATGGATTTCGGAGGCGCAGGAACGAATGGTATTCGCCGTGCCGCCGGCCAACGTGGGGACGTTCTTGGGGGTCTGTGCATTCGAGGAAGTCGAGGCCGTCGTCATTGGCCAGTTCACGGACAATCGCATCTTGACTGTGCAATTCCAGGGACAGACGGTCGGCGAACTGCACATGCAATTCCTTCACGATGGATTACCCAAGAGTATACGCAAGGCAGTCTGGCGCGTTGCGACGTCGGGAGGAGATCGCGTCGCGCATTCTGCGCCGCCGAGTACCGAGAAGCTCAATGACCGCCTTCTGTACGAACTTGGTCGATGGAATGTCGCATCCAAAGAGTGGGTGATTCGACAATACGACCACGAGGTGCAAGGCCGCAGTGTGGTCAAACCGCTGGTGGGTCCGGGATTCGGACCGTCCGATGCGGCCGTGCTGCGCCCGCGATACGACCGTGATCGAGGAATTGCGATCGGCTGCGGACTATGTCCCGATCGATGGGAAGATCCCTACTGGATGGCGATCGCGGCGGTGGATGAGGCGCTGCGTAACGTGATTTGCGTCGGCGCGGATCCCGTGCAGACGGCGATCTTGGATAACTTTTGCTGGCCCAAGTGTGACAGTGAGGAGTCGATGGGGGCTCTGGTTCGTGCCTGCCAAGGGGCGGCGGACGCAGCGCTCGCGTATGAACTTCCCTTCATTTCCGGAAAAGACTCCTTGAACAATGAGTTCTCGATGACTGCGGAGGAGGCGGGACGCGTGGGTCTGCCGCGGCGTTTGGCGATTCCGTATACATTGCTCATCAGTTCTCTGGGTATGGTGGAGGACGTGCGTCGTTGCATTTCGATGGACCTGAAGGAGGCGGGCAACTGTCTGGTGCTGGCCTCGGCGCCGGTCGATCGAATGGGTCTGGGCAAGGCCAAGGAGCTTCATCGCTTTGTGGCCGACTTGATCCGAAAGGGGGAGGTTCGTTCGGCTCATGACGTAAGTGACGGTGGGTTGGCTGTGGCTGTGGCGGAAATGTGTATTGCGTCCGGACTCGGCGTACATTTGCAGTCGGTGGGCGACGACTGGCCGCAGTCGCTGTTTTCGCCGGTCGAGACGACCTATGTGTTGGAAATGCGCGAAGAGCACGCCCGGCAGTGCGGGTTTGCGGTCATCGGCAAGGTAGTGTCGGAGCCTTGTATGTCCGTGGAAGCCGATGGCGCGGCACGCATCCATATCTCCATTCGGGAAATGGCCGAGGCGTGGCGTTCGCCGCTTTCCTCGGGGGGAGGGCACTGAGTTGGGGCGCCTCCCGGTACTTGTCATCCGCGCCGCGGGCATCAACTGCGACGAGGAGATTATGCATTGCTGGCGGCTCGCCGGCGCTACGGCGGCACTGTTGCACGTCAATGAACTTGCCAAACACCCAGGCCGACTGCATGACTTCGCGGTCATTACCATTCCGGGCGGTTTCAGCTACGGGGATGACATTGCGGCGGGAGTCATTCTAGCCCAACACATGCAGCATGAACTCGCCGGGCCTCTGCGGAAGTTTGTGGACGAAGGCGGCGGAGTACTTGGCGTCTGCAATGGATTCCAGGCGTTGGTCAAGATGGGACTCCTTCCGGGCGGCGACCTTGGCCGCGACACTGTGACGGTCACCTACAACGAATCCGCCAAATTCGAGGCGCGGTGGGTGCGATTGCAAGTATGCACGGATCGTTGTCCATTCCTATCCGCGGGAGCCCTGTTGGAAATGCCCGTCGAACACGCGGAGGGAAAAGTCGTCACGCGCGATGAGACCGTCACGGGGACGCTCTCGGATCGTGGACAGATCGCATTGCGGTATGTGGATGAAGCCGGGCGGCACGACGTCTATCCTGCGAACCCCAATGGGAGCACGGCGGGCATCGCCGGACTGTGCGATCCGACGGGCCGCATCTTCGGCCTCATGCCCCACCCGGACCGGCACTTCGATCACACCCAACATCCGCAATGGACGCGGCGAGCCCGCGCCGGAACGCCGGATGGGTTGCAAGTGTTCACCCATGCCGTGCGACATTGGTCTCGCGGCGCAGTTGCGGAGAGCCACGGCGCTTGACGGCCCGCGCACCGGCTGGCGGCGGCAAAAAAAAAGCGCCACCCACAAGGGGTGGCGCTACAGGGGTTCACGAATGGGCAAAGTGGAACTTCGCCCTCCCCGTCCTGCAAGGAGAATCTTCGCCCTCCCCTATCTCTTAAGAATCTCCTCGGCCAGTTTCCCCGCGTCGTAGATTTTCTTCATGGCCTCGATCATGGCCCGGGTGTCGACGGAGACGGCTCGGGCCTGCTCCTCGGTGTAGGCGATGTCGAGGATCAGACTTTGGATGTTGCCGTCGAAGATCAGGCCGACGACCTCGCCCTTGGTGTTGATCACCGGGCTGCCGGAGTTCCCGCCGATGATGTCAGCGGTGGAGACGAAGTTGAACGGCGTCTTGAGGTCCAGTTTGTCCTTGCGGTCCCACCAAACCTGGGGCAGGTCAAAGCCCTTCTGGCCTTTGCGTTCTGTCGCCCGCTGGTAGAGCCCCTCGAAGTTGGTAAACGCGGGCACGTCCTTTCCGCCCTCGCGGAATCCTTTGACGGGTCCGAAGGCCAGTCGTAGGGTGAACGTCGCATCGGGATACTTGTCCTCGCCGTAGATGGCGAACTGGGCGGCGGCGATCTTGGCATAGCCTTCGCGCTCGGCGGCTTCGATCTCGTCCTCATAGCGTTTTCGCAGGGCCCGCGCCTGAGGATCGAGGTCGGCGGCGAGGCGGATCATGGGGTCGGTGGAGGAGGCGATGGCTTCGGTGCCACCCGCGGCGATCTTTTTGCGCACCTCGATGTCCTTGAGCTTGGTCCCGCGAACCAGGGCCTCGGCCCGCGCCCGCGGCGACATTCCGCCGAGGGCCTTTTGCACATAGGGATCGTCAACCCCCAGCATCTCGGCCATGAAGGCCAAGCTGCTGGTCAGTCGGTCGGTCTCCAGGTCCTCGTAGATGGGCTTGGGAGAATAGAGGTCCAGGTAGAGTGAATCGAGCGCCGCGTCGTTGTACTCTCGTAGACGCTCGGGACTGGGCTTGGGAAGCTCGTCGGCCAGGCGGACCAGATGCTTCGCGACGGCCATCAAGTCACCGCCGGGGCCCACGGCGCGGCGGACGCAGAAGTCACGGAAGGTCTTCTGGGCGGCGGCGACCTGATCCCAGGCGCCGCTCCACTGTCCGCGATAATCGGGGTTCGCATCGACGGCGGCGCGCAGCTTTTTCTCCGACTCGATCTTCGCGTTCATGATGGCCGGGTCGTGCAGACCGGCGAGGATGCCGGTGCGGGCTTTTCGACTGTTCTGCACGCCGAAGAAGTCGCCGGAGGCAATCCGCTCCCATTCGGGGTTTCGGGCCATGAAGGTTTGGAGCTGCACCTCTCGCCGCCAGAGGCGCTGCATGGCCATCGGGCCCTCGACATCGCGCATGAACTTCAAGTGTTCGACGGTGTTGAGCCGCCGCGTGCCGCCGGGATGACCGGCCACGAAGGTCAGCTCGCCGTCCGCCGAGCCGTTCTGACTCCACTTGAGGTAATGCTCGGGCTTAAGGGGCTTGCCGTTTTCATAGACCCGAAAGAAGCACATGTCCAAATCGAACCGCGGATACTCGAAGTTGTCGTTGTCGCCGCCGAAAAAGGCGATGTCCTGCTCGGGGGCCATGACCAGGCGGACGTCGGTGTAGCGGCGGTAACGATAGAGGTTGTACCTGCCGCCCTTGTAGAGTGTCACCGCCTGGCAGTCGAGCTTGGTCTTGTCCTCGCACTCCTTCTCGATGCTGGACATCATCTTGCGGCGGGCGGTGTTGGCGTCGGCGGCGGACATGTCCTTGGCCGCGGCGCCCTTGACGCGGTCGGTGACGTCCTCGATCTCCCAGAGGACGTTCAGCTCCAGGTCCTCGCACTTCAGTTCCTCGTCGTGACTCTTGGCGTAGAACCCGGTCTTGAGCAGGTTCTTTTCGGGGGTGGAGAACTTCTCGAGGTTGTCCGAGCCGACGTGATGGTTGGTCATCACCAGACCTTCCGAGGAGACCAGCGACCCCGATCCGCCGGTGTTGAAACGAACGGCCGACTTCTGCACATGGTCCAGCCACTGCGGAGTCGGCTCGAAACCGTATTTCTCCTTCAGCAGCTTGGTGGGCGGCTTGGTGAAGAGCCACATGCCCTCGTCCGCCGTAGCTCGCTGACCCCACGCGGCGCAAACCAACGTCCCCACGACCCACAACCCGCAAACTCGCCTTGCCATGACCGTCTCCTTCAAGAACACGCTTTCGTTCAGGGAGGTGGATTATGCGGTCCGGACGGGCGCGTGGGAAGGGGCAGGAGTTGCGAAACGACGGTTTCTTACGGGAACGCCGGTCCGTTTGGAGCCTTTTTTGCAAGAATAGGGGGTTGCGCGGTAAGGTTCCGACGTGTAGGGCGTGCCATGCACGCCAAATCGTTTCGCCGTCGATGGCGTCAAACTTGGCCGATCGGAGATTGGCATGAATACTGGACACGTCCTTCGGAGCGTCCTCACGGGAGGCACCGCGATTGCTGGATGGCTCACGCTCATTTCCGCTCCGGTATTCGCCCAGGAGACACTGTGGCGGGTGTACAACGAGGATGGTGTGGCGGCCTACAAGGCCGGACGATACGCAGAATCCGAAAAGCTTCTCAACCTTGCAGTTTCAGAAGCGGAGAAATTCGGACCCTCCGATCTGCGTTTGGCGACCAGCCTCAACAACCTCGCTGAGCTATACGGCACCCAAGGCAAGTACGACCAGGCTGAGCCGTTGAACAAACGATCGCTGGCCATCAGGGAAAAAACGCTCGGGCCTGACCATCCCGATGTGGCGATCAGCCTCAACAACCTCGCCGGGCTGTACCGCACCCAAGGCAAGTACGATCAGGCCGAGCCGCTGTACAAACGAGCGCTGACCATCTGGGAAAAAACCCTCGGTCCGGGCCAACCCGACGTGGCGACCAGCCTCAGCAACCTTGCTGAGCTGTACTACACCCAAGGCAAGTACGACCAGGCCGAACCGCTCTACAAGCGATCGCTGGCCATAAGGGAAATATCCCAAGACCCGGATCATCCCGATGTGGCGATCGCCCTCAACGGGCTCGCCTTGCTGTACCAAACCCAAGCCAAGTACGACCAGGCCGAGTCGCTGTACAAAAGGGCGCTGGCCATCAGGGAAAAAGCCCTCGGCCCGGACCATCCCGACGTGGCGAGAAGCCTCAACAACCTGGCTGTACTGTACAAGAGCCAAGGGCAATACGACCAGGCCCAATCGCTGCACAAACGCGCGCTGACCATCAGGGAGAAAGCCCTCGGCCCGGACCATCCCGACGTGGCGATCAGCCTCAACAACCTAGCTGAGCTGTGCAAGAGCCAAGGGAAATACGACCAGGCCGAACCGCTGCACAAACGGTCGCTGACGATTAGGGAAAAAGCCCTAGGTCCGGACCATCCCGCTGTAGCGACTAGCCTCAACAACCTTGCCGCTCTCTACGTCAACCAGGGCAAGTACGACCAGGCCGAGCCGCTATACAAGCGAGCGCTGGCAATGAGCGAAAAAGCCCTCGGCCCCGACCATCCCGACGTGGCGGCCAGCCTCAACAACCTTGCTGAGCTATACCGCACCCAAGGCAAGTACGATCAAGCCGAACCGCTCCTCAAACGAGCGTTGGCCAACAGCGAAAAAGCGCTCGGTCCAGGCCATCCCCATGTGGCGAGCAGCCTCAACAACCTCGCTGAGCTATACCGCACCCAAGGCGAGTACGACCAGGCTGAGCCGCTATACAATCGATCGCTGGCCATCAGCGAAAAAGCCCTCGGTCCGGACCATCCCGACGTGGCGACCAGCCTCAACAACCTTGCCTTGCTCTACGAATCCCAAGGCAAGTACGACCAAGGCGAACCGCTCCTCAAACGAGCGCTGTCCATCAGGGAAAAAGCCCTGGGGCCGCACCACCCGGACGTGGCGACCAGCCTCAACAACCTTGCTGAGCTGTACCGCAACCAAGGCGAGTACGATCAGGCCGAGCCGCTGTACAAACGAGCGCAGGCCATCAATCAAGAAGCCCTCGGTCCGGATCATCCTGACGTGGCGATGAGCCTCAACAACCTTGCCGTGCTGTACCAAACTCAAGGCAAGTGCGATCTGGCTGATCCGCTGTATAAACGAGCGCTGACCATCAGGGAAAAGGTCCTCGGGCCCGACCATCCCGATGTGGCGAGCAGCCTAAACAACCTCGCCGCGCTCTACAAAAGCCAAGGCAAGTACGAGCAGGCCGAGCCTTTGTACATACGATCGCTAACCATCTGGGAAAAGTCGCTCGGCTCGGACCATCCTGACGTGGCAACCGTGCTCGAAAACTACGCCGAACTGCTGAAGGCGACAAGCAGGCAGTCCGAAGCGGATACGTTTTTGGAGCGTGCAAGAATGATCCGCAAAGCGAAGCAATAATCGCTCATACGGGCGGGCGAAAGCCAACCTGTGCTGGCACCAGGGCAAACTTGGTCGGATGCCTCCCCATTTCATAGAACTTCGTGTCCGTACCGTTCAGGAGCCTGCCAATGACGATGCGCCAAGCCATTGGCATTTCCAATCCGAAGTAAACGGAGGTGAGGTCGCCAG
>CAZYEX010000148.1:0-24070 GCA_964646605.1 uncultured Phycisphaera sp. | reverse complement strand
CTGGAGACCGATCCGCTGTCGGGCGCGGTCGTTGTCTTCCGCAACAAGCGCCGCACGGCGATCAAGGTGCTGGTGTACGACGGACAGGGGTTCTGGCTGTGTCACAAGCGGTTGTCGAGCGGGCGATTCCGCTGGTATCCGCGGCCCTTCCGTTTTTTAGCGTCCCGAACAATAAGTATCTGGAGAGATAATGAACTGCCTGAAGCTCTTACTTTGGTCTTTGGTCGTCTTGCTTTTCGCCGGAACGGCGGTGCATGCCAGTGAAGCGGATTTGGCGATTCCCAATTTGCATGACGGCCATTTTACGATCTTCGGGAAAGATATTGTTGCTTGGGACCTGCTCTTTTATGGCGCTCTCGTCATCACGGGGACGCTGGGCATCAGCCTTTATCAACTTTATCAGATCCACAAGCAGCCCGCGCATCGGTCAATGCTCAACATCTCCGAGATCATTTTCCAGACCTGCAAGACCTATCTGATTCAGCAGGGCAAGTTCCTGCTCATGCTCTTCGTCATCATCGGCTCGGCGATGACCTATTACTTCATGGGTCTGCAAGGGGAATCGGTCACGACGGCGGCCCTGGTGCTGTTCTTCTCGGTGGTGGGTATGGGCGGTTCGTATGCCGTGGCCTGGTACGGCATCCGAATCAACACCTTCGCCAATGCCCGCACCGCCTTTGCCTCGCTGCGCGGCGACCCTTGGGACGTGGTCAACATCCCCTTGCGGGCGGGCATGTCGGTGGGTTTGTTCCTCATCTCGCTCGAGCTTGTGATGATGGTGGTCATCCTGCTGTTCGTGCCGCGGCAGATCGCGGGATATTGCTTCCTGGGATTTGCCATCGGGGAATCGCTGGGGGCCTCCGCCTTGCGCATCGCGGGGGGCATCTTCACCAAAATTGCCGACATCGGCTCGGACCTCATGAAAATCGTCTTCAAGGTGGATGAAGACGATCCGCGCAATCCCGGCGTGATCGCCGACTGCACGGGAGACAACGCGGGCGACTCCGTGGGCCCCACGGCGGACGGGTTTGAGACCTATGGCGTGACCGGCGTGGCGCTCATCTCCTTTATCACTCTGGCCGTCCCCAACGTGGACATCCAGGCCAAGCTGATCGTCTGGATTTTCGCCATGCGCTTCCTGATGGACTTCATGTCCGGCGTCTCGTATTTCATCAATCAAGCCATCTCGGAACGTAAGTACAAAGGACTCAAGGAGTTCAACTTCGAGGCCCCGTTGACCCGGCTGATCTGGATTGCGGCAACTCTGTGCATCTCGACTTCGTTCGCCATGAGCTGGCTGCTCATCAAGGATCTGTCCGTGCCGGGTGCGGCGGGGGCGGAGATTGTCACGCTGCCTGATCTCTGGTGGCAACTCGCGATCATCATCAGTTGCGGAACGCTCGCGGCGGTGCTCATTCCAGAGTTTACGAAGATATTTACGAGCTCCCACTCCAAGCACGTCCATGAAATTGTCACCGCTTCGCGCGAAGGCGGAGCGTCGCTGACGATCCTTTCCGGGCTTGTGGCGGGCAACTTCAGCGCCTTTTGGATCGGCATTCTGATCGCCGGGCTGATGGGTGGGGCGTACTTCGTCAGTTTGCAAGGCCTCGGCGCGGTGATGGGTACCCATGCCTCGATCTTCGCGTTTGGACTGGTGGCGTTCGGCTTCTTGTGCATGGGGCCGGTGACCATCGCCGTGGATAGCTACGGCCCGGTGACCGACAATGCCCAATCCATTTTCGAGTTGGCCCAGACCGAGAAGATCCCCGGCATCAAAGAGGAGATTAAGCGGGATTTCGGCTTCGTTCCGGACTTCAAGCAAGGCAAACATTACCTGGAAGCGAACGACTCGGCCGGCAACACATTCAAGGCGACGGCCAAGCCCGTGCTCATCGGAACCGCCGTCGTGGGTGCCACGACGATGATCTTTTCGATCATCCTCCTGCTGGAAAAGACGGTCATCGATGGCAAATCGCTGCTGCAGCTCAATCTGACTGACGCACCGGTGCTGCTGGGGTTCATTTGCGGCGGAGCGGTGATCTTCTGGTTCGCCGGGGCGTCGATGCAGGCCGTGACTACCGGGGCCTATCGCGCCGTCGCCTTCATCAAGAAGAACATGAGGCTGGATAAGAAAGAAGCGGACATCAACGACTCGATTACCGTGGTCCGAATCTGCACGCAGTATGCCCAGAAAGGCATGTGGAACATCTTCGTCGCGTTGATGACGATCACGCTGGCCTTTGCGTTCTTCGATCCGAACTTCTTCGTGGCCTACCTGTTGTCGATCGCCGTGTTCGGGCTGTTCGAGGCGATCTTCATGGCCAATGCGGGCGGGGCTTGGGACAACGCCAAGAAGCTCGTGGAAGTGGACTTCAAGGAGAAGGGCACGGACGTTCACGCAGCCACGGTGATCGGGGACACGGTCGGCGATCCGTTCAAGGACACGACCTCGGTGTCGCTCAATCCCATCATCAAGTTCTCGACTTTGTTCGGGATGCTCGCCGTGGAGATCGCCATCAAGGTTAAGGAGGCGGCGCACGCCGGCCAAGGGTCGGACTACACCGCGACCGTGGGGGTCGTGGCGCTGCTGGTGGCGTTGGTGTTCGTGTGGCGGTCTTTCTACGCCATGCGGATTCCCCTGAAAGAAGGGGCGGTCGTGACGAGATCCGGACACTAGCCCCTGCTTCGTTTTCGTGAGGCGCTGTAGCGCCACCCCTTGTGGGTGGCGCACGGCGTCACCCGCCAGGGACGACGCCACCGGCAAACGTAGCACGCCCTAACCAGCGATGCATCGGGGGTCTGCGCTCCTGCCAGTCGACCTACCCGAACAGGCGTTTCCAAAGGTACAGGAAGGTCCCGGCGGAGAGGATGGCGACGGCGTGAATGCCGTAAAAGGCCCATCCGCGATCCTGGAAGGGAATGGGCACGTTCATGGAGAAGGCGCTGACCACCAGGGTGGGCACCATGATGGCGATGGTGATCACGTTCAGTCGTTTCATGTGCACGTTGATGTTGTTGGCGACGATGGAGGCGCGGGCGTCCATCAGGCTGGCGAGGATGTTGGAGGTCATTTCCGCTTGGCGAGCGCATTGGGTGTTGTCGATCAGGAGGTCGTCGAGGATTTCGAGCTCGTCGGGTCCGAAACCGAGTTTGGCGGCGCTGTGGCGGAGCTTTTCCAGCAAGGCCCCGTTGGAGTGCAGGGCGCTCACGTAGTAGACGAGGCTCTTTTCCAAAGCGAACATGCCGATCAGGTGCCGGTTCTCCATGGAGCGGTTGATCTCCCCCTGCAATTCGTCGGAGACGGTGTTGATGGCCCGGAGGTGCTCGCGGAAGTGTACTACGGTGCGGGCCATCAGGCGGAGGACCACGCCCGCCAGGGAATCGACGCGCTGCCGGGCGCCGCCGTCGAACAAGGGAATCTCGTCGCTGGCCACGATGCGTACGCCGTCGCGGAAAAAGAAGACCCCGGTGGAGGCGACGCCGAACGACAGTTGATCCGCGGAGGAGTAGTTCCGAGGGCGTTTGAAGATCATGGCCGTGTGTTCGGGCTCGAACTCGATGCGGGCCAGCTCGTCGGGGTCCAGGGCGGAGGCCAGGGTGTGGTCGTCAATCCGCAGCTCGTCGATCAGGAAACGCCGCTCTTGTTCGTCGGGGTTGGTGTATAGAACGATGTTGCCGTTGCCGTCGGGGCAAGGGGTGACCAGACGATCGACGATCTGAAAAGCGCGTTTCATCCGGCAATTCTTCCACGGCCACAAGGGCTGTTTGTGTGCAAACCCACACGTTCCCCGTCGCGACGCGTCACAAACCGTTTCCTTATCCGATTGTGACCCGGCGATCCAGTGCCAATCGCACACTTTTCTTCAGGGAAAATGCGGTCGCAGCTCGGAGGGTCTGGAGGCATCCTATTCCACGCGCGTGGGGAGAATGACCACGGGCACGCGGGCCCACTGGAGTCGGCGGAGGAGGGCGAAGGCGGTCTGGTTGTGGAGAATGCGTTGATACCAGGTGTCCTTGTGGAAAACGAGTTGGCCGGTGAAAAAGACGGCCTTGGGGAATTTCTGTAGGACTTGGGTGCAGAGCTTCTGCAGCTCGTCGACGGCATCGGTTCCGGTGGCCATGAAAGAGGTCGCGGGCACGCCCCAGCGGCGGACCAGGTCCACGTACTTTTCGAGCGAATCGGCCGTGTGGGCGTGAAGGTCGTCGAGCGTGTCCGCGCCCTTGAAGGTCCCCGAGTCCACCACGCCGACGGAGACGAAAACGAAGTTCTTGAAGTACCCGGGCGCGAAACGGACCGCGTTGAGCAGGGTGTGCAGCCCCAGCCCGCCGAAGCTGCCCACCAGGATGGCGGCCGTGGGTTGCGACGGGTCTGGTTCGGCGCCGGTCGCGGCGCCTTGGGGCGGCAACTTGGTCATGATCTCGTCGAGCTGTCGCAGACGGCGGGAGACCTGGCGGTAGTACCGGCGGACGACCAGACCGAGGGCGACGACGACTCCGGTTACGGCCAGAGTCCGCCAGCCGCCCTCATTGAACTTCTCAAACACCGTGACGCCGAGGATCGAGATGCACAGCACGGCCCCGACGATGAAAAGCGTCAGTCTTCGAGTTCGCAGGGGATGGCGGGATCGCGTCCGTGACCAATAGCGGCACATCCCCAGCATGGAAAGCGAGAAGGTGAGGAAGACGTTGATCGAGTACATGATGACCAGGGCCGCGACTTGCCCGTCGGTGTAGATCAAGGCCGCCACGGCGCAAAGCCCCATGAGCATCACGCCGTTGTGGGTGGACAATCGTTCCGAGAGGTTGGCGAAGGGGTGGGGCATCCAGGAGTCGAGGGCCATGTTGGCCATGAGGCGCGGTCCGCCGATGAATCCGGCTTGGGCGGCGACGATGAGCAGGGCGCCTTCGGCGAGGATGGTGGCGAAAACGAAGGTCGATCCCGTCCACCCGCGCAGACCCAGTTCCTCGACAAAGGCTTCGGTAAGAAGCTGGTTCATGGTCTTGCCGTGCTGCGGCTCGATCTTGAGGAGAAGATAGGCGAGCAGCAGCCCCCCGGCGGTCACGGCCAGGGAGATCGCCATGTAGAGCATGGTTCGCTGACCGGTTGCGACTCGCGGCTCCTGCATGACCGTCATGCTGTTGGAGACCGCCTCGATCCCGGTGTAGGTGCCCGCACCCAACGAATAGGCGTACAGGAAGACGGCCAACAGTCCCATCATCCCCATCGCGGGGTTGTTCAAGTCCGCGGTGATCCCCTGGGTTACGGATGCGGCGACGTCGGAGATGCCCGAAAGGTTGAGGCCGACGGCGCCGAGAATCAGGATGGCGTGCGTGAGAAGGAACAATAGAAAAACCGGGAGCAGAACCTTGACCGATTCCTTCACGCCGCGCAAGTTGAGCAGGGTGAGCAAGACGATGGCGGTGACCTCAGCCGGTATCTTCCAGATGGTTCCCTGGCCCGGAAAGAGCCCGAAGAGAGCGTCGCCCGCGGCGGCGATCGACACCGTGATGGTAAAGACATAGTCCACTAGCAAGGCGCCGCCCGCCACGAGTCCCACGCGTGCCCCGAGGAGTTTCGAGGCGACCAGGTATCCTCCGCCGCCGCTGGGAAAGACCTCGATGATGTGGCTGTAACAGGCGGAAATGACGAGGACGGTGACGATGGTCGCGGCGGCGAGAAAGACGGCGAGGTAGGTGTGCCCACGGAGGTTGAGAAACGCCTCCGAGGGACCGTAACAGGACGACGACAGACCGTCGGCTCCTAAACCGACCCAGGCGAAGAACGCAGCCAGGGCCAGGTGTTGGTATATCTTCCGATCGGACAGGTCGTGGGCTTTACCAATGAGGAGGGTCTTTACCTTCTCAGGAAGAGTGGGCTCCTCGACCCCTCCGCCGTTGATTCCGCTGGTGGTGAAATCCGCCTCTGTGCCGGCTGCCGCCGACTCCACGGAGGGCGGGTCCGAGGGTGCGGATGCGGCGTCCGTCGGTGGGTGTGGTTCGGACGGAGGCATCATGATTCAACGCTCGGGACGCGCGACGCCGAGACTTTGCTGAATACCGGTCCGGTAAGCATGGGTGGGTCTATGGTATGCCCAATCCATCGGCAGGTCACGGGGCGAGGAGTCGGGGCTCAGGCTGGCGTGGTTCGCCGGCATCGGGTACAAAACGATCCAACATGGCCTGGCGCTAACAATGCGTAGAGATTAGCGGACCCAGCGCGGAAGGTACCTCTTGGCCTCGGAACGGACCCAGCCTGCCTCGCCTCAACGCATGCCGTTGCACACGCGGATTCTGATTGGGCTGTTGCTCGGCGCTGTAGCCGGGGTGGTTGCCAACGCCGCATATTCCCGCCCGGTCACGCCCGGGGTGGCCGATGCCGCTGACGCGGACACAAACGGGATCGACGACCGGTTGGACTGGGCGGCGGTCAACGTCGCCGACCCGATCGGGAAGGTCTTCCTGCGTTTGGTGTTCATGGTGGTTGTGCCGCTGGTGTTTGCGGCGCTGGCCCTGGGGGTGGTGGGGCTGGGGGACATCCGGCACCTGGGGCGTGTGGGGGGGCGGACGCTGCTGTTCACCTTGGTTCTTTCCATGGCCGCGGTGGCGATCGGGGTTGTTCTGGTCAATGTCCTTCGGCCGGGGGGGGGGCTTACGCCGGAACAACGCGAGGCGCTTCGAGCGCAGTACGCGGGTAGTGCGTCGGCGCTCGTTCAGAAAGCGAAGCAGGCGAAGACGTTCAAGGACACGCTTCTGGACATCATCCCCGAGAACCCGCTGCAGGAGATGGTGGGAGCACTGGACGGGAGCTCCAAGGGCAACGGGATGCTGGCGGTGATGTTCTTCGCGCTGATCTTCGGCGTGGGGATCACGCTGGTCCCCGCGGATCGCACGCGATCGTTGGTGGCTGTTTTGGAGGCGGTGTTCGACGTTTGCATGGTCATCATCGGGTTCGCCATGCGCTTGGCGCCGTACGCGGTGACGTGCCTGGTCTTCTCGGTCACGGCGCGGTTGGGGGTGGACATTCTCAAAACGCTGGTGTGGTTCGTGCTGACCACGATGCTGGGATACGTGATCCACATGACCGTGGTGTACTCGGTGACCATTCGTTTGTTCGGGGGCATGAGGCCTGGGCAGTTCTTCTCGCGGATTTCGGAGGCCATGGTGACGGCGTTCGGCACTTCGTCGTCGAACGCGACGCTGCCCACGGCCCTGCGCGTGGCCAAGGATTCGCTGCGTCTGCCGCGGGAAGTCGCGCATTTCGTGCTCACCGTGGGGGCGACGGGGAACCAGAACGGCACGGCCCTGTACGAAGGGGTGGTGGTGCTCTTCCTCGCCCAGGTCTTCGGCGTGGAGTTGACCGTTGGGCAGCAGATCACCGTGGTGCTCATGTCGGTGCTGGCCGGGGTGGGCACGGCGGGCGTTCCGGGCGGGTCGCTGCCGCTTATCGTCATCGTCCTGCAAACCGTGGGCGTGCCCGGTGAGGGGATCGGGATCATCCTGGGCGTGGATCGCATTTTGGACATGTGCCGAACGGTTCTGAACGTGACCGGGGACTTGGCCATTGCGACCTGCGTATCCCATGCAGAACCGCGACCATCAATGACAAGCCATGAAGTGAGCCAACCTCAGTCTGGTCGTTCGAGCCTATCCCAATAGCCCCTCTCCCTCCAGGGAGAGGGGTAGGGGTGCGGGTTCTTGAGATCATCTCCTATCCGACCCTCGACATTTTCTTGAAGGGTGGAGCCGCGGACACGTCTGGCCAGCTCCAGGCATGCGGTAGCCTGGGGCGCCGCCGGCGCGGACCGTATCGGGAATCCAAGCGCCGGGGACAAGCCCCGGCGCTACAACGCCGGCCGTAGCGCCACCCCTCGTGGGTGGCGCACTGAGCAAGGGCGTGACCGACACAGCTACCGCGGGGCGAGTTGCATCGCTTGGCGGACGAGTTGGGCGAACTGGGCGCGATAACCGAAGGGGTCGGCCCCCAGCGAGGCGGCGACGGTCTCGGCGATGTCGTCGTAGGTGAAGTCGGCGCTGTGCGCGGATCCGCGGAGCATCATGCCAAACGAGGCCACCGCGGCGGCGAAGGCGAAATCGTCCGAGGATTCGGCGAACAACGCACCCTCGTCGATGACCGGAACTTCGATGAGTTTGCTCACCTCGCCGTCGGGGTCCTTGTAGCGCAACTTGACGGTCATGAGTTCGCCTTCCTGAGCCGCGGGCGTGAGGGCAACCGAGGAGGGAGCCCGAACCCCGCGCGGAGCCTCGGCATCCGATGGAACGTCGAGGGCCGAGGTCTGATACTTCAACGGATCCACGCTCGAGATCGGGGTCGAGGGTTCCACGCCCGCGGGCACGATCTCGTACAAGGCCGTCACCGTGTGGCCGGCGCCGATCTCGCCCGCGTCCTTGGCGTCGTCATTGAAATCCTGCGCCGCCAGCAGTCGATTCTCATAGCCGATGAGCCGATAGGCCGTCACCTCCGCGGGGTTGAACTCGACCTGAATCTTCACGTCCTTGGCGATGGTCACCAGCGTGCCGCCCATCTGCTCGACCAGGACCTTGCGGGCCTCCTCGATGGTGTCGATGTAGGCGTAATTGCCGTTGCCCTTGTCGGCCAATTGCTCCAGCGTCGAGTCCTTCAGGTTGCCCATCCCGAAGCCCAACACGCTCAGGAAAACGCCGCTCTTGGCTTTTTCCTCGATCAACCGCACGAGTTCGCCTTGGTGCGTGACCCCCACGTTGAAGTCGCCGTCGGTCGCCAGAATGACGCGGTTCACGCCGCCCTCGATGAAGTTCGCCGCGGCCGTCTCGTACGCGAGCTGAATGCCCGCTCCGCCGTTGGTCGATCCGCCCGCTTGCAGTTGGTCCAACGCCGAAAGGATCGCGCCTTTGTTGCGGCAGGGGGTCGAGGGCAGCACCAAGCCCGACGCACCCGCGTAGACGACCATGGACACTCGATCGTCGGGCGCGAGTTCACCCAACAACAGACGCAACCCCTCTTTGACCAGCGGCAGCCTGTTGTCGGACTGCATCGAACCGGACACGTCAATGAGAAAGACGAGGTTGGCGGTGGGTCGCTCGTGGGGGGCGAACTCGATCCCCTTGATTCCGATTCGCGCCAGGCGATGACTCGCGTCCCACGGGCACTCGGCCACTTCGATGTTCACCGAAAAGGGATGCCCGCCCGTGGGCTGGGGATAGTCGTAATCGAAATAGTTGAGCATTTCCTCGATGCGCACGGCGTCGGGTGGAGGGAGCTGTCCAGAGGTCAAAAACCGCCGCACGTTGGCATACGAGGCCGTGTCCACGTCGATCGAGAACGTGGACAGCGGTTGTTGCAGGACCGCAAGAAACGGGTTTTCCGGCATCGCGGCGTACGATTCGCCGGTCAGCGGCTCCGTTGCCGCGACCCCACCCACTATGGGTCCTCTGGATTCACATAACATCGACGGGATTAGGGCCTCGACCTCCCCGACCGACTGCCCGCCACCGCCCGCTTTGGACCGCTGACCCTGGTCGTTTCGGTATTGCGACGCGGACTTGCCTGGAGACGCAGGAGTGACCGTCCCTCCGACATATCCGAGCACCATCAACGCTTTGCGTCCTTCCTCAGAAATCTGCGGCGACCCAGGTGATGGAGGAAGCGACGCCCGTTCCCGCCGCGTCTTCTGGGCGTGGACCGAGGGAAGGTTGCCGCCAACCAGCTCCTTTTTCTCTAGGTTTGGGTACGTGCTGCTCGCGAGGGGCCCATCGACCGCGGCGAGTTTTCCGCTGGTGCCGATTCCCTTCATCTTCGATGCTGTCCCCCGCACCCGGGACAAAGATGGCAGCGCAAGGAACGAAACACCCGCAGCAAGCGCGAGCGATGCGGCCAGCGCCGCAGGGACCCAGACCCGTCGGCGAATGCGGCGTTCGGCGTCACCCACAAGGGGTGACGCTACATCACGGGTCCGCAGTCTTGCCCTTGACGCTTCGCGTAAAGGGGAGCCGCTCGCGGCTCGGATCTCTGCGCGTTGGTCGTCGGTCAGGACGGGACAAGGAACGCCCTGCAACTCCCGCGTGAGCATGGCCGCCGTTTGGCGGATTTCCTCGACCGCGCGGCCGAGGTCCGGGGACGATCGTAACTGCGCCTCGATGTGCGACCGCTCGCCCTCATCCACCTCACCCAGCACATAGGCCGTCAACTTCGGGTCGTTTGCATTCATTTTCATCGCACACCCCCTTATCCGAGCCCCGAGCGCAAGCGACGGGCCAACACCCCGCGCTGGCGCTTGGGGTTCGGAAAATTGGCGGGATAGCTTCCGCATTCACAATTCCGCATTCGTCATTCCCGTTCGCAGTGCCGCGATGGCCGTGTGGATCAAGTACCCCACGTTGGTCACGGAAAGGCCGGTGACCTCCGCGATCTGCTTGTAGCTCAATTGCCCCTGGAACCGCAGGTGGACCACCTCTTGCTGGTTCTCCGGCAGTTCGTACAGCAAGCGAAGCACACCGCTCGCACTCTCCCGACCCTCGACAATCGCCGCCGGGTCCTCGCCAAGCAGAATGCGCTCGCCGGCGCCAATCTTGTTCTTTTCGTCGATCGTGGTCGTCATTCGCCGACTCTTTCGCTTCACGTCGAGTGCCTGATTGCGGCACACGGTATACAGCCATTGCGGCAATCGGCCATTGAGCGACGCCGCCTCTTCTCCGCATAGACGCAGGAAGGTCTCCTGCACCACGTCGCGGGCCTGCTCGACGCTCCCCGTGATTCTCGCCGCGTAACGAAGCAGGGGGCCCTCGAGGTCCCGCAGGACCGTCATCACCCATTCCGCCTTGTCCGCCGTAAGCGAGTCGTTCATGGGGGCCCTTGCCGATTCCGTCGTGTTCACGCTTCCGTTCATATGACGTACCAACCGCCGTTTTCTTAGGAGCAAATCGGATACAACCGTGCGTCCGCTCTGCCTTGGACGCCAAATCCACGCAATGGTTCTCGAAAAACCGTCGAATTGGTTATTGGGCGTGTGGCGGCGGGGCGGGGGGTTTGGCCACGGCGGCGAGCCGAGGGCGTTCATAGGCAAGGTAATCGCGGTATCGCATCTGGATCGATTCGCTATGGCTCGCGGCGTTGAAGTTGATTCGTTCGTTTTCGGCCAGCCGTCCGTCGCAGGTCGTGGAAAGCTTGAAGAGGCTCCCGAAGGGCGGAATCGAGCCGGGCGTCAGTCCGCCGGTGATCTCGATGACTTCCTCCTTGGTGGCGAAACGAAGGTGCTTGACGCCCAGGAGCTTGCGCACAGCGCCGTTGTCCAGTGACAGGTCGGCGGGGATGACGACCATGAGAAAGTTCTCCTCGGCCTTGAGGATCAAAGCCTTGGCGCCGCTGTGCAGACTCGTCCCCCGCACCTCGGCGGCTTCGGCGCTGGTATGCACCGGACGGTGTTGCATCTGCATAAACGCCACGCCCGCGCCGCGAAGCGCCTCCACCAATCGCCGGTGAACGTCGAGCGGTGCGTCCATCATTGGCGCAGAAAGTTGGCGATGAGCCGACTGCCTTCGGTGGTGAGGAAACTCTCGGGATGGAATTGGACCCCCTCGATGGGCATGGATTTGTGGCGGATGCCCATCAACTCATCCCGATCGGTCCACGCGGTCACCTCGAAGTCGGGCGACAGCGAGCCTCGTTCGACGGTGAGCGAATGGTAGCGCGTGGCCGTGAAGGGATTGGTCAGTCCGTAGTAAACCCCCGTGCCCTTGTGAAAGATGGGACTCGTCTTGCCGTGCATCAAGCGCGAGGCCCGCACCACCTTCCCGCCGAACGCCTGCCCGATGCACTGATGCCCCAAGCAGACGCCGAGCACGGGGATTTTCCCGGCGAAGCGACGGATCACGTCCACGCTGATGCCCGCTTCATTCGGCGTACACGGCCCCGGCGAGACGATCAGGTGCGTGGGTTTCCAGGAGTCGATTTCATCGAGCGTGGCTTGATCGTTGCGAACGACCTTCATTTCGCACCGCTCGTCCAGCCCGCCGATGGTCTGGACGAGGTTGTAGGTGAACGAGTCGTAGTTGTCGATAATCAGGATCACGACAACATCCTAATGTCCAATCGCCGCCGCGCCAATGCACTCCATGTGAGTGGCGGGTACCCCACCCCTTGGGGTGGGGGACGGGTCGTCCCTTTTGCGGCGCTAGGTTGTCCCTCGCCGCCTCCGCGGTTACGATGCACCCGTGCAGACCATCGACAACATTCTGGTCATCGGCTCGGGCAATTGGGGTTTGACCCTTGCGGGACTGTTCTCAAAATTGCTTCCCACACGCGTCTGGACCATCGACGCCGCGACGGCCAAGCACCTTAACGCCCATCGCGACGATCCTCGCCCCCTGTATCCCTACGCGATCCCCGACGCCGTGGTGATCGAGGAAAAATACGCCGCCGATTTCGACCCTCGCCGCACGTTGGTCATCCTCGCCGTGCCTTCGGGGCAAGTGCGAGCGGTCGCCAAGGACCTCGCCCGGCACGCCCGTGAACCGCTCATTCTCACCGTCTCCAAGGGTTTCGACGCGGATCGCCAATGCACCATGAGCGAGACCATCCGGCAGGAGATTCCCGGCGCGTCCGTGGTGGTGCTCACCGGTCCGACAATCGCCAACGAAGTCGCCGTCGGCAAACCCACCCGCGCGGTTCTCGCCAGTGACAACCTGATGCACCTCGCGCTCGTGAAGAGCACCTTGCGCAACGATGTCATCGCCTTCGAGGTCAGCCGCAATCCGACGCACCACGAGGTCTGTGCGGCGCTCAAGGGTATTGTGGCCATCGCCGCGGGGTTGGCCGACGGGCTCGAACTCGGGGCCAATGCCCAAGGCGTGCTCCTGACCGAAGGTCTCAAGGAACTCGCTACGGTCGCGGGCTTCTTCGGCATTCCCGAGTCCGTCGCCTACGGCGTCTCCGGCGCGGGCGATCTCATCACCACGTGCCTCAGCTCGGACAGTCGCAACCGACGACTGGGAATGTTGCTGGCCAAGGGCCGGACCCTGCCGCAAGCCCTCGACGAAGTGCGCATGACCGTGGAAGGCGTGGCCATGTCACAGACCATCGAAACGCTCTGGGCCTTGGACGTATCCATCCCCCTCTTCCATACGGTCAACGCAATTCTCCGCGGCCGAGCGTGCGACGTGCGCCGGGAGTTGACCGCCTTGATCGCCAAACTCTGATCTTGGCCATGCGTGCCATTCTCCTCGCCGCGGGCGCAGGTCGACGACTGGCTGCCATGGGCCGGGATCATCCCAAGTGCCTCTTGCCCTGCCCCGGTGGAAATTTGCTCGACCATGCACTGCGCATGTTAGCCGCCGCGGGTGTCAGGGAAGTTCACATCGTCGTCGGCTACCGATCGGAACTCATCGTCCAAGCCGCCGCCCAGGCGCCGATTTGTTGCCATTGGATCGTCAATGAGGACTATGCGACGACGAATACCATACATTCCTTGTGGCTGGCGCGGAGCGCATTCGTCGACGATGTCATACTTCTCAATGGGGATGTATGGTTCGCTTCGGATGTGTTACATCGACTGGCAGAGATGGACGGTTCTGCACTGGCGGTCGAGGTGAAAGAGTGTAGCGACGAGGAGGTCAAAGTCATTGTTGCGCACGATGAACGTATTGTACGCATCGGAAAGACGCTCCCGCCGGACGACTGCCTGGGTGAGTACGTCGGCATCGGTAAGATTTCCTGCGGCGACGGTCCGGCGCTCATCGAGACCCTCCGCCACTACAATAAAACACTCCACGAGACCGATCTGTTCTACGAATCCGCGGTCGATGATATACTGAATCGGTGTTCTTTCACCGCGCTCCGCATTCCGCCGCGGTCGGCCATCGAAATCGACACTCCACAAGACTACGGGCGGGCGCAGACGATCTGGGACGTTACAAGTTGATCACGATCGAGTCGCCGGCGAGGTACCTTGTCAACAGCGCCGGATCAACCTCCACCCCGAGCCCGCGAGCGCTCAGTCGCGGTGGGCGACCGCCGAAGCCAAACCGTAAACTTCGCTTCGCCACATCGCCCGCAAGCAGAAACGAGCCAAAACACCCTTCCGCCCATTCGACATTGGGACAAACTTCCAGGAACCGCAGGCCGGCCGCGGAGAGAATGCTCGTTTCGCCCACCATGCAGCCCAGTTGAATCCGCACGTTCTCGCGCCGCGCCAGGGCCGCGATGCGCAGCGACGGAATCAACCCCCCGCATTTGCTGATGCGAATGTTGAACCCATCGGCGACGCCCAGTTCGACCAGCCGCCGCGCATCCTCGATCGTCACCAGCGACTCGTCGTGGGTCATCATGCGAGCCGCGGGCTTGAGCCCATGCGGACGTAACAGTTGCGGGAGCGCCGCCTCATCACCCCGTCTTAGTGGTTGTTCGATCCCCGCGATCGGCAAGTCCGCGGTGGCGCGCATCCACTCAATCGCGTCTTCCGGCGACCATGTCCCATTGGCGTCCACACGCAAGGTCGCCCGGCCGCACGCAATGGCTCGGCGCAGATATGCGGCGACAGCGCGCACAAGCTCCTGGTCGCCGGACATCCCCACCTTGAGCTTGAAGTGCCGCAGTCCCCCCCAATACATCAACCGCAGTTGCCGCAGGGTCGATCGCCGACCCTGGCTCGCCAGAACGCCGCTGAATCGGATCGTTCGCAGACTCCCCGGCGATCCGAACCCGGGCAGTCCCATCCACTGCACGACGGACTCGATCTCGCGCCGGTAACTTCGCAGCACCCCATCCAGTAAGGCTAACTCCACCGCCGCTCGCGCCGCCGGCGCTGGACGGTCGTCCGCATCGGTCCACGGCAAGCCTTCGATCGCCTCCAACGCCTCGGCGAACGACTCCGGATGAAACGTCAACAACGCCGGGACGAATGTGCTTTGGATCGCCTGCACGACCGACTCGACCGTCTCGCCGGTAACATACGTCCGCGGAAGCGTCTCTCCGTACCCGACCGTCCCATCGCGCAGCTCCACGGCCACGACCACCGGTTCCGCCGCCTCGCGCGCCGATGCGGCATGGGTCACCTTCTGGCGCAAAGGGATGGAAAGTGGATGAACGGTGACCCGATGAACAACGGCCGCACTCATACACAGAGAGTGTAGGGGGCGTGCGCCGTACGCACCACTACGGTCGTCGTCGCATGAGCACTACGACAAGAGGCAGCAAGATCACTCCGGATGAAGGTTCGGGCACGCTCAGGGTAAACTCGAACGTCGCCGCAACGTGCCCGTAGTCAGTGAACAGTGAAGCCAGCGCACCGCCGTCCAGCACATATGAACCCGGCGCCAGTTCCCCGACGGAAAACACTTCGCGCGTCCCCTCTAGTACGGAAACGCCGGTGATCGGCTCCAACTCCGGTCCATACAGAGCGATCGTAGCGAGGGATGGTCCAAAGGGGTCGTTGGAGTTTTCCGCGGCTACGCGGGCGCTGAAAGCGTACGGGGTCGGCTCGAGAATCTCGAAGCGGATTTGCACGGAGGACGTCGCCTGCACGTTCGGAGGAGAGTGTAAGTCCTCCGTCGTTGCGGCGTCCGCGAGGGTGGCCCCTGACCCGGACATGAACATCGGCGCCAGCACGGAATGCTGCGACGCCATGGCCCGCACGCTGAGCCAATCCTGCGAGGCCGAGAAATCCCGCACAACGTCGAACGGGACGAACGGCTCGGAGAACACGCTCTGATCGAACAGGGCGAACGGATCGAAGTCGAAATGGAAGGCTTCGACGTCGATCGCCCGGTGGTCATCGACGTAAGATATCCCGCCCTCCGACCACGCAGCCGCGAAGACGACCACGCCCACGGACAACCACCCCGTCCGCCCCGCACGTGTGCCGACCTTCGTCATCAAGTTTGCACCCCGTCACGCGCCCGTACGGGCGACCTCGGCCATCGGCGCAGGATGCATCTGGTTGACCCGCACCTGATGGAGCACCCCGGACAACAGCACGATCAACGCACCCAGCCCGAGCAAAATCCCAAGCCATCTACGCCGCTGCCGACGCATGTTCGCGAAACGTTGTCCGCTACCCACCAGAATACTGGCGATGAAAAACACGCCCAGCGCCGCGAAAAACTTCACGCCGAAGATGGGATGATACGGCAGCGGATGCACCTTCGGCGGCAGGGCCAGAATGGCGAAGTTGATCGACCCGGTGATGAACAGCAGGGCGACGCAGACATGGACGACCTTCGCCCAGCGTCGGCGGATCGCCTCCCGCAAGGCGTCGTGAATTTCGTCGGTGAGCGTCGCCTTGGCCGCCGGCATCAACGCGAACAGCGTAAACGTCGCCCCGCCCAATGCGACGATCGCCGCGGCCAGGTGAAACCAACGCGACACCAACAAGACCATGTCCATCGCGTCGATCCGTTACGACTATTCGTCCCGCGCCTGTAGCAGGTCCTGCTGGTCGAGCACCTCGAATTTCCGCTCCCGTAACACGCGGATGGCCTGCTCAATGTTGTCCGGCAGAACGGCGATCGCGGCGCAGCCCTTGGGGCGAATCAGCAGCGGGTAGGTGTAGTGAATGTTGATCTCCGCATCCAGGAGCGCCGCCCAGGTGTGCAACAGCGCCCGCTTGCCGTGCGGAAGGCTCACCGCGATCAGCTCCGTTTCGCTGACTGGGAAATCGTTCTTGGTCAGGACCTCGTAGCCTTGATCCGGGTCGTCGAGGACCATCCGCACGATCGCGCAATCCACCGAATAGACGACCGAGACGGCCAGGATGCGGATGTCCGACTGGTCGAAGAGCCTCGTCAGGCGCAAAAGTTGCCCGACCCGGTTTTCGATGAACACCGACTGCTGCCGGATGGTCGGATAGCTCTGCCCCTCAAGGGTCTGTAGCGGTTCTACGTCCATCGTCTGCAAGTTTATCGGCCTCGTACCCCGCCCCAACCTTATTTTTCCTCCCAACCGACCGTCGGTCTCATGCCAAATCCGCAGGCGTTGAGTCTGCCAGCTTGGCAGGGATGGCGGAGGTCAAATAGTGTTGTTCCATAATCTATTGTAATACAAGCACTTATAGGCGAGTTGTGAGCCGCTCCGTGCGGTACGAAACGTGCTCTCAACCACGAAGGCTCGGGACCAAGTCCCGGAACAAGGTTCGCTTTTTGGAGGAATACTACGTGTCCAAGATCATTGGAATCGACCTCGGAACGACCAACTCGGTGGTCGCCGTGATGGAAGGGGATCAGGTCAAGGTGTTGACCAATGCTCAGGGGTCGCGGCTCACCCCCTCGGTGGTGGCCATCACCGAAAAGGGCGATCGCCTCGTCGGGCAAATCGCCCGCCACCAGCAAGTTACCAACCCCGAGGACACCATCTTCTCGATCAAGCGCTTCATGGGGCGGCGGCACAATGAGGTCGCCACCGAGGAGAAGATGGTCCCCTACAAGATCGTCGGCAAGCCCGACGAGTTGGTCAGAGTCGAAGCCCGCGGAAAAACCTACACCCCGCCCGAGATCAGCGCTATGATCTTGCAGGACCTCAAGAAGACGGCCGAGGACTATCTCGGGGCCAAGGTCGAACGTGCGGTCATCACCGTCCCGGCGTACTTCAACGATTCGCAGCGCAAAGCGACCAAGGACGCGGGAGAAGTCGCGGGCCTCAAGGTCGAACGAATCCTCAACGAACCCACCGCCGCGGCCCTGGCCTACGGGCTGGACAAGAAAACGGAACAGACCATCGCCGTGTTCGACCTCGGCGGCGGAACGTTCGACATCTCCATTCTCGAAATCGACCCGGAGATCGGTACTTTCGAGGTCAAAGCCGTCAGCGGTGACACCCACCTGGGCGGCGACGATTACGACGAGGTGCTCATCAATCACCTGGCGGAAGAGTTCCGCAAGAAGGAAGGCGTGGACCTCCGCAAGGACCCCATGGCCTTGCAGCGACTCAAAGAGGCGTCGGAAAAGGCCAAGTGCGAACTTTCCACCGTCATGGAGACTACCGTCAACCTGCCCTACGTCACCGCGACGGCGAGCGGACCCAAACATTTGCAGACGACCATCACTCGGGCCCAGTTCGAGCAATTGACCCGCCATTTGACCGAGCGCTGCCGCAAACCGGTCATGGAGGCGCTGGAAGGCTCCAAGCTCTCCACCAAGAAAATCGACGAGGTCGTGCTCGTGGGCGGTTCCACACGCATGCCCGCCGTGCAGCAGCTTGTCCGCGAGATTTTCGGCAAGGAACCCAACCGCAGCATCAACCCCGATGAAGTGGTCGGGGTCGGCGCCGCCATTCAAGGGGCCGTCCTCGCCGGCGAAAAGAGCGACATCGTGCTCTTGGATGTCACTCCCTTGACACTCGGCGTGGAGACCCTGGGCAGCGTGATGACCCCCCTCATCGAGGCCAACACCACCATCCCGACCTCCAAGTCGGAAGTTTTCTCCACCGCCGCGGACGGTCAGACCGAGGTCACCATCCACGTGCTGCAAGGCAACCGCCCCATGGCCGGCGACAACCGGACGCTGGGACGGTTCAACTTGCAAGGGATCGCTTCCGCCCCGCGGGGGATGCCGCAGATCGACGTCACCTTCGACATCGACCGCAACGGGATCATCAACGTCTCGGCCAAGGACAAGGGCACGGGCAAGGAGCAATCCATCCGCATCGAAGGGGCGAGCGGCCTGTCCAAGGACGAGATCGAGAAGATGAAGAAGGATGCGGAGACCCACGCCGCCGACGACCTCAAGAAGGCCGAACTGGTTAAGCTCCGCAACATGGCCGACGGCGCGGCGTTCGAGATCGAACGGCAGCTCGCCGAGCACGGCGACAAAATCCCCGCCGAGGAACGCTCCAAGGTCGAAGCCTCCATCAACAACGTCCGCTCCGTCCTCAAGGGCGACGACGCCGACGCCATCAAGAAGGCCCAGGAAAAACTGATGAAAGACGCCCAGGCCATCGGCAAGATCATCTACGAAAAAGTCGCCTCGGCTTCCAAGGTCGACCCGACCGCCGGCGCCTCCCCGCCCCCCCCCGGCGGCGAGAGCAGCGGTCCGCCCCCCAAGGACGAAAACGTCATCGACGCGGAGTTTGAAGTGAAGGACGCCAAGTAGGGTCCGCTGTGCGGACCACGGGACGTCGAACGGCAAATGCGAATCTGGATCACAACGGGAATCGGCAGCGTTGGGATGGACGTCGCTCGCAATAAACGTATGTCGGAGAGTAGGCGGCCCCGTGGCGGAACTGGCAGACGCGCCGGTTTTCCCAAACGCATGTGATGCGTGCGTTTTGGAAACCGGTGTTGGAAAACGTGTGGGTTCGACTCCCACCGGGGCCATTCGAGATCGCGTCCGAACCTCACGGCCGGGTGGCACTAGTATTCGTATGTGTGCCGCTGCTCTGTGAGCACTGGGTTCCTATCCGTGGAGCGACGACACCGCTGGCACAGCGGTGGCACACGGGCAGCGCATCCCGGGGCCCGGCCCGTGCCGGCGCGGCCGACGCCGCTACGGGCAGACGACGGAGCAGGGGTAATCGAACCCCTTGAAGGCGTCGACGAGCTGGGCGATGTCCAAACCGTCGATGGTGGTGTCCGGCGTACAGCCCGAGACGTTCACCTGTTCGAAGCGCATGCCAGGCGAGTACTGACCCTTGAAGGCGTCGACGCCGCGGACGATATCCAGAGCGTCCCTGTCGAGGTCGCCGTCGGCATCGCCCCAGAGCCACGTGCGTCCCACCACGGGGCGGGAGAAAACTGGCGCGGGGCTGACGTTGCAGACGGTATGCACTAGGAATTCCGAATCGGGGCGGATCTGCGGTCCGCGGATGCGGGCCATTTCCCATTGCGAAGCCAGCTTGAAGAAGGGCGTGGGACCCAGAGTTCCTTCGTCACAGCTCCCCAGGCATTGCCCGAGCGGACACTGAATGTGCTGTGTGCAAGGACCCCCGGCGTTCAACCCACCCGCACAAGTCGGCGGGCAGTCGGCGTGGGTGAGGCAGTTTTGGCCGTTGTTGGGACCGCCCACGCACTTGCTTTGTATGTACCGGGAAACGCAGGCCACATCGGGATCCTGACACACGCCCCGGACCATGAATCCGACCGGCGTGGAACCCTGGGCGGGGGCCATGGCGGTGAGATAACGAGCGCCGATCGCTCCGACCGTCGGGGGCAGGCAACCGCCACAGGTGTCCGTGGCCTCATCGCAGGTCGCCGGGTCGGAACAAGGGTTATTGGGGTTGGGCACGCAGGTGTACGCCGGGATACACCCGCTTACCGGCGGGTTGCATAGGACGCCTGGGCAGACCGGCGGCTCACACACCTGTGCATTGCAGAACGAACCCGAGGGATTGCAAAGCGAGTCGTCGGGAGTGCTTACGCACGCCCCGGTAGCGGCGGTACACGTATCAACGGTACATGCGATCCCGTCGTCGCAGTTCACGGCGGTGTGCATACATCCGCCGGAGAGGCATTCATCGACCGTACAGAGATCGCCGTCGTCGCACTCACCGGCGTTGCCGCAGCTGGTGAAGTGCAACGTCATCGGCGCTCCCGCGGCCTTGGTGACCTCCTGGGAGGTATAGCCGGGGGGACGAGAGATCGCGCTCTTTACTTTGGTCTTGGTCACGTTGCCGGCGCAGGGCAACAGGCCGATCTGCGTCGTTCCTCCGGCGGGTATGCTCTTTACTCTGAACTTGAAGGTGGTCACGTGGAGGCCCGCCTGGGTCGCACAGGCGCGGACCGCAGGCACGGCGCCACAGCTCGAAAAAGAGCTGGCCGCGTACAGAAAATCGCCGTCGCTGTTCGGAAAGCCCGCGCAGGGTGCGTTCAACCCGTCCAACGTGCAATCGTTGGGGAACCAGGAAGCCAACCAGTTGTAGGTGTTGGGCGGACACGCGGCGGTGCAGTCGGCTGAATCGCAAGGGTCGCTGGGATTGGCGATCCCGCCGCCGGGCGGCAGCAACTCCAGCACCGCCCGATCCCACGACACGACTGCATTGATGTCCTCGATGGCGTGCTGGCTCGCGGGGCAACTGGTGGAGGGTGTGTTGCACCCCTGGGCGACGGCATACAGATCCAAGTTCACCGTCTGACCCACGCTGTAGGCCGCGGGGCCGGTGTGGCGCCATTGCATTTCCACGCAGCGATAGGGGTCATTGGGCGGAGCCTGGGAGGGGGCGCAAATGCCGTCGAAACATTGTTCGCTGCCTGGGCAACAGTCGCTCGACGCACCGCCGATGCAAACGCCGTTCTGGCAACGGTCGCCCACGGTGCATGACAAGCCGTCGTAGCAATCAACCACGTTGTTGGGGTTCGAACATCCCGCGACGGCGTCGCAGAGGTCGTCGGTACACTCGTTTCCGTCGGCGCATCGCACCGTGTCGTCGACGTTTACACAACCGGTCGCGGTATTGCACGAGTCCGCGGTACACTGGTTGTTGTCATTGCAGTTGAGCGGCGTTCCGGTGGCACATACTCCGCCCGCGCAAATGTCGCCGGCCGTGCAGGCGTTCCCGTCCGTGCAAGGCAGGGTGTTGTTCGTGTTCACGCAGCCGGTCGACGGATTGCAACTGTCGGTGGTGCAGACGTTGTTGTCGTTGCACTGGGCGGCGATGTTGGTATTCACGCACCCGCTCAGGACGTTGCACGAATCGGAGGTGCAGGCGTTGTTGTCGTTGCAGTTAAGGGGACCCCCACCCGTGCAGACCCCGCCCGCGCAGGCGTCGCCGATCGTACAGGCGTTTCCGTCGTTGCAGGGATTGGTGTTGTTGGCGTTGACGCACCCGCTGGCGGGGTTGCAAGAGTCATTCGTGCAGACGTTGCCATCGTTGCAATTGGGCGCCGCGCCGCCCACGCAACTTCCGCCCGAACACGCGTCGTTCGTCGTGCAGGCGTTGGCGTCATTGCACGCCAGAGTATTGTTGGCGAAAACGCAGCCCGAGGCAGGACTGCACGAGTCGTTGGTGCAGAGGTTGCCGTCATTGCAGGTCAGCGGCGTTCCGGCCGCGCACGCACCGCCGGCGCAGGCATCGCCCGTCGTGCAGGCGTTGCCGTCGCTGCACGCCGCCGTGTTGTTGGCATTCACACAGCCGGTCGCGGGAATGCAGGAATCCGTGGTGCAAACGTTGTTGTCGTTGCAGTTGGTGCCGATGCCGCCGACGCACGCGCCTCCGTTGCAACGGTCGTTGGAGGTGCAAGCGTTCCCGTCGCTGCACGGGACGGTGTTGTTCAGATGCGCACAGCCGGTGGCCGGGTTGCAGGAATCGGTGGTACACAGGTTGCCGTCGTCGCAGTTAGGGGCCGGCCCTCCCACGCAGGCGCCGCCCGCACAAACGTCGCCGGTCGTGCATGCACTTCCGTCGCTGCACGGTGAGGTATTGTTGGCGTGAACACATCCTGTGGCCGGGTTGCAGGAGTCGTTCGTGCAGACATTGGCGTCATCGCAGTTCGGCGCGACGCCACCGACGCAGAGGCCACCCGAGCAGGTATCGTTGGTCGTACAGGCGCTCCCATCGTTGCAGGGAACCGTGTTGTTGGCGTGCGTGCAGCCCGTGGCCGGAGTGCACGAGTCGTCAGTGCAGGGATTGCCGTCGTCACAATTGGGCGCCCCGCTGCCCACGCAGACCCCGCCAAAGCACACGTCACTGGTGGAGCAGGCGTTGCCGTCGTTGCACGGGGCCGAGTTGTTGGTATGGACGCAGCCGGTCGCCGGGTTGCAGGAATCGTCCGTACACACGTTGGCGTCATCGCAGTTCGGCGCGACCCCGCCCAGGCAAACGCCCCCCGCGCAGGTGTCATTGGTCGTACAGGCGCTCCCGTCGTTGCACGGGGCCGTGTTGTTCGTATGTGTACAACCCGTAGCCGGGCTGCAGGCATCGTCGGTGCAGACATTGCCGTCGTCGCAGTTCGGCCCGGCCCCGCCCACGCAGGCTCCACCCGAGCAGGTGTCGCCCGTCGTGCAGGCGTTGCCGTCGTTGCAGGGCGCCGTGTTGCTGACGTGCGTGCATCCCGTAGCGGGATTGCAGGCGTCGTCCGTGCAAACGTTGCCGTCGTCGCAGGGAAGGGGCGGGCCGCCGACGCAGGCGCCGCCGGAGCACACGTCCGCCGTCGTGCAGGCGCTGTTATCCGAGCACGTGTTCGTGTCGTCGTTGGTGTAGACACAGCCGGTGGCCGGGCTGCACGTGTCATCCGTGCATGGATTGCTGTCGTTGCAGATGATTCCCGTCCCGGCGCACGACCCGTTCGAGCAGACGTCTCCCGCAGTACAGGCGTTGCCGTCGTTACATGCGGTGGTGTTGTTGGCGTGAACACAACCCGTTCCGCCATTGCAGGAATCGTCTGTACACACGTTGCCGTCGTTGCAATTCGGGGTCGTCCCGCTTACGCAGACCCCGGTCGCGCAGGTATCGCCGATCGTGCAAGCGCTGCCGTCCTCGCAGGGAGCGGTGTTGTTGACATGCACGCAACCGAGCGCCGGATTGCAACCGTCGTCGGTACACACGTTGCTGTCGTCGCAATTCGGAGCCATGCCACCCACGCACACGCCGCCCGAGCACGTGTCGCCCGTGGTGCAGGCGTTGCCGTCGCTGCACGGATTGGTGTTGTTGGTGTTGACGCAACCCGTGGCCGGGTTGCAGGAATCGTTCGTACACACGTTGCCGTCATCGCAGTTCGGCGGCACGCCGCCGACGCACGTTCCCGCGGAACAGGCGTCATTGGTCGTACATGCGTTGCCGTCGTTGCAGGCCACCGTGTTGTTCGTATGCGTACAACCCGTGGCTGGGCTGCAGGCATCGTCGGTGCAGGCGTTGCCGTCGTTGCAGGTGATCGCCGTTCCGCTGCACACCCCCGCCGAGCAGGCGTCCCCGCTGGTGCAGGCGTTCCCGTCGCTGCAGGTGTTGGTGTTGTCGTTGGTGAACACGCAACCCGTGGCCGGGTTGCAGCTATCGTCGGTGCAGGCGTTGCCGTCGTTGCAGGTGATCGCCGTTCCGCTGCACACCCCCGCCGAGCAAGCGTCCCCGCTGGTGCAGGCGTTCCCGTCGCTGCAGGTGTTGGTGTTGTCGTTGGTGAACACGCAACCCGTGGCCGGGTTGCAACTATCGTCGGTGCAG
>CAZYEX010000147.1:0-76458 GCA_964646605.1 uncultured Phycisphaera sp. | reverse complement strand
GGACTATTCCGACGCTCGGCTGTTGGCGGACTTGGAGCGTGTGGGGTACGTCCCCAAGGTGTGGTTGGCGCCGCAGGCGATCCGCGAGTTGCGTCGCTTGGTTCGTTACCGTCGTCAGTTGGTCAACGAGCGACGGAACGTAAAGTTGCGGGTTCGGGCGCTCTTGCGTGCCCACCGTCGAGGTTGCGCCGCCCCGCGTTGGGGGGTGGCGTGGTTTCAGTGGATGCGGGACGTCGACCTTCCCGAGCAAAGTCGTTGGATTCTCGATCGACATCTGGACCGGTTGCAGCAACTCAACGGCGACGTCCAGGCCGTCGAGCGACGCCTGGAAGTGGTGACGCAGGACGACGCGGTGGTGCAAAAGTTAATGACCCTTCCGGGGGTGGGACCGGTGACGGCCTGGGTGCTCCGCGCCGAAGTGGGGCGTTTCGACCGCTTTCGCTCCGGCAAACAGTTGGCGCGATTTTGCGGGTTGACGCCGTGGAATGCGTCGAGCGGATCTCGACAGGCGGACGCGGGTTTGATCCGGGCCTGCAACCGCGATCTGCGGAGCGTGTTGATCGAAGCCGCTCATCGCTTGAAGCGCTACGATCCGCGATGGTCGGCGTTGGCGAACCAACTGCGTCAAGCCGGGAAACCGGGGAGCGTGATCGCGGCGGCGGTGGCCAATCGCTGGATGCGTTGGTTGTACCACGAGATGACGGCGGCGCAGGCCGCGTAAGCGACGCAGGCGTTGCGAAGCTGCGGTCCCGTGAAGGCTGGCGACGGTGAGCTCGAGGTGCTCTTGGGCTGGTGGTACGAGGCTCGAAGTCAGATGGGGCAGCCGTTGCATTCTCGAAGCACCCAAGTGGGCTATCTCGTCGAAAGACGGGAGACGCTCGGATAGAAGAAGGGGACACCGGCGGCGACGTCTGCGGAAAGGAAAACGGGAACGTCCGGACCCAAGAGTCCGATGGATCGTCGACGATCGGAACGCCGGCCGCCGGGCTGCGGCGGGCGAGTTCCGACGAGCGACCTGCGGGCCCATTCTCGACCGCCCGCCGGTCCCGGCGACCTCGTCGCCGACCGAACCGCCTCAAAAAGAAAAGAGGATTGTGCGTGCAACCTCCTTGACACGACACGGGCTTTCATAGAAGAGCACCGGGCGCAAGCCCGGTGACACCCGATCCCTGTCCCCAACACCGCAACCCCGCCCAAGGAAGACCAGCGTCGGGACACCCTGGGATACTTCGTTCTGCGAGAAATGAAACTCGAATGGTGGGACAGGATCCTCGGCGCGCAACCCCCCATTGTACCCTCACAGCGCCATCGACTTCATAGCATAGGATCCCTATGTGTCGTCACGCTGCAGCCACTCCCAGAACCCCTTTGCAATCCAGCCTTGTCGTTGTGACGAGTCAAGCCTCAATATCAGGAGAGTTCCCTCGGGTTCAACCAAGGGCTTGAGGCGAGTCTGCCACTTTGCTGCATCCGAAGTGGTTTTGACCACCCAGCAGTACTCAGAGTATCTGTACCAATCGATGGCCAGGTTCATTACCTTTTCTACCTGGGCCTTGGAAACATCTGGTTTGGGACGGAGAAAAACGTGGTAAAGGGAAGCCATCACTGCTGCCCTCCCTTGTTCTCAAGGGAAGGTAGTGCTTGGTCGGGAACTAGAGCGAGTTCTCGGTTGGCTGCAGGTCCCTCAATGGGCTCAGGTTGGACTTGGATCACAGATCCTAGCGATAACACCGAGCCTGACTTACTGGCATGCACGATTTGTTCATGCACCAAGAATTCAGCTCCTTCAAGGAGGGCTGCCTGCGGATTTCGGTCCGCGAAGCTTATCAAGCGCCATAGCATCACAAACGCAAAAACGAAAACGGCACCAAGCGCGCCGACCGAGAGCCAAATGTTGTTCCCTGCCCACGCGATACCCGCGAGTGCCAGCGAAACAGCCACTACCGAGAACGTAACTTTCCCGACAACGCCACCTCTAAGGGTGACTTTGGTCAACCCTTCAAGTGCGCGATCAACGTCGAACGGCAAGTTCAAGGTTGCTCCGATTTCGCATAATGGACCAAATCCTTATCGAGCCAAGAAAGGCACCACTTCGGGAGCCAGGCAATCAGTGAGAGCGTGAGTCCACCCAGCAATAGAACGGAAATCACCAACGCAGGTAGCCTATCCACAAAAAACTTGAGCACATCTCCATAGCTTTGCCAGCTCGCGAATGTCGACGGATTCACTAGACGCAACGACAACACTACCGCGAGCACGCCCGCCACAGGGACCGCGAGAACCCACAGGTGGTTATGCTCTTCCACCAGTTCAAGATGCGAGAGGTGCCTCATGTGATAGGCGGTTCGACTGTCCCTCGCCCTGAACCTCCGATCGTCTCGCAAACGAAGCAGCACGCGAGCGCTTTCGCCGTCAAGCTGTCTCAGAACCGTGAGTAAGAGCCTCGTCGGTCGAGCGCCCTTCGCAATCTCACACAGCAACTCGCACCAAATCTGCGACAGTTCCGCCTCCATGGGGTCCACATCTTGGGCACCGGACACCCAGTCTTCAAACAATTCCATGCGTTCGAGTCCGTCCCTGTCGCGAACCTTGGATTCGCCCTGCGGGTTCATGCGCTTTGCGGCGGTTCCAATGTGGTGGCGGAGGTTTTCAGATCTTCGATGTTCCTTCCATTGTTCGATCGTGCTTTGCAGATAGGAGCGGAGTTCCTTGCCGAGATAATCAGCAGATGGCTTTAGCAAGTTGGTCAGAAAGGGAGTCAACGAAATCTCCATCGTTGGCTTGGAACTGGATTGTGCTGGTTGGTCGTCCATTACGCACCCACACGGAAACGGGCACCCTAACGCTACCAGAGCGACGAGTCAAACATAACGGGGAAATCCGTCGGGTCCAGGGATTTCGAGGTACAAGGAGTCGAAGCAAACACAAGCGCCGCCGAACGACGACCGGTCGGACCGGTGCCCATGCGTTCGCCCCCGCGAGTCGCTATTGCCCCTCACCCCGCCCGCATCACCATCCGCAGACCCATTTCGACCAGGGCGGCGCGGGTGAGGTGGTGCTTGCGGGCGAAGGCGTCGGCTTGATCGAGGATCGTGCGCTCGACGGTGACCGACACAACCTTCGCCCCTTTGCCCCGCAGCGGTCGGCCGCGCTTGCGCCGTGCGTGAGCGTTTCGTCTCTTGGCCTCAGCATCCAACGGCAGGAACGTGTCCGCGATGAACTCCCGGTCGAACTCCCGCGTGGCGTCGGCGAGTTCCTTCGTCGTCATCTCAGTGAACGGCTTGCGTTTCTTCTTCATGTTCGCTCTCTTCGCGTCAGCCGACGGCGCTCGCGCGCCGTGAGCGGGCGAGCGTGGATCACGAACGCCCGCCCGTCGTCGTCCAGAACGTAGACGACCTGGAAGTACCGCCCGTCCACGGTCCGCCCCTGGACCAGCCATTTGTCGTCCGCTCGCCTCGTCGGGTACGGCCGACGGGCGCGGGAAACGACCTCCTCGGCCTCCCACGGCAAGACGCCGTGTTGCCCGACATGCTCCACGTTCCAAACGCTCCATCGGAATTCCATGAAACCTCAACTACATATTAATATATATCAAATCAATCCGACGGTCAACTCGAAGGACGGGTTGGTCCACTTCCTGCGGACGTGGGGGAGGCGATGGTCGAGGGATTGTCGCCGGGCGTAGGCTTTCGTCTCTGGAAGAATGATGTCCCGATCGCTCGACTTCCCCAGACCCCAAGGACCTGGGCAACCCCCCTTGTGAAGGGGGGAGTGGCTGCTGAGGTGGCGGCGACCGTCCCGCACCTCTGGCGGAGGACGGGCAAACGATGGCATTGACGCGGCGGAGTTGGGCGTTAGGCTCCGGGCGGGATTCTGAAAATCAGGAGGACGCCGCCATGCCCCATGCGACCGCAGCCGTTCGTACCCGTGCCAAGCGAAAGTCCAAGAAGCCTCCGCGCGTTCCGTACACGCACAAGCCGGAGGCCATGGAACTCGTCGATTGGCAGTTGGCCCTGCGCCGCCAGTACGCCCGCGAATCGACCCAGCCCCTGGTGATCCGTAACACGGGCGACGTGGCCGTGTTCTCGGAGTTCTCCGTCACCAACCCCGCGACCAAACGGACCTACCGCGTCGTGATCCGCGGCATCGAGCCGGGGATGAACTACTGTTCGTGCCCGGACTATGCGGTCAACACCCTGGGCACCTGCAAGCACATCGAGGGCACGTTGCACCGCCTGCGACGCAAGCACGCCGCGGCGCTCAAACGCGGATACGTTCCGCCGTTTGCCGAGGTCTACGTTCGCTACGGCGCCCAGCGGCGGTTGGTGTTCTCACCTGGCGCCGACTGCCCGGCGGCGCTCTCCGAGCTCGCGGCGAACTACTTCGACGGCGAAGGTGCTTTGAAGTCGGCGGCGTACGGCGAGTTCGGTCGCTTTGTCGAGGACGCCCGGCGGATCGGGCACGACCTGAGAGTATATGACGACGCTTTGGCACTCATCGCCGAGGTCCGGGACGGAAGGGCGCGGGCCGAGCGTTTGCGACAGCGCTACGCGCGGATCAACGCCCGAGGCGCGTGGGACCAACTACTGAAGGCCTCGTTGCTGCCCTATCAACGCGAGGGGGCGTTGTTCGCGGCCCAGGCGGGGCGGGCGATCATCGCCGACGAAATGGGCTTGGGAAAGACCATTGAGGCCATCGCCGCCGCCGAAATGCTGGCCCGTGACGGCGCCGTCGAACGGGCGTTGATCGTTTGCCCTTCGTCGCTCAAGAGTCAGTGGCAGCAGGAGATCGGCCGATTCTCTGAGCGTTCGGCGGCGATCGTCGAAGGCCTAACCCATCGGCGCAAGGCCATCTATCTGGACGACCCCTCGTTTTTCAAGATCGTCAATTATGACGTCGTACACCGTGACCTCGAGGCGATCGGCGCGTGGTCGCCCGATCTCGTGATTCTCGATGAAGCCCAGCGGATCAAGAACTGGCGGACGCGAGCGGCCAAAACGGTCAAGCAGCTCGCCTCACGCTATGCCATCGTCCTGACCGGCACTCCCCTGGAAAACCGTCTGGATGAACTCCATTCCATCGTCGAGTTCGTGGATCGTTTCCGCCTCGGACCGCTCTTTGCTTTCAAGGCCGCCCATGAGGTCTGCGAGGAGGACTCGATCAAGGTCATCGGTTACCGCGACCTGAATCGCATCAGGGAGACGCTGGCGCCGATCCTCATTCGGCGGACGAAAAAGGAGGTCCTCAGCCAGCTTCCGCAACGCATGGACAAGAACTTCTTCGTACCCATGACCGAACCGCAGTGGAAGCATCACCAGGAGAACCAGGAGATCGTCGCGCGGCTGGTGTCCAAGTGGCGGAGGTACAAGTTCCTCACCGAAGGGGATCAGTTGCGGCTGCGGATCGCGCTTCAAAACATGCGGATGTCGTGCGACAGCACCTATCTGATCGACCATGAAACGAAGCACGGGCAGAAGGTGGGGGAGCTGGCGACGCTTTTAGGAGAAGTGCTGGAGGACCCTGCGAGCAAGGTCGTGATCTTCAGTCAGTGGGTGCGGATGAACGAACTGGTCAGCGAAATGCTCGAGGAGCGCCGTTGGGGATACGTCCATCTTCACGGGGGCGTGCCCAGTTCGCAGCGCAAGCACCTGACTCGCGCCTTGAAAGAGGACGCCAAGTGCCGCGTGTTCTTGTCCACCGACGCGGGCGGCGTGGGGTTGAACTTGCAGACCGCCTCGACGGTGGTCAACCTCGATCTCCCCTGGAATCCGGCGGTTTTGGAACAGCGGATCGGCCGGGTTCACCGCATGGGACAAGAGCGGCCCGTCCGCGTGGTCAACCTTGTGGCCGAGCGGACCATCGAACACGGGATGCTTTCGCTTCTTGCGTTCAAGCAGTCCATGTTCGCGGGCGTGCTCGACGGAGCGGCGGATCGCGTGTTCATGGGCGATAGCGCCATGAACAGGTTCATGAAAACGGTCGAGCAAGCGACGACGTCGGTTCCCGCGGGGCCCGTGCCGGTCGTTGCGCCCGACGAGGATCTCGAAGCCGACGAGAGCGGCGATGACACGGATGACGACGCCCCGGTCGATGCCCGGCGCCCGACCCGGCAGACCCCGAAGGGAGACGGCGGGGCGCTGACCGATCTGCTGACCCAAGGAGCCCAATGGTTGCGGCAGATTGCGGTGGCGATGAACGTCCCGGAGGACACGCGCGGGAACAGGAACGGCAAGCGACGCCCGCTGATTGGGACCGATCCCGTCACGGGTTGCGCCGAGCTACGGCTGCCTTTGCCCAATGACGCACTCGTGCGGCAGGTAACCGGTTTTCTCACTGCGTTGCTCGCCGCGCCTTCGTCTCCAACCGCTACGAAGCCTGGAAGCGGGCGTTGACGGACCCGTCGGCGTCGCAGCGGCTCAGGCCGTGGTCGTCGTTGGCGGCGACATGGGTGAGGATGTGGAAAAGCACTTCGGCGGCGTCGGGGTCCCCGATGGCGGCGGCGAGGTCATCGGCGGTCATGGTCGTTCCCGGGTGAGTGCGAAGATGTGCCAGGGCGCGGCGCTGGAGGTCGATGACCTTCGCGGCGGCGCGCTTCCCGGCCTCGACCCCGGGTTGATCGTAGGCGTTGACGTCGATCAGTTCGGCGTAGAGGCCGACGGTTCGCTCGAACAGGGCGATCAGCGCGCCGACGCTTCGGGCGTGTACGTCGTCGAGGGTGAGCGTCATGGATTCGCGGCCTTTTTCCCACAACGCGTCGCGGGTTCCGTGAAGAAAGGCGTGCAGGTAGTCGCCCGTCGCGGCGTCTGGTTCGACGACAACGGATTTCTCCGCGCGATGACGTAGGACCTCGATGAACAAAACGAAAAAGTCATGGCAGCCGTCACGGAGTTGTTGGACGAAGGAATGTTGATCGGTCGTGCCTTTGTTGCCGTAGACCGTGAGGCCCTCGTGGACCACGCCGCCCGAGCGCGTTTTTTCCTTGCCGATAGATTCCATGACGAGCTGTTGCAGGTAGCGACTGCATAGACAGAGTCGGTCGCGGTAGGGGAGGACGACGAGGTTGCGTCGCCCGCTTATCTTCACCGCATGATACCACATGAGGGCGAGCAGGGCGGCGGGGTTGTCCGTTGTCTTTGATCCGCGGGTGCGTTCATCGCAATTCCGCGCGCCTTCCAAAAGCGCGTCGATGTCCACGCCCTGTAATGCGAGCGGCAAGAGTCCGACGGCGGACAGCACCGACGTTCTTCCGCCGACCCAATCCCACATTGGGAATCGTGCCAACCATTGTTCGGCCGCCGCGCGCTGATCCAAGGCACTTGCTTGCGACGTGACCGCGACGGCGTGTTTGGGAAAATGCAGTCCCGCGCGGCGATACGCGGCGGCGACCTCGAGCATCGCGTTGCGGGTCTCGATGGTTTCACCGGACTTGGAGATGACCACGGTGAGCGTCTGGTCCAAGGATTCCTCGAGTTCCGCGAGGACGCGGTCGATGCCGTCGGGGTCGGTGTTATCGAGGAAACGGAGCATGAGGGGATCGTCGGGACCGCCCAGGGCATCGCTGACGAACTGAGCCCCGAGCGCCGAGCCCCCGATGCCGATCACCAGCACGAAATAGAAACCGTCGCCGCGCTGCGGTGCGATCCGTTGATTGTGTATGTCGCCGGCGAACTTCTTGACGCCTTGGACCGTCTCCTCGACCGCGCGGCGGATGTCCTTGGCAGGGGCGAGCTGCGGCGCGCGAAGCCAATAGTGCCCCACCATGCGATTCTCGGTGACGTTCGCACGAGCGCCGCGTTCGAGCTCCGCCATCGCGGCGAAGGCTCGTTGCATCGCCGGTTCCATCTCCGTAAAGTACCCCTCGTCGAACATCATTCGACTAATGTCCAGCCGAAGCCCGATCGTGGGGCACACGCAGAGATGTTTTTGATATTTTCGCCAAAGCTCGCTTGGATTCATGCTGAAAGTTCCTTCGTCGGCGTGGGCGTCGGCGTCGGAGCGAGGGCTTGGATCGCGGCGTAGATTTTCTTGGTCGCAGCGCGGATCGCGTCCCGCCCGCGCTCGTTGTCCGAGAACTCGCGCAGATCGACCGGCGCTCCGAACCGAACGCGGGCCTGATGGCGGGAGAGCAGCCCGCGAAGGACCCCCTGATCGACGCCGACACCGCTGACGAAAGCGGGGATCACCGTAGCGCCCGTTCGCAGGGCAAGAAGAGCGACGCCGTCCTTGGGTTCCACGTGCTCGCCAGGACTGACGATGCCGCCTTCGATGAAGATTCCGATGGCTTTTCCGGCCCGCAAGTGTCGGATCGCGGCCTTGGTGGCTTCGGCGTCGCGGGCGTTGCGACGAACGGGAATGCACTCCACCATGCGAAGGAAACTCCCCAACACCGGCCAATGGGCATACTCATCGGCGATCATAAAGGAAATCAGACGATAGGGGACCGCCGCACACAAGAGCAGGGGGTCAACCGAGCAGGTGTGATTGGCCGTCACGATGACCGGACCGGTGCGGGGAACGGTGGGGCGTCCGACACGCTCCAGCCGCCACCAGAATTTGGCGATGAACTCGTTGAGGTTCTCGGCGAACGCCACCGGGCGGCGGTGGGGCGTGCGCGAAAGACGTATGTGAAGAGTCAAGAGTCCGCATGCAAACATGAGAACTACCACGCCGACGAGGATGTACCCCACCCAGCGATCGACGCGCGTCCAGGAGGGCAGTCCGAGCATGCCGGTGGCGAGGAGCAGGGCGACGCTGCAACAGACGTCATGGACGCCGAACACTCGGCCACGAAAGCGGTCGGCGACGATCCGCTGCAGGAGGGTGTGAAAACTGGCCATGACCGCGACGGCGAACACGCCGGAGAACATCACCCCCACGGCCCCGATCCGCGAAAGAATCTTCGGCGAGAACGGAAGGAACACCGACGAGGCGAAGACCCCGATTGAGGCGGCGATACCGAACAGACCCCAGGTGATGGCCACGCTGCCACGAACCGAGTTGCCCAGGACGGTCATGGTGATCGCGCCGAGAACGAATCCGAAACCGAGGAAGGCGCGGTAATTGCTCATCGCCTCGTATGTGCCGTGGTACACGTCGCGGACCACGGCGGGGATGACGCTGTTGACCAGCGGTCCGGCAAACCAGACGACGGCGACGACGGCGAGGAGTTCGGTTACGTGTCGATGATGACGAGCATATCGAAACCCGGAAAGAAGCTGGGCCGCGATGGGCGGTCTCGACGGGGTGTGGCCCAGATGGTGGACCTGGGCGGGACGACGGATGAGCAGCAACAGGACGGCGCTGACCAGGAACGTCGCGGCGTCGGCGCGGAAGGCGACGGAGGGGGCGTAGCGGTCGGCGAGCATTCCCCCGATCTTGGCGGCGACCATCGTG
This sequence comes from uncultured Phycisphaera sp., assembly GCA_964646605.1. Classification (GTDB taxonomy): domain Bacteria; phylum Planctomycetota; class Phycisphaerae; order UBA1845; family UBA1845; genus SBAX01. The sequence goes on along the minus strand of CAZYEX010000147.1, from coordinate 67,065 downwards.
GCGATGATGCCTAGTCCGCTCAGCAGGGCATTGGCGCGGACGAGGTGCTCGGTGGGCACGAGGGTGGGCAGCAGCGCCGATCTGGCTGGCGAGAACAGCGCGGCGAACACGCCCACCAAAAGCAGCGGTGCGAACGGTCCCCACGAACCCCAGCCTTGGGCCCATCCGATCAGGACGGCCATGAAGAACATGATGGCGCAGCGGGCGATGTCCGCGGTAACCATCAGCCCCCGGCGCGAGAGGCGATCGGCCAACACCCCGAACACCGGGGCGAACAAGAACGGGACGAAAAAGACGAAGGTGATCCGCGCCGTCAGCGGGGTGATGTCCACGTCGGGACGCAGGGCGTCCTGGGTCTTTAGGAGAGCCATTTCCGACAGGTGGTCTCCCAGGGCGCTGATCCCGTAGGCCGCGGCCAGCAACAAAAAGTTGCGATGGAAGAGAAGCGACCGCGACGCCGCCGGTGTCAGACTGGTGTTCGCAAGGGGGGTCATGGGCATCGCCGTTCCGTGGGCACAGCTTCGCTGACCGCAGGTCCAAGAAACGCAGATGTTACGCGGAAGGCGGGGTCCGTGACAGATTAGCACTTCAGCGCCGGACCGCAGTTGCTGGGTTTGGCTGACCGGATTGGAATCCGCCCTGGGACGCTGGAAACGCGGTTTCCACGAGCAACCGGCGCTGAAGGGTTAGGACCTTCCCAATGGCGGTTAGGGCGGGAAGGAACCGCAGGCGCCGTTAGTCCCCGGGGATGTCTATGGCCCGGCTGGTTTGTCTCCCAAACACTCGGCCCCGGGGTTCGACGAGCTCCCACCCGGTATGTCCGCGCGGAACAGTTCCGTGACTGCGCGGTCCAAGTCTCCGCTTAACCTCCGATTCCGCTGCACCAGAAGGATCACCTCAGCCGCCAAACCCATGCACATCACGCCCAAAAACAGCGCATGCCAGCCTGGACCGCCCTTCTTCGTTGTTACCGCCGCTCCAACCTGATCCGAGCACATTCTCAAGACTCCGCCTGTCGAACCGATGAAACATCCGCCAAAAAACCGTATGCCTAAAAATATACTTTTTTTTTTCAATTGACGCCAATGGCTAAATGTTGTATATTTTCGGTCGCTGGCGGGCTGTTTTCTTTCGCTTCGCCTGGAGATGCTTTGGACCAAGTTTGGGTAGGAGAACTACAATGCGAACGAACTTGCGACGGGCGTTTGGAGTGTTTCTTCTGGTTGTCATGGGATACGGAGCGATCCCCCTCGCTGCGGGTGGTCCGCGACCGCTCGCGGGGCCGATTCCGCTGAACTGTGTAACCTGCCAGGATGGGGCTCGGTGTTGTCTTGCGGGGTACATCATTTGCTGTGGGGGGTGACCCTTCGAAGCGAGGGTCAGGGCAGAAGCGCCTTGGAAACGGGCGGGTCTGGTCGACCTGCGGTCCCGCAGAGAGTGCCCTGCTGCGGTTGGATCCACCCGGTGGTTGTAGTTTCGTTCAAGATGAACCGCATAAACAGTTCGAGGACCTCACGCGGGGTGCGCTGCGCGCTCGCGTTCACGCTAATCGAGCTGCTGGTTGTCATCGCGATCATTGCGCTTCTGATTGCGATTCTGCTGCCGTCGTTGGAGTCGGCGCGCAGGCAGGCCAAGCAGAGCACCTGTTTGTCGCACATCAAGAACATCGGGACAAGCAGCCGCGTCTGTGAGGCGGACGATCCGCAGGGCTGGGGTATCCCTGTCCATCCCGGACAATATAGCCAGCCGTTCTCCGACCCGACGTTCGTGGGGGCCTACGAATGGGGCGGCAAGTCGGGGATCGGCTGGGACACCTGGTTGGGCGCCGCCGATCCGCTCAACAGCAAGTACGGCACGAGGGCGGGATTCGGTCCGTCGAGCCGCCCGATGAACGACATCCTCTACAAGGGCGGTTTTAAGGACTACATGAATCCCGAGCAGAACCGCGTCGGCATGCGTTTGGACACCACGTTGGAGTTGGATCTATTCAAGTGTCCAGGCGACGACGGCCCGCCGCGCGGAGCCCATTGCAAGGATTGGCTTGAGCACAGCGAGCGTTCGTCGTACGACCATTTCGGTAACAGCTACGCCGCGAATGTCTTCATGGTGGGCAGCGGCGGGGGCGGGGCTATCTTCAGCAATTCCCCTTACCTTCGACCGATCACGCGGGTCCCGACCCCTTCTCGGACTCTTTACTACGAGGAGAACATCGGTCGCTGGGCGTGGTCGTGCCGGCGGGAACTTCCGGAGTGCGACCATGTCGGGGTCGGCGTCGACCCCGGTCCAACGAAAGTGCTACGCGGTTGGCACGGACGGGACTGGACTTTCAATCGAGCGTTTGTCGACGCCCATGCCGAACAGCAAAGGATTTACATCGCGGAGACCGAGGACCGCGACGGATATGCTCACCATTACCGCGCGGAGGTTCTTGAATCCGATCCGCCCTGGCCCGGCGCAACGGGCACCCCGCGGGGGCACTACCGGTGCATCACCGTGCGTGGACCGGGCTGGCAAAAGGACACTTTCCCAGACGCGGTCATTCCCACGGGGCTCGAATGGGACGGAGGAGGCGGCAGCGGGCGACCGTCCTACGAACGTTGCGTTCTTCCGGGATGATCCTCATTCGCCCCCGTCGCGGTAGCCCAGCCGTACGCTCTCCTCAAACGCGACCGTGACCACGGGCCCGTTCTTGCTGACCTCGTGACGGGTGAGTTGGGCCAGCTCGGCTTGCCGTGGGGGGGGTCAGTTGCTATCTTCGTCCCAAGGAATCGGAACCCGCAGCTTCGCTGACCGCAGGTCCGCGAGCGAGGGACCAAGCCCCGCGCTGGCGCTTGGGGTTCGGGTTCGGTAGGCGGCTGTGGTTTGGGATGAGAAATCGAAAGGATCTACTTGTGATGACCCGATTGTCGATCGTGGTGATGTTGCTGGCGGCGGGCGTCGCCGTGCAGGCCTTGGGACAGGAAAAGGGCGGGCCTGCGGCCAGCGAAGCTGCGGCCAAGTCCGGTGGGGGGCTTACGCCGCGCGTGAAGATGGAGACCAGCCTCGGCGACATCGTGCTGGAGTTGGACGGCGAAAACGCGCCTATCTCGACGCAGAACTTTCTCAAGTACACGGAGGATAAGTTCTACGACGGGACGATCTTCCACCGCGTCATGAAGACGTTCATGATTCAGGGCGGCGGGTTCACCGTGGAGGTGGATCAGAAGCAGTCCGGACTGCGGCCGGGGATCAAAAACGAATGGAAGAACGGGTTGAAGAACAACAAGGGTACGATCGCCATGGCGCGACTGGGCGGTCAGCCGGATTCGGCGACGGCGCAGTTCTTCATCAACGTGGTGGACAACGCCCGCCTGGATCAGGCGCAAAGTGACGGCGCGGCCTACGCGGTATTCGGGAAGGTGGTCGAGGGGATGGACGTGGTGGAAAAGATCAGGGACACGCCGGTCAAGGCCCACGCCAAGTATCCCGGAGGAGAAGTGGTTCCCGTCGAGACGGTATTGATCAAGTCGGTGGCGGTCATGGGCGGGTATGACAAGGCGGGCATGGAGAAGAAGGTTACGGATCAAGAGGCGGCGGCCAAGGCGGCGGAGGCCAAGGCCAAAGAGGACCAGGGCAAGGCCGCCGAAGGAGCCGTCAAGAAGGCCGAGGAGGAAGCCAAGTCGAAGGCGGTCAAAAACGAATCCGGCTTGATTTACGTGGACTTGAAGGTCGGCGACGGCGAGCAACCCAAGTCGTCAGACCGGGTGGACGTTCACTATACCGGCAAGTTGCTGGACGGGACTGAGTTCGATAGCTCCGTGGGTCGCGGTCAGCCCTTTACGTTCAGCTTGTCGGGGGGAGTGATCAAGGGTTGGCTGGAGGGCGTGGCGACGATGAAGGTCGGTGGGAAGCGGCGTTTGATCATCCCGCCGGACCTTGCCTACGGAAAGAAAGGCTCCCCGCCGAAGATTCCGCCGGATGCGACGCTCGTCTTTGATGTGGAGTTGCTGGCCATCAAGGCGGCGCCTCCACCGTCGCCTCCGCCGGCGCCTGCGAAGCCGACGCCGTGAAGGATCGCGCACCGATCATGCACAGGACCCGACGAATGACCACCGTTCCGTTGCATCTGTTTTCGTTCGCCTTGCTCCTGGCCGGGGTGGGCTGCACGGGTGCCTCGGCGGCGCCGACGAACGCGCCTGCCCTCGCCGGCGGGCCGCCGACGTTGCATCCCCGCGCCCGGGTCACCACGACCCTCGGCGACTTCGTCATCGAGTTGGATGCGGAAAAGTCCCCGCTGACGGTGATGAACTTCGTCGATTACACGAACGACGGTTTCTATGATGGGACCGTGTTCCATCGCGTCGTGCGGGGATCGGTCGCGCAGGGGGGGGGGTACACCGCGGACATGACTGAGAAGACAGCCGGTCGGCGCCCCGCTATTCCGTGCGAGTCGTTCAACGGATTGACCAACGACCGTTGGACCGTAGCGATGTATCGTGAGCCCGGCAAACCGCAGACGGCCCGGACCCAGTTCTTCATCAACCTTCAGGCAAACCCGGCGCTGGACCGTCTGCGCGACGGCGAGGGGTACGCGGTGTTCGGAAAGGTGGTGGAGGGCATCGCCACGGTGGAGCGGATTCGGGACGTCCAGGTCGGAACGCACTCCAAGTACGCGGCCGGTAAGAACCCCGTCGTTCCCGTAACGCCGGTGGTGATTCAGTCGATTCGGATGCTGGGCACGCTGGATCGCTCGGGGGCGACGGCCGTCTCCGAGGACGTTGAATCCGCCCCCGCCCGACGACTCGAGGCACTGCTCACGAAGATCGAAGCGCAAAGCGGCGCCAAGTTCACCGCGTCCGAATCGGGGCTGCGCTATCTCGATACGCAAGTCGGGAACGGCGCGTTCCCAACGATCGAGGAGGCCGTCGAGCTGGACTACCGCGGCACGCTGGTGGACGGAACGGAGTTCGACAGCTCGCGTCGGCAGGGGGACGGTCCGCTGACGGTGAACGTCTCCGCATTGATTGCGGGCTTGCGCGAAGGACTGGAGACCATGCGCGAAGGCGGCAAGCGGACGCTGGTCGTCCCGCCGGAACTGGGTTACGGCACGGACGGCATTCCCGGGCGCGTACCGGCCGACTCGACCCTGATCGTCGAGTTGGAACTGTTTTCGGTGAAACCCGCCAAGGTCACGAAGCCAATCCGCATCGGGGACGACTAATGATCCGCCGTGCGGACGATTGTCTCGCATCGGTCGGGGAGGGTCCTCACCGGACCTGGGCCGGCGGTGACGCCGCGAGTCGTCAGGTCCGCCTGGTTCGGGACTTCACTTTCGAGGCGGCGCATCGCCTGCCCGAAGCGCCCGCGGGTCACAAATGCGCCCGGCTCCACGGGCACAGCTTTCGAGTCGAACTGATTTGCGAAGGCGACGTGGACCCGCGGCAGGGTTGGCTTCTGGATTTTGCGGAGATCAAGCGGGCCTTCGATCCGTTGCATGAAAAGCTCGATCACCGTTACCTGAACGAGGTCGACGGATTGGAGAACCCGACGGCGGAGAACCTGGCGCGCTGGATTTGGATGGGGGTGAAACCGCGTTTGCCGTTGCTGTCGCAGGTGACCGTCGCGGAGACTTGTACTTCGCGGTGTGAGTATCGCGGGTAACGCGCCCAACTTTCGAGAGTTTCGCGTCGTGCCTCCACCCTTTTCGGTCGGCGGTCGTGGGATGTCCAACCGTCCGAAAATCGCCCAGTCGAAATCATGCTGAGAATTCCGCCGAACGGCACGCGCCAGGGCCACCTGAATCGCCTCTCCAAACGGACGTTCGCTTGACATCGAGGTTACACCGGTTACCATAAGTCATTGTCAAAGCCGAAGTTGGGAACGGGCCCACACCGGGGGAGGGGTCGAGTGGTGGATGAACTTTGGAGTGGACGGTTGGGGTGTCTCCGCAGGGCGAGGGGGCGGACATGCGGCGTTCGGTGTCTGACGCTCACCTTCCTTTCACAGCTTTCGGTTTCGGTTAGCGCACAGACGCTGGCAGTGACGCCCGACGCGGCGACGACCTTCTCGTTCGCGGGGTTCGAGGGCGGGCCGTTCGACGCGGAAACGGGGACGGTCTGGACGTTGGATAACGCCGATTTCCGGGCCCTCGATTTTGTTATCGCCGACAACCAGCGGTGGCTGGTGGTGGCGCCCCCGGCAGGGACACTTCCCGGGGCGGGAGTGCTCAACCGCAGGATCGATGTCGTCGCAACGGTGAATGAGGTTGAAGCCGCCAAGCTCGCGCCGGGGCTATACTCCGCGACGGTCACCTTCCTGAACGTCACCACGGAGCTGGGGAATACGACGCGTACAGTGCGGCTGCGGGTGGCGCCGGCCAGCTTTTCGGTTTCGCCATCGTTCGTGAACCCGGTCGCCACCCTGAATGCAGCGGGCCCCAGCCCGGTGGCGGTCACGCTTCGGGCCAACGGGCAGACGGACCTGAACTACAGAATCACCTGGGTGACTCGCTCGTGGTTCAATGTTGATAAGGTGAGTGGAACGGTGCCGGGCGGCGGAGGTGACACGTTCAGCGTGTCGTTCAACACCGTCGGTCTTACCGCGGGCACGTATACGGCGCAGATCCGGATCGACAACACCACGAATGGAGTCGGAAGCCGAGACCTGCCGATTTCGTTGGTGGTGCAATCCGTGAACAGCGGGGTGGTGACTCTACGCCCCGATGTCGATCTGGAAGTCCGCGGTCCCGCGGGCAACCTTCCTCCCGCCGTGCAATCCTCGACTTTATCCAACTCCGGGGACGAGCCCGTGTTGTGGAACGCGAGTGCCAACGAGGATTGGGTTTCGATATCGCCTAGTGGTGGGCAACTTGCGGCCTCCAACGGCGCGGCGGGCGGTCCGGACGAGGTCGGCGTCGAAGTGCGGGTGAACGCCGCCGCCGATGACCTCGAGGCGGGTTCGCGCACGGCTGTGGTCACCTTCGAAAACGTCTCTACACCCGCGTCCACCGTGACCATCGGAACCCGTATCATCCATGTAATTGTCGATCCCGTTCTGACGGTTTCGGTTCCGAACTCAGGGGGTACGGTCGCGGTCGCACCCTCCGGGGCCACGGTCGCCGCGGGGGCTTCGACTGAGCTTGTTTTCAGCTTCGGGGACGTCGTGACGCTGACCGCAGCCGCCGCGGCGGGGTTCGAGTTTCAAGGCTGGACGGCAGATTTCAACCTGGACTCCGAGCAAGCGAATCCTCTGGTCGTAGCGCTCGAAAAATCAAGGGGCGTCAGTGCGGTTTTCGTTCCGGTTCTTCGGGAGCTGAACCTGAGCACGACGGGTCTGGGAGCGGGTACGGTCGGAGCGACGCCGGCGGGGGTGGTCATCGACAACGACGTGATTTCACGGTATAAGAACGGGACTCAAGTTCGGTTGCAGGCGGAGGCCGACGCCGGGTCGGAGTTTGTCGGCTGGGAGGGGAATGTGCCTGCGGGAATGGATCAAGGGAATCCCCTAACGGTCCCCATGGACCGCGACCGGACGATCAGCGCGCGGTTCGAGGCCGCGGCGACGGTGGTCGTGGAGGTCACGGGTGGGGGTTCGGTCCGGATCGAACCGCAACAGGAGACGTACACCACGGGGTCGGACGTGACCCTGGTCGCGGAGGCGGACGAGGGGTTCGTGTTCTCGGGTTGGAGCGGCGACGCGGAGGGGAGTGCCACGCCGTTGACGCTCACCCTCACCGGCGACGCGGTCGTGGGGGCTTCGTTCGTCGTGGACCCCGGGCCGGTGTCGGACGCCGTGCTTCTCACGGTCGAAACGGAGGGGGACGGTTCGGTCACGCCTGACGGTGGGGAGTTCGAGGCCGGGGAGACGGTTTCGTTCATCGCCACGCCGGATATCGGGGCAAGTTTCGTGGGATGGGAAGGGGACGCGAGCGGTACGGAGTTGACGACGACGGTCACGATGGACACGGACCGGACGGTCCGGGCGGTGTTCACGGCGGCGCCGTCGGACGATCCGACGGATCGTCCAACGCCTGGGTTGCCAGGTTTCGGCGCGTTGTGCGGGGCGACGGGTTTGGTGGAGATGCTCGCCCTTTATGCGGGCTTGAGGGCGTTGTCCGTGCGCGGGGTCGGTTGGCGACGCCGAAATCGGGCATGAGGGGGAGGCATTGCAAGGGGTCCGCACAGCGGACCCTACATCGGTGCGGACGAGCTGGTGCGGGCGGAAAGGATTGCAGGGCGTGCGGCGTCAGTTGGACGTGATGGCGGTGAATCCGCCGGGTTTTGCGGGCTCTTCGATCGCCATCGCTGCGCATCGCGCGGGACTGCCGGGAGGCGTGGATTTGGAGCACGCCGACGCCGTCGCCGCGCGACAGGTGGTCGATGAGCTTCTCTCCGCGAAAACCACGTTCTGTCTTTTCTCGCCCACGAATTCCGGGCCGATGGGGTCCATCCTAGAGTCCGCGATCGGTCGCGGTCTTACCCGCGTGGTGTTGACGGCGGCGGATTCGGCAGAACTCGCGGTGGACCTAGGAATCGGCGCAGCCGTCGCCGCACTCGCATCACGGTCGGTCGAGGCCTTCGTCCAAGTCGTCAGCCTCGAGGAGGCCCAGGCGGCGCAACGGGCCGGGGCCGCGGGTCTGGTTGTCAAAGGCTGCGAGGCGGGCGGTCGCGTCGGCGAGGAAACCACGTTCATTCTGTTGCAGAGGATCATCCCCCACGTGCAAGTTCCGGTTTGGGCGCGGGGCGGGGTCGGGTTGCACTCGGCGGCGGCTTGTTTGGCGGCGGGCGCTGCGGGCGTGGTGCTCGACTGGCAGCTCGCCCTGTGCATCGAGTCCGTCCTGCCCGAGGACGTCAAGAAACGAATCGCGCGAATGGACGGAAGCGAAACCGCGATCCTGGGGCAGGAGTTGGGCGTGCGTTACCGCGCCTATCAGAGACCCGGAGAAACCGCGTTCACGTCGCTGCGCGAACGGGAAGACAAGCTGGCCCTCGAGAACTCGCGTTCCGCGGATTTGGCAGGGCGATGGCGGCAGGCGGTGGAGGAGCGGATCAGCGGGCGCGGCGACGGAGGCCGCTTGCTGCTCATGGGTCAAGACGCGGTCTTCGCGAAATCGCTGGCCGACCGCTTCCGCACGGTGGGCGAAGTGTGTCGGGCGGTGCAGCGTTCGGCGACGGCGCATTGCGGCGCGGCGGCGCGCCAAGAGGCGCTGCGCCCGGACGGATCGCTGGCGCAATCGCATGGCACGCGCTATCCGATCGTCCAGGGTCCGATGACGCGGGTCAGTGATACGGCGGAGTTCGCCTTGTCGGTGGCGCAAGGCGGCGGACTACCGTTTCTGGCGCTGGCGCTCTTGCGCGGTCCGCAGGTCGCGGTATTATTGGAAGAAACGAAACGCAAGCTCGGCGATCGTCCTTGGGGGATCGGGATCCTCGGTTTCGTCCCCCGCGAGCTTCGTGACGAGCAATTGGCGGAAGTTCGCAAACATCCCCCGCCGTATGCGATCATCGCGGGCGGTCGACCGGACCAGGCGGCGGAGTTGGAACGCGGCGGCATTCACACTTACCTGCACATTCCTTCGCCGGCGCTCCTGAAAATGTTTCTGGAGGGCGGCGTTCGGCGGGTGATCTTCGAGGGACGGGAATGCGGCGGGCATGTAGGTCCGCGCACCAGCTTCGTCCTTTGGGAGCAGATGATCGAAGTCATTCTCGAACACCTGCGGTCGGCGAAGGGATCCTCGGAGAAGTCCCACCAACCCGAGGATTATCACGTTCTGTTCGCGGGCGGGATTCACGATGCGACGTCGGCCTCGATGGTCGCGGCCATGGCGGCCCCGCTTTCCGAACGGGGCGTGCGGATCGGCGTTCTCCTGGGAACCTCCTATCTGTTCACGAAGGAGGCGGTCGGCGCGGGGGCTATCGTAGAGGGGTTCCAGCGAGAGGCATTGGAATGTCGGCAGACGATCCTTCTGGAATCGGGCGTGGGTCATGCGACGCGCTGTGCGGACACGCCGTTCGGGCGAGTGTTCGCCGAGGAGAAGCGGCGTCTGATCGGCGAGGGGCGCTCGAAGGACGAAATCCGCGAGGCGCTGGAGACGCTCAACCTGGGTCGATTGCGGATCGCGTCGAAGGGCGTGGTTCGCGCGGACGGGTCGGCAGGGGACGGCGGGTCCTCGAAGTTTCGATCGCTCGACGGACAGGATCAACGTCACGAAGGGATGTACATGATCGGTCAGGTCGCGGCCTTGCGCGACCGAGTGTGTACGATCGAGGAACTCCATGAGGACGTGAGCCGGAAGGGCGCGGAACGACTGGCTTCGTTCGCGCAGGTAAATGCGGAGACCACGCGTGCGGAAGCGACCAAGCCCTGCGACGTGGCCATCGTCGGCATGTCGTGCATGTTCCCCAAGGCCCGCGATGTGGACGCGTTCTGGAGCAACATTCTCAACAAGGTCGATGCCATTCAAGAGATTCCCGCGGATCGGTGGGATTGGAAGTTGTACTTCGATTCCGATCGGTCGGCGCCGGACAAGATTTATTCCAAGTGGGGCGGGTTTCTCGACGACGTGCTCTTCGACCCCACAAGCTACGGAATGCCGCCCAACACGCTCCCGTCGGTGGAGCCGTTGCAGCTCCTGGTTCTGGAGGCGGTCCGAGAGGCCTTGCGCGACGCGGGTTATGAAGAGCGGGCGTTCGATCGCGAGCGCACGGCGGTGGTGCTCGGCGCCGGTGGGGGGGTTGCGGACCTTGGATTGGGTTACGGGTTCCGCGCGCTTCTGCCGTATTTCATGGCCAATGCCGGGGGGGATGCCAAAGAGGCGGCACAGTTCATCGAACGCCTGGAGGGTTGCCTTCCGGAGTGGACGGAGGATTCGTTCGCCGGGTTGTTGATGAACGTGGCGGCGGGGCGGATCGCCAACCGTTTCGATCTGGGCGGGGCGAACTACGCGGTCGATGCGGCCTGTGCATCCTCGCTGGCGGCGGTTCGGTTGGCGGCTCAAGAACTGACCAGCGGGGCGGCGGACATGGCCATCGTCGGCGGGGCCGACACCATGCAAAGCCCCTTTGCCTACCTTTGCTTCAGCAAGACGCAGGCGCTCTCGCCGACCGGTCAGTGCCGCACCTTCGATGAAACCGCGGACGGCATCGTCATCAGCGAGGGGATTGCGATGGCGGTGCTCAAGCGCGTTGCCGACGCGGAGCGCGACGGCGATCGAATCTACGCGGTCATCAAGGGGATCGGATCGTCGAGCGACGGTCGCGATAAGGGTCTGACTGCGCCGCACCCGGCGGGACAGATCCGGGCGTTGGAAAGGGCGTACGCCCAGGCCGGTTACGGTCCGGCGACCGTCGGATTGGTCGAGGCCCACGGCACGGGAACGGTGGCGGGCGATCAATCGGAGGTCGAATCGCTCACCCGGACTTTCGTCGCCAGCGGCGCCTCGCGGCAGAGCTGCGCCTTGGGCTCGGTCAAGAGCATGATCGGGCATACGAAGTGTACCGCGGGGATCGCGGGTTTGCTCAAGGCGGCGCTCGCCTTGTACTACCGGGTGTTGCCGCCGACCAATGGAGTCACAAAGCCCAATCCCAAGGCGAACTTCTCGGCCAGCCCGTTTTACATCAGTAGCGAAACGCGTCCTTGGTTGGCGCCTTCCGATGGCGAACCGCGCCGCGCGGGGGTCAGCGCCTTCGGGTTCGGGGGTACGAACTTCCATGCGACGTTGGAGGAGCACCCGGGCAGCGACGGGGTTCTCGCGGCGAAGTCGGGGCTCGCGGCGTGGCCTGCCGAGTTGTTGGTTTGGCACGCGGAGACGGCACAGACGATCGTCCTTTCGATTGACAAGATACTTGCGGGTCTGGACGGCGGGGCGGCTCCGGCGCTGCACGACCTTGCCGCGGCCGTGTGGCGAGAGTTTGCGGGCGTCGAGGGTCTATTCCGGTTGGCGGTGGTAGCGACCTCGCCGGAAGACCTGAAAGAGAAATTGGTGAAGGCCCGCGCGGCGGTCGGCGCGGCAAACGAGCTTCGCGACCCGAGCGGCATCTATTACTCGACTCGCGGCGGCGAAGGCAAAGTCGCGTTTCTGTTTCCCGGCCAAGGGTCGCAGTGCGTCAACATGCTCCGCGATCTGGCGGTCGCGTTCCCGACGGTGCGTGCCGTGTTCGAGGAAGCGGATCGCGGTTTGGGCGACGTCCTTGGACGAAGACTCAGCGGTTTCATCTTCCCATGCCCGTCGTTTACGCCCGAGGAGGGGGCGGCTCATGACGCGGCGCTCACCGAGACCCGCGTAGCCCAGCCCGCGATCGGGGCGGCGGACCTGGCCGTGTTTCAGCTTCTTACCGAACTTGGGCTTCGCCCGGATTTCGTGGGCGGGCATAGCTACGGCGAATATGCGGCGCTTTGCGCCGCGGGAGCGCTGGGGCTGTCGGATTTGCTTCGCATCTCCGAAGCCCGTGGTCGGCTCATTTGCGATGCCGCCAAGGTGTCACCGGGAACGATGGCCGCGATCGACGCGGACGAGTCCGCCGTGGCGAAGGTCCTTGACGGTCTCAAGGGTGTCTGGATTGCGAATCTCAATGCACCGTCTCAGACGGTAATTTCCGGCACGCAGGCGGGCGTCGAGGACGCACTGCAACGGTTGTCGGTCGGCGGACTGAAGGGACGTCGAATTCGCGTGTCGTGCGCTTTCCATTCTCCGCTGGTCGCCGCGGCGCGAGGGCCTTTCCGGGCCGTCCTCGATGAAGTCGGATTCGCCCGCCCGATGGTCCCGGTGTTCTCCAACACGACCGCTAGGGCGCATGACGGCGACGTGACGACGCTGCGCGGGATGCTCGCCGAACATCTCGTTCGTCCGGTTCGGTTCGTGGATGAGGTCCTGGCGATGTACGAGGCCGGGGCGCGGGTGTTCGTGGAGGTGGGTCCGGGGCGCGTACTCACCGGGCTGGTGGAACGAACCCTTGCCGGCCGTTCGTTCAAGGCGGTTCACGTAGATCAGGCCGGGCGAAACGGCGTGACCCAGCTCCTCCACGCGTTGGCACAGCTTTCGGTTGTCGGCGTCAAGATGGATCTTCGCCCGCTGTTCGAGCGGCGCTGCGAGGCGACTGCGAATGTGTCGCAGCTCATGGAGCAGGCCAAGCCCGCTCTGCCGTCACCGACGACTTGGAAAGTCAACGGCGCACGGGCGGTTCCCTTGAAGGGACCGGAGCCACGGCCGCGTGCAGCGGCGCCGGCGCGTGTTTCGCCGCCATCCCTCACCCCGCCTACGCCCATAGCCGAACGTCCGATTGCCGGATCGCTTGCCACGGCATCGAACCTTCCGTCGACGGTTTCGTCCGGCGACGTCGGGGCGGTCATGTCGGGGTACCAAGGCCTGATGGCCAAGTTCCTGGAGACACAGAAGAACGTGATGTTGGGGTTTTTGCAAGGTAATTCCACGGGTGCAACGCCACTACCGTCGCCGGAACGAACTGAACCGTTGCCGGTGCAATCGGCGCCCCCCGTTCCCATAGCGCCCGCGTCGGAAGCGGAGCGCGTGCAGGCACCTCCCGCGTCGCAAGCCCCCGTTTCGCAGGACGATCCCGGTACGGAGTGGACGCGCGAGAAGATTACGTCGCGATTGGTTTCCATCGTCGGCGAGCGGACGGGGTACCCGGCCGAGATGTTGGGTTTGGACCTCGACATGGAGGCCGATCTGGGAATCGACTCGATCAAGCGCGTGGAGATTCTCGGTACGTTGCAACAAGAGTCGATGGTCGGCGGAAAGTCTCTGGACAAGGACATGGAGGCGCTGGCCAAGCTCAAGACGCTGCGCTCCATCGTGGACTGGTTGGTCGAGGCTGGGGCGCGCGGCGACGCTGCGGTCGTCCCTGCGAAGGACGCTTCGGCAACCGCGGAGCGCGCTGTCGAGAGGACCCCAGTCTCCGCGGGCGTCCCGCGAATGCTGCTGGAGGTCGTCGAGTGCCCGGTCTCTTCCAAGACGACGACTCGCCTTTCGGACGGCGTGGTGTTGATCGTGGACGGCGGGGATTCCCCTCTCGCCGCGGCCGTGGTGGAACGGCTCGAGAGCCGCGGAGCGAGAACGGCTCTGATATCGGGCGGCGCCTCCGGCAAGGGCAAACACGTCGGCGTGGACCTGACCGACCGGGCGTCGGTCGAGGCGTGCGTCGACCGCATTCGTGCGTCGGCAGGGTTCCTCGCCGCGATGATCTATCTCTCGCGCGCCTGCGGATCTCGACGAGACGCGGGTGATGCGCCGGGCACATGCCGCGAAGGCGCCTACGCGGAATCGCGGGCACTGTTGAATTTGGCACAGACGGTCGGTCCGCAGCTTCGGTCGGTCGGCGGGGGTCGGCTCCTTGCCGTGACCGCGATGGGCGGCGGATTTGATGACGGCTCGCCCGCGGACGGAGCGGTGTGCGGATTCGTGAAGTCGCTGGGGCGGGAGTGGTCCGAGGTCGCGTGCAAGATCGTGGATGTTGATTCGCGAGTCGGGGCGTCCGAGCTTGCCGAGGCCGTCGCAACCGAGTTTGAGACGAGTGACGGACAGGCGGAAGTTGGTTATCGAGGGGGGCGGCGCGTCACTTTGCGGCCCGTCGCGGCGACGCTGGATCCACAGGCAGCGGAGTCGGGGTTGGATGAGGGTAGCGTCGTGCTGCTCACGGGCGGGGCGCGGGGGATCACGGCCGAGGTAGCGATCGAGCTCGCTCGACGCTTCCGCAGCACATTGCTCTTGACCGGACGGTCGCCGTTGCCCCCCGCGAAGGAATCCCAGCGGACCGCCGGTGCGATCGTCCTGCGGGAGTTGAAGGAGATTCTCCGGCTGGACCTCGAACGAGGCGGAGCGAAAGTGACGCCTGCGGCGGTGGAGCAGGCCTACGGGCGACTCCAACGAGAACGCGAGATTCGTGTGAATCTTTCGGCGATGCGCGAGGCCGGCGCGACGGTCGAGTACCACGCCGTGGATGTCGTGGATGCCGCTGCGTTCGGAGCGTTGATCGACGATATCTATGCAAAACACCGGCGTCTGGACGCCGTGGTTCACGGGGCGGGGGTGACGGAGGACAAGTTCATCGCGGACAAGACGCGGGAGTCGATGATGCGCGTGCTTCGTCCGAAGATCGAAGGAGCGTTGACCCTCGCGGCGAAGTTGAGGCCGGAGTCGTTGAAGTTCCTGTTCTTCTTCTCGTCGGTCTCGGCGCGATATGGCAACCGCGGGCAATGCGACTACGCAGCGGCGAACGAGTTTCTGAACAAGCTCGCCCACACGCTGAACGCTCGCTGGCCGAGTCGCGTGGCGTCGCTCAACTGGGGGCCGTGGGAGTCGAGCGGTGGCATGGTCTCGCCGGAGTTGGCGCAGCAGTTTGCGGCGGCGGGGATCACGTTGATTTCGCGGCCCGCGGGTCGCCGTGCGTTCGTCGACGAACTACTCCACGGCCGCAAGGAGGACGTGGAAGTGATCTTCGGCGGACCGCTGCAGGTTCAGCCGACGCCGACTGCACCTGAAGAACCCGACCTTGCCCTCGCGCTGCTGAACGGTCGCTCGCGGGTCACCCGCCCGAGCGACCGCGCCATTGAGGTCGTTCGTGAACTCGATCCGTCGTTCGATGTCTACCTCGTTGACCATCAGCTTGACGGCAAACCGGTGATGCCCATGGCCATGGGGCTGGAGCTGGTTTCCGAAGTGGCGTCGTTATTGGCGCCCGCGGACATGCGTCTCTGTGCGATCCGCGACCTGAAAGTGCTTCACGGCATTCGGTTCGACGAGGGACCTCGAACCATTCACGTGACGGGGCTTCTGAACCGCGTTCGGAGCGACGTGGCCACGGTTGATCTGCGGGTTCGGACGGAGGGAGATCGGTCGCCGGCGTGTTACACCGCGACGGCTGAGTTCCGTGCGAAGGCCGCGGCGGCGTCGCCGATCGAGCCGTTGGCCCTGGTCCACGGAAGGCCGTTCCCAATGAGTGTGGAGGAGGCCTACGAGAAGTGGCTGTTTCACGGCCCGTTGTTTGCGGGCATCGTCGAATTGGAGGGCATCGGCGACAACGGCATCATCGCCCGGATCGCCCCATCCTTGCCGCAACGGTGCCTGGCGGAGTCTCCCGCGGGGACCCGCTGGCTGGTGGACCCGGTGGCCCTCGACAGCGGGTTGCAACTGGTCATTCTCTGGGCGCGAACCTATCTGGATTCCACGCCTCTGCCGTCGCGCTTCACCTGCTATCACCGCCTCGGCGATCTTTCGGCCGGTCAGATGCGCTGCGAGGCGCGCATCTACAACGTCGCGCCCGGTCGCTCGACGATGCACGTCGATATCATGTTCTACGACGCGGCCGGTCAGTGCGTGGGCTGGTTGGAAGACATCGAGGTTGCGTGCAGCAAGGCCCTGAACCGTCTGACTCATAGCGGTGCGAGTTCCGCGGGAGCCAAGTCGTGACGCAGCCGATGAACCACGTCCACGACGTTCCGCTACCCGCGATTCGCGGCGAGGTCGCGATCGTGGGGATGGCCTGCGCGTTCCCCGGTTCGCGGAATCTCGCTAAGTTCTGGCAAAACATCGTCGACGGTGTCGACTGCATTGCCGAGGCGCCTGTGGAGCGACGGGATGGCGAGCGGTTCCACGACCCGGATTTGAGCGACGACGACCGGGTGTGGTGCAAGCGGGGCGGATATTTAGGCTCGTCGTTTGCTTTCAATCCCTTTCGTTACGGGACGATGCCGCGGGCGATCGAGGGAGCAGAGCCGGACCAGTTCCTCGTCCTCCGCACCGTGCATGAGGCGATCGAGGACGCGGGTTATCTCCACCGTGATCTGCACGCGACGCGTGCATCGTTCGTTCTGGGGCGAGGGAACTACCTCGGGGCGGGACTGGCGAATCTACTGCAACGTAGCGTGATTACCGAACAAACGCTGGAGATCATCCGCCGGTTACACCCGGAACTCACTCTCGAGCAACGGAGAGCAATCAAGAAAGAAATGCGAACGGCGCTGCCCGGATTCTTCTCCGATACGGCGCCAGGATTGATCCCCAACATCACGACCGGGCGGGTGGCGAACCGACTGGACTTGACCGGTGCGACGTTCACCGTGGACGCGGCGTGCGCCTCGTCGCTGATTGCGACGGAAATCGTCGTGCGGGAATTGCTGAGCGGCCAGTGTGATTTGGCGCTCGCCGGCGGCGTGCATATTTTCACGAATGTTCCGTTCCTGACCGTTTTCACCGCCCTGGGAGCCCTGTCGCGTTCGGGCGTCATTCGGCCGTTCGACGAGGAGTGCGACGGGATGCTTCCCGGCGAGGGGGTTGGGATTGTTGTTTTGAAGCGCCTTGCGGATGCGAACCGCGACGGCGACCGTATCTATGCGGTCATCAAAGGCGTGGGCAGCAGCAGCGACGGTCGGGCGATGAGCGTCACGGCCCCGCGCGTGGAAGGCGAGGTGCTGGCCCTTCAGCGCGCCTACGACAGGAGCGGCGTGTCGCCGGAAACTGTGGAACTGATCGAGGCCCACGGCACCGGCACTCCGGTGGGCGATCCGACCGAGATCGAGGCTTTACGGAGAGTCTTCGGCGCGCGGATCGGCGGAGCGGCGACTTGCGCCATCGGATCGGTAAAGTCGATGATCGGGCACGCCATGCCCGCCGCGGGAGTGGCCTCATTGATCAAAACCGCGCTGGCGCTGCATCACGGAGTTCTGCCGCCTACGTTGCACTGCCGACAGCCTCATGAACTCTTGCGCCGAAATGACAGCCGTTTTTTCGTCAATACCGGCGTTCGCCCATGGATCCGCGGCGCCGGCGATCACCCGCGGCGCGCGGGAGTCAACGCCTTCGGATTCGGCGGAGTCAATGCCCACGTGGTCTTGGAAGAGTGCGCCGACGCCGGGGCGAACGAAAGGCCGACTCTTCTTCGGGACTGGGACTCGGAGCTGTGCGTTCTCCAAGGCGAGACTCGTCCAGCGCTGGTCACCGAGGCCCAGCGCGTGCGCGATTATCTGAAGGCCGCTAACGGCGTCGCGCTGTGCGATCTCGCTTTTACACTCAACGGCTGTCTGAAAGTGAGCGGTCATCGTTTGGCCGTCGTCGCGGCGTCGCTGACGGAACTCGCGGAAAAGCTAGACCGGGCGATCGACCGCTTGCAGAAGCCCGATTGCACGCAGATCAAGGACACCGCGGGCATCTACTACTTCGGCGAGTCCCCACTTCGGGAAGGGAAAGTCGCGTTTCTTTTCCCCGGGCTGGGCTCTGAATACGTGGACATGATGTCGCGGCTTTGCATTCACTTCCCCGACCTGCGCGCGTGTTTTGACGGATTGGATCGATCCATTGCGGAGATCGACGGCGTCCGCCCCAGCGCGGTCATTTTCCCGCCTCCCGCCTGGACGCAGGAGGAGGCTGAGGCGAACGCGCGTCGACTCGGGAAGATCGAGCAAGCCAATCCGGCGCTGCTGACGGCGAACGGGGCGATGTTCACCTTGCTGCAGCGCCTGCGTGTTCAGCCGGACATGATGACCGGGCACAGTTCCGGCGAATGGGTGGCGCTGCCCGCATCGGGAATGGCTGAAGTGGACGAGTTTGTCGGAGGCATGCGCTCGTTGAACGAAGCGTGGAGCGGGCTGGCCAACGACAAGACCGTACCGCGCATGGTGATGCTGGCCGTCGGCGCCGATCGCGATGCGGTGCGCGAATTGTGTGAAGAGATCGAGCGTTCGATCTGCATCGTGAACGACAATTGCCCCCATCAAGTCGTGATCGTGGTTCAACTCGAGGATGCGGAGGCCATCCGGAGGACACTTCTTTCCCGCGGGGTGTTTGTCGAGACCTTGCCGTACGAACACGGGTACCACAGCCCCGACTTTGGGTATGTGACCGAGGCTTTGCGGAAGTATTTCTCGTCCCTGCGGCTTTCGAAGTCGTCGACCGCCGTGTACTCGTGTGCGACAGCGGAGCGTTATCCGGATTCGCCTGAGGCGATCGTGGATTTGCTCTCCCGTACTTTCGCTCAGCCGGTGCGGTTCCGGGACACCGTCGAGGCCATGTACCGCGATGGGGCGCGGATTTTCGTCGAGGTCGGACCGCGCGGGAACTTGAGCGCGTTTGTGGATGACATCTTGCGTGGTCGCCCGCACATGGCCGTGGCCACCAACCAGCATCGGCGATCGGACCTGCTTTCTCTGCACCACGCCCTGGGGAAGCTCGCGGCGTTGTACGTGGCGATGGATTTGACCCCCTTGTACGCCCCGCGTGGCGCGCGTTGCTTGCGATGGGATGCCGTCGCGGATCGACCTGTGGATGACGACGCGGCCCCGGGGACGGTCCAGATTCCATTGCACTACCAGATGCTGCGCGTGAAGGAACGCCCACCCGCCGAGTTTCCGAGTATCGCCGCGACATCGCCGCCGGCGCGTGAGATAGCGCTTGCAGCACCGATCACTGTCACGACGCCGACAGGCGTTCCTATGGACTCGCTTCCGACCACCCAGCCCGGTGCGGCCGGTGTCTTGTCTGATTACTTCCGGGTGATGGAACAATTCCTGCAAACGCAGGAAGAAGTCATGCGTGCCTATATGGGGCAGTCGGGCGCTGCGCCGGCGATTTCGGAACCGGCCACAGCCCTTCAGGATGCACCGCTTCAGGCGCGGGTCTTCGCCGATGTCTCTGCGGACTCCGCGAGCGAAGTGTACGAAGCGCCGCCGCAGCCGCTCGCGCCAATGTCGCCACCCCCGGTTACGGCTGCCCCTCGAAGCGTGACCGACGTGCTCCTCGCCGTGGTCAGTGAACGTACGGGGTACCCGGTGGAGATGTTGAACCTCGACGCGGATATGGAGGCGGATTTAGGGATCGACTCCATCAAGCGGGTGGAGATTCTGGGGACTCTACAACAGCAGGCCGGCGGCGACGGAGGTGCGACTGCGGTCGACATGGAGCGAGTGGCCAAGCTCAAGACCCTGCGGCAGGTTCTCGAGGTTCTGGAGCAAACCGCCACGGAGACGGCGGACGTTCGACCAGCATCACCGCCCGCGAAAGCACCAGCGTTTGCGGGCGAAGTCGTCCGCATGACCCCCGGACAAGAGGTCGTCGTTCGTCGGCGGATTGACCCGTACGAAGATTTGTACTTGGAAGACCATCGCTTTGGACCGCGGCTTTCCGACACCGATCCGACCCTGGGTGCTCTGCCGGTGGTTCCGCTCACGGTCAGTCTCGAGATGATGGCGGAAGTTGCATCGCTGCTGCGCCCCGAGCTGCGCGTGGTGGGGGCGAAGGACATGCAGGCCTCCCGTTGGATCGACATTCCGCGTGACGACGCAAAAGTTGCCGTTGACATTCATGCGCGAGCCGTGGGCGAACACTCCGTCCGTGTCGCCATCCGGACAACGTTGGCGGATGGAGCCATGCCGACCGCGGCTTCGTCCGTCGCCGAAGTCACCATCCAGTTCGCGGCAGGGTTCCCCGCGGCGCCAGGGGCGTTGGAGGCCTCCTTGCGAAACTCGCGCCCCTGCCTGCACACAGCCGAGGAACTCTATTCGCAAAGGCGGATGTTTCACGGGCCCAGCTTCCAAGGCGTGGCATCGTTGGATCGAATCGGTGAGGACGGGCTTTCCGCGCATCTGAAAGTGTTGCCGACCGAGGGCCTGCTACGCTCCAATTCCGCGCCGAAGTTCCATTTCGATCCGTGTTTACTCGATGCCGCTGGACAATTGGTCGGCTATTGGCCGGTCGAGTTTCTAGAGGAAGGGTTCGTGCTGTTCCCGATCCGTATCGGCGAACTTTCGCTCTATCAGGAGAATCCGCCGCCCGGTGAACAGGTCGAGTGCCGTTTGCGAATCCGCGAGGTCGCGGCGCGACAGTTGCGCGCGGATATGGATGTCCTGACGTCCGACGGCCGTCTTTGGATGCGCATCGTCGGCTGGCAGGATTGGCGGTTCTATTGGGCGCGCAATTTCTATGACTTCTGGAGGTTCCCCAAGCTGGGCTACGTCAGCGAGCGGCTCACCCTAGGCGCCGACTTGTGCGACGAGCCGATCGAGTGTCGGAAGATGTCGCCCGTCGAGGAAATGGGCAGCAGCATTTGGGAGAATCTTTGGGCCCATCTGATCTGCAACCGACGTGAGCGCGCCAAGTACTGGTCGCTGCCCGAGGGCCGGCGCCGGACGGAGTGGATCTTCGGACGTACCGCCGCGAAGGACGCGGTTCGAGCCTGGATCAAGAGCCGCCACGGACGCGATCTCTATCCCGCGGACGTGGAAATCGTTCAGGATGAGTCCGGCAAGCCGTTCATCCGCGGCGATTGGATCGGCGAACTCGGCGAGGCGCCGCACATTTCCATTTCCCACAAAAACTCCTACGCCGTGGCCGCGGCGAGCGCCCTGCCGGTGGGAATCGACCTCGAACAAGTGATCGCCCGTGACGAGGCCTTCGAGTCGGCTGCCTTCGACGAGGGGGAACGAACGATACTGGGCCAAGTCAACGGACGATGTCGGGGGGAATGGGTGGCGCGGGCGTGGTCGGCGAAAGAGGCGGCGGGAAAAGCCGTCGGCGTCGGACTGAGCCGCGGACCGGCCACGGTTCGCATTCGCAGAATCCTTGACGAGAGCGGCGAAATTCGCTTTTCCTGCGAGACGGCGACAGACTCGAACGGCCAGAGCGAACACCGCGCCGTTTGGGTTCGTAGCTTCCGCGAGGGCGAGCTGGTCATCGGCCTGGCGGTCGGAGAGGAGCCTGCGCATGCCGCGACCTGATCCACAGACGATACGCAAGGACCTGCTTACCATCTGTGCTGAACTGCGCGAAGACTGGGAATACACCGGCGAGATTACTTCCTCGACGGGGCTGTTCAAGGACCTTCAGTTCGAGTCCATCGACGCCGTCGCCTTGGGGTCTGCGATCGAGGAGCATTACGACCAATCCTTGCCTTTCGCTGAGTTTCTGATGAAGGCCAATGAACGCAAGGCCGCGGACATCACCGTCGGAGAATTGATCGAGTTCTTGGCTCTCCATTTGCGTCCCACGGCGGAGTCGTCGGCATGAGCGGGCGCGTCGTATTGTTCGGCCTTGACGGTGCGACATACACCGTGTTGGACGATTTGGTCCAGCGCGGAGTCATGCCCTTTCTCGGGGAGTTCATGGGCGGCGGGGCGCGCGGCCTGCTGCGCTCGACCATCCCGCCGCTGACCCCGCCCGCCTGGATCACGTTGGTTACCGGCCGTTCGCCCGGGGCTCACGGCATCTTCAACTTCCTTCAATACGAGTCGCCGTCGTCGCCGTATCTGAAGATCATCAATTCCCGGTGGATTGGATGTGAGACGATCTGGTCCATGGTTTCTCGGGCCGGCCTGCGCGCCGGATGTCTGAACTTCGTCGCTCACAGTCCTCCGCTTCCGGTTGACGGTTACATGATCCCCGGATGGGTCCCGTGGCGGTGGGTGAAGAAGCATAGTCATCCGTCGGGGCTCATCGATCGCCTGCGGGACGGAGTCCCCGGGTTCGACGTGAAAGAACTGGCCATGAATTTCAAGGAGGAAGAGAAGGCCGTTGCAGGCATCGAACTCCACGACTATGAACCGTGGATCGACCTGCACATCCGCCGCGAGCGGCAGTGGTTCTCGGTTTTGCGCCACCAGATGATACACGATGCGTGCGCACTGACGGGCATTGTCTTTGACGGCGTGGATAAGCTTCAGCATTTGCTCTGGCAGTTTGTCGATCCGCGACTCGAACCGCCCACGCCGTCCGCGGAATTTCTGAGAATACGAGAGCGCTGTTGGGATTATTTTCGGCAACTGGATGAGTTTCTCAAGGAGGTCGTCTGGCTCGCCGGTCCCGATGCGCATGTGTTCATAGTCTCAGACCACGGGTTCACGGGCACGTCGGAGATCCTTTACATCAATGCGTGGTTGGAGCAGCAGGGCTTTCTCACCTGGTCGTCAACGGCTCCTGTGGAGGAGGATGCCTCACAGGAACTCGGTGAAGCGCATCCGTATCATCTGACGCATGTTGAATTGCCAAAAACGAAGGCGTATGCGACCTCAGCCAGCAGCAACGGGATTCATTTGGCCGTGAATGGTGTTCGCGGGCCGGGCGGGGTTGAGCCGCGCGACTATGGGACGGTACGTGAACAACTGATCGAAGGCCTGCTGACTCACTGCCTCGATCCTCAGACCGGTGAGCGCTTGGTCACCAAGGTGTGGACGCGGGAAGAGGCCTTCGCCGGTCCGCGAATGCGCGAGGCCCCGGATATCACTCTCGCCCTGCGCGATCAGGGTTTCTTCTCCGTACTCCGGTCAAGCACCGTCTTGAAACGCCGCCCCGTTCCGATGGGCTGCCATCATCCCGACGGCGTCTTTGTGGCTTACGGGATGGGGGTCAACGCAGGCACACACTTGGCCCCGGCAAGGCTCGTGGACATCGCCCCCACGCTGTTGTACGCCTTGGGACTTCCCATCCCCGAGGATCTCGAAGGCAGCGTCGTCACGGCGGCGTTCGAAGAGGAATATCGAAATGCACGTCCGGTGGTGCGTGGCGCGGCCACAAGTTCTTCGCAGGGAACCGTCGCCGGAGGGGCGGACGAGCCTCTGGATCAAGAGAGCGAAGAGCAGGTGTTAATGCGCCTCAAGGCGTTGGGGTATATCGAGTAGTCCGGTGGGGTAGTGTGGATATGGCTAAGGCGACCGTCAACGGGATTACGGTTCACTACCAGATGAAGGGCGTGGGTCCCGACGTCGTGCTGGTCCACGGACTGACGTCTTCGCTGGCGTTTTGGTACAACACCAAGGTTTTTCCGTCCCTTTGTCCGGACTATCGCGTCACGGCGTACGATCTTCGTGGACATGGATATTCGCATGTAACGGCGACAGGATACACCTCGCGCGAATTGGCCGGCGATTTACTGGCCCTCATGGACCACGCGGGGATCGAACGGCCGCGTTTGATTTCTCATAGCTTCGGTGGATCCATTGCCTTGCACTTTGCACTGCTCTATCCCGAGCGAGTGTCGGGCGTGGTGCTTTGCGACACGGGCTTTGCGGCGCTTCGTTATCTGCGGAACATCGACGACTGGCCGGGCTGGGAAATCTGGAAGAGGGAACTACCCGACCTGGGAATCACTCCGGATTGGTTCTCCCAGGCGGACGCGCAGGGCATTGACGCGATTCTACGGAAGAGCCTCGACATACCCGTGCAATTCGGAATGCGCCGGGGCACCAGCCGCAACACCCCGCGCTTTCTGAAGCTCTTGGAAGAAACCAGCGTGGCCCGCGATTTCCGCGACCCGGCGGGACTGACCGAGGACCGTCTTTCCGAGATTACCGCGCCGGTGTTGGCGGTGTATGGCGAGATTTCTCCGTTTCGCAGTGTGGCCATCCATCTTTCCCAGAAACTGCCCAATTGTGCCGCGGCGGTGGTGCCCGGAGTGGGGCATTTTTTCCTTCTGCACGCGCCGGAGATCTTCATGGAAACCGTGCAGTCTTTTCTGCGTGATCCAGCGGGATGTATTCGTAGTCGGAAAGCAGCGGCAGTTGTTGAAGCCGAGGTAGTATCCCAGGGTCCTACAACCATACAGGGGGAACGAACATGAACCGAATTCTGCTAGTGACCCCGGATAAGGGGCGCGAGGTCCTCAAACTCTCCGGAGTGCAGTTTGCGGCGCGCCAGGGACTGCCGCCCTTGGAACTGGCGACGCTCGCGGCCCTCACGCCGCCTGAGTTTCACGTGGATATATGGGATGAGGGGATCCGTGGACAAATCAACGCGTCCACCGATCTCGGGCCGCAATACGACCTGATGGGCACGACGGGTTATTTGTCGCATGTGCCCCGAATGTTGGAACTGTGCCACGAGTTTCGCCGCCGCGGCACGACGACGGTGGCCGGCGGTCCGGCGGTTTCAGGTACGCCGGAGCGATTTCGCGGCGTGGCCGACGTAGTGTTTCTGGGCGAAGCGGAGCTGACCTGGCCGAAGTTCCTGGTCGAGTGGCAAGAGCGGCAGCACCAGTGTGAATATCGACAGGTGCAACGGCCGGACATTACGCAGTCACCTCGACCGCGCTGGGACAGCTTGGGTGATTTGGCCCGCAATTACGCGATGGGCGCCGTGCAGACCACCCGCGGGTGTCCGTTCGATTGCGAGTTCTGCGACGTAATCCACCTGTTCGGGCGCCAACCGCGGCACAAGCCGGTGGAAACGGTGCTGGAGGAGATCGCGGCGCTGGAGCGCCTCGGCGTACGACGCATTTTCTTCTGCGACGACGACTTCATCGCTCGTCCCAAGTATACGAAAGAGTTGTTGCGGGCGCTCGTCCCCTTAAACAACTCGTTTGCCCAACCTATGGGTTTCATCACCCAATTGACCATTACCGTGGCGCATGATGAAGAAATGCTCGAAATGATGGCCGAGGCCAACTTCTGGCAATTGCACATCGGCATCGAGTCGCCCCGCGAGGCGAGTCTGCGCGAAGTACACAAGTTGCAGAACACACGCAGTGATCTGGTCGAAGACGTTCACCGCATTCAATCCTACGGCATACTGGTGAAAGCGCTGATGATCGTGGGCTTCGACCACGACGACGTGGCCATTTTTGATGAGACCCATGCATTCCTGCAGCGCGCCAATGTGCCCATCGCCACCATTTCGATCCTGCAAGCGTGGCCGGGAACGCCTCTTCACGCCCGCCTGCAGCGCGACGGGCGGGTCCTGAACATGGAGTTGGACGACCTCTACTCCCTGGAGAGCGGGGGGCTGACCAACATTCTCCCCGGCGGGATGAGCCGGGTGGAGCTTTTCCGGGGTTATGTGGACCTGGAAACGCAGCACAGGGATTGGAAAAACTTCGGGGAGCGCATGAAACGCCTGATTCGCGGCGTTCGGCGGGTACCGGGCAATGCGGCGAAACTGGGAGCGCCCGATCCCCTACGCGCCGCGGCCTTCGAGCAGATGGTCCAATCGCTGGACGAAACGGCGCGCACCGTGATCATGGCACTGTACCAGGAAACCATGACGCACTGCCCTTGGATGCTGCAGAAGATCGCGTCGCGGGTGCTGTTTCAAGTCGGACTGTCCCAGTCGCTTCCTCGGCTCCGAGAGCGGATCCAGAAGACCATCGACCGCGAGACCGCTCCGGGATACACCTATGACGTCCTGCGCACCATGCCGCCGATTCCCGACGAACTCAAAAAGGCCCACCGCGAGGTCTTCCCCTCGACCTACCGGCAGGTGATCGCGGGACTGAGCGACCAACGTCTCGTGCCCGAGGGTTTGATCCGCGTTTGGAAGGACTTTGTCATCCGTTGGGGGCCGGTGTTCTCCAAGTTCGAGGACTATCACCACGAGCATCTGCGCGAGTTATGCGACCGAGTCGTCGAGCAGGGCAATGCGGGGCGCTTTGCGAATACACGAGCCTTCGCCGAGCTGGACGGCCTGAACGGCGTACAAATTCGCCGCTTGGCCGACGAAGTGCTCTTCAGTGTGGAGCAAGACCTTCGCGGGACCAGCGCCCCGATCGCCGCCGTGTCCTTGACGATCGGTGGCGCCCAATCCCAGCTCCGTGAGGACCAAACGGTCATGGCGAGGGCCATGGGATGACCACACTTCCCATTATCCCTCGTATGACCCCCAAAGCCTGGGGGATCGAGAGCTGGATGCGCGCCCAGAACCGCCACCGCGATCCCGCGCCGGCAGAGCGCTGGTCCGCGGATTATCGCAGTGCGCCGCCCGTGCCGTTCTCCGAGTGCCGCGAGGAGTTTGAACTCTTCTATTACTGCGACTACAGCGTCTGCAATTACCATTGTCCCTATTGCTATGTCGGTTGGGCCCCGGACGGCAGGAAATCTTGGGACTCGCGGGAGCTTTTCCCAAGGCTGATCCACCGCCTTTCCCAGTTGCGACATCGGCTCAAGTTCAACATGGAGAATCTCGGCGAATGGTTCACCGAGAAGGCACTCGTGGATGCGACGGCCTTCCTTCTGAACCGTGAAAACGTAGCGTCGGTCAGCATTACCACCAATGCCAGCATGATCCCGCGAATGTCCGCGTTCATGGATCAGGTGGACGTGAACAAGCTGGCGTTCACCTGCACGTACCATGCGACGGAGGTCTCCCTAGCTGATTTCCTGGAATCCGTGCGGATTCTGAAGGAGCACGGAGCGTATGTGATCATCGCCACGGTCTGTTTCCCTGCCAACCTTCAGCATTGCATCGAGCTGAAGCGTCAGGCGGCGGCGATCGGTGTACACTTCAGGCTCAACCTCGAGGAAAAGATGTGGCGCGAGGCCGGAGATGTTTCCGATCAGCAGCGGCATGCCCTGTATGACTTGCTCGAAGATCATCGGAAGTGGGACGCCCAGCGCCGCCATCGATTGCTCGGTCTGAATGAAACCCTCGGTGAACCATGCACCGCCGGTCAGCGGTATCTGTGGCTCAACTCCCTCGGAGATCTGTTTGTATGTTCGTCCGCTCTGCTGATGTCCAGCGGTATGGTGAACGATCGCAGTGACGTCTGTCTGGGAAATCTTTTTGAACTCGAGGGCGACACGCTTCCCACGCGCAGTGACGAACTGCACTGCCCCTTCGCCATCTGTTCCTGTCCCAAGGACATTCTTCGGCAGAGCGCCCACCAGGGGACGTTTCGGATCAGTGACCGCACCCGACACGAGGTGTATTTCAAGGATGAACACGAGCGCGCCGCCTTGTTGGGGCAGGCGCCGATCATGACCATGCGTTAGGCGGCGTTTGGAAGACGACGGATTTCGGAGAATGGATGACCGATGAGAAGGAAATGGACTGTTACCCTTGCGATCGTGATTGGCGCGGGCATGATCGTCGCCGCGAAACGGACCGTGCGGCCGAGCGGCGCTCGTGACTTCCGTCCGCCCACGCCCCCGCTTCAGCCCGTCCTCGGACCGGGCTCGACCGACTACGCCCACGGCGGCATGGTCGAGTGGAGCTACGGGGTTTCGGATCGGGCGTTTTACGTATTCGAGCCCGCGGATCCCGTGCCGGCCTCGGCGCCGGTCATTGCGTTCCTCCACGGATATGCCGCCGATCAGCCGCGCTCCTATATCGCCTGGATTTCTCACCTCGTGCGCCGCGGAAACATCGTGATCTATCCGGTCTACCAGACGAACAACCGCCCTCCGGCCTCGACCTACACGCCTGCGGCGCTCGCGGCTTTGGAAGATGCGGTTGCGGTCCTTTCGGCGAGCGGCCGCGTCGCGCCACGTTGGGAGCACTTCGCGCTGGTTGGACACTCCCTGGGCGGCGTCATCGCGGCCAACTTGGCGGCCCTGATGGTAGATGCCGGGCTTCCGACGCCTCGTGCGTTGCTTCTCGCCAACGCCGCCGACGCTACCACCGGACCGGGCGGCGCCTTCGAAAGCATCCTCGATGACTATGATTACGGGACGTTCCCGCAGGACCTTCTGATGTTGGCCGTCGTCGGCGACGAAGATCGTGTGGTGGGGGCCGAGGCCGCCCGGACCGTGTTCAGCAAGACCCCGCACGTTTCCGCGCAAAACAAGGAAATCGTCCTGTTGCCATCCGACGATCACGGTTTTCCGCCGCTGGTCGCGTCGCACCCCGCGGCCGGCGCCGTCGAACTGGCCTTGCTGTTGGACGGCTTGCCGAACGCCGGCGATCGAACCCGCGCCTCGCCGATCGACGCCCTCGACTTTTATGGGTACTGGAAGTGGTTCGACGCACTGACGGACACGGCGTTTTTCGGTCAAAACCGCGAATATGCGTTGGGCCGCACGCCCGAGCAACTTTTCATGGGGCTTTGGAGCGACGGGGCGCCGGTCACGCCGGCGCGGGTGATCTGGCCGTAATTCGGGGAATCGGGGGGGGGATGACATATATTTCGAGATACCTTTTCGCCGCGGCAGCCATGGCCTCGCTTGCGCTTGCGCCGCCGTCGGCGGTCGCCGAGTTCCCCGTGCCGGGGCTGTCGCAGGACGACTTCCGCCAACTCGGAGACCAGGGCTTCGGGGATCGTGGAAACAGCTACGCTTGGGGAATGGAGTTCTTCAAGGGAAAGCTCTACATCGGCACCAATCGGCATTTTCTGTGTATGATCGGTGGCGGCGTTTCCTCGACGGGCGCGACGCAGAACCCGGAGATCCCCCGCGAATGTGAGCCGGACCTGTTGGACATGGACCTCCGCGCCCGCATCTACACCTACGACCCAGCCACCGGCGTAATCGACCTCATCCACGTCTCACCTACGTTCAGCGCCCTGTTGTCGGACGGCACTCGAGTGGACGCTCCCCGCGCCGTCGGATACCGCACCATGACCGTTTTCCGCGAGCCCGACGGAACCGAGGCCTTGTACGTCGGCAGCTTCACCCACGGGGCGATTCCCAGCGTCGGCGCACAGATCCTTCGCTCCGCGGACGGTCAGCACTTTGAGGAAATCGCACTGCAATTGCCATACGCGTCGTCGTATTACTCCTTCCGCTCTTTGACCGTCTACAAGAACCGCCTCTTCGTGTTGGGCCTCTCCAGCGACCCCAACGCCCCGGATTTGCTCGAATCCACCGACCCCGTGCGACAGGGGTTCCGCGCCGTCAATGAGCCCGGTTTTGGCGATCCCGCCAACGCCGGGGCGTTTGAGCTGTCCACCTTTGCGGGATACCTGTACGTGGGAACCTTCGCCGCCCTGGACGGATTCCAGCTTCTCAAGACCCAGGCCGTCGGCGCGCCGCCTTACGAATATGAGACGGTACTCGTCGAGGGCGCCTATCGCGGCATCAAGAACCAAAGCGTGCTGAGTCTGCAACCGTACAAGAACCATCTGTACCTCGGAACGGGCATATACTTCGGCTCCGCCAACCTGATCCCGGATTTTCGGCCCTCCAGCGCGGAACTGCTTCGTGTCAAACCCGATGACACCTGGGAGATCGTTTGCGGCGAGGAGCGAAATACGCCCGACGGCTTCAAGAAGCCCATAACCGGCGCGGGGCCGGGCTTCGGAAATCCCTTCATCGGCTACATGTGGCGCATGGCCGAACACGACGGCGTCCTCTACCTGGGCACGCTGGACAACTCGGTCTTCGCCCAATACGCCGAGGACCTCGACGTCGATGCCATCGCGGAGAGCGCCGACCTCTCACAATTCCCCGGCCTGCTCCCGTTGATCGAAACCGTTGGGGCCGACGAGGTCGCCGACGTCATCTCCGCCATCCACGGGGGTTTCGATTTTTGGCGAACCGTGGATGGTCGAGTGTGGCAGGCCGTTTCGTGGACCGGTTTCGGCGATTCGTTCAGCTATGGCGTGCGGAATCTCGTCTCCACCGACGCGGGCCTTTTCTTGGGGACGGCCAACCCCTTCTTGGGGATGCGAGTTCACCTCGGCCAACCCCCCGGTACGGACAGCGACGGCGACAACCATCCAGACCCGGACGACAACTGCCCGCTCACCTGGAACCTCAACCAAGCCGACCTTGACGGCGACGGGGTAGGTGACGTTTGCGATCCCGACCAGGATGGCGACTGCATCGCCGATCGCGCCGACCCCTCACCCCGGCGACCCAACCCGTCTTCAGCCGACACCCAGTCGGACGACGATCCCGACCCGTGCGACGCGGATGACGACAAGGACGGCGTGCTCGATGTTCAAGATAACTGCCCCCAAACGCCCAACTCGAACCAAATGGATCAGGATGGCGACGGCACGGGCGACGAATGTCAGTCTGACTCTACGCCCGGAGCACCGCGCGGTTTCGACGCAGTTGGGGTTTCGGGTGAAGATGGCGACAGCGAATCAGGCAAGAACGACGCCATTCATGCCCAACGAGGGGCACCTCGCCCTTGCGGTATTACCGGCGCGGCGGTATTATGGGCGACCCTAGCCGGGTTGTTCGCTCTACGCCTGCACCCGCGGCGCGCGACGTTCGGGCCAGGGGCGGGAAAGCCAAGGCGTTCTCAAGAATGGGTAGGGGGGGTAACGAGGCGGAACGATCGTTCGTTTCGGCAGCGTTGAACTAACGGAAAACGGACGACGCACGCGGGTCTCGGACCGGCGGCGGCGTTCACAGCCAAAAGGAGCTTGAAAGATGCGTTCTCTACGTATTGGGGATCAGGGCATGGGACGGTCGCTCATTCGCGCCCTAACGCTTTTCGGCGTTGCCGCGGTGATCGCCGCGTTCAGCAGCGTCGCGTCCGCGGACCGCGGGCGATCCGATCGTGCTACGAAGGGTCCCGACGCGGCGGCACGCGCTTCCGGCGGGGTCGCGGTGGCATGCACGGATCCTGAAACCGACGGCGACAACGACGGGTTCTGCACACCGGACGATTGCGACGACGGCGACGGCGACGTGAACCCCGGGGCCACGGAAGTTTGCGGCGACGGCAAGGATAACGATTGCGACGGCGATACGGATGGCGACGACGACGACGTCGTGCTGGTCCCGAACGCGCTGGTTCCGGTCTTCGGCTTCGAGACGCGCGGCAAGTGCCTCGGCACGAACGATGACTGCGACCTCCGCACTCCGGAGCTTGCTCCCCCTGGGTGTATTTGCTTTGGAACAGCTCTGCGACACAACTTCAGCCAGGTCATTCAAGCGTGCGTCGATGGTGGAACGATCACCGGGCCTTGCGACAACGGCGATCCGAACGCGCCGGACTCCTTCGCGGTCGGCGACGGCTGCTCCAACGGCGGCTCGTGCGTTCCCGTGTCCGTCGCCCAGGGTGAGCCGTGCCTCGAAGGCAACGGTGTGTGCCGGCAACTCGGCACGGTGATATGCGACACCGGGAACGTCATCTGCGACGCCGTACCCGGCGATCCCGAGGTGGCCGTGGAAGGTGGCGGCGCTGACTCGGCGCACGATCCCATGTGTTTCGACTTGCAGGACAACGACTGCGACGGGTTGGTGGACCATGAGGACGTCCAATGCCGGACGGCCGAGCGCTGCGACGGTTTCGACAACGACTTCAACGGTCTGATCGACGACGGCCTGGAACTCGGCGAGGACTGCTTCGTTGGACCGGCTGGTACGCCGTGTCGGAACACCGGCGACAAGGTTTGCGGCGCGGATGGCGCCGTGGTGTGCAGTGTGAACGCCAACCCGCCGGAGCAACTTAGCGAGACGGCCTGCGGCGACGGCAAGGACAACGACTGCGATGGCGACGTGGACTGCGCCGACTCCAATTGCACGAGCCCCGTCGAACTTTGTGACGGCGTGGACAACAACTGCAACGGACAGATTGACGAAGGATTCCCGGGCGTCGGGATCGATTTCTGTATCGTGGGCACCGGCGTATGCGAGGCCACAGGCACAATCGTCTGTAACGTAGACAAGACCGGCGTGGTCTGCAGCGTGTCGCCCGGAGCTGCGTCTCCCGAGCGTCGAACGGCCGGGAGTAGCTGCACGGACGGCCTCGACAACGACTGCGACGGGCTGATCGACAGCCAAGACGGCATTGCGGAACCGGAGTGCCAGGCCGGCGGCCTGAATGTGGAATGCTCGTTGGTGTACGACGGTCCGCCCGATCGCCGAGCGTCAGAGACGGTAAAAGGACGCGGCCAACCTGGCGCCGATTGCGGTGGTTGGCACATCCCATTCTGGCGCACCACCGGCGCGGTTGGCACGGTGACGTGCGAAGCCGTGCTCAAGGCGGTCGCTCCGGATGAGTCCGTGCTCGCCGTCCTTCCCGTCCGCCAGGGCGAGCGCTCGCACCTCGTGAGCCGCATCGATCCGGAGGACTACAAATGGTCCACCAAGACGACGGGCCGCGGGCTCACGCGGCACGAGGTGTTCGCACCGGTTCCGATGCTCGAAGTCACGTGTCGTGACGACGCCAGCACAGCGAAGGCCTTCTGCTCCAACATTCCGTGGTTGCAAGTCCTGAAGCCCAACGGCGGCGTGGTTAGCGGTTCGGCCGGCGACGAGGTCTTGGTGCAGGTTGCCATGCCCCGCGTCGATCCGCGCACGGTACAGGTCCTGATCGATTGCGTGGACATCATTCCGCAGTTGGTGGCTGATCCGGCTACGCAATTGCCGGGCGGTCCGTTCAGCGGGCCGGTCAACGTCAACGGCAACATCATGACGGTAAAGGACCTATTCGTCCGAAGTCCGACGCCGCTGACCCAGGGCACCATCGAGCACATCAGCGCCAACACATTGACGATGACGCTGATCGGCACTGGCTGCGGTGGTCACGCCATCGTCGTGGACGGCGCCCCGGCGTGGGACCTGATTCCGGCCCCGCCGCCGCAGTTGACGGACGCCTGCTATCACTATGACCCCGCCGTGGACCTTGCCCAGTGGTCGGTGTTCAAGCTCGATATCACCGCGCCGACCGCGGGCCAGATTATCGACAACGGCGGTCTCCGGCCCGATTTCGTCAACGTACAGGGCGAGGTCTGTGCCGGCGAGGACATCGAGTCCGTTCTGATCAACGGATTCGTGGCGACCCTTCCGGCCCCGACCGTCGTGGTTGGCGGACCCGCCGGGTGCGCCGGCGACAGCAAGACCGTGACGATGAACATCGACGAGAACGTTCCGGTAACGGACATGGCGGCGGTGTTCGCCGGCACGCAAAGCACGTTGGGTTCGTTCGACCCGGGTCCCAACAAACTGGTGGGACAGGCCACGGACGTGGGCGGCAACACCACGCACGACCTGGTTCCCTTTGTGGTCGGTCCGGCGATTCCGGCGCCGGGCACCTCGATGGCCGCGGCGATGGGATCGGCCGCGGCCCAAGCGGTCGTCGCCCACCTCAACACGGTGGCCGCCGATCCCTTCAAGATCCCTAAGGCGTTCACGCTTGTCCTCGACGACACCGTGACGGTGCCCGACACGGGGAACAGGGCCCTTCGGGAGTTCTTCGACACGGTCATCAAGGAATTCAGCGTCAACCTCGCCAACTGCCTCCTCCAACCGCATGAGTTCTGCTGCGAGAAGGAGCTGGAGATGCCGTGGTGGACCTGCAACCCCGACGTTACCTTCTGCGTTTCGCCTCAGATCCTGCAAACGCCGGAGGAGTTCGCCGCCACGTTCCTCATCAGCGTCACGCCGGAAGAGGGCCTCGTGAGACTGCGGTTCGAGATCCCCGAGTTTGCCATGCACATCAGCGGGCACGGTGAGTGCTGCACCGGCGGATGCGGGTTCTTTTGCGTGGCCCGCACCAAGGTGGGCTTCAACTCGACGATGACGATTCCCAATATCGCCGTCGAAATCGAAATCACGGAGGCGAACATCCTGCAGCAGGACGGTACGTTCCTGTTGCGCTTCTTCCCCGGCGGAGACGAGAACGTCGACGTCGACGGCTTGGGCGACGCGATTGAGACCGGCTGCGGTCTGTTCAGCATCGGCACCCTGATCGACGTGCTCACCTTTGGCCTGAGCGCCATCCCAAGGGTGATCTTCAACGGACTCGCCGATATCATCGGATTTATCGCCGACCATAAGGGCATCGACCTGTGCCCGTTCGTCAAGGAGATCGCCAAGAAGGACGGTATGCAGGAAAAATCCGACGATCAGACCATGTGTAAGGAGGATCTGGGCAGCGACTTCGACGTCGGTCTGGAGCACACCATCGACATCGTGGAGATCACTCCCCAGGGCATCGCCTTGGTCATGGGCGTGACGGTCTCGCCGACGTTGATCGATCCACAGGCGGACCCCATCCCCGGTTCCCTCATGACCGAGGCGCCGGCGTGCCTGCCGGGTTCACCGGGCACGGAGAACTTCCGCAGCATTTCGGTGGCGATCTCCGACGACTTCTGGAACCAGCTCTTGGCGGGCATGTATCAGTCCGGCAAGTTCAAATCGAGCTTCACGAAGGTGCTCGATCTCGGCGAGTATTTCCCGGATTGCACCACGATCACGGGAGACGCCACGTCCGACCGCCGACGGGCACGGTGCATTGGTACGACGCAGTGCAACAATCCGAGCGACTTCGACAGTCAGGATCGTTGCGCCGCCTGCCTGACCGCGTTCCCGTTCCGCACCTGCGGCGGAGGCGCCGGTGCCCAGACTTGCACGTTGGACAATGACTGCCCCGGAACGTGCAACGGCATTTGCAACGGCAACGCCATTCACAATGGAGAGTCCTGCGTGGCGGACATCGGCTGCGGGGTCGGGGGCACCTGCGTGAAGACCTGCGCCGGCGGGCCGACGCCCGGCGTCGCCTGCAACCTCAGCAACGACTGTCGGGAGGAATGCATCGGTTGCTTGTCGGACGATGATGCGGATTGCGTCCGCGGCGTCTGCATCCGCGCCGCTCGAAGGGCGCGGGACCGCAAGATCAACGCCAACACGGATATCGCGCTGCACGCCCGGTTGGACAGCCCGCCGTCGTTCTACCTGGTCGATGACCCGTCCACCCCGGACAAGGCCGACATCATCTTCCGCAGCGGCGAGATGCGTGCGGCGCTCATCGCCAACCGCGACGGCAACAACACCATCAACGGGCTGAGCCTGGGCGACGGAAGTTGTGACGAGAACGAGCCGTGCGAGCCGAACGTGCCGTGCGACGACGGGGAGCTCGACCAGCTCGACTTCGCTTCCGTGCCGGATTGCGGCCTTGAGTCACTGGCCTCGAACGTGGACTGCGTGCTCTGGTCAACGTGCATCGACCTGAACATTCAGTTCGCCATCGGGGTCCACAACGAAACGGTCGAGGGACAGCTTCGCCCGCAACTCGACTTCGAGCTCGTCGGGATCGTGGAGCCGGCGCCGGGCGTGGTCCTTCCCGATCAGGGCGAGCAGTGCGGCGGGCCCGAGGAGACTTCCGACCTCGACTTCATGAACAAGGAAGCCACTGAGAACGACGCCCGCAAGGGAATGGAACGCAAGTTCTGCGAAAGCGTTCCCCCGTTCCAGTCCTGCGGAAACGACTTCAACGGCGTGGTTCAGTTCCTGAATCCGGCCTTGCTGACGGTGTCGAACTGCACCAACGGCGCGGTTTGCGACTTGGATTTCGCGGATTACCTGGTCATCACCGGCGATCTGCGAAGTCAGGGGCTGGGCACGCTGATCGCTGACAAGGTGTGCAAGAAGCTCGAAGCGAAGATCTCCGAAAGCACCGGAGCCTGCGATTCGGGTGGCGACGGCGGAGACGAAGAGAAGGAGAAGCTCTGCGACGACTAGTCGCTGCGGCTGGCCAAGCGCATGCAAACAGGCAGGGGGGTCGGAACCGTCCGACCTCCCTGCCTGATTTCGCGCTCGGATTGCGGACCGCGAACCGTCGGACGTCAGGACGACGTGCCCGTAGGCAGCCCCGAGTCCACGTTGGTGAAGATGTTCGAGACGGTGTTCCCGATACCACTAATCGCGCCCAGACAGACCATGATAATGAGCGCCAGCATCACGGCGTACTCCGTGGCTGTGGGACCGTCCTCTTCGACCAGTAACGAGACGACACGATTTTTCAGGTTTTTCATGCGTTTCCCCCTTTCATCCCCCCGTCGAAGGGTTGCCGTACGAATTGTTGAAATCATCAGGATCGGAGTCAAGCGGCGTCTGACCGTGAGGAGGGCGGACGTCCCGGCCGAAGCCTATAATCCAAGGGTGCGGGAGTTTCTCCGATGAGATCAGCCAACGGACGACGTATCCGGACGGTTTACCTTGCCACCGGCGGGGCACTTTGCTTATGGCTCGGCTGCCGCGGCGTGGGTTTTATCGTCCCGCCGGGTCAGCCCAGCGCGGGCCCGGGCGGGTCCGACTACCGGCACAAGGCCGTGGAGACGCAACGCTTCGGCGAGGGCGCCGCCGAGTATTGGATCTTTACGCCCAGCGAACCCCGGCCCGACGAAGCCCCCTTCGTTGTCTTCCTCCACGGCTGGGGCGGGACCAACCCCCGGTTGTACGGCGCCTGGATTCAGCACATCGTCCGAAAAGGACACATCGTTGTCTTTCCGACCTACCAGGCGACGAGCTTCACCCCGGCGGAGCAAATGGTCCCCGCGGCGCTGCAATCCGTCCAGGACGCCTTCGCCCGTCTGCTCGCGTCCGGGCCGGTACGCCCGCGGACCGGTCGCATCGCCTGGGTCGGTCATTCCCTGGGAGGGCTCATCAGCGCCAAACTCGCGGCGGCCTACGCCGATCAGGGGCTGCCCCCGCCTGCGATCCTGATGGCCGTCCATCCCGGCGGCGACTCTCGCCTGCAAGTCGGACCCCTGGATGGGTTGCCCACCGATACGCTTGTCGTGCTGGTGGTCGGCGACGCGGATCGCACCGTGGCGGACCGCGGAGCCCAGGCCATCCGCGCCTCCCTTGGACGCCTGCCGCCGGAGAACGTCGCGCTTATCACCATTCGCTCCGACGATCGCGGCGATGAGCCGTTGACCGCCGACCACCTCGCCCCTCTGGCCTCGGATGGTTCGTTCCCGCCCGACGCGCGTTCGGCCGGCGACGAAGCGCCCGACGAACCGACGCAGCGCAGCGGACCATTCCGCCGGCGAATGCGACAGCGTCAAGCCGACCGCTTTGCCCCCGATGCACTGGATTATTATGGCTACTGGAAGCTTCTCGACGCCTTGCTCGATACCGCTTTTCGCGGCGAGAACCGTCGGTACGCCTTCGGCGGAACAGCCGAGCAGCGGTTCATGGGCGTCTATTCCGACGGGGTTCCGGTCACGCCCCTGGAAGTGGCCCCGTCCGGCCCGTAACCGGACCGCGATGGGAGGCTTACGGGATAGGCTAAGCTTTTCGCAAGACAAAGCGGACGTAGTGTGCCCGACCGTTCTCGAAGGCGCGGAACATCACCGACCCCTTGGTTCCCGCGAATTGGGAAAAGGTCCGGCGAAGCGCTCGCGGGGCGATCTCCCGGATCAGCGACACCTTGCGATCGTGACTGCCCGCCAGGGCCTGAACCACCCGATCGGTGAGTTCCTCCTCGGCCACGAGCGTCAATCCGCTCCCCAGAAGGCACTCCCGCCACGCCTCGCAGGCCTGTTCGCGCCGGAAATCCGCATAGAGAAAATGTCCGCCGGGCCTCAACACGCGGCGGACTTCGGAGAGGAAACCCGCCAGGTCGGGATAGCAATGCGAGGCCTCGACGTTCACCACGGCGTCAAACGATTCGTCGCGTAGCGGCAGGGCCAATGCGTCTCCGCAAAGGAAACGTAGTCCTTGCCCGCGCCTCGATCGGATGGAGAACTGCAGCGCGGATTCGGTTCGATCCAAGGCCACGATTTCCTTGGTCTGGAAGTACCGGGACAAGTAGTCCGCGCCTCCGCCGCGGCCGCTGCTCACCTCCAATACGCGGGCGTTTCGCAGGTCGACGGCGGACAGAACTTGGTGGTAAAGCTGAATAGACCCCCGGTCGTCCTCGTCCTGCGGATCGAGCGGCGGGCGCTCGGCCTCGGGCAAATGGAGCCCGTAGTTCATAAACCGCAAACCGCGGGATTCGACCCGCCGGTCAAAATAGCGGTACCAGTGCTTCCAGATGCGAGCCTTCATTCGCGGAGCCGCGAGGGCGTTGACGATCAGCCTGCGAAACCAGGGTTGACGCACGAGTCCGTGAACCTCCCAATCGCCGACGGGACGCGCCCCAAGGCCGCACACCAGCCCCGGCAATGCAAGAAGGCTAACAGTAACGCCCCGCGCGATGCAGCACAACTTCACGGGGGCATCCTCCGGCAGCGGTTTATTGGACGCGGGGACTTCGTTCTTGCAGTGCTTACCTGCGCCGCGTAGAATGGTCTAACCCGCGACAGGTTCCTGGTTTCTTGGGCGCCGCGAGCGTTTGCGGTAAGGGACCCCGTTTCTAAACGGGGTAGAGGGCAATTCGATGAAATCGAGCGGCTGTCTACGCGCAGGGGCCGCATCGATGTCGCTCGCATGGGCCGCCCTCACGACCGGGGAGGTCAACTTCGTCAACGTCGGCCAGACCTGCAACCTGATCCACGAGAACCCCTACGGATCCACGTTCGATTCCGCCGCCACCCAATGTTCGCGCCCGGCTTGGATGATGCACGCCATGCAGGCGGCCATGGGCAACGGTGTGGGGGTGGGGGACTACGACCATGACGGCGATTTCGACATCTACCTGACCACCCAGATGGGCGTTCCCAACACCTTCTACCGCAACGACATCGTGGCCGGTCAGCGCGTGTTCACCGACGTTTCCATCCCGCTTGGTCTGAACGATTACGGATTCGGGCGGCACGCGCAGTTCGTGGACCTCGACAACGACGGCTGGCAGGACCTGCTCCTGTTCAACGACGACGAACCCGAGGCGATTCATCCGACCAGCAAGGTTTTCCGCAACGATCATGGGGCGTTCGTCGACGTGACCGCGAACTCCGGGTTCGACCCCATCGGGTACCTCCGTGGCGGCGCCTGCGTCGGCGACTATGACGGCGACGGACTGCTCGACGTGTACTGTGGCCTATGGGTTTTCGACGCCGGCTCGGGGTGTCCTGGTTTTCCGGGCTACAACCGGCTCTTCCGGAATCTCGGAAACTTCAAGTTCGACGACGTTACGCTCGACGTGGGCTTGGGCGTGCTCAGCCGCGACAGCTTCTCCTGCGTCTTCGCCGACTTCGACAACGACGGCGACGGGGACCTCTATGTCGCCGTCGATCACACCTCGGACAAGTACTATCGCAACGACAACGGAATCTTCGTCGACGACTCGCTCGCCGTCGGCGCTACTCACACTGGAAATGATATGGGGATCAGCGTCATCGACTTCGACAACGACGGCGACCTCGACGTCTACAGCACCAACATTACCGACGCAGACGGCATCGTCGGCACCACGCAGTACAACACCCTGTTGATCAACCAGTTGATGGAAACGCAGACCCTCTCCTTCGTGGACCAGGCCCAGATGCGCGGCGTCCACGATACCTATTGGGGCTGGGGAACCGAATTCGTCGACGTGGACAACGATGCCGACCTCGACCTTTACGCGGTCAACGGTTTCGACGAGTTCCTGAAGGGCGTCAGCGACGGGTTGGTGAACACGCCGGAGGTGCTGTTCATCAACGACGGAACCGGGCATTTCACGCGGGCCGTCGGGTGCGGGGCCGACTTCGTCGGCGATGCCCGGGCCGCGGTCGCCTTCGATTTCGACCTCGACGGCGACCAGGATTTTCTCGTTACCAGCATCTACGAGGAAACGGTCTTACTCGACAATCGCACCACGCCCAAGGGCCGCTATCTCGATGTTCACCTGATCGGGTCCTGCGGATTCAACGCCAACGCGGTCGGGGCCCGCGTGTACTTGACGCTTGCCGAAACCACCCACATGCGCGAGGTCCTCGGCGGCGGCAGTTACATGGCCGGTCGTCCCTTCGTCCAGCATTTCGGTCTGGGCAGCGCGACCAAGGCTGACTCACTCCGTGTCGTCTGGCCCGACGGAGTCGAGTCCCTTTTCGAGGACCTGCCCGCCGATCACCGGGTTGCCATCGAGTATCCGCTCGAGAGTTCGCCCGCCCGTATGACCCTCTCGCGCGGATTGCGCGACTTCGCCGCGTTCCAACGTTGCATGGGTGCTTCCCAGGCCGACCCCGTCGAACCCGGGTGCGTGGGCTTCGACGCCGATGGCAGCGGTATCGTCGAGGCCGCTGACATGCCGGGATTCATGCGAGGGTTCCTCTGGACCCTCCCAGGCTGCGCCGCGCCTCCCTGACCCACCCGGTTCAGAACCGCGACCGTAAGGGAGCGGTGTTGGCCGCGAGGAAGTGACCCATGGGAACCGAGCCTCTCGCCCATCTCATCACGTTCCGCACACACGGCACCTGGCTACACGGGGATCCTCGAGGATCTGTCGATCGCGATCATCGAACGTACGGGACCGATCTGCTGCCGTCCAATCGTGCTTGGCAGCGGCAAGCGGCGCGGCGGCTCCCCGACGCACCAATTGCCTTGGACGAGGGCGCTCGTCGCGTCGTCGAAAAGACAATCGAAGAGGTCTGCGCCACGAGGGACTGGGCTCTGCACGGCGTTCAAGCCCGGACCAACCACGTGCACGTCGTCGTGGCGTCGCCGGAGCCGCCGGAGAGGGTCATGAACACGCTGAAGTCGTGGTGCACCCGGCGGCTTCGCGAGAGCAATTGCTTTACGGGCCGCGTGCGGATATGGTCCCGACACGGCAGCACGCGGTACCTGTGGACGCCGCAATCCCTGCGCGAGGCGTGTCGATACGTGATGGAGTCGCAGGGTGAGGCGCTCTCGTGATCGTGCCGCGAATGATCGAGCGCTGTGCTGTCGCCAACACCGCTCCCTGACGGTCGCGGTTCTGATCGGTGGTCGCGGCCATTCCGTACCGCGACCGTAAGGGACCGGTGTTGGTGGACGAAGCGCGCAAGGCATTGGATCACGCTCAGGAATCTTGAATGTCGCATTCGACCGACGTCATGGAAAAAATCGTCGCCCTCTGCCGCCGTCGCGGGTTCATCTTCGGCAGCAGCGAGATCTACGGCGGCATCGGCGGTTTTTGGGACTACGGCCCCCTGGGCTGCGAGCTCAAGAAGAACATTAAAGACGCCTGGTGGTCCGACATGGTCCGCAACCCGCCCCCCGGCCCCGACGGACGCGAGTTCCAAATGGTCGGCGTCGATTGCTCCATCATCATGAATCCCAAGGTGTGGGAAGCCTCCGGCCACGTGGGGGGATTCAGCGATCCGATGGTGGACTGCAAAGAATGTAAGAAGCGATATCGCGCGGATCAGCTGTTCGTCATTGCCGTGCTCGATAAAGGCGCGAACGAGCATTTGTCCGACGCAATCGCATACCAAACAAAGCATCGGAAGGACCTTGTTCTGCCTAGAATCGATCTGCCGATGCAGGCAGGAGTTGAAACAGGCTCCATCGGTGATGCGCTCGAACACGCGTGTGAGACAATTGAAGCGGCGGCCAAGAAACACAACAAGGCGGCGTTCAAGAAGTGCGAAGCCGTCTCCGGATCGAGTGTGGTTCTGAAAACAACAAACGGGGTTGAAACGGCTCGTTTCACATTGCGGACTGCCTCGGGCGAAAAATACGTGGTGGACATCGACAAGCTACAGCAACTTGGCGATGGGTCCGACCGACCTTGTCCATCATGCTTCTCGCAAAACTCTCTTACCGATGCTCGAGCCTTCAATCTGATGTTTCAGACATATGTCGGCGCGCTGCAAGATGCTTCGTCGAAGGCGTACTTGCGTCCCGAAACCGCCCAGGGCATCTTCGTAAACTTCAAGAACGTCATGGACTCGACGCGGGTGAAGATTCCCTTCGGCATCGCCCAGATCGGCAAGGCCTTTCGCAACGAGATCAACCCGCGAAACTTCACCTTCCGTTCCCGCGAGTTCGAGCAGATGGAGATCGAGTTTTTCTGCAAGCCGGACGAGTCGATGGCGTGGTACGAGTTCTGGCGTGACGCGCGGATTAACTGGTACACCTCGCTGGGCATCAAGAGCGACAAGCTACGACCGCGGGAGCAGGGCAAGGAGGAACTGGCCCACTACAGCAAGGCCTGCACCGACATCGAGTACCTGTTCCCGTTTTCCGACGAGCCGCAGGAACTGGAAGGCGTCGCCCATCGCGGGGACTTCGACCTCAAGGCCCACGGCAAACACTCCCGCAACGACGAG
Organism: uncultured Phycisphaera sp.; assembly: GCA_964646605.1. Taxonomy (GTDB): domain Bacteria; phylum Planctomycetota; class Phycisphaerae; order UBA1845; family UBA1845; genus SBAX01. The sequence continues at coordinate 24,586 of CAZYEX010000147.1, read as the reverse complement.
AATGCGTTCGCGGTCATCGACGAGGACGCGCCGCTCGCGCCTGGCGAAAAGCGTGACAAGTATGTTCCCCACGTCATCGAACCCTCCGCCGGCGCGGACCGCTTCACACTGGCCGTCATATGCGAGGCATATTCGTACGATGAATCACGAGCCAGTCCCGAGGTCATGAAGTTTCACCCCCGACTGGCCCCCATCAAAGCCGCCGTGTTCCCCTTGGTGCAAAAGGACGGTCTGCCCGAAATCGCCGAACCGATCTTCCGCGAAATCAAGAAGCAGTTTCCGTGCCAATATGACGCCAAGCAGTCGATCGGCAAGCGCTACGCCCGCATGGACGAGGCTGGGACGCCGTTCTGTTTCACCATCGACGGCCAATCCAAGGAGGACGGAACCGTCACCGTCCGCAACCGCGACGACGCCTCACAGATTCGCATCGACAAATCGCGCTGTTTGGAATTCCTGCGCGAGCAACTTGGGCTATAATCACGGTGGAGACGACGACCGATGCGCTACTTCACTTTCGAGATTGTGGTGGAGAAGGAGCCTGAAGACGAAGGGTACTCTGCATATAGCCCTACGCTGCCGGGGTGTTTCAGTAATGGTCAAACGATCGAGCAAGCCAGGGATAACATGCGCAAGGCGGTTCAACAGCATGTCGAATCCCTGCTCGCCCACGGACAACCGATCCCTCAGAACGGAAAACAGTTCCACGTCGAGGAGCTGACGCTCGGAGTCCCCTGATGGCGAGGATGCCGCAGGTCACGGCTCGCGAACTGGTGAAGTTCCTGAAAAAGCAGGGTTTCGTGGAAGATCGGCAAGACGGGAGCCATCTGACGCTCTGGAACGAGCAACGATCGCAATCCGTGACGGTTCCCATGCACACCGCCTGCGACATCGGGCGAGGTCTGGCGGTTCGCATCCTCAAAGTCGCCGGGTTCACAATCGACGAGTTCCTGCGGCTTCGCTGACCCTATTCTCCGAAGGTAGCGCCACACCTCGTGGGTGGCGAGGAGTGCAGCCCGCGTCAACGGCTTGGAACTACGAGGGCCTTGATCGCTTGCCCGGACGCGACGTCCTCCAGCGCCTCGTTGACCTGCGACAGTGTGTAACGTCGCAACTGCAACTGCGACCACAACGCCGCAGCCCGCCGCGTGCGCAGCATGTCGATAGCGCGATGGAAATGCGAATAGTCCGATCCCCAGCATCCCCGAACGTCCAGGTGCTTCTTGTTGAGTTCCGTATGCGGATTGAAGGCCGTCTCGCCGTGATCGGTGTATTGACCGACCACGACGACCGTTCCCGCCTCGCGCGTGAACTGCATCGATTGTCTGACGGCAACGGGCGATCCGGTACATTCCAAGGTTACGTCAGCCCCGCGGTCGCCGGTATGATCGCGCACCCACGCCAACCGCTCGCCCTCCGAAAACTTCTCGAAGTGCAGTACATCATTGGCCCCCATCGCCCGCGCGGAGTCCAGTCGCGAATCCGGCGCCCCGATGCAGAGGATTCGTGCCGCGCCGCGAAGCGCGGCGAAGGCGATCGTGCTGAGTCCCACCGGCCCGGCGCCCAAAACGAGAACGCAGTCGCCTAACTGAATGTCCGCGCGATCGACGGCGTGCAGAGCCGTGGGTAACGAGCATCCCCCGGCCATATAGAGTTCACTCGCAACTCCATCCAGACGAATGCAGAGCACGCCGGGTTTGATGGATATGTACTCCGCCCATCCGCCGGTCAGTCCGTCGGCGAGTCCATAGGTGATCCCATATACTTTCCGGGCCGGACAGCGCGTGGATGCCTTTGCAACCAGACAGTACCAACACGCGTGGCACGTCCGGTGGACGTCCAGGAATGCCACGCGATCGCCCTCGACAAACGGCTTCCCATACACGTCGCAGAGATTCCCGCGAATTGTTTCCAGGACGCCGACAGACACGTGTCCGGGTATGATCGGGTAGGGGACTCCCGCAAGTCGTCCATCCCGAAGATGAACATCCGTACCGCAGACTTCGCTCAGTTCGACCTTGAGTAGCGCCGAGTCGGGCTCCAGCTCCGGAAGAGCAATCTCCCGCAGCTCACACCGTCGCGCGCGGCCCGATGTGTCGGGCCCCGGCATGATCGCGGCGATACTCGTTCGCGTGCTCATCGACATGTGCTCATTATGGGAGGGCAAAGATTCTCTTTGCCCATCGGTTCATGTCCCGCAAAGAGAATCTTTGCACTCCCCTTACTTCGGCAGCGGTTTCACGGCAAGATACAGTTCGTCGAGTTGCGCTTTGGCCACCGCGGAAGGCGCATTGGTAAGCGGACAAACGGCTCGCTGGGTCTTGGGAAACGCAATGACATCCCGCAGACTATTGGTATCCGCGAGTTTCATCACCCAGCGGTCCAGACCGAATGCGATGCCTCCATGCGGCGGCGCGCCGAAACGCAGGGCATCAAGCAGGAACTCGAATTTCTCCTTGGCTTGCTCGTCATTGATGCCCAGAATGCGAAATACCTGCATCTGCACGTCTTTTCGATGAATGCGGATGCTCCCCCCGGCCATCTCTGTGCCGTTTAGCACCAAGTCATACGCCTTGTCGCGCACCTTTCCGGGTTCCGTGTCCAGCATGTGCAGGTCTTCGTCGAGAGGCGCGGTAAACGGATGGTGCGTGCTCGCCCAACGATTTTCCTGTTCATCCCAAGTAAGGAGGGGAAAGTCGATCACCCAAAGCAGGTTCCACTGGTTCTTGGGAATGATGTCGAGGACGCCTGCCACGCGCGTGCGTACATGATGCAGGTATTTGCATACATCGGCATAGGTACCGGGCATGAAAAAGACGGTATCGCCCGCTTTGGCGCCAATGGCCGGACAGAGTTTGTTCACCAACGGTTGCAGAAACTTCGCAATGCCGGTCTGAAACTCCAGACCATTGGCCCCCTGCGCCACTTTGGCGATCGGCAATCCACCGCCGCCCATTCCCTGAAGTTCCTCGGTCAGTGCATCCGTGATCTTGCGCGTCAGCCGATCTCCCCCGCTGGCGACCAGACACTTCACCACGCCGCCTTTGTCGATCGCATCACGAAACACCTGAAAGTCCAACTCACGTACAATCGCAGTGACGTCCTGCAGCTCCAACCCGAACCGTGTGTCAGGCCGGTCGATGCCGAAACGCTCCATCGACGCGTGCTCCGTCATCCGCGGAATCGGTAGGGGGATGTCGATGTTCAGCGCATCGCGGAAGATGCGCTTCACGCACCCCTCCACGACATTCATCACGTCCTCGCGCTGCACGAACGCCATCTCCATATCCAGTTGCGTAAACTCGGGCTGACGATCCAGTCGCAGGTCCTCGTCGCGAAAGCAGCGCACGATCTGTGCATAGCGGTCAAACCCCGCGATCATGAACAACTGTTTGAACAATTGCGGCGACTGCGGCAGTGCATAAAACATCCCAGGACGAACCCGCGACGGAACCAGGTAGTCGCGCGCCCCCTCCGGTGTGGACTTGGTCAGAAAGGGCGTCTCGATCTCGACGAACCCGTTTTCGTGAAAGAACTCGCGAATGGCCCGCGTGACGACGTGCCGCAACCGAAATATCTCCTGCATCTCCGGTCGTCGAAGGTGTAAAAACCGATAACGCAGCAACGTCTCCTCGCCGACGTCGAGCTGATCATTGACCTGAAAGGGCAGGGGATCGGCGTCGCTCAACTGATCGGCCTCGTGAACCTCGACCTCGATTTCGCCAGTGGGGAGCTTGGGATTCGTCCATTCTCCGCGGCTGAGGACCTTCCCGCGGATAGCGACCACGTCCTCGTTGTGCAACGAGCGAGCCACCTCGTGAGCGGCTGTGTGCTCGGGCGAGAATCGAAGCTGGGCAAGGCCGGTATGGTCGCGCAGGTCCACGAAGGTCATCCCTCCGTGGTCGCGGGTGGTGTTGACCCAACCGGCCAGCGTAACCTCCTGCCCGACCTGCGCCTTGCGCAACTCCCCGCACCGATGCGTCCGCCTGTTATACGCAACCGCCACGGAATCCTCCTGGAAGTCCCATGATCTCTGTCTAGTCGGCTTCGCCCCCGTCCGCTACACTCCGCAACGGTCGGTGAGGGGTTCCCTGCCGAGGGCAGGCCCGAACCTTGCCCCGCCTTTCAACGCGGGCGCTGCCGCGCCAAAGGAACCGAACCCCCGTAGGGGCGGCCGATTCGCGGCACGAGAAGTGCTTTGTAGGGCCAAACCGCGACAAAATCAAACCGTCGCGCGGCCCGTGGCGTCCACCACCATGACACGGATCGCTCAATCCGCCCATCGCCTTCGAACGTGGCTCTTGGTCGCCGGGCTCTTGTTCGAGTTCGCGGCGATGGCTTGGGTTCTGGGACCGCTGATCTGGCCTTCCGGCACCGATTGGAAACCCTTCGGCCTTTTGTTTACTCCCCTGGCATTGCCGGAAGGCGACGAGACGGCGTATCTGATCAACGCCATTCTGGTGGTGGGCGCGCTTTTCCTGGCACAATGGGTCTTCCTCCGGCCGAGACGACTCCTTCCCATGCGGCTTACGGCGCGCGGGAAACCGCTCAAATCGGCGGTGATCGCCGCCGCAGCCATGGCGATGCTCCTGACCCTGGGGGGGTTCAGCCTCGTGCTTGAACTCTTCAAGAAGTGGGAGCCGCTTATCTCGCCAACGGGCGGAGACCATCTGTCGTTCGGCGGAATATGGCTAGGCATGGGCTTGGTGTGGGCGATCTGGGCGGCGCTCTTTTTTCGTTACTGGCGCGACGGCGACCGCTACACCCAACTCGGACGCATGGTCCGGGCGTTGGTAGCGGGAAGTTGCTTGGAGGCGATCATCGCCACTCCGGTTCAGGCGTTCGTCAACCGCCAAGACGAGTGCTACTGCGCGCGGGGCAGCTACACGACCCTTGTCTGCGCCGGCGCGGTGCTATTCTGGGCCTTCGGGCCCGGCATCGTGCTTCTCTTCATGCGCGAGAGTTATCGACGAACGCGGCTGTTTCCCCATTGCCTCAGGTGCGGCTACGATCTGCGCGGCGGCTCGCGGATTTGCCCGGAATGCGGCACGGCAGCCGAACTTTCCACCGACGCCGCTCCACAGATCGGCGAGGAGAATGCGTAGGCGACCTTACGATTGCTTGCTTATCGACTTCTACGGCACGATCGCCTCAGGCGACCGCGAGGCCGTCGAGTACGCCTGTCAACGCATCGTCGAGACCTGCGAACTCCCCATCGCTTCGCCGAAGTTTGCCGTCCTCTGGGGCGAGCGGTACTTCGCCACCGTCGCGGCCAGCAACCATGATGCCTTTCGCACCCTCTATGAGTGCGAAGTTGAGAGCCTGAAACAATCCCTCGCAGAATTCGGACGGTCGGATGACCCGGCGCCGTTCCTCGTCGAGCTCGAAGAGTACTGGCACAATCCGCCGATCTACGCCGACGCCCTGGAACTCCTGCGGAGCCTGGACCTCCCCGTCTGCTGCGTATCCAACGCCGATGAGAAGCCATTGGCCAGCGCCATCGCGCGTCACCGGCTCCGCTTCGATGCCGCCGTTTCCTCCGAATCGGTGCGTTGTTACAAGCCCGACGCGCTTATCTTTCGCCGGGCCTTGGAGCGCCTCGGCGTCCGACCGGAGCGTGCCATTCACGTCGGCGACTCCCTCCACAGCGACATCGCAGGGGCCTCCAACCTCGGAATCTCCACCGTTTGGCTTCGCCGCGAAGACCGAATCCACGACATCGGCAACCACCAGCCCCACCGTACAATCACCAGCCTGAGCGAATTATCCGCAATCCTGAGCTGAGACCGTCCTCCGGAACCGCCCGCCACCGCACGAGTTTTGACGCGACAGTGTTGACCAACACTCGACGGTGTTGTATCATTGGTAGGGCCTAGAGAAGCCCTTTTGATTGGTGGGAATTCAATGGGGACCGCCGATTGTCCGAACTCACTCCTGGGAATCGAATGCATACAAGGAGGCATCTTATGCGGCGTGGCATTCTGACCGTCGGATCAAGGACCCTCGCGGCGCTGTTCTTGATTTTGCAGGCCGACACTACCGTCGAGGCGCAGTCACGCGATCGAGGCTCCAAATCGGCGTCCGCATCGCGAAGCGCGTCTTCGCAACGGTCGCCCGGCAGATCATCGCCCGCGAGCGTCCGATCGGCGCCCTCGCGATCGTCGGCCTCCGATAAGGCCCGTGCTTCAAGTCGTCCACCGTCGGTCTCCCGGAGCGCTCCCCAATCTTCGGGGCGAGAGGCCAGTCGCGCCCCATCCGCTCCCCGACCGTCGTCTGCGGCCCGCGCACCGCGCGGCGACGTCCGTCCTCCCTCTGCGACCGCATCACGCGATCCATCGCCGAGACCTACGCGCCGGCCGGCAACGGAGCGCCCCACGATCGACAATCGTCCCTCCACTTTCCCGCCGCCATCGTCGCGCCCCGTCGAACAGTTGTACGCCACTTCCGATCCGCAGCGCTCCGGCCGCACGGCATTTCCCTCGCGCCGTGACGATCGCACGAACAACCTCATCCACATCGGGACCGACCCGTTTCATGTGCGCGCGGGCGACGTGTACGACCGTGGATATGGGCGACCCACGCGCTACCATTACCGCCCATACGGCTACCCCTATCGGCGCTGCGATTACTACTCGAACTACCGACCGGCCTACTATCCGGGTTGGCATTCCTATGCGCCGTTCTACGGGTATTCGTACGCCTCGGTGTATTTGACCGAACCCTACGTCGTGCAGGTCTATGACGAGCCCATCGAATATACGACAACGACGGCGGTACAAGGCGTGCCCTACGCGCCGCCGGGGAACGCATACACGCAACCCACGTCGCCGCCGCAAGCTCCGCCCGTGCCGCCCGTCGAGCAGTACCAGCCGTTGGAGGGAACGACCGCTCGTTCCGTTGTCTCCGAGGGCAACACAGCCTTCAACGCCGGTCGTTTCGAGGAAGCCCGACGCCTCTACATCCGTGCCGTTCTGGCCGACGAGCGCGACGGTTACGCCAAAATGCTTTACGCCTGGGCCAACTTCGCGATGGGGGATTTCACCGTCTCCGCCTCCGCCATTCGCCGGGCCTTGCTGACCACGTCCGACCTGATCGACTACCCCATGGACCTCCGCACCCTGTACGGCGACCGTGATTTGCTCACCGCCCAAACCGACGCCCTGCAGCGTCATTCGATCGAACACGGAGACGACGCGGAAGCCCAACTTGTACTGGCGTATCTGTACTACTCGGTTGGCGAAGCGGATCGCGCCGCAAGGATCTTCGAGGGCCTCGCCCAACGGGACCCCGCCGACACCCTGGTACCCCTCGTCCGCGACGCCGCCACCCGGGCCTCCCGGGGCCAAACCCCGCCGCCGAAGTAACGCGGCACAGTCTCACACGCGCGTGCGAACCCATCCGCCGCGCCCATAGCGGACCGACGCGGCCAGCGCACGCCAGGTCATGTCCCCAAACATCCCCATCCACGCGCCCAGTAAACCCCACTGCAACACGATCCCGAAGAAAAATCCCACCGGAACGCGAATCAACATCGACCCGACGAGCGTGATGAGCAGCGGAAAGCGCGTGTCGCCCGCGCCGCGAAGTGCCCCGACGTACACGATCGAAGTCACCAGAAGCGGTTGAAAAAGCGCCAGAATCCGAAACGGCCCCGCACCCGTGGCTCGAACCGCCGGGTCGGTGCTCATCTGTCCGTAGATGAACTCTGCCCCGAAAAAGAAACAGGCGGCCATGCCCAGCGACAACAATCCAGCTTGCAGAACTCCCTCATGTCCGCAACGAACGGCCCGCCGCGGATCTCCCGCCCCCAGCGCCTGTCCGATCATCGTCGCCGTCGCCGCACCCCACGCCAACGCGGGCAAATAGCAAAACGCCTCCACGCGAACCGCGATGATGTGCGCCGCCAGGAACGTCTCGCCCATCGGCGGCGCGGCCAGCCGCGAAATGATCGCCAGGAAAAGAAACTGCCCGGTCCACATCACGGCCCCGTCCGTCGCTGCGGGAATACCGATCCGCAAAACCCGCCACGCGGAGCTCCATACGATGGGAAGTTCGCCCAACGAAAGCTCGATCCCCGCGCGACGACGGGCGAGCAGGGCCACCGTCAACAACGCGCCGCACATGCGTGCGATGACCGTGCCGTAAACGATGCCATTCACCCCCAGGGTCGGCAGCGGGCCCGTTCCATACACCAAGCCCCACGACGCCGCCACGTTCACCGCATTGATGAGAGCGTAAATGCGCATCGGCGCCCCCATGTTTCCGACTCCGCGAAGCACCGCACACCCTACGATCGTCGGTCCCAGAAACACGCCTCCGATCGCCTCGACCCGTAGGTACGTAACCGTTATGTCGTACCCCTCGCCGGTCATTCGGCAATAGCGCGCGAACCACGGGGCCAGCTCGTACACCAGAGCGAACGCCGCGATGCCCAACATGAACGCCAGGGTCAACGACTGGTTTGCGAAATGATTCGCCTTGTCATGCTCCCGCCGCCCCTCGTACCGAGAGACGAGCGCCGTCGCCCCCGTTCCCACCAGCATGACCAGCATCGAAATCAGCCACGAAACATAGGCCGCCAGACCGACCGCCGATGTGGCCGTAGCGCTGATCCGCCCCGCGAGATAGGTGTCAACCAATCCCACCAGCGTATTGAGGATTTGTTCCGCCAGAACCGGAAGTGCAAGGATGAAAAGCGTACGACGAACCGGGCCTGCGGCGACCCGTGAACGAGCCGTCGCTCCGTCGAGCAAGCCGGGAAGCGGTACGCCTCGTCCAATGCCGCCCGCCGGCCGTTTGGAACCAGGTCCCCGGCGCTCCCCGCGTACGTCCAGACCGGTGCCCGCCACGCTGGTGGACCATTCGAGCGACCCCCGTCCTGGGGTTAGCCGTGCTGAAGCTGCGGATGGACCGTGGGCCGCTGGTGAACCATCCGCACGCCGGGGTGGATGCTCCCCGACAACCCTCGCTTGCAACGGGTCGGACTCTAGCCCACCGCCTGAACTCGGTCAAAAAAAGCGCCCCCAGTACACTCCGATACTCGACTCTGACGGCTGGTGGACCTTCCGCGATGTGCGGATATACTCCTACCGGCCTGCTTGGCATGGACGCCGATCCTGGCGCCGGCGGGCAACCTAGGGTTCCACAATGAAAGCCAACACCGCCCTCCCTCCACCGAGCCCCGACGGAGGCATTCGATCCGGCACCTTCTTCATGATCGCGCTGCGGGTCGTGTTTCTCCTGGTCCTCAGCGCCGTCGGTGGAAGGCTCGCTTACGATGTTCGCATCGTCGGCGGGGCCATGGGCGGTCAGCCAGACCTGATCCTCATCGGCTTCATCGGCTTCGCGTTTGTGGTCATCGCCCTCGACGTCTTCGTTCCCAGGAAGTCGCTCACCGCGATTTCGGGGCTTTTCTTCGGCTTGATCGTGGGCATGGTCGTCGCCTACGGCCTGTCGCTCATCATCGACCTTCTCGCCGCCGCCAACGTCCCGGGCGAGCTGACCCTCTCCCAGGCGTCCTTCGTCAGCGCCCTCAAGCTGGGAATCGGCGTGGTCTGCTGTTACCTGGCCGTGAGCTTCATCTTCCAAACCAAGGACGACGTCCGATTCGTCATTCCCTACGTCGAGTTCGCCAAAGAGACCAAGGGCGCAAGACCGCTCATCCTCGACACCTCCGTCATCGTCGACGGACGCATCGCCGACATCGCCAACACGCGGATCATCGAATCCGAACTCATCATACCGAGGTTCGTCCTGCAGGAGTTGCAGACCATCGCCGACAGCAGCGACAAGCTGAAGCGCGTTCGCGGCCGCCGCGGCTTGGACATGCTCAACAAGCTGCAAAGCAATGAGAACATCGAGATTCGCCTGCTCGACACGGTCCCCACGCGGGCCGCGCCCGACGCCGGCGTCGACGAGATGCTCGTGGACCTCGCCCTGCAACTCAACGGAAAAGTCGTCACCAACGACTACAACCTCAACAAGATCGCTCAGCTTCGCGGCGTCGGCGTGATCAACATCAACGACCTGGCCAACGCCCTCAAACCGGTCGTTCTGCCCGGCGAAATGCTCGCCGTGAAGGTCATCAAGCCCGGAGAGGAAATCGGCCAGGGCGTGGGATACCTCGAAGACGGCACCATGGTCGTGGCCGAGGGCGCTCGCGACCGTCTCGGCGAAGTCGTCGACCTCACCGTAACCAGCGTCCTCCAAACCTCCGCCGGCCGCATGATCTTCGGACGCCTCGAAGGAGTCCCCGTCGCCGACCGCCGCCGACAAAGAACCTAACGCGCGTGATTCGCCCCGCGCCTGTCAGAGCCGTGGGCGCAAGCCCGCGGTCATGCCGCCCCGCGCCCGCCGGCGACCGGACGCACGCCGAGCCGTCGCATTCATGCGGCGCGCCCCCATCCGAACCCCAAGCGGCTCCCCTTCACGCTTGCCCTTGACGCGCCCCGGCGGGCTCACCGCCTGCTGAAAGCGCGATTCCGGCGAAGCGGGGGTGGTGTGTCAAGGGCGGGCGTCAAGGGCAAGCGCGGGGCCTTGTAGCCTCGGGGCTTGTCCCCGGCGGTCTAGCGCAAGCGCGGGGCTAATCAGAGCGTGGAGCGCAGGCGACACGACCCTTGACCCCGAAGGGGTGCAGGAATGTAGCCGCGGGTCAAGTCCGCCCACGGCGGACGCCACCCCCGGAAAGCGTCCGCCCCCCACACAACCTCCCCCACCTCCAAAGGAGGTCGCCCACCCGCCGGTGACCCCGCACGATCGGTGACCCCGGAGGAGAGCTGGCCCCGGAGGACAGGTGACCCCGCAGGGGTCCAGGAATGTAGCCGCGGGTGGAGCGAGTCCGCACGCGGCGGACGAGTGTAACCCGTGGACAATGGGCGTCCTCATCGTGCCCGCCCTGAAGGGGCGGAGGGATGCTGCGATTCCGAGTTTCCTCCGCCGGGTGCCACTGGCGGCTCGCCCGCCAGTGCCCTTCGGTAGTCTCTGCCCAATTCCGCAAGAACTAAAAGGTCCTGATTACCCACAACGCTCCGTACCCCAACCCGCCCGCGATCGCTATACTCCCCCGCGAATCGTCAATCTCGTGGCCGCCTCGAAACCCGCTTCACGGCGTTCCACGAAACTGCGGAGCTTGGTCGTGTCCGATCGCCAGTTGAAACGCTTCATCAGCGACGCCCACGACGACCCTGCCCACGACCCCCGCGTCCTCAAGAAAACCGGCAGCTTCTACTGCCACTACGCTTGGCACGCCAGCCATTACGATTGCCGACGCAAGAATCCATTGGGTCACGTCCGGTATTCCGAAAGCGTCCCAGGAGGGAATGAGAATGCCGAATGACGACCAGTGGATCACAGCGCGCGTCGCCGAAGCCCGCAGCCATCATCCCCTCGTGACCGAGGCCGTCTCGGCTCGGATAGCCCTGCTGCTGAACGGTGAACTCAGCGAGCGACCGCTCCCCCCCGCCCAGCTTACGACCGTTGCGAGAGTGCTCATCGCGGATATGGCCCCCGCGCCGCCGAAGGTGCAGGGCAAACAATGAGGATCAAGTCCATCGGGTTGGAGTGGTTTCGCGGGGCCGCCGATCCGGTCGCCCTTGAACCGGATTGCAAGTCGCTCGTTGTGTACGGTGCGAACGGTTCGGGGAAGTCCTCTTTCGTAGATGCCGTTGAGTACGTGCTTAACGACGGCAAGATCGGCCACCTCGCCCACGAGTCCAGCGGCAAGCGCCAGGAGAAGGGGGTCCCTAACACCCACAAGCCGCAGGCTCGAAGGACCGCCCTGATCATCAAGTTCCAGGACGATTCGGAGCTCAAGACCGAGATCAGGGACAATGGGTCCTCTACGAGCACAGGCGCCGAGGCGGTCGCGATGCGCACCTGGGACTATCGGCGCACAGTCCTGAGGCAGGACGAGGTTGCCGCGTTCATCCACAACACCAAGGGAGGCAAGTACTCTGCCCTGTTGCCCCTCCTCGGACTGCATCAGATGGAGGTAGGAGCCGAAAACCTGCGGCAGCTCGCCAAGTCCGTCGAGGAACAGTCGAAACTCAGGGAGACCAAGGTCACGCTGAGGGAGGTCGAGACGAAGCGAAAGGCGACCTTCGGTACGGACAGCGACGACCAGATTCTCACGACGATCAAGGAACTCCACACGAAGTATTGTGCGGACAAGGCCGCCACTACAGACGCGGTGTCCCGCTGTAAGGAGTTGGAGACCGCGCTAGACACGCGGATTGCGCTGTGCTCCGACGACGACAGGCGGTACGTGGCGCTAAAGAGTGCGGCGGAGTTGGACGTCAAGGGCCACGTGGATGCCGTGCGCGCAGCGAGCATGAAGCTCGCCGGCGCAGATGAGCCGCTGATCGCCGAAACGCTCGATGTTCTACAAAAGACTATAGCGTTTGTGGACAAGCTAGGAGATACAACGGAGGTAAAGTGCCCGGCCTGCGGGCGGTCTATCTCGACCGATGACTTTCAGGCGCACGTGACGGCCGAGCGAAAGCGCCTAAAAGAAATCAACGACACGTTCGACACCTGGAAGGCAGCCATCGGGACTCTGTGCGACACTGTGAAGTCGCTCAAGTCCAACCTGGGCAAGGCCGACGTGAAGTCTTGGCGGGACGAACTCGCCCTCGGAGCCCTCGCCGAGAACTTCGCGCACATGGACGGGCTGAATGCCGAGGCCCTCCGCGCGTCTTGCGGAGAGGAAGACCTCGAGGCCATCGAGAGCAAGCTGCTGCCATTGATCGCCGCCGCGGCGTCTGCTTCCGAGGCCGCACCGCCCGATGCCCCGGCGCTTTCAACAGCCAAGCGGACGACCCAGGCAGGTAAGGCCGTGATCGACGGCAGGGATCAGGCAGTTGTGGTGGCGCGAGCCGAGGCCCTGGTCGGCTTCATCAACTCGTTCGAGCAGGGCGTACGCGAGGAGATCAGGCTGCGATCCCAGACCGTGATCGACGAGATCTCGGCAGATATACAGACGATGTGGGTGACCCTGCATCCAGGTGAGGCGATCGAGGATGTGCGTCTATACCTCCCCGAAGACGCAGACAAAGCGATCGACATTCACTTGAACTTCTATGGCGTCCCGCAGGACTCCCCCAGGCTCACGCTGTCGGAGGGCTACAGGAACAGTCTCGGCCTCTGCATTTTCCTGGCGATGGCGAAACGAGAGGCCAGCAGGGATCGACCGCTGTTCCTTGACGACGTGGTCGTAAGCTTGGACCGGAACCACCGCGGCATGATCCAGGAACTGCTGGAGAAAGAGTTCAGAGGGCGGCAGGTCGTTGTCCTTACCCACGACCGCGAGTGGTACACGGAGTTGCGCCAACAGTTAGACGCCAAGTGCTGGGGCTTCAAAGTGCTCTTGCCCTGGGAAACTCCGGACATCGGCATTCGCTGGTCGCACAAGACCACGACCTTCGACGACGCGCGCGCCCAGGTCAAAGACCGCCCAGACTCGGCCGGGACCGACGCGCGGAAAACCATGGACGTGGAACTGTCGCTCATCGCCGAGCGCCTTCACATCCGGATGCCTTACCTGCGCGCCGACAAGAATGACAAGCGCATGGCCCACGACTTCCTGGAACGCTTCGTCGCAGACGGGAAGAAGTGTTTTCAGGTGAAAGAGGGCACGGAGTATACGCCCAAGAACGATGCAATCGTCGCGTGGGAAGTGGCGGATCGGCTGCTTGTCTCCTGGGGTAACAGAGCAACGCACACATTCGACCTTGTGGGCCCGGAAGCGATCAAGTTGATCGACGCTTGCGAGAAATCACTCAAATTCTTCAAGTGCTCATCATGCGGCAAGGCTGTGTGGCACGCCAATGTGGGGAACGCCGACTCGGTCCAGTGCCTTTGCGGCCAGATCCGCTGGCGATACGGAAGGGGGTAGTGACGTACTGTAGGTATCGCCGGAAAATGGGGGGCCAAGCGGGGGGAAAGGGGACGTTCTACCTTTAGGCGGTGCCCTTCGCGGGCCGAAAAAGGTGCCAGGATGATTTTCTCCGCCGCACTGGCTTGAACCCGCGCCGGATGTACGCCCGCCGCGTCGTTTCCTCCTTGAACTTCGAACTTCGCACTTTGAACTTCGATCTCCCGCCCCCAATCGAAAATCGACAATCGAAAATCGCCAATTCGCTTCCCCCCTGATCGCCCGATCACGCGGCTTCCACCGAGCGCCCTCCAAGTTCTAGGGATGAAGCGCCGCCGAGCGCTCAAAAGGAGAAACCGCCCATGCCCCAAGCCGTATCGAATCGCCAACTCGCCGCCAACCGCCGCATGCGCCAATCCCTCGATCAGACCCCCAAGGAGGAACCACAACAAAAAAGATACCGAACGAAGCCGTTGGCGTGTCTCACTTTACGCCCCGAGACGACCGTGACGAGTTGACCCCGGCGCGGCCTGGTAACGCGATTTGCCATGCGCGAAGAGTCGCTTAGAATCCGCCGCGATGCCCAAGTTCACCGTCATCCTCCCCGCCGCCGGCAAGGCCGAACGCTTCGGCGGCGCGGAGAAGAAGACCTTCGCCAAAATCGACGGCCGGCCTGTGTTCCTTCGGACCATCGAGCACTTCATCGGACGCCCGGATGTGTGCCAGACAATCCTGGTCGTCGCTCCGGAAGACGTAGCCACCACCAAAACGAGCTACGGGGCCAACCTAGGCTTCATGGGCGTCCAATTGGTCGAAGGGGGCGCCAGGCGTTGCGACTCCGTGGCTGCGGCCCTAAAAACCATCTCCGAGACCGCCGAATTCGTGGCCATTCACGACGCCGTCCGTCCCTGCGTCACCGCGGCTCAGATTGACGCCGTATTCGCCGAGGCTGTGAAAACCGGGGCGGCCATCCTCGCCGCGCCGATCGTCGGCACGGTGAAGCGCGTCGGTCCAACCATGCTGGTCGAGGAGACTCCCAGCCGCGCAGGCCTCTACGAAGCCCAAACGCCCCAGGTGTTCCGCAAGGACGTCCTGATCGCCGCCTATGCCAAACTCCCCGCGGGCGACGCCGACATCACCGACGATTCACAGCTTGTGGAGCGCTCCGGCCATCCCGTTTCCATCGTGGTTTCCGACTCCTCGAACCTGAAAATCACAACCAAGGGCGACCTGACTCTCGCCAACGCCATCCTCAAATCGCGACCCGTTCGCCCCGCCCCACGCCTCGGCGCCTTCGAGGAGGCGAAATGGTAATTGCCGAGACCGGCGCGAAAATAGCTTGACAAGACGGACCTCCTCCGTTCTAATCCCAGGTCGAGGGAACGACCTTGCGACAAGGTCCAAGAGTCTTAGCCACGGAGAGGCCTCCGATGAACCAAGCCCGTTTCGTTGCGTTTGTTTCGCCCCGAGTCCTTCCCATCGTCCTCACGATGTTTGTTGCCGCATGCAATGTAGACCCCATGTGGGGTGAAGCGAAGGTCCCCAAGGATGCGCAGGTAGCGGGCGGGAACGCAAAACGCGGCGGTTCTGCGCCGGGTGCCTCGCTCGCCGTCGTCGAGCGCCAGGAAGTCGATCTGGTCGAAACCGTGCTGGCCCATCGCGCCGAATACCGCCGGGGTTTGGAGGAACTACGCGACTACTACCGTGACCACGGCTACGCCGCCAAGCAGGAGTGGGCCGAGTTCGAGTTCGCAGGGTTCGCCAAGGTCAAGACCTTCCGCTACCTGGTGGACAGCGAGATCGCCTCCGACCGTTTGCGCCCCACGGATCAGATTCCGGAGGCCGACGCCCTGTACGAACGAGGGCTGGAATTGATGCGCAAGGGCGGGCATGGGGTTCCCATTTTCTACCGCCAAAAGACGATGATCGAAGCCGCCGATGTGTTCCGCAAACTCGTCGAGCAGTTTCCCAGCAGCGACAAGATCGACGATGCCGCCTTCTTCCTCGGCGAAATCCACAAGGAGTACCTCCCCGAGCAGGAGCAACTCGCGGTGAAGTGGTATGAGCGTGCCTGGACGTGGGATTCCGCAACTCCCCATCCCGCCCGCTTTCAGGCCGCCGTGGTCTACGATTATCGCCTCCACGACCGCGATCGGGCCCTCGAACTCTATCGCGCCGTCACCCAAGACGAGACCGCGGATCAGAGCAACGTCCGCTTTTCGACCCGGCGGATCGAACAACTGACCAAGGACCATGAGGACATGACCGCCCAGTTGATACCCACGGAATCGAGTCGCCCCTGACGCAGTCGGCCGTCGGGAGTCGGTAGGGGACGACGGTCCCTATGGCCCATGCCCCGGATCTTCGCCTCTCTGGCTGTCGCCAACCTTCTCCTGTTTTCGTTGGCCGCCGGGTTGGGCATGTACGCCGCGGAGGCTGGGACGCACCGTCATGTCCTCGTCGCCGTGTTGGGCGGACTTTGTAGCTGTCTGACCCAAGTGCTGGGCTTCACGTATCTGACGGTCACGGGGAAGGTGATGACCCAGGCGGTTCACCTCGGCAACCTCGACCGTGCGGCTCTGATCGAGGCCAAGGGACTGAAACGCCGCTTCATCCGCGCTCTGCCTTTGGCGATCCTCAGCCTCCTCGCCGCCGTCGCCACCGGCGCTGCCGCGCTGCGCGGCCTTGGCAGCGGCAACCATGCGATCGCCTCGCTGGTCCTCTTCCCGGTTCATGCCTGGGCCTTTACGCTCCAATACCAGGTGATCGCGCGCAACGCCGTCCTCTTGGCACGATCGCTGGAAGGCTACGAAGCCGCACGGCCTCCGGCAGCACGGACGCAAGAGGGAGTTGCCCCTGCGTCCGACCTACAAGGAACCCCAAAAACGGGATGAAAAGGGGCCACGGGCGACGTTGCCCGGACACAACCTTAGCCAGCTGACCGGGCCTACCGGCGAATCGGCGGTCTTCGAAGACCCCAAATTTGATGGGCCGAATGTCGTCTGCTACCGGATAGTGGATGGGAAGACCTTGCACGAGCGGCTTGAGGGCAAGAAGAGTATTCCGCCGTCGAACATGCCCTATACGCGGGCCAGTGCCGAGGTGCGGCTTCCGTAAACGCCCCCTGGCCGCCTGAAACCCTATCCACAATTGTGACGCCGACCCCTGCCGGCCCCTACCCGAACGGGCAGATTGAATCGGGAGCCTCAAAACGGGTATAATGTCCGTGGGTTGCCCCCTTGTCGGGGTTTCCGCGCGCGGAAAGAAACCGCAATCGGGCAGCGGGAGGGCGAGAATGTTTCCAGGCACTCGACAGAGGCTCAGCTCATTCACGGCGTTGGTTACGCTGGTCGTCTTAGGCATCGAGATACCAATTTTCGCCGGAGTCGATCCGCAGGCCTGTTGCCAGGCCGGAGTTTGCACCGACCTTCCTTCCGAGGATTGTCCCGGACTTCCCCAAGGGACAGGCACCACTTGTGCCACCACCCAGTGTCCGGCGAACGTCCCCGCCGTCGGTGAAGTGCTGCAAACTTCATCGCCCCTCAGCCCCTTGCGACAGGACACTCTCACTGCTCGCGAAACGGCACTTGATCACGCGAATCCCAACCAGCTAGCAACAGAAGGAACGCGGCGCGCTACGACCGTGCACACGACCGCAGTCGCCACCGCGATCAGCTGTGTTTCGGACGACGATTGCCTCGACGGCTGCGACGGTACGATCCTGTTAGGAGGCTGCTTTTGCGACAACGGCCAATGTCGATGTAAATCGTCGCAAGATTGCAACGACGGACGGTTCTGCAACGGCACAGAGAGGTGCGCCTCTGCTTCTTGCGAATCCCGGTGTCCACCGTGCCTTGCTCTCGAAATCTGTAATGAAGACCATGATCGGTGTGAGTTCTCGCACTCCCAAGTGACGGTCGACTCGTCGGAGCTCTTCCATTTATGCGGCGAACCATGGACCGGCTTCGGCGATGCATCCCTGCTCTCCTCGCGGCACCTTCGGGCCCTAACTATACTCTTTTCCATAAGCGATGACATTCCCGTGGACCGCGATGTACGATTCGCCTCCGACGATTTGGTAATCACCGGCGCCGAGTCGACCCGGATCATCTTGCAAGAGCCCCACGGTAGGCTTTTCGTTGATGGCGATAGGAATGTGCTGCGAAACCTCACAATTACCAACGAGCACCTTGGCGTTGTTAGGATATCAGGAGACGATGGAGTCATCGACCGCGTCACGTTTTATGGAGTCACGTTCAACGTTCTGGGCAACAATCGAAGGATCATAGACAGCGTGTTCACAAACGGGCACGGGGGCATAATCCAAGGATCCTCGCTGGCCGTTGAAGGTTCAAATACAGAGATCACCCGATGTACCTTTGAAGGATGGCCTTTTAGTGGCATCTACGTAAGGTCTGTTTATAATCCGGGATTGACAAATACCCTGATACACGATTGCATATTTCGCGCCTGCTACCAGGCTATTCTTATTGGGTCAGGGAGCGGATACACGGAGATTTGGAACAACGCATTTTATGACAACTTGGTTGGAATTGAGGCATTTACCTCCGGACTACAGGCTCCTGCAACCGTGTGGATTCACGACAATTTTTTCCAAGGATGTCTCCCCGCAGTTTGCGAAGACGCCGCATTGCACAAGCATGTGCAAATTGCCATTGCGTTCGGTGGAACCGTCCCTCCCAGGGTTGTGCAGATCGGCCCAAATAATACTATTCGCGACAGCACCTTCGGAGTCAGAATGGATCAAGCCATAGTAATGGGCAATACGTTCATTGATAATGCTACTGCGGTCGATATCGCGCACTACGGATGGGGGGCAACCGTTTCACAAAACCGCATTGGAGGCGGTACAACGGGGATCGTAGTCGGTGGTTCTATGAATCATGTTCAGGGCAATGTCGTTGGCGAAAGCAGCGCCGGAGCGCCACTTCCCACAACGAACGGAGTCGTAATCATTCCTGACGAATTGGGACTTCATTACGGCATAGCGCGCGCGAATGTTGTAGGTCGCGACGCGAACGGAGACGGCTCTTTCAATACGATCGTGAACAGCAGAGAAGACGCCATAGTCGTTGAGCCGCGAGCGCTAGCAACAATTCGGCAGAACGTCATCACGCAAAACGGCGGACGCGGGATCAATGTTGTTGCCCCCGCCGCAGTGGAGCCGCCCGCGGTGGTCGTGTGGCGGGAACGGAATCTCGTGCTGGGTGAAGCCGTGGCTCCGGACGGCAGCCTCGTGGACATCTATGCCGACCCCGAGGACGAGGGCAAGTCGTACCTCGGAACCACGACGCTGGCCGATGGCAAGTTTCTGTGGTTGGGCAACTTGCCTGCGGAGAATATCACGGCGACGGTTACAACCCCAGAAGGAACAACGAGCGCTTTCAGTTGCGTGCCAGATTATACGCCGACAGATCCGGGTACGAATTTCGATTTGTCAATTCACTCTGTCGAGTGGGGACAGACCCTCTTCCGAAACGCGGCGCGCCATCCGTTTAAGCTTGTAATCGGCAAGTCTTTTTTTGTCAGGGTGTTCGTGCAACGCGCTGGCACGCCAAGCGATGCGGACCCAGACTGGGACGTCGTGTTACACCTCTATTTTGATGGGGACCCCCCCGAAGTTAGGACTCTTGGTTCCATCGGCGGTCCGCGCGAAACCCCAGCGTTCGGCCAGAAGGGTCCGAACCGCGAGAACGAAGACGATAGCTTTAACTTCCTCGTTCGCCTTACGGACGCCGAAATCGCTGCCCTCCAAAAAATCGTTGCCGAGGTCAATCCGTGCACGACGCCGCGGCGCGAGATATCCTCTCCCGATCCCATGCAGCCTGTCAAGCAATCAGCGACCTACGCACGGGTTCCCGAGAGTATCTTTTCCAAAGCTTCTAACACTCGGGAAGTTTCGAAGGCTGAACTGCAATTTGTTGACCCCGTCTATGCACCGACGATTATTCAAGTACCCGTCGATCGCGGCGACGGCCTGTGTCTCCGGCCGGGGTTCCTCTCGGTCACAATGTTGCTGCGATATTTGCAAGTCTATCCTGTTGGCGTACGCCAGGTTTTGGATCGTTTTATCATCGATAGGTACCCTGTGGATTGTTCTACCTGTGTTAATGAGCCGAGATTCGATCTATGTTGTATAAACAAGTTAGCCCTTCGAGCCCGGAGTCACAGGGCATCCGTTCGCCGGATTCAGGGTTGGTACGCTGTTTCGCCCGATGATGGTTGCACGGGGGCAGCTACCGCTTGCGCTTGGGAACCGGATTTTTGTTCTGATAAATTGTACAGAGAATGCGCGACGGTCGGCGTACAGTCGTCTGATTCCATGACCGGCCAATTCGTTGCCCACGAATTGGGTCATACATATTTAGGACAGGGCCACAACGGACCTGAAGTGCCCACAACCGGTCAGTGCGGGGTGGATCCCACGGTCGGAGAGATAGGTGATGATGATATTGGTGTAGATGTGTACTCATTTGGAGTACCATATTTGATCAACAATGTGCCGAGAGTATCGCCGCCAGGTCCACGATGCTCGCCACCGAATCCACTATGCCCGAATTATATGGGACAGAATCGTGCAAGCCTAATGCGCAAATGCGTTTACGGCTCTGATTATCACTGGATAAAGAAGTCGGAGTACACCGGACTATTAGATAGGCTGACGCTCCCGGCTGCCTCGCGTGTACACAACGAAACTGCACGTGGGTTAATGCTTTTGGGAACATGGGATGATACAACGAACAGCACAACACTTGAGCCCGCGCTCCTCGTCGAGGGTGAGGAGACTGGCCCGTTTCTTCCCGATGGTACGCACCTTGTGCGACTGTTCTCTGCCACCAACGGTGAACTACCCTTTCATCAAGAGTACTTCTCGCCGTGGACCACGGTTTCTGACGGCGACCATCCTTCTGAGCAGGACAACCTGCATCTCTTTCAGTTAGTCGTTCCCGAGAGCACAGGAGCCGGTAAAGAACTGGTACATCGCATCGAGATAGCGCTCTCCTCTACGGGGCAGGTTCTGGCCACGCGAACACGATCGCCGAATCCGCCAGAGGTCGCGTTTGTCACACCCCAACAGGGAGAGGTGCTCGGAAAAGAAATCTCGGTCGATTGGAGCACATCGGATCAGGACGGCGATCCTGTTCTCTGTTCCCTAGACTACATGCGCGCGAACGCCGGGGTCGTGACGCCAATTGTGTCAATGAGCAGCCGAAGCGATGTGGTGATTCGGCGAGCCGAGCTGCCCGGGAGTGCGCCCGGTGGGGCATCTTTCCGCCTCACCTGTACGGACGGCATGAATACGACGGTCGCGGAGGTTTCAGGACTTAACAATGCCGACAGGAAGTCTCCAGAAATGGCCCTATTGGTGCCGGCTAATGGTTCTGTTGCCTTGGAAGGTGCCCCAATTTTGGCCGCAGTGGCTGCCATCGACCCCGAGGATGGGGCGCTTTCTGACGATAGGATTGTCTGGGACTCCAGCCTCGATGGGTTCCTCGGAAATGGCGTTGAGACCTTACTGACTAGGCTCTCGGTAGGCATGCACACTCTCACGGTATCGGCTACGGATTCAGATGGAATGATGGGAAGCGACTCGGTCACAATCGAAGTGCGGTCGCGTAACGCCTGCGACCGCTCTCCCATCGCGACCAAGGCCGATGTGGGCGCGCTGGGCTCTTGCGTCTCCGGCCCGGAGGCATCGCTGAGCAACGGGTGCGAGTGCTATGATTACGATCGCAACCGTCAAATTGATCTTAGGGACATCGCTCACTTCCAGCAACGCAGTGTAGTCCCTTAGTCATGGGCGAGATATGCGACTGAAAGCACGCTCTGCCCTTGTCGTTTGGAATTGCGTAGAGATTGGAGCGGCCTGTCGGACGCATCTGAACCATTCAAAAAAAACCACCGGCGGGCAACCCAGCGCAGGACGCGCCGGGAATGCCCACCTGCGGAGGGTCAGACGGCTTCGGCGAATGCCGATTCCTCCGTCATGACGTCCCCATCGCCAAACTCAGCCGCGCTCGGCTCCTCTTCGGGTTGCGAGTCGTCGTCGATCGGCTCCGTCGAGACGGCCGGCGGATCAGGTTCTTCGGCATCCGCCCAACTCTTCGGCTGAGGGATTGCTCTTCTGGCCTCCGTGAACAGTGCCGGAAAATCAACGCCGAGAATCTGACACATCCTTCTTGCATCCTCAGCCTGTGTCGCGACGGTTTGACCCCCCTGGATGTTCAGCCGCTTGAGCCAGAACTGAGCAACGGCCAGCGGCGCAGCGGCCTTTCGGCGTGTAAGACAAGCCCTCGGCGGGTGTAATTCCCTCCCACTGGGCGGGGAGGGAACGGAGATGTTCTCGCGACGGTCAAGCTTTGACGGGGTGGCAGCCATCGCAGAGCCCAAGGACTACCGGCACCCCAGATGGTGGGTAGGGACCGGGGCAATCGCATCTCAATTTGCAAAACCCCGCTGGCGCGTACTGGAACGCGGTTCGACCCAAGGACGGCTCATGAACTCCCGCTCGGGGACCTCGGCGCGAGCGACGTTCTCAGCGTCGTGCGAGCGGTTTGTGATGGTTGGAATTTTAGATGCGATTGCCTGGGGTCGGGACCGGGATGCACATGATAGCATGTTCTATAATAACATAATACGATAAGATAATAGTTGGTATGTAATTGGACAATCGAGACGAACGCGAAGCGCCCTGGGAACGGGGGAAGCAGGGGGGGCGATGGGAGGATGGGTCCCAACGGCGCCCGAGCAAGCGGCTCGGTCGGCGTTCATTGGTGGCGCGCTTGATGGACGATGAAGAGCGGCGTGCCGACCTCGAACGAGTGTAGCCTTGCCGGCCACGCGGGGAGGCGGGGTGCTCTTGCGACGGACACGTGGGCTTGGGAATCCTGGAAAGGGTGCGCGTGATCACGGCGCACCGACTTCGGCCAACTTGGAGACTCCGTCATGTCTAGGTTAGGAAGGGCGGCTCGTGCCTTGAAAAAGACCCGCACGTCCCTGGGAGCGCGAAAGCCACGGTCCGCGCGGTCCAGGGCGAAAACACCGGCCAAGCGGCGAAACATCCGAAGCGTTCCAACGAGGGACGGATTCGTGGCGAGCTTGGTCATCAGCGAACGGAGTGGGACGCTGAATGAAACGATTGCCCGATGGTGGACCAGCGGACCGTCATGGGAGGCCGTCGTCGGCCAGTCGCGGCACGGCAAGATCCCTGCCGCAGGGTTACGGCTGAGGCGCACTCGGTTTTCGCCCCCGGGCGTTTGGAGAGCCTGGAATGCCCTCGGACACGCACAGCGACTCCGGATCCTCCAGCGACTCCTGGACGGACCCGCGACCTACCAGGCGGTTCGACGCGCGACGGGCCTGAAAGTCGGTCCGCTCTACCACCACATTAATCACCTCCGGCTCGCCGGATTGATCAGACCCAAACAGCGCGACCTCTACGAGCTCACCCGCGGCGGACGCAACCTCACACTCGGGGCGATACTCCTAGGTTCCTTGGCCCGCGACAGGCGGCAAAGACCGCTCGGGTAACCGAGCCGAATGCCCAACGGAGCGAACCCCACGTGTTGAAAGACATAGTTGGCGCTCAGCGACCGCAAGGGAACCTCCTAGTAACAGGATTTCTAAGGTCCTATAATGTATGTTATGTCTTACTCGACTATCGGACGTTGTTTTGGTAGGGGGGTAAGACCCATCGAATCTGTTCTGTCGATCATCCGATGCCCTACGCGTTGGCGTTCTCTGGTCAGCGAGACCGCGCTCGCCTCGGTTCGTTCCCGATGCGGGCTGCCACCCGCCTTGGCGAGGTCGCCTTATTGGCGCGCGGTTCGCGGCATAGAAGTGCGCTCGCTACGACTCCCCCATTTCTTCGGGGTTCGCTTCAGGTTGTTTTCGCATCCTTTTCCTTGCTCCGTCCCGTAGGTTCTCAGTTTGCGAGGCCAGGAATAGATGATTCGGGTTGACGCAGTTCGGGTTATCCCCACCGGGACAATTGTGGCAAACGACTAGGGCGTTGGGGACAGGTCCACGATGAAGTCTCCAGGACACTTGATGAGCGCCGACAAGTTTGCCACCCATTCGGATTCGCCCGTAACCGGCAATGGTCATCGCCGTCCACAACCAGCAGCTCTCGGTCTTGTTGACCTTCGACCAAAAGCGCGACTCCAAACTGCTTGCCTCGCGTCGGCCTCGATTATCGCAGATTGCCTCCAACACAGTGACCACGTGTTCACGAGGTAGGCCTGTCCGCGCAGCAATCGTGGAAGAACTTCGGTGCTTACGTGCCAGTTCGTATATGAAACCATCGGACGCGAGGGAGGCGGTTTCGATTCGGAGAGGAGCGTTGGCCTGGGGCTTCGGACCGCCCCGACCACCTTTCCCCCGCAACACAGTATCCCTGTTGTTGTCTCCCTTTGATCCCAAAATAAGATGATCTGGATTAACACAAGCCCGGTTTTCCCCGCCCGGACAGCAATGA
Source organism: uncultured Phycisphaera sp. (assembly GCA_964646605.1). Lineage (GTDB taxonomy): Bacteria > Planctomycetota > Phycisphaerae > UBA1845 > UBA1845 > SBAX01. Next base: position 218 of record CAZYEX010000147.1, on the reverse strand, counting down.
CGAACCACCATTCCCGCGGGTATGTCGCCCTTGTGGATCAAATACGAAACTCGGTGAACAGTGATGCTTATTCCGCCGAGAGCATGTCCCGTTCGTAGTTGAAGGTTGAAAAAGATGGTGGCGGCTCGATCCTATCCGTTGTGTAGGCGGGTAGGGTTGTGAATTCTTTAAGGAGCCACCACCATGAAGCAAGGATACCAAGTCGCGGATCGTCGGGA
>CAZYEX010000146.1:0-1604 GCA_964646605.1 uncultured Phycisphaera sp. | reverse complement strand
CCGGCTCCGTCGCTTCGAGCAGGAGGCGCGAGCGGCGGGGCGGCTCAATCATCCCAACATCCTGGCCATTTATGATGGGGTGTGGCTCTCATACTGGACATTGACATGACAGTCAAGCCGCGCGCACAGCCTGGGTGCAATTAAAACTGACGGGCAGAATTAGGCTGCTTTTTGGTTTCGATTTTGCCAATAGTGCTCCCAATCCTGGTTGGCGCGCAAGACTCGCAGAGCGAGCATCTTTTCGGCATTGTCTTCTTTCCACCAAGCGCCAGCAATTTTCAACCGCGCTTGGATCACATAACGATGACCGCTTTCAATCTCCCCGGATCCGATGGGCAAGCCTGCCGCCAGCGCCCCCTGGTAGTCAAACTGGCCGGGGCGGTTGACGAGGTAGCGGTAGCAGGCGGTGACAGGCATTTCGCCGCTGAGCGGTTTTTCCCTTTCCAGGAAGCCGGCCAACTCATCGACAACCTGATCGGAGTGATTCTCTTTCAGGCGCTGTTGCTGGTTCCGCAACCAGACCTGCTTCGAGTCAGCCGCACATGAGTCGGCCGCGGCACTTAAGTATTCGCTCAAATGAGAGAAGTCGACCAGATAGCGGGCTTGCGTTCCAAACTGCAGTTCCATCTGGTGGAAAATCCACGTGGCGCCATCCCCCACGCAATGAACGAAGGTCTCGGTTCCAGCTCCGGCCCGCAGGACGCAGTCGAGCCATTGCTTGCCGGCCTGCTCCACCCCGCCCAGGGTGGCGGCAAAACGGGGAGTCACCGAACCGGCCTCGTGAGCCATCGCCAAGCGGGCCTCCTGCCACTCCAGTTGCCGAGTCCGGCGCCGATCGACTTTTTCTCGCTCCGGGCTGGGCTCGGCCGTTTTCACGATCGGAACCATGCTGCCATCCAACTCGGCTATGACACAAGCCACGCCAGGAGCCAGGGGGATTTCCGTCTTCCGATTCCCGGACTGGAACTGCAAGATCTCGGCCCCATGCTTTTCGGTAATCTGTTGGGCCGCACTGATCGGGATCTCAATGCCATAATGTTCTTTCAGTTTCTGGGGAGCTCGAGCGAAGGCCCCATCCGCTCCAAAATCGACCGTGGCCCGCTCTAACAGTTGCGAATACCCGTGGTTCTTCACTTGGGCCGAGACCACGAAGGGGCGCAGGCTCGGCCCTCGGCGACCGTGGCGAAACCGCTGTTCCAGGACCTCGATCTCTCCAAACAGGCTATGCCAGCTTACCGTTTTTTTTTATCCTTAGACGCCGCTGGGTTCAGCTGCGGCATCTCCGCCGCTTTCCGGTCGGCCTGCTGTTGGGCCCACTCGGTCAGGCAGTGCCGACTCAGCTTCCGAACCTCCTGCAGAATGGCCCCTTCGGCATCATCGGCTTTTTCCAAGCTCCCATCCTGGTTTTCCACGATCGTGACGAAGGCTTCAAAATGGGACTCCAATCCCGGATGCCGCTTCAACTTTTGCTCCAAACTTTCCGAGGGCGATGACGTCTTTGGGGTCTTGCGAGTTCTTGGCCACATGAGAAGCTCTCCTTAAAGTAGAATTTCCCATGTTTATTTATAGGATTGTTTCTCTTTTGTCCCGTACTTTCTTGCCCC
>CAZYEX010000145.1:0-16166 GCA_964646605.1 uncultured Phycisphaera sp. | reverse complement strand
CCCAACGCCTGCTGAATCGACGGCACGGGGCCGCGTCCCATCACAAGTGGGTCCACGCCACAAACGCCATAACCGGCAATGGCATAGCGGAAAGAACACCCGGCGCGCTCGGCCTCGCTCCGATCGGCAAGGATGAGGGCGGCGGCGGCGTCGCTGATCTCGCTCGCATTGCCGGCGGTCACCAGGCCATGCGGCGTAAGCGAAGAGAGTTTTGCGAGGGTCTCGATATCGGTCTGGCGAACGCACTCGTCTCGGGCCAGATGCACTTCGCGCCCCCGCAGGTCGGTTGCATCCAAAGCGAACATCCCCCGCAGGACGTCACCGCCGTTGAGGTGCGACTGCCGGTAGGCGGCGCGTGCCCTCGCGTGGGACTGAGCCGCAAACTCATCACATTCGTGCCGGGTGACGCCCATCCGCGAGCCGTACTCATCCGCGGTCAGCATCATGCTTGTATGGGCAAGGTCATGGTTCAGACCCGCCAGAAGGGTGTCCTCCAACGCGCCGCCCTCGGCGAACTCCCAGAAATTGCTGCGAAGTCTGTGGGATCGAATCACTTGCGGCGTGCGCGACATGCTCTCCGCACCGAAGCAGATCACGATCTTGGCGTCGTCAACGGCCTCGGGGAGCGCGATCTGCTGGAATCCGTTGATGATGGTCTGCAGTCCCGAGCCGCAGATCCGCTGCACCATCAGCCCCGGCGTCTCTTCGCGTAGTCGGCACCGCAAGGCGACGTTCCGCGGGAAATAAATATCCTGCGCACCGGGCGCGGTGTACTGATACACGTTCGCGCCAATGGCGGTGTCGATTCGATCTCGATCGACTCCGCTCCGCCGAATCGCCTCCTCGCAAGCGAGGGCGGCCAGTTCCTCCGGCGCAAACTCGCTCAGCGTGCCGCACTTGACTCCGATTGGAGTCCGCGCCGCGCCAATGATCACGACTTGTGGAAAGCCGTTTCGATTCATGCCTGATTACGCCTCTTGGAGCTGGGCTTCATGGATCACGATGACCTCACGCTCGGCATCCGGTGAGAACAGTTTGCCGATCTTCGCCGCGTGGTGGTCCATGACCGCGCGGCGCACGACCTTGCCCGAGGGAGTAAGCTCACCGTTGGCGAGCGACGGCTCCTCTCCGATCAGCACCGCCCGACATACCCTCTGGAATTTCACTTCGATATTGGGGTTGATCCGGGCCAGCTCCTCCGCGAAGAACTCCTTCACCGCCGCCGACTCGACCAGATTCTCCGCGGAAACGCCTTTCCGATCCGCCCATTCGCGCACTAGGCTCATGGCCGGGAAGATTGCCGCGCCGACATAGTCCTGCCCGCTCCCGACTACCAGGGCGAGACTGATGTAAGGCGACTCATTCATCAAAACGTTTTCGATGCGCTGGGGGTGGACTTTTTCGCCGGTCGTCAGTTTGAACGCCCCGTCCTTTCGGCCGTAAATCCGCAGCCCTTCTTTGGTGAACTCACCGAGATCGCCGCTGTGGAACCACCCGCCTTCGTCAATGACATGCGCCGTCGCTTCTTCATCGTCCAGGTAGCCCTCCATGACATTGGGCCCCTTGACCAGAATCTCCTGGTCGGCATCGATACGGACACTTACGCCCGGAATGGGAAAGCCCACCAGGCCGCTCTTCCATTTGTTGTCCAACGCCGTAAGGGTCACACAGGGGGAAGTCTCCGTGAGGCCCCAGCCTTCCATGACGGGGATGTTTCGCTGGCGGTATCCGGTTCCCACTGGCGCCGGCAGCGGGGCGCCGGCGGTGAAGACAAACCGCAACCGGCCGCCCAACACCGTTCGATCGACCTCGGCGTTCTCGCGGCAGCGCGCCAGCAGAAGATCGTGTACGCGCGGAACACTGAAGAAAAGTGACGGGTTGTACACTCTCCAGTTCTCGATCAAACGGTCCAGGTCCTTGCCCCGCGAATCGTCGAGGCAGTATTCACAACCGTGGTAGAGCGTCAGGAATCGCTCGAACAGCCCCCCGAAGCTGTGGTGCCACGGCAGGTAGCCCATCACCGTGTCCTTTTCGCTGAGGTCCCAGAGCAGGCCGATGGCCTTCTGCTGGGACAGAAGGTTGCGGTGCATCAGACGGACGCCTTTCGGCATTCCCGTCGTGCCCGAGGTGTACATCAGCACGCACAGATCGTCCGGCTGGACCGCGCGGATTCTCTCGTCAAGCTCCGTCGCGGACGCCCCTCCGTCGCCCACCAAGCGGCTGTACTCCTCCGCGCCCCACGAATCACAGTCGACGTCAAAGTCCATGCAAAAGTAACGCCGCACGCAGGGATGCCGGTCCTTTTCAATCTTGCCCAATTGGTGTTTCCCGGACACGATCACCCACTTGGGGCGGGCGTGACCGAGGAGGTAGGCAAGCTGTCGCGGCAGGTATCCCGCATACACGGGAACGGTGACCGCGCCGATGATCACGGTCGCTAGTTCGAACTGGAACATCTCTGACCGGTTTTCAGAGACCATGACAATGCGATCGCCGGGTCGGATTCCTTCGTGGATCAACTGCCGGGCGATCTGGAACACCTCTCGCCCGAATTCGTTCCAGGTCATGGAATGCGTCTCGTGCCCGCGCCGCTCGCGAAGGTACGTCCGGTCGCCATAGCGTTGAATGCGATCGGTCAACATCGACCCCAGCGAGCGCTCATAATCGCCCAGCGGCGCGGGATGGGTGTGCTCCGCCCCCATCCGCTTGATGCCGATCTGCTCATCGAGTCCCTGCGGCGTGGTTTGGCAATAGGCCAGGCACGAGTCACTCAACAACCCCTTGGTGAGGGCAAACCTCTCGTCGGCAGGCTTGTTGATGAAACCCAGGCTCGCGGGATCGAAGCCGGCCCGACGGCGGATGAGATACGACGCAACAAAATAGACAATGTTGGTGGCCAATTCCTTGATATGAGAACATCCCACGTGACCCCCGACCCGACGAACGATCTGGCTGAGCACGCCGCGCTCGATGCGCAAACCTACGAGCTTTTCCGCCACGTTCTCCACTTCCCGGCAGACCGGGAATGGCACGCGAATCATGTTCAGCTTGCTGCGGGTGATCTGCTCGTCGGGCAGGTAGATGTTGATTTCGAGCTTGATGAGGTGTTCATTGTCCAACATCGTCCCGACGGCGACGATGTTTTCCGGACCGGCCTCGAACAGCTCAAGGCTTATGTTTCTTTGTGCGGTGAGATTCATGGAAACTGCTCCCGAATGTTTGCCGTCGCCCCCGCTGTCCCGAGAACGCATCGCCCGCGCCATGGCCGCCTGCACGTCTTTCTTCAATGCCATGAACAGAGCCTCTTCGGCGTACATCCCTGCATTGGCGGCGTAGCGCGACAACGGGGTGAGGATCCATTCCTCATTGGAAAAGAGTTTGACGCTGTTGAGTCCGTCCGATAGCGCGTCTCGAAACGTTTTGAGCGAACTGGTGACATGTTCGGCGTGAGACATGATCGTCGCCCGATGCCCGGCCCAGACTTCGTCGAACCCGGCCTCGGGCGGATAGGCGCCGGCCGACTTCCCGACATCGAAGACCGCTCGCGTGATGCGATGTACGAAATCGGTCTTGGACGAATCCTTGCACAGATCACCCATCCGCAGATCGATCAGCTCCCCATTGGGCTTGACCATGTGAATCAGCCCGCCCACGTTGAGCACGATGGAGATCATGGCCTTGTCAAACTCGATCCGCGTGCCGGGTACGCCGCGGGCATGTTGGAACGGGTAGTCGTGCGTGCGAAGGATCGCCTCGACCCGGTCGCGCTCGGCGTCTCCGCCGCCCGCAAACAGCAGCGAGCCTTTCCGCTCATGCACGTACACGGTGTCCAAACCGCTGCCGCGGCGACCGCCCGCCTGTAATGAAATGCCGCGCACCAACCGATCGAAAAACGCCGGAACCATGGCCTCGGTCACTCCAGGCAGGCGACCCATCAACATCGATTCGTTGATCTGCTCTTCGTAGGTTCGGACGGCTTGTTCGGCGAGAACCCCGTTCGGCAGCACCAGGAGAATCGGAACATGGCGACGGATATCCTCCGGCGACGATAGCTTGTTCCGCTCCGCCAGGTTCTCCAGAAACCGAGTCAGGTCCTGCGTGACCAAGGCGAGCTGGTTCGGATTGCAGCAGATAAAGAGCAGTTCGGGCATGCGGTTCATGGCGTCCGCTTCGAGAAGGTTCGCGAAGATGCGGCCTTCCAGCGACACCGACCGCAGTTTGCCCCCGTCGAGCAACTTCAGTGCGCCTGCGGTCTTCAGCGGCTGCGTAATGCCGTCGCCGCCGCGACCGATGAAGCATTCGGCGTTGGCGTGCATGAAAAAAGCCACGCCCAGGGCGCCCGGCGGCTGAATACCCAGCTCACCCGCGTGCAACATGACCCGCCGAACTCCTTTCCGTCTGTGTCGATTCCAACGCAATCAAGGCCGCCCCATAGGCGCCCGCGTGTTGCGGCATGGGCGGCAAGAACACTCCCGACTCCAACACTTCCTCCAACGCGCGGATCAGCGCCCGGCAGTGTGCGGCCACTCCGCCTGTGGCGCTGACCGGGCCGTCTCGAGCCGCCATCATTTCGGACACGCGGGTGGCGATGGAACGGAACAGCCCCATGGCAATGTCTTCTCGGGCCTGCCCCTCTTTGATCCGTTCGATGACCTCGGTTCCCGTAAAAACCGTGCAATAGCTGTTCATCACCGTGTCCGCGCTGGATTTCATCGCCAGCTCGTCCAGTTGCTCCAGGGTCACACCGAGCTTGAGCGCAATGGATTCGAGAAACGTACCCGTGCCGGCGGCGCACTTGGCGTTCATGCGATAGTCGGCCAGCTTCCCCTCGTCCGTAAGACGGATGATCTTCGTGTCCTGCCCGCCGATATCGACGATGTTGCGCACCTGCGGATACCACTCCCGCGCACCCCGGGCGTGACACGAGATTTCCGTCACCTGCCGGTCCGCGATGGAAATGCTCTGTCGCCCGTAACCGGTCGATACGCAACCGGCAATGTCGTCGCGCGACGCCGCCGCCTGGAGCAGAGAATGGGCCAGGGCCGATTCCGCGGATTCTGCGTAATCGAACCCCGACGCCACCACATGATGACCAACCAACAAACCGCCCCCGTCGAGGATGACGCACTTGGTGGCCGACGACCCCACATCAATGCCGACAAAAAGAGGTTCGTTCATCGCGCGTTTTCCTCCAACTGCTCGATGAACGCCTCGATGTTGGTCATCGTCTGGGCCGTGGAGAAAAACCGGATATCGCTCAGGTCCCCGTCGACCACAAGCACCGGGACCCCGTATTCCTCTCGGATTCGCTGCGGCATGCCGAATCGGCAGTTGGTGTTGTTCGGACAGGTCCGGGCGTTGTGGAAGATCGCGCCGTCAATATCGAACCGGTCGAACATGTCTCCGAGGAAGGCCTGCTTGGTGTTCTCGTCGCGATTGATGAAGATTTCGGTGCTAATTCTGGCCATCCATGCCAACGGATCGCCGCCGTCGTAGTCCTCGAACGCCCACGAGTTGCAGTAGGTGCTTGCCGCCACGACCGTGGAAAGGTCGAAGAACTTCTCCGAAAGCTCGCGGACCTTCGGCCAGATGGGCATCCCCTCCCAATAGACCCGAAATCGCTCGCTGGGCACGGCGCCAAGTCCGTCGCGGACCCGATCTTGCATTTCCGTCAGTAGACCCTCGTAATAGTCAAGCGCCGTTTGCGAGCCGCGCATGAGAATCACCGGGGCCATATGAATGATGGCGTCGAAGAAAGTGATCGGCGACGGATGCGCGCGGGCTGTGTCGAGAACCTGTCGCCAAAGGGCGCTCGCCCGGCTCGATCGTGCGACCACTTCCCGCAGTCGATCCCCATCCAGCTGGAAGCCGAACTGTGACTCGATCTGCTCGATGAGGGTTACGAGTAATCCGCGGACAAATGCTACATGTTCCGCGGTCACCTCGCCGAGGTGCGTCGGCGGACAAACACCCATCACCGGTACGCCGTTACGACGCCCGTAAAAGTTCCACCAGTCCTGGACCTCGCGGCACTGATTCGTGTTGTAAATCAGCAGGTCCGGTTTCGGCGGCCCGGAAATGCCGAAGGCCTCCTTCAGCGGACTTGCATCGGCCAGGGTCGAGCCGATGTCGCTGGTCATGTAGGAGCACGATTCCGCGCTGTACCCTAAGCCCACGGCGCGGGGGATCAAACGATGGCTGAGCTTCTTGGCGCCAAGCAGCGCGCCGTGATTTTCCGGGAAATACACCTCGAAGCCCAAGGCCGTCAGAATCTCGCACGGGCCGACCGACGTACACCACGCGACCTTGCGATCCGTATCGTGGGCAGCCCGATCCAAATCGAGAAAGTGTTCACGCAAAAGCACCCTGAGTTGCTTCTGCGCCTCGATCTCGACTCTCTTGACGGCCGTGCTCACGATGACACCTCTATGGCACCACGATGGATCGCAGGGATACGCCCTCCTTCATGGCTTCGAAGGCTTTGCCCAGGTCTTCGAGCTTGAATCGGTGGGTCACCTGTTTTTTCACATCCACTTTCCCCAGTTCGACAAGTCGAATCAGCGGACGGTAGTCCAGCGGGCGACACCCCAGCGAACCGACAATTTCGAGCTCCTTGAACATGATCTTGCCGGCCACGACGGAGATGGATTCATTCGTGTACCCCACGACGCACAGCCGGCCTCCGACCCGCAGGCACTCCAACGCCTCTTCGATCGTGCGCGGGTTTCCGATCACCTCCATGGCAATATCCGCGCCGCCGCCGGTCAGCTTTTTGACCGCCTTGCTCACCCGATCCACGCTCTTGGGGTTGATCGTCTCGGCCGCCCCGAACTGCTTCGCCCATTCGAGCTTGCGTTCGTTGACGTCCACGGCGATCACGAAACCGCCCGCAGCCGCCGACAGTTGCACTGCATTGATCCCCACGCCGCCGCATCCGAAGATCACGACCGTGTCGCCGGGTCGAACCCGGGCCCGGTTCTTCACCGCGTGATATGGCGTGGAAATCGCATCCGCGATGATCGACGCCTCATGCAACGGAATGGATTCGGGCAGTTCCAGAACATCCTTCGCCGGAACCGCCACGTACTCGGCGTAGGCTCCGTCGATGTGGTTGCCCAGCATGGTCATATTGCTGCAGATGTTCTCCCGCCCCATCCGGCAGTACGCACAGTGCCCGCAGGTCAGCACCGCCGGAATCAGAACACGTTGCCCCTTCTTGAATTGCGTGACCTGAGCCCCGACTTCATCAACAATGCCGGAGGCCTCGTGTCCCAGGATGATCGGCGGCTTCTTGAACGTGGGAACTCCGTGTTCGAGGTAATGCAGGTCGGTGTGGCACACGCCGCACGCCGCCACCTTGACCAGAATCTGATCGGGGGTGATCTTCGGAACCGGAACATCCTCGATCCTCAGTCCCTTCCCCGACCCGTAAAAAACGGCTGCTTTCATGTTGATCTTATCCGTCTTCCCGCTTCCGGCGGCACAATCCTCATGCGTGTTCCCAGACAGGTGAACGTTTCTCCATGAATGCCGCGATGCCTTCGTGGGCATCCTGCAGCTTCATCAACTCGTCCAGGTATATCGCCTCCGTCGCGTCCAGTTGTTCCAGAATCTGCTTGCGAACAACCAAAGAGGTCGCACGCTTCGCGAGTCGCACGACAGGCCGCGATAGCCTTTTGATTCCCTCCAGGTATTCGCCGACCTTTTTGTCAAACTCCTCGGCCGGGAACACCTGATTGACCAGTCCGATGCGGTGGGCTTCTTTCCCGTCGATGGTTGCCCCGAGCGCGTTGAGTTCGATCGCCTTCTTGATCCCCACCTGCGGCGGAAAGACACAGGCGGCCACTGGCGGAAAGACCCCGACCTGAACCTCCGGCTGACCGAATTTCGCCTTGTCCGATGCCAGAACGATGTCACAAAAACAGGCCAGCTCGCAACCGCCCCCCAGCGCCGCGCCGTTTACCGCCGCGATGGTCAGCGCGTCCGTCGCCGCCAGCTTCCGGAATATGCCGTGAAACAGGCGAATCATGTCCGCCACTTTGTCCGCCGTGTGGTCCGAAACGTCCACGCCCGCGCTGAATGCCTTTCCCGTCGCTCGCAACACCAGTGCCGCCAGGTTCTTGTCCGACAGCGTGGTCTCGAGCAGCCGGTTGAATTCGCCCATCATCGGGTTGTGAAGGACATTGAGCGGCGGGCGGTTCATCGTGACCGCCGCGACACCGTCCTGAACTTCCACGTTGAAGTATTCGTATCGGCTCATGGTGTCATTCACCCCGGCCCATTCGCCATTCGATATTCGTCATTCTTCATTTCTCAGATGTACTGTCCGCCATCCACGCGGATCACCTCGCCGGTGATGAAACGCGCTCGATCGCCGCAAAGAAACGACACCAGTTCGGCCACGTCCTGCACCGTCCCCGGACGACCCAGAAGAATCTCTTTCAACGTTTCCGCCCTGGCCTCAACCGGCATCGACTGCACGATCTCGGTTTCAACGAACCCCGGCGCGACGGCGTTGACCGTAACATTGAACCTTGCAACCTCCTTCGCCAGCGCCTTGGTCAATCCAATCACACCCGCTTTCGCCGCCGAGTAGTTGGTCTGCCCGAACTTGCCGCGTAGCCCGTTGATGCTCGAGATATTGACGATTGCGCCCCAGCCGCCCTTGCGCATTGCGGGAACGACCGCGCGGCAGCAGTGAAACATGCCCGTGAGATCGACGTCCAACACATCGCGCCACTCGTCGTCGGTCATCTTCCATATCACCTTGTCGCGGACGATTCCGGCGTTGTTGACCAGAATGTCGATTCCGCCCCATTGCGCGACGAGGGATTCGACCGCGTTGTTAACCTGCCCTGAATCCCGTACATCTCCGACCCGCGACCAGCCCTTGCGACCGAGCTTTTCGATGCCAGCGATCACCGACCCGGCTTCTCCCGCATCTCCCCGATAGAAGATGCCCACGTCGCAGCCGTCGCGGGCCAGCGTCTCCGCGATGCAACGGCCGATGCCGCGGCTGCCGCCCGTAACCAATGCTCGACGCTTCGCGGTCATCGCAACCGAAAATACCCCCTACGACGCCGCCACCGGCGCCTGGAGAGCCGCGCCGCACTTGCCGCAGTGCTCGAACTCACGGGGCAGCCACTTGGCCCCGCATTCCGGGCATTCGCGGCTGTACGGACCCCAGAGAAACTCGCTCGAGCCGTTCGGATCGGCCGCTCGCCGGCGCATGCCCACGTAATCGGGCTTTCGCTTCTCGACGAAAGCCGTCATTCCCTCATGCGGTTCGAGACTCGAATAGTGAATCGACAGCCAGTCGCGGGCGTGACCGGTCGTCGCATGCCACGCCGTATCCTTCCAGTAGTTGAGCTGTGCCTTGGTGTACCGCGTACACTCGAAGAACTTGTGTACGAGCTGGTCGCACAACTCGGCGACGACCTCGTCCATGCGTGAAAGATCAATCGAGTAGCCGTCCGCACCCTCCTGCGCTTTCTTGATCTCGGCCGGCGTGGACCGAGACTCGAACGGCTGCTCCCACGGATCGGTGTTCCAATCGGCGAGATACGTCCGCTTGTTCGTAAACCGGGTTGCAAAGGCGCCATCCGGCCCCTTGACCGTCGGCACGGCGACGTTGACCAATCCCATGGCCAGGGAGGTAAAAGCCGGATATCGCTGGTTAAGGAAGAGAATTCCACGCGCTTTGCGATCGCCCACGTGCAGCGGCAACCATTGCGTCGCTCCGCCACACGCCACCGACCCGACGCTCGTGCCAACCTGCGCGATATAGGCATGTTCGCCCATCACCGCCAGGTCGCACGCCAACTGGCTTTCGTTGCCGCCGCCGACGGCCATGCCGTTGATCCGCGCGATGACCGGCTTGGAACAGTTCATGATCGATTCGATGTAGGCCTTGAAGTACGACATGTACTTCCAATAGTCGCGCGGCTTTTGGGTGTAGTTCTTCTGATATTCCTTTACGTCGCCACCCGTGCAAAACGCCCGCTCGCCGGCCCCGGTGAACACCACCACGGCGACCCCGTCATCGAAGGAAGCATCCTGGAATGCAGCCGCCAGTTCCTGAAGCGCCGAGGTACTGTAGGCGTTGTGGTTATGGGGTCGGTTGATCGCGATTCGCCCAACCCAACCCTGCTTCTCGTACTGGACTTCCCGGAACTCGAACGACTCCGGGGTCCGTTTCGGAAACATTGACGTCGGCATGTCCGATCCCCCTGCAAGCACCACCAAATGGGCTAGGGCAACTTCTTGATTACCATTGCAATTAGAACGAACGTTCGATCGCATTATGCCACAAAAAAACGGGCCAGCGATGCCAAGGCACCCAAGGCCATCGTCCGACTTGTCCGCCATTATGGTCATTGGTTCGGCCATGTCAACCTTTTTTCGGTATATTTTGCTTGACAGGCGACCAGGCATCGGCGATATTACCAAAAACCAGGCGTTCGTTATGTGCGGGATATTATCGGTATGATTTCGCAGCGAGCAGAACAGCTGTTCGGTAGACAGGCGGCCTACCCGTTGCGCACAAACTCCGACGCTAGGGAAGGTTACGAGCAGCGCTTGGCGCACATTCTTGCCGCCGCTTGCGGGACCATTGCCCGACTGGGCTATGAGCGGGCGTCCATGCGCGCGGTCGCCAAGGCCACCGGCGTAAGCCTCGCTGGCCTGTACCACTACTTTGACAGTAAAGAGAAAATGCTTTTCCTCATCCAATTCCGCACTTTTGGCGCTCTGCACCAAAATCTCCTCGAAAAGCTCCATGGCGTCGTCGAACCGGAGGAACGGCTTCGGGTCATGATTCGGGCCCACGTGAGCTACTTCGCCGCCAACATGGACGCCCTGAAAGTTTGCTCTCACGAGCTCGACACGCTGAGCGGACCGGCTTACGAAGAAACCCGGAACATCCGCCGAGAGTATTACGCCCTGGTTCGTTCCATCATCGAACGATTGCTCGACGCCTACGCGCCCGGCGTTTCCCTGAACCGGCACGTACTCACGATGTCGTTGTTCGGCACGCTCAATTGGTTATACCGCTGGTACGATCCGGTCGGCGGCCCGTCGGTCGCGACCGTTTCGAATCAGATAGCCTCACAGTTTCTACACGGGGTTTATCACTTGGCGGGTTCGGCGGACGAAATCGCGACCGATTCACAAGGCCCGCCGCCTGATGCCCCGCGGGGCGCCGCGCGGACGCTTTCGTCTGACGGGGGGATCACCGGTGTACCTGCCGGACATCGACCTTCATGAGTGCGCGACGCTGGAGGAAGCGTCCACGTTGATGCGGCGATACGCGCCGCAAGCCCGCTTCCTGGCTGGAGGCACGGACCTACTCGTCGATCTGAAGACCGGACGGATCGCAACCACGCATCTTGTTTCATTGAACCGCATTGAGTCGCTTCGCGGCATCACCAGGACGGATAAGGGACTGCGCGTCGGCGCGCTGGTGAGCATCACCGAACTCAACCGATCCCTCATCGTGCGGCAAGGCTTCGCCCCATTGCTCGATGCGTCCCGGCGGATGGCAGCGCCGCCCATACGCAACGCGGCCACCGTCGGCGGGAACATCATGTGCGCGGTGCCCTGCGCCGACCTTCCACCGATCCTCATGGCCATGCACGCTATGGTGGAAGTGTGGTCTCCGGAGCAAGTCCGTAGCGTTCGGTTGGACGATTTCTTTCTCGGGCCCAGGCGCACCCGTTTGCAGGATGGTGAGATTCTCGTTGCCGTAATGGTCCCCAAGCCGCCGGTGGGTTTCGGAGCGGCCTACGAACGCTTCGGTTTGCGCGAGGGGAACGCGATCGCTGTCGCCTCTGTTGCGGCGAGTCTGCGGCTCGATAACCACGGCACGATTACCGATGCCCGAATCGTTCTCGGCGCCGTGGCGCCGATTCCGAAATTGGTCGCCGACGCCGGGGAAAGTCTCCTGGGCCGCCCTGCGGACGAAGAAGCCTTCAAGAAAGCTGCGCGTATCGCTAGAGAGGCAGCGCAACCTATCTCCGATGTACGCGGCACGGCGCAGTTCCGGCGCGACCTTATCGAGGTCCTGACGCAACGAGCGTTATCGACCGCCCTGCGGCGAGCGCGGGAGAATAGGGCATGATCCTGACGGGCACGATCACCATCAAGGGCTCGACTCACGCCTCAGGCGGCAGCCTGCGCGACCGGGCGGGCTGGACGCGCCCGCGGGCTTTTGGTATAGTTCCCGGTATCGTTGAGGCAAAGTCCCGACTGGTTGGCGGCGGCGAAACGGGGCTGTGGAGTGAAACGGCCACGGCGACGATTGGAACGTAGCGAAATCATGGGCGGCTGGCCACCCTACGGAACTAGGTTTATCCTTCAACGTTGAGACGATGTGGATATGGACTCCGAAGCACAGGACAAAAAGAAAACCTTCATCGCCGCGCTCGCTAGTCACGATAACCTTGGCGTAAATAACTCCCTCGCGCGAGTGTTCGAGAGGCTCTATAAACAGGACGCCAACCTGCTCCGCAGCTTTCATTTCGTGATTACCGGTGGTACGTTCAATCGCATCCTGGCCAAGGACGCAAAGGCGGACGGAATACAACCCGTTTCAAACGATGCGCGGGAACTGGTGCGGCGGACAACTACCTGTCTCCCACCACGCGAAAAGGGAGGGGTGACGCTGCTTTCGTATCTGATTGTGCAGCGTCGTTGCAGCGCGATCTGGCCGTTCTTTACGCCGTTGACCGGCCATTGGCTTACTCCCGAGAATCTCGCTCTGATGCGGCTCTGTGATCTCTGGCATGTCAAACGCTTGATGAATCCTGGTTCGGTCGAAGAATGGTTCGCGCAGGAAGGTAAAACAGACGTCAATCGAAATCGGCAACCTTGGCCCCCGTCCTTGTTCCTCGCAGACGACGAGGAACCGGACTGCGTCCCACAGGTACTTCCTGACGGCGGTTGGAAACTCGATCCGAATCCTGCGCCGATGCCGACAACAACTTCAGGAGAACCCGATTTCCGCGAAATGACGATCGCGCTCATTGCCCACGACGAGATGAAGTCGCGTATGGTCGAGTTCGCCATCGATTTCGAGCGCGAACTGTCTTTGTTCAAGCGCATCCTCACAACCGGCACGACGGGGCGTCAGGTGGCGGATGCGGCACCTAAGCTCGAAAAGGACAAGAAGATTTACCGATACCACTCTGGTCCGAAAGGGGGGGATATCGAGATTGCGACAGAGATTCTCTTGGGCCGATGCCACGTGGTAGTATTCTTCGTCGATCCGCTGAATCCACACCCACACATCGAAGACATTCGCGTCGTGTTCGGGGCTTGCATGATCCGCGACCAGGTTCGCATGCTCACAAACGAAATGCAGGCCCGGGAGTGGATGGGGCGCGTTGTCAGAAAACGTCTGTAGTCGGGTGGGGCAGGTGCTCGCACCTGCCTTTACCATTCGCGGCTCGCGCACGTGGCGGGTAGTCGGGCAGGTCATCAACCTGCCGCTGCACGATGATGGTGAAGGCAGGTCCCAAGGACCTGCCCTACCAGGATGGCAAGGCTGAACGCGGTGCGTTAAGATGCGATACCGCGATGGGCGTGCGTCGAATTTGATGGGGAAGCATCGGCGGCGGTAATTGGCTGAAAGGCTCGAACGGAACAAGGGGCAGCGGAATGATTCAGCAAGCTCGGAAGACCCGACTACTCATTATTCTTGCAGGCGTTTTCGTGACGTGTCTCGTACTCGTGCCGCCAACAGCCTCGAAGTTCATCGCCGTTGGTCCTTTCGTTCTGTCAGGGTCAACCCTCGTTTTTCCAATCGTCTTCATCTTCAATGATGTGTTGACAGAAGTGTACGGCTACGCTCGGTCTCGCCAGATCATTTGGACGGGAATGTTGTGCCAGGTTCTGTCCAACTTCTTCTACTGGCTCGTCGGCGTGTGGCCAGCGGCGTCGTTCTGGAACAACCAGGAGGCCTACGAAACTATCCTTGGTACGACGCTTCGGATAACGGTTGCCAGCATCGTGGCCTATTTTTGCAGTGAGTTCGTCAACAGTTTCATCGTGTCTCGTATGAAGTTCTCCGTTGGGGGCCGACGAGGGTTGGCGCAAGCCTACCGCTACGTTGCGTCAACCGCCGTGGGTCAGCTTCTAGACTCCGTACTGTTCATGACGATTGGGTTTCTCGGGGTCTTGGCGACGAGCGACGTGCTGAAAACCATCGTCACAATTTGGATTGCGAAGACTTTGTATGAGATTCTAGCATTGCCGGTGAGTATCCCGTTTGCGAATTGGCTGAAGCGTGTTGAGGGCGTTGATGTCATCGACCGTCCTGGTGAGGTGGACTACAATCCGTTTAGCGTTCGGGTTGGAGTTGTGGGAGTGGAACAGGACTAGCCTTACGTTGATGTCCTGCAACACGGTCAGAATGGCATTCCCCAAGGAGCAGATGACGATGGTACATAGCAAAATATTTACTCTAACGGGGTTGCTTGCTCCTCTTTTGATTGCACCGTGCGTGGCCTTCCTTGGGTCAATCGACTTAAGGACGCTGTTCATGCTTGAGCACGGGTCCGGATCGCTGCTTGTTTCATCCGGTTTGTTAGTCTTCCTCCTGTTGTCGCAGTTCGGCGGAAAGGAGGATAGGCGATCTATCGCCGTAGGGTCTTTATTATTGATCTTTGGCGTTGGTGCATTCGTAGTCCGTGGCGGGTTATTACACCGAATCATAACTGCTACGACACCAGGACAAGGCGGGCTTAGTGGCGGACGAGTCGCTGTCGTTGTCGTTTGCTACGTCTGCTTAGTCGTTTGCTACATTCGGTCGGTACTGCCCGTGAGCAAGGTGCCTGATCGTGCAACTCACGTGGTCGCATGGAGCGAGCTGGATTAGGTAGGGTAGGCATGTCAGCTGCATGGGTCGATGTCGCGGTGCTTCTAGTGGGCGTCCTAGCCATCGGTGTGGCTATCCTGACGTGGCCGCAAGGGCGAGGCGCTGTCGACAGAGAGAGGGGAGGCCGTTGTCTTACTTGGCAGCTAGACGACAGCAGAAAGACGGAAATCGTAAGCAACGAGTGGTTGGGGAAACTGCAACGCTTGGAAAAGCATGGCGGCATGCTTCATGAATATGATGTGGTGATAGTCTGGGCGAAGGAATTCCTAGACGATGACATCCTATATGACGTGGTTCGGCAGAACATACGCGATTTGGTGCGGTATGTGTATGTACTGGATCGTTGCCACGCAGACCGCTTTCGCACATTAGTAGAGCAGCTTAAGAAGGAAGAGGACCTTGAAGAAAGGCTGGTTGAGAATGCTCTAGATGTGATTCTGGTTCGGTCTGAGCTCCTCTTGAATAATTTTGTTTTGATGGCGGCGGGTACGGACCGGCAACGTATGTATGGAGGGATAATTCACGGAGTTCAACCGTTCGCTTGGGTACGGCAAGATAGCTTGCGGGCACACGCGTTTTTTACCACAACCCTTAACTTGGTGAAGGCGGTGGGTGCATCTTGGTACGACAGAAAGCACGCGACAAGCGAGCTCGAAGAGAAAGTGGTGGCATTCAACAGGATGTTCGACCTCGATGACCAGATTATGGACTTCGCCGATGTTGGCCGCATTGTGAAAGCGAGTGACCTTGCTTATTTAGAAGACGTTCCAATCAACTTGCGAGAGGTTGTATCGCGAACGACAATGCCGAAAGACGTTGCGGAGCGTGTCGACGCCGTAGTTGCTCGAATAGGGCCGGGCGGCGTGCGGCGGACCGGCAACATATCGGCGTAGCCCGCTTTCCTCGCAGCCTTGTAGGGCAGGTGCTTGCACCTGCCGCTACTATCGACGCCTTCGCTAAAAAAAACGTGCGACCGGGCCGTGACCGGCTCGGTGATCCGGCGAAAAGAAGCGTGGCCAGTCCGCCGCCATCACCCACACCGCTGTTGCCCTGACCCTTGACACGCGATCCCGGCGCGCCGGGACTTCGCGTCCGATTGCGGCGAACCCTTGACAAAACACGCACGCTTAGCGTGCTCTTGCGGGGTCGCCGCGTGTTTTGTCAAGGGCGAAGCCGCGTCGCGTGGGGACTCATCGCGGTCGCTAGACGCCCTGCGGCGAGCGCGGGAGAATAGGGCATGACCGCGCTACGGACTTTGACGGTGAATGGGCAAAGACACCGGGTCGCCGTC
>CAZYEX010000144.1:0-2895 GCA_964646605.1 uncultured Phycisphaera sp. | reverse complement strand
GAATGCGTTAGCAGGGCAAGATACCGAATTGCCATCACAGGACTCTACAACATCACAGTCACCTGAAGCTGAACGACACACTGTTCCTGCTGCTGCGCGAGCATCGGCAGAACATTGTGCGTTTACACCGTCGCATGCTTCTGCAGCATCACATGGTCCTACCGAACCGCGACATACAAATGCATCTGCCGCAACTACAGAATCAGTTGGACATGCAGCACTAGAACCTGTGCAGAATTCTTCAATATCGCATACTCCGATTCTTGGTCCGCAGGAAGTAATTGGTGAAGCAAATGTGCACGTTGATGTGCAACATGCTCCGCCATCACATTGTTCGCCAGACTCAGTAATGCCGTTTCCGCAAACTGCACAGCCTTCGTCAGCCGCGCCGTCGCAGTTGTTATCCATGCCATCACAAATTTCAGACGCACCGGAATAGGCGGCGCTGTTGCTGTCATCACAGTCCAGGCCGTTTTCTGACGTGCCTGCGGGCTGCGCGCAAAAGTAACCGTAGAGATCGGACGTGCCTGAACCATATCCATCAGCATCATTATCATAGTACCATACAGTTGGTTCGGTCTTGCTCGCATCGTTGGGGCAACCGTCCTGGTCATCAGTGGTGCCGTCGCCGTCAGTATCCTGATCTGCGGCCGCGCATGCTGTCTCGCATTGTGCAACTGTATAACACGCATTGTTATGGGCTCCATTGGTGAAGCACCGGACTCCATCACACAAGTCTGCAGAGTTGAATATTTGTGGTGCAAAGCAACCGTCGTCGCACGCGTCGCCTAAACCATCTCCGTCATTGTCCGCTTGGTCGGCATTTGCGATAGTTGGGCAATTGTCAGCTGAATCTGCAGTGCCGTCTTCATCAACGTCCTGAACTACGTACTGGCAACCATTTTGCGGGTCGCACGTGTCCAGCGTTGCGTCGTTGCTGTCGTCGCAATCAGTATTTTGATAGCCGCAGCCGCTTCCAGGACTGCAAGTATCTAACGTGCACGCGTTCCCATCGTCGCAGCTAACCGAAGTGTGCTGGCAGGCGCCAAACAAGTTCACATCGGTCGTGCAGGCATTGTTGTCATCGCACGACTGCGTGCAGAACGTGTTCGCAGTAAACAGGCAGCCGCTCTGCGGGTCGCATGAGTCGTCCGTGCACGCGGTGCCGTCATCGCAAATTTGTGCAGTTGCGCTCTCACAGGTTCCACTTACGCAAACGTCGCCGGTCGTGCACTGGTTGCCGTCATCACACGCAACACCGTCTGATTGTGAAGGATTGCTGCAGACTCCTGTTAAAAAATTACAAGTTCCTACCGCATGGCACGCGTCAGCCGCGGTGCAAGTAATCGGATTCATGCCGGTGCACGCGCCCGCAATACAGGAATCAGACTGGGTGCAAGCATTATCATCAGTGCATGCAGTACCGTCAGCGAACGCAGGTCGCACACAGGATCCGGTTACAGGGTTGCATGTTCCTGCAGGATTGCATTGGTCCGCGCCGATGCATTGCACAGGATCTGTACCAAAACAGACGCCACTCTGATAGGTGTCGCTTTGTGTGCACAAATCTCCATCGTTGCACGGAGTTCCGTCAACAGGAATATCGGGAGTGTCGCACGCGTCTCCATAACCGTCAGCGTCAGAATCTGCCTGGTTTTCATTCGGAAAACCCGGGCAATTGTCTGAAGTATCAAAAACGCCATCGCCATCTTGGTCTTGGCAGCCTGCAGTCGGCATACACGAGCTGTCGTTGCAATCAGAAGCGCCATCATTATCGTTATCTCCGCCGTCATGACAATTGCTTTCCTGTGGAGTGCAAGTTGTGCCGTCGCCTGAGTATGCTTCTTCGCAGACACATGTGTCAATGACGCCGTCGCTGTCCGTATCAACAGAAAACGCGTCCGGATCGCAGGATGGCAAATCGCACGCGTCGCCAGCTCCATCAGAATTAGTGTCCAATTGATCAGAGTTTGAAGCAGTTGGGCAATTGTCTGTATCTTCGCAGACTCCATCACCATCGGCGTCGTTTTGAGGATTGACAGGACATATGTCCTCGTTCGCACAATATCCGTCTCCATCAGCGTCATCATTCGCATCAAGCGGGCACGGGTCACACGCGTTGCCTTCGCCGTCACCATCGGAGTCTTCCTGGAATTCATTTGAATTGTCCGGACAGTTGTCTTCATTGGCACATTTGCCGTCTCCATCCGAATCGTTCTCGTAATCAACAGGACAATCGTCACAGACGTCGCCAATGCCGTCACCATCAGCATCTATTTGGTCGTTATTTGGAGCTTCAGGACAGTTGTCATCGCCATCAAGAATTCCATCGCCGTCAGTATCATCAAAGGAGTCTGCAATTGTCACAGGCGCAACAATCACCAAAGATAGAATGATATTGAATATTAATAATAGGCTTGACAACTTTTTCATAGAAAGTCCCTCCACATAAACATATACTTTGTATTTCACCATAAACTTATTTATAAATCATACTGATTACAATTGTTGTAAAGCAATCAACATAATGGCGTAACTCTTATATATAGTAATTCTTCATAGTCAGTCATGCAAAAAGAGGACGTGTTAAGTGCTATTGCCAAACGGCTGCGTGTGCATTCTTTGCGTATGACTACAAAAGCTGGCAGCGGCCACGCTACAACTTGTTTGAGCATGGCAGAATTAATGTCCTGTTTATTCTTTGATGAAATGCGCTATAACATTAACGATTCAAATGATTTAGCAAATGATGAATTTGTGTTAAGCAAAGGCCACGCGTCTCCTATCTTGTGGTCAGCATTTGCTGAAGCAGGAATTATTCCATTAAAAAAATTGGAAGAATATAGGCAATATCCGTCAGCACTTGAAGGCCATCCAACTCCCAATATGCCGTGG
>CAZYEX010000143.1:0-7345 GCA_964646605.1 uncultured Phycisphaera sp. | reverse complement strand
GCATCCTGCCTAGAGTATGCGCTACGCAACGGGCGGGCGCAAGTAAAGTTTGGCGCGACTTTGTCGAGCCTGGTGCGAACCGGTGCCGCCGGGCACTTCTCGTGCCGAACAGTATTGAGCGCCACCCCTCGTGGGTGGCGCGGAACGTATCGGGAACCGAAGCGCCGGGGACAAGCCCCGACGCTACCGAGCGGGTTCGAATGGGCGACGCGACGTAGGTGGATGTGCCGCTGACCAAGCAAGTCGTTGTCGGGTTCTTCGTTCGCGTCGTGGCTGTTTTTCTTTTCTTCTACCTCGCCTGGCCGATGGTGGGTGGGGGGTTCGCGTTCCTTTTCCAAAAGGCGGGTCATCCGTGGGTCGCCCTTGGATCGCGCGGCACGGGTTGGCTCGACGCTCCTGCCCATGCCGACGGGTACGACGACACGCAAGTCGTAGTGACCGACGTCGTTTCTCGCCAGAAGCGAACGACGTTGGTGAGCAGCCGACGCCACGCCTATCTGCCGCTCTCCTTTTCCCTAGCCCTGGCGCTGGCGACGCCGCTTTCCTGGTGGCGACGGTTGCGGATGGCGGGCGTCAACGTCGCCTTCGTCGGATTGTACGTGGCCGCCAAGCTGGCCCTGTTTCCCATCGCCTACGGCGGCGATCCGACGTTCCTCGGCTCGGGGTCACGGTGGATTCTTTGGGTCGTCTCAGCCCCGGCTGCCGGTTGGATGCTTCCGCCGCTCGTGATCTGGCTGATGACCTGTCTTCGCGTTCCCGTTTGGTCCCGGGTTCCGGCCAAAGCACCAAGCGCCGATACGGCGCGTTGACAACGCTCTCTCCGGTCCGAAGATGCGCCTGGCGAGGACCGGCCCGTGCGGCGCCGGACGCCGACCAGGAGCGTCGTGGTGCGCTATCCGGACTTGCGGACCTTCATTGAGGACCTCGACTCCCGCGGGCAGTTGAAGCGCGTCACCGTCGAGGTCGATCCGCTTCTCGAGATCGCCGCGATTGCCGATCGGATCAGCAAACTTCCTGCCGCCGGCGGATCCCCGCCGCCCTCGACCGACCCCGTCCACGGCCGCCGCGGTGGACACGGACTGCTCTTCGAGAAGGTAAAGGGTTCATCCATCCCCGTAGCCATCAACGTCTTCGGCAGTTACGAACGAATGCGCTTGGCCCTGGGGGTGAACAACTTCGAGGAACTCGCCGAGCGCGTGCAGCAGCTTGTCAAACCAGAGATGCCCACCACGCTGCTCGAAAAAATGAAAAAGCTCCCCCAGCTCGCCAAGATCGCCGGTTACGGGCCCAAGACCGTCAGGCACGGCCTCTGCCAGGAAGTCGTCCACACTGACGATGCCGACCTTCTGGCACTTCCCATCATCCAATGCTGGCCGCGCGACGGCGAGCCGGGATACGGCGGCAAACCCCCTCTATCTCCCCCCCTTGGCAAGGGGGGGACGGAAGGGGGGGTTGGCACGAGCCGTTACATCACCCTCGCCGGCATCTACACCGTTGACCCCGAAACCGGTGACCGCAACGTGGGGATGTACCGCGTGCAGGTCTACGGCCCGAAGCTCGCGGCCATGCACTGGCACATGCACCATGACGGGGCTAGACACTTCCGCAAGTACAAGGCTCGCGGCGAGAAAATGCCCCTGGCCATCGTCCTGGGCGGCGAGCCGGTCCTCACCTACGCGGCCACGTGCCCGCTCCCGCCCGACGTCAGCGAGCTGCTCTTCGCGGGCTTTCTCAACGACGGCGGGATTGAGCTGGTTCCCTGCAAGACCATTCCCATGCAGGTGCCGGCGCGGGCGGAGATCGTGATCGAGGGCTGGGTGGATACGGAGCGTACGTTGGTCGAAGGACCGTTCGGCGATCACACCGGTTTCTATTCGCTGGCCGATCGGTACCCGGCGTTCGACGTGACCGCCATCACCCACCGCCGCGACCCGATCTATCCGACGACGATCGTCGGGCCGCCGCCGCAGGAGGACTATTACCTCGGCAAGGCCACGGAGCGCATTTTTCTGCCGCTGCTGCGCATGCTCATCCCGGACATCATCGACTATCACCTGCCCATGTTCGGGGCGTTCCACAACTGCGTCTTCGTGAAGATCCGCAAGGAATATCCCATGCAGGCCCGCAAGGTGATGAGCAGCATCTGGGGCGCAGGACAGATGATGTTCTCGAAAATGATCGTCGTCGTCGACGACCACGTGAACGTCCACGACGAGCAGGACGTGCTCTTCCACATGGGGGCCAACGTCGATTGGCGGCGGGACACGATGATCGTCGACGGCCCCTGCGACATCCTCGACCATTCCACTCCGTACTACGGCGCCGGAGGCAAGATTGGCATCGACGCCACCCGCAAAATCCCCGGCGAAGGCGTCGTCCGAGAGTGGCCCGACGAATTGACTATGACCACGCAGGTGAGAGAACTCGTCGAACGCCGGTGGAAGGAGTACGGGCTGTAACCCTGACACTCGCTCGACAACGTGGACGGGCCGGCATAACCTGTCCGTCCGGAAGGAGATCGTCATGGTCGCTGCTGGATTCGAGCTACCCCGCGAGGCGGTGACCGCCTTCTGTCGTAAGTGGAAGATCGCAGAGCTGGCGCTTTTCGGGTCGGTATTACGAGATGACTTTGGCCCCACAAGCGATATCGACTGCCTCATCACGTTCCGACCCGACGCGGAATGGACGCTCCTCGACTTCATCGCGGCGGAAGAGGAACTTGGCGCCCTGTTCCGACGCCCCGTCGATCTGGTGGAACGGTGTGCCCTCGAGAGGAGTGAAAACCGGATTCGGCGCGACCGGATCCTGGCGTCGGCCAACACCGTTTATGCCGGATGATCCCGCCACATCGCCGACATTCTCATCGCGTGCCGGCGGCTCCGCCGTTTCTTGAGCGGGGTGGACCGTCGGACTTTCCAACAGAACGAGGAAAAACACTGGGCGGTAGCAAGCCAGCTCCTTGTGATCGGCGAGGCCGTCACGCGCTTGTCGCCGGGTTTTCAGAACGAGCACCTGTCGATTCCCTGGCGGCGTATGTCGGGAATGCGCAACAAGCTCATTCACGAGTACGACCGAATCAATTGGGAACTGGTCTGGCGAACCGCGACGATGGAAATCCCAGCCCTCCAAGAGGAATTGGAGGGTGCCTCGGCAGGGCCGGAAACAGACGGTGGTTGACCGTGGCGCCACTTCAACCCTGACCGAGGGAAACCGTAGCGGACGACGTGCATCTGGCCGAGCCGCCGGTGGTTCCTTGTGGACGATTCGCTCAAGACGCGGGGGACGGATCAGCCGGTGAGTGGCGCGGCGAGTTGACCATCACTACACGGATCAGGGAGTTCGTCGAGCGACGGTGGGGGGAGCACGGGCTGTAATCCGGGTTCCGGACGGACGGGATGGTGTTGATGGGGGGATCGCTTGCACTCGATCCGTCGCGTCCGCTAGACCCGTCGCTGGCGCTCCGGGCTCGGATGCGCGGCGAAACCAGTGGAACGGATCGGCCCGCGCCGATAGACTGCCCACGATGGTTTTTTGGAAAGAATCGGCGTGAACGAAAAGGCCAAGACATCGCGGACGGTGCCCCGGCGGTTGAAGGGGTTTCGGGACGTCTCCGGCGGGGACGTACTCGCCCGGGACCGGATGATCGCCACGATCCGCGCCGTCTACGAGCGCTACGGGTACGTGCCGCTGGAAACCCCGGCGCTGGAATACGTGGACTGTCTCGGCAAGTTCCTGCCCGAGGCCGATCGCCCCGACGGAGGCATCTTCGCCTTCAAGGACGAGGACGACGAATGGATCGCCCTCCGCTACGACCTGACCGCGCCGCTCTCGCGCTTTGTGGCCATGAACCCGGAGCTTCCCAAACCCTATCGGCGCTATCAAGTCGGGCCGGTGTACCGCGTTGAAAAACCCGGCCCCGGCCGCTTCCGCGAGTTCTACCAGTGCGATTTCGACTCCGTGGGCACGTCCTCCATGCTGGCCGACGCGGAGTGCTGCATGGTGATGTGTGACACGATGGAGGCACTGGGCGTCGCACAGAAGGACTTCATCGTCAAGCTCAACAACCGCAAGGTCCTTAACGGCGTCCTGGAGGCCATGGCTGGCGGAAACGCCCCGTCGCCGCAGGTCGCCCTCCACGTGCTTCGCACCATCGACAAGCTCGATCGCGTAGGTCTGGACGGCGTTCGACAACTGCTGGGACCCGGGCGGCGCGACGACTCGGGCGATTTTACCAAGGGCGTCGGGCTCGAAGCGGGGCAGATCGAGGTCGTGTTGAGCTACCTGGGGATCAAGCCCGATATGCGGGCCAAGGTTTGCGATGAACTGCAGCGACTGGTCGGACCCAGCGCCGCGGGGCACGAGGGAGTGGACGAACTTCGTCAGATGGATGCGGCGCTGACCGCCGCGGGATACGCCGACAGTCGCGTGGTGATCGATCCGACGGTCGTTCGCGGTTTGGCCTATTACACCGGCCCGGTCTTCGAGGGAGTGCTGACCTTCGACGTCGTCGATGATGAGGGCGTCAAGCGTCCCTTCGGCAGCGTCTTCGGCGGCGGGCGTTACGACGACCTTGTCGAGCGCTTCACGGGACAAAAAACTCCCGCAACCGGCTCGTCCATCGGGGTCGATCGCTTGCTGGCCGCGTTGAAGACGCTGCGGAAAGTCGATGCATCGTCAGCGACGGCCCCGGTCCTCATCACCCGGCTGGACAAGGGCCTCACCTCGCAATACCAAGCGCTCGCCGCGGAACTTCGCAAGGCGGGGATCAACACGGAACTGTACGTTGGCACCCAGGGCATCGGCAAGCAATTCAAATACGCTGCCGACACGGGTAAGACCGTAGCCGTGGTCATGGGCGAGGACGAGATGAAAGCCGGACAAGTCGCCATCAAAGACCTGCGTCTGGGCGAGGAACTGTCGCGGGACATCGGCCCGGACCGCAAGAAGTGGCTCGAGCAGCAACCGGCCCAGTTCGCCGTTTCTCGCGGCGAACTCGTCGTCGCGGTCCGCCAGGTTCTCGAGCGTTACGCGCGGCGCGACGGTTAACTGGCTTTGTCGCGATCGCTACGCCCGCAGCAAGCTCATCCCCGTCATCGCCCCGGGTTGCGGAAGACCCATCATCTCCAGCGCCGTCGGAGCGATGTCGGCCAAGCGCCCACCGGTTCGCAGAGGACGACCTCGAAACCGCTCGTCGATGACAATCAGTGGCACATCGTACGTGGTATGAGCCGTATGCGGTCCGCCCGTGATGGGGTCGATCATCTGTTCGCAGTTGCCATGATCGGCGGTGACGATCAGCCCGCCGCTCCGGGCGAGAACCGCGTCCACCACGCGGCCCACGCATTCGTCGACGACCTCCACCGCCCGCACCGCCGCCTGCAAGTTCCCGGTGTGCCCCACCATGTCACCATTGGCGTAGTTGACGACCATCAGATCGTCCAACCCCGCCGACACACGCCGCACGACCGCGTCGGTCACCTCCAACGCCGACATCGCCGGTTTTTGGTCATAGGTGGTGATCGCCCTTGGCGAAGGAACCAACTCGCGCTCTTCGCCCTCGAAGGGCTGGTCTCGGTAGTCGTTGAAAAAGAAGGTGACATGGGCGTATTTTTCGGTCTCCGCGCATCGGAACTGCCGCAGGCCGCAGTCGCTGACGTACGCGCCAAGAATGTGCTCCATCTTCGGCGGTTTGTCGAACGCCGCCTTCACCGGCAACCCTTGCTCATACGCGGTCAGGGTCACGAAGTGAACGTCGGGCCTGGGCCCGCGCGAAAAGCCGTGCCAGGCTCCCGACTCGTAGTCGTGGTAGGGAAAAGTATCATACACGAAGGCCTTGGTCAGTTGCCTTGGCCTGTCGCCGCGATAGTTGAAGAAGATGACGCTGTCCCCGTCGCGGATCACCGTAGGGGCGGCGTCGCCACGGGCGATCAAACTGGGCACGACGAACTCGTCGCCGCCCCGTGCCGGTTCCGAGGGATGATCGTAGTAGTGACGAACGGCATCCAGCGCCGATGCGAAGCGCGTTCCCTCGCCGTGTACGAGCATTCGGTAGGCCTTCTCGATGCGCTCCCAGCGATGGTCACGGTCCATGGCATAGTAGCGCCCGATGACGCTGACGATGCTCCCCGCGCCGATCCGCCGACACTGCGCCTCGATCGCCTCAACAAACTCCGCGCCGCGCCGCGGAGTCGTATCCCGTCCGTCGGTGAAAGCATGGACGGCCACACGCTCGCCGGGAAACTTCACCCGACGGCTCAATTCCAATAAACCGTACAGGTGCTCGAGATCGCTGTGCACCCGCCCGTCGCTGCACAAACCGAGCAGATGGACGCGCCCTCCGCTCTGCCTGGCCCGCTCGAAGGCCTCGACCAGAACCGGATTGCTGAAGAACGTGCCGTCTTCGATGCGCCCGGTGATCCGCATGATCTCCTGCTCGACGATCCGCCCCGCCCCGATGTTCTGATGACCAACCTCGCTGTTGCCCATCACCCCTTCGGGTAACCCCACGTCGATTCCGCGCGTTCGAATCAGTGCGTGCGAGTAGCTCGCCATCAGCCGATCGTCCACCGGTTTGCGGGCCAGGTGTACGGCATTGGCGTGATTCCACTCCGGGTGCGGGTTCGACCCCCATCCGTCGCGGATGATCAGCACGAGGGGTCGATGTTCGGGACGAATCATAAACCGCGCCATCCTACCCGCTCCAAGCCGCGCGTGCGACGATCGCGTGCCAAGACGGCTCGGACCCGTTACCCTATCGGTCCATGGCCCTAATCGAAGAGCTCATCAAGACCATCGCCGACCCCCGCCTGCGCGACCAGGTCGCGGGCGAGGTGGCCAAATTGAAGGCCAAGAAAAAGTTCGGGCTGGTCTTTGAGGAGCACCTGCCCGAAGTCGTGCAACTGCCGGGGCTGGCGGTCAAGCCGGGGGCGCGGGTGGCCAAGCGGGGGGACAAGGCGGCGGGGTGAACAACGGCTGTAACTCCGCGTTCGCTTTCCGCACGCCACGCCCCCGGGTATAACGTCTCCATGCCCAGCCCGGATCAACTCGACAACCTTCAGCGCATCCAGCAGGAGTCTGAGCAGCAGTCGCTGCCGCAGCAGGAGAAGGTCTTTGCGGTGGCCAAGCGGGTGCTTGACTTCCCGGCTCCGTGGCGGAGTGAAAGAGAACCCACGCAATGACGCAGCGGACGCGACTTGAACTGACTTGGATCGGGAAGGAGAACCGGCCGAGGCTGGAGCCGCGGGTGTTGTTGGAGGACCCGGGCAAGAGCTACCACGCCAAGCACCGGGTCACCGACCACGACATCTTCGATAACCGGCTCATCTTCGGCGACAACCTGCTGGCC
>CAZYEX010000142.1:0-10944 GCA_964646605.1 uncultured Phycisphaera sp. | reverse complement strand
TCATGAGCGTCTATCGCACCCTCCGTCTCCGCGGACTCGATCCCACCAAGACCATCACCGCCGCCCTGCGAACCTGCTTCCAAACCGGAAACCTGCCCCCGTTACCCCACCAACCCCCTGCAGACGGCTGAAGAGTTACGTTCGAGCCAGCCCAACCGCCTTGGATATCGCAGTTCCGCGCGAAAATGTTGCCGGTCCCGTCATATATCTGATCGTCGTACCCGAAGCTCGGTAAACGCACGTTGCCCCATAGGATGCAGTTACGCAAGCGGAAAAGCCCGCTCTCGTCAAAGATCGCCCCTCCGTGGTGAAACGCCGTGTTGTAAGCGAAAGTGCAATTGACGAAAGTTGAGGACAACTGGTTCCTGATCAGACCTATGGCTACGGCACCGCCGTCGCCGCCCTTGTTGTGGTGGAAAAGGCAATTGACAAAGGTCGTTGAACTGTTGAGTGCGAAGACGGCGCCGCCGCCGAGGGGCTGTACGTCTAACAAACTCGTGCCCCTTCCGTTATTGCGGAAGACACAGTTCACGAATCGCGGACGCGCGAACGCGTCGTCTTGGTAAGAGTAGACGAACACGGCGGCACCGAAGTAGTAAGATTGGTTGTCCTCGAACACGCACTCTACGACGGTCGGGCTGCTGTCCTCGAGGTACATCCCGCCGCCGCCGTCATAGAGAGGGGCCAAACCGTTGCGTATATGAAAGCCGCGGAGCAGCGTGGAGGGCGGGTTACGATACCCGATCACGACCGTGTGCGTCCCGCCGCCGTCGAGGGCCGTGACGTTGGCGACCGGATTGCTTTGCGAGGCGCTAGTCTCGTTACCCGCGAATCCGCCGATGATCCGCACCCCGTCCTTCAACCCGATCGGACCGTAGACACCGGCCATCACCCAGACTTCGTCGCCGGACTCGGCGCTGTCGATGGCGTCGGTCAGCGCACAGGCGTGGATCCAACTTGAACAATCACGCGCTCCCGTTGGGGTCGGCTTGACGAAAAGTACGTCGGCGTCCGCGATGGAGCCGAAGCTGAGCCCGGCCAGTAAACCCATCGTGCGTGCTGGAAGGCGGTACATCCCTGGCTCCTTTCCCGAGGTGGCACGACGTTCCCGTGACAACGAAACGGCGTACGCGTCGGACAACTATACCGCGGGTCACGGAGAGGGTCAAGGCAACGCTTTCGCGCGCTCGCAAATGGGTCCGCGACAGTTCCGGCGGGGCATTCTTCGACCCCCCAGGGGGTCGAGGAATGTAGCCACGGGTGGAGTCCCGACGCACGTCGGGACGGAACCCGTGGACATCGTAGGTTCGATCCGACCCGCCCCGACGGGGCTGAGGAATGCCACAAACCCAGGTATCCTCCGCCCCCTCGGGGCGGGATTTGTTCTTTCGCTCGCTGACCACGGGTTACGCTTCGTCCGCCGTTCGGCGGACTACGCTCCACCCGTGGCTACACTCCTCCGCCCCGCTGGGGCGATGAGCCGCTACCGCTTAATCTGTCACGGGCCCGTGGAACAAGTTGTCCTTCGGACTCCATCGACAGCGTCGTTAGTCGCACTTGTGGACGCGGGTGAGGGGTGGGAGGGGATCGGGGTTCTTGGCTCGCGCGCGGCCGTAGTCGGTAATTTCCGCGTCCCAGTTTTCGGTGGTGCCCATGTCGCCGCCGACCCGGGCGAGTTCCGCGGGCACGGCCTCGGCACAAATGCGCAGCGTCTCATTGGCCTTGATGTAGTCGTTGACGTAGAGGCGAACCTGGCACTTCGCATCCTCGTAATCGGTCAGCCCCGGTTCCTTGTACCATGCCGCGACACGGAACGTCTCCACGTAGTAGCCGTGCTTTTCGCTGAGGTTGAAGTACAGACGGTTCTTCCCTTTGCTGCGATCCACTTCCACCGTGACCGCCAGCTCGGGCTCTTCGGACGGCTCCTCACCGGGCAGGTCACGCTGGTCGAGCGTGTCCTGTTCCGCCCGGATGCGATCTTCGTCCTCAGGGTCGACGCCGGTTTCGAGGGGTTCGACGTTGACCGGCTCGCGGTTCTTGCCGACGGCGAAATAGACAGCCAGTCCGCCCGCGAGAAGAACCAAGATGACCAATCGTACGTTCATTCCAGAACTCCGTTCGCAGGCGGGTTGAGGCTGGGTCATTTTCCCGCAGTGTCCGCCCGCATCCCCGGGCACGTTCCCCTTGGGGAAAAGTCCGCCTTGCCATCCTACCCGGCGAACCGGGGAAAACAACCGTGACTGGCTTGGCCGGCCGCACGGAGGTGGCGCCGGGTCTGTTACCCTTTACGTTCGTCGGAGGGAACGGTTCTTCGAGAAAATCAGCCCGGATGGGGACTCGTCAGTTCGCCCGGCGATGGTTACAATCGGCGTCCACGACGGATCACAGGCGGCCTCGAGCGGGGCCCGGGGAGACGTACCATCGACCGCCCATCGGTTTCGCACCGACCGGTCTGACGGCGAAAGTTCACCATGTCCAAATGCCCGACGCCCTCGGAATTGGCGGCCTACCACGAGAAGAAGCTCGACCCGAAGACCCTCGCGGACGTCAGCACGCATTTGGATACCTGTTCGGGTTGTCAAAGCGCCTACCTGCGGTTCCGTGACCAGGCGGCCCAGACCATCGACGCCCCGGTGCGCGTCGCGGCGTCGGATTGGACGCCGATGCCCGGTCGATCGTCGTCCAAGGGCGCGGAGACTGACCCCTCCAAGCACTATCCGACGATCGAAGGGTATCGAATCCTCGGCGTGCTGGGTCAAGGCGGGATGGGCATCGTGTACCGCGCGGTGCAGGCGACCCTCAACCGCACCGTGGCGTTGAAGGTCCTCCCGGCCATCATGGGTTCGGCGAGTCCCTCGGCGGTGTCGCGCTTCCGCCGCGAAGCGACCGCGGCCGCACGACTGCACCACACCCACATCATCGCCATCCACGACTTCGGCGAATCGCGCGACGCCTACTACTACGCGATGGACATGATCGTCGGTCACCCGCTGAACGTTCTGATTCGACGGCTGGCGGAAAAAAACGCCCCCGCGCTGTCCTCCGCAAAACTGCACGAAATCCTGCGCACGGGCCGCACGCAGATCGTCCCCACGTCGCTCGTGGAAGACCCCTCGAGCCACTCGACGGTGGAAGACTCCCCGACGATGTCCTTGAGCACCACGATCGGCGGCGGTCGGTCGCGGAGCTACTACCGGCAGATCGCCGGGTGGATGGCCGACGCCGCCGACGCCCTGCACTACGCCCATTCGCAGGGGATCATTCACCGCGACATCAAACCCAGCAATCTCATCCTCTCCTCCGACGGGCGCATCATGATCGCCGATTTTGGATTGGCGAAAACCGTGGACGAGGCGTCGGTGACCATGACCGGCGCGTTCCTGGGCAGCCTGCGCTACGTCAGCCCGGAGCAGGCGATGGCCAGGCGCGTCCCGCTGGATCATCGCACGGACATCTATTCGCTCGGGGCGACGATGTACGAACTGCTCTGTTTTCAGCCCGCGTTCCCGGGCAGCGATGAGAAGGAAGTGCTGGGGGCGGTGATGACCCGCGACCCCGTCTCGCCGCGAAAAATAAACACCGGGGTTCCGTCGGAACTCGAAACCATCTGCCTGAAGACGCTGGAGAAGTCGCCGCAGGCGCGCTACTCCACGGCTAAGGAGCTGGCCGACGACCTGCGACGGTACATCAACGACCTGCCCATCGTCGCCAAACGACCGCGTGCGATTCGCCGCATCGGCAAGTTCGTCCGCCGTCACAAAGCGCCGGTGACGGCGGTCAGCGCCGTGGCTCTGCTGCTCGCCGCGGGCGTCGTCATTGCCCAACTCCGAGGCGCCCGAGCCGAGGCGGACCGAAAACGTGTCGTCGCCGAAATGCAGCAGAAGGAAGAGGCGCGGGAGCGGCGTCTGGCGGAGGTCGAGGCGATCATTGGCCAGCTTCGCCGCATGGCAGAAGACCGCGATTGGGAGGAGATGAACTCGACCTCAACCCGGCTCCTGACGATCGCGCCGGATTATGTTCGCTTTTTGCTCACCGCCTCCTTCGTTCAGCTCCAATTCTTCAGCGTCGATCCACAGCAGGCCGGTGTCGAAGCGCTGGAAGCCGCGGATTCTCACGCCCGTCACGTTCTTGAACTCGAACCTGGGAAAGTGAACGGCGAACAACGGGTCGAGGCCCTGGGATACCGTGGGGTTGCCCTGCGAAGGTTGGGGCGATTCGAGGAGGCCATTCCCGTTTTTGAAGAGGCCCTTCGGCTCCAGCCGGACACCTACAACACCTGGTGCAGCCTGGGCATCTTGCACGTGGTGACGAAGCATCTCGAGGAGGCGGAGCGATGTCTTCAAGAGGCGACGAGTCGGGCCGGTGTGGAGAAGGATATCTATAAGGCCCAGGTGTGGCGGAACCTCGCGTCGTTCGAGCTCTTCCTGAAAAAACCGCAGGCGGCGGAGTCTCTGCGTAACGCCCGGGAGTGCCACGAGCTTGACCCCGAGACGTGGATCCTTCAGGCGCGGATGGCGTTGGAGTTTCCCGAGCTGCGCGACCCGACGACGGCTCTGGACGACGCCAAGCACGCCGACCGTCTGGCCAACGGTAAGTCGCCGACGGCCAAGCGGGTTTTGGCGACGGCGTACCTGGCGACGGGCGACTTCGCCCGAGTGATCGAAGAGGCCCAGGCGGCCATCGCCTTGGGCGATCTTGCCACCGCCAATCGGTTGTTGATCGCCCTCGCGGAGGCGAAACGCGGGAACCGCGCCGCCGCCCAAAGCGCGCTCGAAGCTGCCAACGACGCTTGGCCCAGGGACCTCCGCAAACCGGGCGGCTACACGGCCTTCGCGGAAACTGGGAACCTCTGGATCGAGTCGGCCGATCACTGGTTGTCCCTGCGCGCGGAAGTCGAGAAGTCATTGTCCGCCGTCGGACAATGACGCCCCCGCTGCCGCGATTTCTCTTGCATTTGCGCGGACATCTTGCTAATCTCAGTGCGGCTTTATTGTCGCACCCGTAGCCTGTGGGCTGTTGATTCAGTCGCGCGAAGACGTCGACGCGACGACGCTAATTCTCTTGGGAGGAGGAGGAAACCAATGCCAGTAGTGAAGTCAGCGTGTTGTCTTAGGCCCGCCCCAAACGGCGCCGCGGTGTTCACGTTGTTCTTCACGATCGGTGGGGTTTGTTCAGCGTACGCGCGTGCGAGATTCCTATTTCGCACACACGGTTCGCAGGATTCCGTCGCTGCGAGATCGCGGAAAGGGATTCCCGCCGGAGTGGGTGCGAGAGCGGATTTGCGCACCAGCCGTGCAGACACTATACCCCAACCGCGCCGCACTCGGCAAGGTCTACGACTAGGGAGGAATGGCTCATGTTCCGCATGCATCGCACGCTTATGACCACGGCCGCCTTGGTCGGTGCCGTCCTGGGAGCACGCTCCACTTTCGCGCAGATCGAGAGCGGGTACATCGTGGCCTGGGGAGACAACGCCTCCGGTCAAACCAACGTCCCTGCGCCCAATTCCGATTTCATCGCCATCGCTGGGGGCGGGTACCACAGCCTGGGACTCAAGGCCGACGGATCCATCGTGGCGTGGGGACTTAACGATATCGGTCAGGCCGACGTCCCCCCGCCCAACGCCGGTTTCATCGCCGTCGCCGCGGGCCTGTCACACAGCCTGGGCCTCAAGGCCGACGGCTCCATCGTGGGGTGGGGATACAACTTCTTTGGTCAAGCCAACGTCCCCCTGCCCAACAGCGATTTCATCGCCGTCGCTGGGGGCGGGTATCACAGTTTGGGCCTCAAGGCCGACGAGTCCATCGTGGCGTGGGGATCTAACGACGACGGTCAGACCAGCGTCTCCGCGCCCAATGCCAATTTCATCGCTGTCGCCGCGGGCTATGTCCACAGTTTGGGTCTCAAGGCCGACGGGTCCATCGTGGCGTGGGGAAACAACGGGTTTGGTCAAACCGACGTCCCCGAGCCCAACACAGGGTTCATCGCCGTCGCCGCAGGTCATTATCACAGTCTGGGGCTCAAGCCCGACGGGTCCATCGTCGTGTGGGGAAACAACTCCGACGGTCAGACCAACGTCCCCGCGCCCAATGCCAATTTCATCGCCATCACCGCGGGCTATGCCCACAGTTTGGGTCTCAAATCCGACGGCTCCATCGTGGCGTGGGGACGCAACTTGGAAGATCAAATCAACGTCCCCGCGCCCAACACCGGTTTCATCGCCGTCGCCGGGGGCGGGTTCCACAGTCTGGCAATCCGCGGTACCGGCTCATGTTCCATCGGCTCGCCCAGTGTCTGTCAGGAGGATGCCGGCGCGTGGACCGGGTTCCTCTGGGCGTCCGACGCCACTCTTCCGACCGGGGAGGTTGCTGCCGCCGACGACTTTGTCGCCCAGGGAAGCGGCCTGTTGTCGAAAGTATGTGTCATCGGCACGTACCTCGACCCGAGCCCCGGCCCCGTTGATTGCACCGGGAGCGGGTACATCGAGGGCTTTACGGTTTCCATCTACGCCAACGGCGGCGACGGACCGGGAGTTCTCATCGAGTCCTCCGCTACGACCGTCGACGACTCCGCAATCGAATTCACGACGCCGGGATCAAATATCCCCTTCACTCGTCATCAGCTTTCCCTGACCACCCCGATTGGAATACTGCAAACGGGAACGACTTACTGGATCGAGGTGCAGAACAACACGGTCGGCGGTCCTCCGGGGTGCAATTGGTACTGGCTTCACGCCGACTCCACGTTAGGCGGAAACGGCGTATTCTATCTGGACGGCGACGGAAATGGGTACGATGTACCAGCGGAAGCCGAAAGCGGCGACTTCGCGTTCTGTCTCAACCTCGAAATGGGAACACCTCTATGTCCTTTGGGAGTTCCGCCCAACGACACCTGCCCGCCGATCGTTTCTCTGGAAGCTGGGATCACGGCCTATGACACGTTCTGTTCCTCGGACAGCCTTCCGCCGTTCTTCTCTCCGACCGACGATGTTTGGTACTCGTTTATAGCGCCATGCACTGCAACGGCGTCCGTCACCGTCACGAACAACAGTTTTGAAAGCCACTGTTTCAAGGTCTATCCCACCGGAACCTCAACTTGCAGTTGCCCGGGGGCCGAGGTGCCGCAGTCGTGTTCCACATCACGCACCTTTCCGATCACCGACGGCCAATGTTATCTTCTGCGAGTCGGCACCGGTCCGGTGAACTCTCGACCAGGCTTCGGCACGCTCGACGTCAGCTTCGCCTGCCCAGCGGCAACGACGTTTTACGTCAACTACGCCGCAACGGGATTGAATAACGGCACGCGTTGGGTCAATGCGTTCACGAGTCTTCAGACCGCCCTCACCGCGGCCAATCCGGGCGATCAAATCTGGGCGGCCAAGGGGACGTACAAGCCGGCAGGTCCCGGCGGATCGCGGTCGGCGACGTTTCAACTTGAGAGTGGGGCTGCTCTCTACGGCGGTTTCACCGGCGGCGAATCCGACCGCGACCTGCGCGACCCGGTCAACAACGTCACCATCCTGAGCGGAGACCTCAACGGGAATGATGCTCCCGTGGCCTGCACCCAGAACTCGCCCGATTGTGATTCCTTCGGACGTCTGTGCATCGGTGGTTTCTGCATCATCAGCAACAACAACGCCGAAAACAGTTATCACGTAGTTACCGGCAGCGGCGCGGACGTCACGGCTGTTCTTGACGGGTTCATAATCACGGCGGGCAATGCGGACGGAACGTTCCCTGACTATAACGGCGGAGGAATGTACAACAACAGCGGCAGTCCGACCGTGACCAACTGCACGTTCCGCGGGAACAGGGCTGCTTCATTCGCTGGTGCGATGCTCAACAACATCAACAGCAGCCCGACGCTGACCAACTGCTCTTTCAGAGGAAACTCGGCCTTCGTTGGCGGCGCGATGGTCAACAACGTCAACTGCAACCCGACCGTGACCAACTGCACGTTCGCCGCGAATTCGGCCGTTGACGACGGCGGCGGGATGTTGAACGCTGAGAGCAGCCCGACGGTCACCAACTGCGCGTTCAGCGGGAATCTGGTGATCGTCGACGGCGGCGGGATGTACAACTACAACAGTAGCCCGTCGGTGACCAACTGTACGTTCGACGGGAACTCGGCCGGCATCGGCGGAGGAATGTACAACGTCACGAGCAGCGCGCCGCCCGTGACCAACTGCACATTTAGCAGAAATTCGGCGAATGGAAACGGAGGGGGGATGTACAATGATGCCAGCAGCCCCACCGCTACGAACTGCATCTTCTGGAAGAACGTTGACGATGCCGATGCGAGCTCCGGCGGTCCCTTCATGGACGAATCCGCGCAAATCCATACGGTCAGCGCCACGCCGGCGGTCAATTACAGTATCGTTCAAGGCGGTTGGACGGGTGCCGGTAACATCGGGAACAGCGCGAGTGATCCGCTGTTCGTCGACGCCGACGGCGCGGACAACATCCCGGGCAATGGCGACGATGATCTGCGCCTTGGATCCGGCTCGCCGGCGATCGATTCGGGGAACACTCCGGCGCTGCCTTCGGATCCATTCGATCTTGACCAAGACGGAATCACCTCAGAGCGGAGTTCGCTCGATCTTGGCGGCAACCCTCGTATTCTCGACGACGCGAACACCCCCGGCACGAGCGTGGACATGGGAGCACTAGAGCACTCCAGCGACTGCAACAACAACGGTCGGCCCGATCCATGTGAGGTGTCCTGTGGTTTGCCTGACGGGCCGTGCGACATCCCCGCCTGCGGCGGCGGCGCGGACTGCAATACCAACAACGTCCTCGACGCCTGCGACATCGAGAACTGTGCGGGCAGTGCCGCCTGTGATGACTGCAACCTTAACGGCAAGCCCGACGGGTGCGACATCGCGTCCGGTTTTTCCCTGGACAACAATGTCCCCCTGGGCGTGCCCGACGAATGCACCGCCCCGAATGCAACGGCCAACTGGACGGACAACGTCTGGAACCTGGTCGCCCCCGACCCGTATCCGGACAACCTCAACCCCAACGCCGTACCCGATCTGCACGTCTCCATCGGCAGTGGGATCACTCTGCAACTCGATACCACAGTGGCGGTGAATTCCGTTCGCGTGCTGGAGGGCGCCGCTCTGAGCGTCACCGACCCCACAAACGGCGACTTGATCATCGACGACCCGGGCGCTCAAACCGCGGGGGTGGCCGTTCCGCCGAAGATACGACTACGCATCGGCGGCACGATGGATGTTGCCTTCGACAACTCCATCACCGTTGTAGGGGCTTCGGTCACCGTTGAGCCGGGCGGGGTCTACGAGAAGGAGGTTGGCGCCGCGGCTACGTCCGCTTCGCTCACTGCCGAGGGCGTCACCCTGGTCGGGGCTACCTGCGATTTCACCAGAAACGGCGCTCTGCTCGACCTGGTGGATACCATGACGCTGAACTGCTCGGGCGACCTCACCCTGGACGGGACGAAGGCGGCGGAGTGCATCTGCGGAGGCGGCGCTCGTCGGGGTGTCGTGGTTCCGCCTCGGATTCGCATTCGCGACGGGGTGTTTTCCAATCTCACCGGGGCGCTCAATCTGGTGGGGGCGACCGACGTGATCGTCGATTCCACCCAGCCGGTCATGCTGGCCGGGGCGTTCGACAACCGCTCCCTTAATCCCAGCGACTTCGATTGGACGGCGGGGAAGCTCCAGTTGACCGGCACGTCCGCGCGCACCTTCGAGGTCGCGGGGCTGGCTCTCGGTCAGACCCCGCAGGGGTTTTCGACGGACATCGACACGCTGTTCGACAGTTGCCTGCACACCAATTTCTCGATGGGCACGGTGGAGGTCCTGACCGGGGCCAACGTGCGTTTCGTCAACGCCTTCGCCAACTCCGCGGGCGGGGGCTGCGCCGAAGCGCTCTACGTACACAATCTGATCCTGCGCGCGGGATCGACCGTGGCCCTGGAAAACTGCAAAATCTACTATGGATCCCTGGTCGACGAAGGGGCGTCCCTTTCGATGCTGGGGTGCGGCGAGTTGCTCTCCGTCACCCCTCCGCAGACCGCGATGGCCGATCCCAGCAACATCACCAAGAACCGGGCGATCGCCCTGTCCATTCCACCCATGACGACTTCCGGACCGGGGGGGATGTCGGCGCTGCGAGTGAAACTCATCGACCAGCACAATCCCCAGCCGCCCAACGCACCTTGCTGTCCGTCGCCGGACTTTTCTCTCTACGAGTTCGCCTCGACGTGCATCGATCCGCTGGGCTGCGTGCGCTGGGTCGGTCAGCCGGCACTCTTCCGCGAATCACAGGACAGTCCGGGCGCCGGTAGCTTCAAGGCCGCGCGTCTGCAATGCACGCCCTATTACCGCAACTGGTCCGCGGAAGGTCTGTTCTACGTTGTCGGAGGCGAGGTCAATCCCAGTTCCGCGTTCGATGTTCAGCAGGTGGCCGCCACGTGCATGGGCGGCGAGGAATCATGCACGGCCGTGTCCGCAGCGCTGCGCATCGACACCGCGCGATTCGGCGACGTCGTCGCCCCGTTCAATCCGCCTACGCCCTCGACTCAACCCGACGGCTTGGATGTCAGTGCTTTGGTGAGCAAGTTCAAGAACCTGCCGGGTTCGTCGTCGAAGGCGTTGATGCAGGTGCAGCCCAATGTTCCGGAATTGAACGGTGACGTGAGCGCCTTGGACATCGTGGCCTGTGTGGACGCCTTCAAGGGCTTCGCCTATCCCTTCAGCGGCCCGTGCCCCTGTCCCTCGGATGTCACCTGCAACATGACAGCGTGCAGCACCGCGGCGCAGTGCAGCGGGGGTACGTGCGTCAAGACCTGCGCCACGGGCGACTACGACGGATTGCCGTGCATCAACAACACGCACTGCCCCGGCGGAACCTGCGGCGCCGGTTTCTGCCGTGACCGGTGCGGACGGTGTACGCCGTGATCGACAACCGGCCCCGCGAC
>CAZYEX010000141.1:0-1601 GCA_964646605.1 uncultured Phycisphaera sp. | reverse complement strand
CAGTGACAAGGTAACCGGCCCGGAAAACTCGCCGCTACCCATCCGTCATCACCTGGAGAAGTACCTTAAAGCAAACGACACCATGAAGGATTGCATCGAGGTGGTCAGCGCCGAGCTTGCCAGGGTGGGCGGGGACATCGGAAAGTCCGCGAATTGGGATGCACGCATCCATCGCCACGGCCGA
This sequence comes from uncultured Phycisphaera sp., assembly GCA_964646605.1. Lineage (GTDB taxonomy): Bacteria > Planctomycetota > Phycisphaerae > UBA1845 > UBA1845 > SBAX01. Next base: position 1,417 of record CAZYEX010000141.1, on the reverse strand, counting down.
GCGCGAGAAAAGAACCCGGAGAAACTTCCCGTCCTCGCCCCCATGGAGACGTGCCGCTAGGGCACTGCTGAAGTTGGCGCCATCTTACACCAATCCTAGTTTATAGATGCCGATTCGATCCATTTGGCGTGGCACACGGATTTGCCGCGGTCCGGGTTCTGGGCGAAGCGGTTCCAAGCGTCGCAACCGGCCTCGAATAGCGCGTCGTGATCGGGATACACGCGGTTGGCCAGGTAGTGGCTTTTCAGATAGAGCCAGCCTGGTTCCATCACGTTGAGTTCGGGCGAATAGGGCGGCAGCGGAACCAGGGTCATGTTATTGGGAACGCGAAGGCCCTTGCTGACGTGCCAACCCGCTCCATCGAGCACCAGCGCAAGATGCACATCGTCGGGCACGGATCGACTGATCTCGGCGAGGTGTAAGTTCATACAGAAGGTGTCGATGGTGGGCATGAGATATCCCACGGCCTCGCCGCTGGTCGGACAAACCGCGCCGAACAAGTAGACCCACTTGTACTCTGTCTGCCGCGGTCGTCGCGGGCGCGAGCCGCGTTCGTCCCAGACGTGCGTCAGCGACCCTTGCTGCCCGAAGCGGCTTTCGTCCTGGAACCAGACCTCGATCCGCTTGCCCGGGTGCTGGCTCTGGATTTGCCCGATCTTTTCCGGGAACTTTTTTTGAACGCCTCCTGGGCCTGCGGATCCGCCTTGCGATGGATCGGACGCGGTTTGAGGTAGCTGAATCCCAACTGATGATGAAGCAGGTAATACACCCCCGACGGAGCGTACTCGACTCCGAATTCGTCCTTGAGAATTCGGCGAACGTCCTCGCCCCGCAGCGAACACACCGCGTCTTCCGATCGAGGACCGGCCCAGATGCGCTCCTTTAATCGCGCCTGATCCTCTGCGGATAGTTGACACTCCCGACCCCTTCGACCGTCCTGCAGCCCGCTTAAACCGGACTTGTTGTAGCGATGCACCCAGTTCCGCACCGCCCGCTCGGCGACGGACAGCGCCTTCGCCACCGCCGGCACGTGCTCGCCCCGCGCCACCCCCAGGACCGCACGCCGCCGGACCTGATTCACCGCCCGCTTTTCCGACTTCAGACAGGCCGCCAACTCCGCAACGGCACCCTCCCGCTCGACCTTCAAAGGGGTTCTCATGCCTTGAGCCTCCATGCTTGAACCCCTTCTGTATCGGCATTTTAATACTAAAACTGGTATTACATCATCTATGATGCGGTTTTGTAAATCGCAGCCCATCACGTCCAGTTCGATGAAGATTCATGGTCTATCTAACGACGATTCACGGTCGTTCAGCGGTTCGGCGAACAAGTCGGCCAGGGGTTCGGGGATCGTGTCCACGGTCGTCCATCGGCGTCGTTTCGAGCACTTCGAGTGGCTGCAACCGCCACCTCAAGA
>CAZYEX010000140.1:0-27438 GCA_964646605.1 uncultured Phycisphaera sp. | reverse complement strand
TCCGCCGGCCCTTTACGATGCGCCGATATCCAACACCCCGCCCACCCACCATGTCCCGCCACCCCGCATCATCGCACCGCCCAAACCACCCCCTCCACAAAACGCATGTCCCGTGCCGAACAGTATTGGGTGGCGCTACATTCGACATTCGTCATTCGACATTCCGCATTCCGTCAATGCCCCTTGCCGACGCCTTCGCGTTTGAGGCATTCGGCGAATTCCTGGCGCTGCCGGACCAACTCCGCGGGGAGCTTGGCGTACATGAAGTCGAAGCAGTTGAGGGGGTCGACGTCGCGGTTGGCCTCGAAGCGCTCTACGGCGGCCGCGACCTCCTTGAGCACGTCGGCTTCGATCTCCGCGATGAGCTTGTCGCTCAGCACCTTGCGTTCGACGAGGTACTTCTGATAGCGCGGGATAGGGTCGAGCTTTTCCCACTTTTTGACCTCCTCGTCGGAGCGATACTTGGTGGGGTCGTCGGCCGTGGTGTGAACGCTGAGTCGATAGGTGATGGCCTCGATAAGCGTCGGACCGCCGCCCTTGCGGGCTTTGTCGGCCGCCTCCGTCGTGGCCACGTATACGGCGAGCGGATCGTTGCCATCCACCTGGATTCCGTCGAAGCCATAGGCGAGGGCTTTTTGGGCGATGGTCTCGGAGGCGGTCTGCTTTTCGCGGGGGATGGAGATGGCCCATTGGTTGTTTTGGATGAGGAAGATCACGGGCAGGTTGTAGACGCCGGCGAAGTTCATGGCCTCATGAAAGTCGCCTTCGCTGGTCCCGCCCTCGCCGCAGTAACACAGGACGGCGTGCTTGTCCCCGCGGATCTGCATGGCCCAGGCGATGCCCATGGCGTGCGGGCACTGGGTGGCGATGGGAACGGCAATGGGCAGGTCGTGCGAACCCTCGGGTGGGCAACACCCTTCCTCATAGCCGCCCCAGAACTGGAGAATCCGCTCTAATGGCCAGCCGCGATGATAAAACGACCCAGGTTCGCGGAAGGCGTGGACGATCCAGTCGTCCTTGTCCATGCAGATGCTGGAGGCACAATGCGTCGCTTCCTGACCGCGGCACGGGCCGTAGGTGCCGATACGGCCCTGACGCTGCAAGTTGATGCATCGCTCGTCCAGCCGCCTGGCCGTCAGCATGAGGCGGTAAAGGTAGGTTGACTTGTCCGCGTTGAGCTTGGGGTCGAGCTTCTCATCGACCTTGCCGTTTCCGTCCAAAATGGAAACGTACTCAACTTTTGGTTTAATCTTGATCGGCGTTCTGGGCACGGTGCGGTCCTTTTTCTTGCAATTCGGAAGGCTCGCCGGTCCGACCTCCGGAACCGGTGGGGGGCATTGTAGCGGGTGGATTGGGATTGTGTACCGACGGATTGACGCTTTGGGGTACGCGGAAGTGGCCGCCAGTGTGGATTTGCATTTGATTTTCGGGCGTACATCGTGTAAGCTCCAATAAGAAGGGACGGTGCGGGCAGCCCGTCGAGGGGGAGATTCTGGTTCGCCTGCGGAGGAGGACCCAACTCCACGCTTTCTTGGGCCGCATCGTTCACGTGAAGGCCGCGGGGTGGACTCTCCGAAACAGCGCGATCACCTCGCGTCCGGAGAGGTCGGCGCGAGAGCAACTTTGGGGGCGAAGGGAAACGGGCCGTGAGACGCATTCATCTTTTTGTCGGTGCGTTGGGCTTGGTTGCGCTTTGCTTTGGGCCGGGGTGCGACTCGGCGCAGACCGATTCGTTCAACGACATTTTGGCCGGTGGGTCGCAAACAGACGGCGCGCCGTCGGTCGGCGACGTGACCCCGGATAGACCCGGTGGGAACGGCGGCGGCGGAACCGGGTTGCCGGTTTCGGTTCGGGCTCGGGTGCGCAATGAGAGTACGGCTCGGGCCGACGTGACGCTGCGTTTCATTCGAGATGCGAAAGTCGTTCACCTCGCGTTTGTACGAGCTTTGCCTGCCACGATCGCCACGGTCACCAGCCCGGAATCGGTGGAGAGCGTGGAGCTGTCGGGGGTTGACGATCGGGGTCGAGCGCTGGAGCGGGCCGTCTTTGTTTTCGGCGTGGACTTCGACGGAGTCCTTCCGGCTGAGTATACGGTCCTGGAGCCGAATGCTCCCACGCCCGTTCCCGCTCCTGACAATCCTGAACCGGCCGAGCCGCCGGCGCCTCTTCCGACTCCGGCGCCTCTACCGACCCCGGCGCCGCAGCGACCGCGGATTTCGCTGGTGGAACCTGACGGCGACATGGTGGTGACACTGGGGTCGACGTTCCTGGCGCGATGGGACGACACGACATCGTCGCTCGGCGCTACGGTAACCATCTATCTACAACCCGCCGAGGCCTCGGGCGATCGTGACTTGGTCGCGGTTTCGCCGGCCTTGGGCGCGGCGCTCGACGGGATCAACGACGAACTGCGGATCGTGGTTCAGGATGTGCCGCCGGGAGTCTATCGGGTCGTGGCGCGGATCGAAGACGGCTCCTTCGCGGTCCTGTCGACGTCGCGGGGACGCCTTCGCGTAGAACGTGATCCGGACAACGCGGCGCCGACGATCCAGATTCGCTCGCCGGCGATGATGGCGGTGTTGCGGGTGGGTGAGACGTTGGCGGTGGCGTGGGACGATTCGGACCCGGATGACAACGCCACGATTCTGTTCGAACTCGAATCGGTGGATCGGGCCGACGCCGCGGCGCAGAAGTTCAGGATCAGCCCGCCGATCGCGGAGAACCCCGACGGCGTGGCGGCCGATGCCGCCGAACTGGTTCTACGCGGCGTACATCCGGGGCTTTATGACCTCGTGGCCACCATTGACGACGGAGCTTTGCTGGGGACGGACCGCATCGAGCGGGCCGTGCGCATTCTGCCCGACCCGCAAAACGACCCGCCGCGACTCGGGTTAGTGGTACCTGCGGCGGATGTGGAGGTCGCGGTCGGCCGTTCGATTCATGTTCGTTGGGAGGATGGCGACGAAAACGACGACGCGCGTATCGCACTGCTCCTCGATCCCGACATGGGGAACGCTCCCTTGGACGGCAACGAGATTCTCCTTGCGGCCTCTCTGGGCGAGGATGCGGAGGGAGCCGGGGATCAGATCACGCTGGGGATTCCTCCCGACGTTGCCCTGGGGACGTATCGGTTGCTGGGCTCGATCAGCGACGGTTTGACTCAGATTCTCACGGCGGCGCCGGGGCGGGTTCGGGTCATCGCTGTTCAGACTCCGGATCCGCCGGTTGATAACGGGAACGACAACACGGACGACAACGATAACGACAACGACAACGGGAACGGCAATGATAACGGCGATGACAATGACAACGACAACGACGGGGGTGGTGGGGTCATCATCATCGGGATTCCGCCGATCATTCCGCCGCCGATCTGGTCGGTGACTCCGCTGGGAGGCGCGGACGGGATGGTGGTACCGCCTGGGGAACCGGTGACCATCGTGGTGGAGGGCGACGTGGCCATCCGCGCGGGGCGGCCAACGGATCGCATTTATCTTTCCAACATCTCTTACGGCGGCAACGTGCGCGTGGACGCCACCCCGCCCGGTTTTCCGCCGGAGGATGATGGCGCGACAGATTTGAATTTGTCGCTTTCGACAGACTTGAGCTACTCCATTACGACGGACGGGATTCCGAACTCCGCCTGGCCAAGGCAGTTCGACGTGGAGATTCAGTCGGTCGTGGACGGGCTCGTTCGGGTGACGGTCGGACCGCGGCCGGTATGGGTGGCGCAAGCCGCGGAGGTCACGAGTGCGAGGCTGCTCGATTCGACGTGCATTTCTCCGGGGTCGTCGGCGGACGCGAGCGTGCCGATGCCCCTTTATGTCACCTGGTTTGGCGGGGGGATCCGAGAATCGACCGTGCAACCGCTGGTGCAGTTCTGGTTGAGCGCGGACGGATCGGCGCCGAGGGAGGACGGGGCGGAAGATTCGCTGCACCGCCTCATCGCCGAGACGCCGGGTAGTCCGAATGTGGCTCTGACCATGACCATCGATCTCTCATCGGCGCTTTCCGGCCGGGGAACGTTGGGTCTGAGCGGATCGGCGCTGCCGGAGGCGATCGCGCCTCCGGCGTCGGGGGCGTATCGGCTGCTGACCGTCTTGGACCCGTCGGGGCTTACTCCGCGGGCGGCGGGGCCTTTCGCATCGTCGGTTGCGGTGTGCGAGACGCTTCGTTCGACGGACGCCGAGAAGTAGCGCGGGCGAGCAGTTCTCGAAGCGACGCGGCGACGTCCTTACGTTTGTTCGCCGCTCCATTCTTAGCCACGCAAACGATGTCGATTCCGAGGGGTAGGAGGGTCTTCTGTCGGCGGAAGGCCTCTCGAATCCGCCGCCGGGCGTAGTTTCGGCGGGGGGCGTTTCCGATTCTTCGGCTGACGCTGATCCCCAACCGGGACCAAGTCAGGTCGTTCGGGGCGACATAGACCACCAGCACATCATCCGCGGCGCTGCAGCGCTGGGCGAAGACACGATCGAAATCGCGGCGCTGGCGCAGGTGCGCTCGCCGGGGAAAGCGTTGGTCGGGTTTGGAGGTCTCGGTCACTCGTTTTCCCTGTCGCGGGGGTCGTTGGTCCTTGCGATCGTTCATCATCCGGGGTTTCTGCGTGTTCGTCGACTTGGCGCGACGGCCGGTCTTGGGACCGCCTCCACACGCCGTGCCGCGCCACCCATGAGGGGTGGCGCGACAACCGGAATGGGGCCGGGCGTTTCCCGACTCGCGCCTAGCGAATCAGGGCGGGTTCGACCCAGTTGAAGCGGTCTTGCAGGTCGCCGTTTTCGCCGAAATCGACGATCAGTTGGAGCCGTCCGGCACGGGAGACATCGAGGCGGATGGGGGGCGAGATGGTTCCGCGGCGGAGGTTGAGGTCCTCGTGGCGACGTTGGCCGTCGATGAGGATGCGGACGCTCACGTCGGCGTAGGGACCGCTTTCGTCGTCCAGCCCGAAGCGGGTGACGAATTCCTTGAATGCGCCTTGGAGGTCGTAGGCGAGAACGGAGCGGCTATGCACGCCGATCCCGCGTTCGTAGGTCACTCCGGCGACGACGATGGGTCCTCCCAGGACGTTGCGATCCACGGCGTGCTCCCAACCCATCGAGAACATGGGAACTTGCTCGGCGCTGACGGGGCGCAGGTCGCCCAGCCATTCCCACCGCCCTCCGAGGAACTCGATTCGCGTGATGCGGTCGGTCGGACAACGGACCTCCCCGCCGGCGGGGAGGCGGATTTCGGCGGTCTCGTCGCGCCAATCCAATGCCAAGGCGGTGGCTCGAAGCCCGTCGCGGGTGCGTAGCACGGCGCGCGGTCCGACCAGCGGTCCCGATGCGGGGTGCGAAATCCTGGCGGCCACCACCAAACGGAGGGGGACGGCGACGGAACCCGTTGCGGCGTCCATGGCCACGCCGTCGGCGTCGATCCGGGTGATGAACCCGCGGAGGACGTCGCCGTTGGTGAGCAGCATGGCGTCTTCGTCGCCGACGGGAGAACGAAAGAACCAACCGACCGAGGATTCGAAGGCGGCCAGGGACGCCTGGCGTGTGGTGAGACGGCCAATGACATCCAATGGCACGGTGACGGCGCCGAAATCGGCGGTTTCCAAGGCCAGGGCCTGTCCGTCGGAGGGGGTCAGCCGCCCGCGGAGCTCGTCGCCCCCGGCCAGCGACACGGTGACCTCGTCCGCTGGGCGTTCGACGAGGATCGGCTCGCGCGGTTCTTGAGAGGCGGCGTTGCCGAAGACGATGCGTACGAGATCGGCGGTGAGGAGGTTGCGTTTTTCACCGCCGGTTCGGACCACGGCCCCGTCGCGGAGGGATAGGCTGATCAAGCGTCCGCGGATGGGTTCGGCCTCGATGGTCGTGACCGTAACCTCGTCGTCCGGCGCCGCGAGGAGTTGATGGGAAAGGCAAAGGGCCACTGCCAGCAGCGCGAGGCGCCTTGCCGCGGGGACCCGGCGATGGGATGGAAGATGTCGGGGCGAGGTGTTCATTTCTGGAAAATCGGCAAAAGGCGGTTGGGAATCTGCAGGATAATAAGGGCCATGGCGGTTCCGTATTCGTCGCCGGCTTGTCCGCGCCAGAAGCCTTCGGGGTCCTGGCGACTGAGAAGTTCGGTTCGGATGGCGGGCCACCATCGCTGCCAATAACGGTCTCCGGCGAGGAACATGGCCTGGGCGGCATAGTAATGGCCGTATTCGTAGTGGCCCACGGTCTGCTCCTGGGGGGGGGTGAACCGCGCCAGGTAGTCCAGTCCGCGGGTGATTTCGTCGGTGCCGTACTCTCCGGCGTATTGCAAGGCGGCCACGCCGGCCGCGGAGCGTGCAAAGGCCGACCCGCCGGAGTGCAGCATGTAGCGAAAGCCGCCGTCGGGGTTCTGGCTGGCCTTGACGTAGGCGATGGCGTTGTCCACCACGGCCTTGTCCACGTAGATGCCCACGTTGCGGGCGGCCCGAAGTGCCATTATTTGGCACACGGTGACGGAGATGTCGGCGTCGTTTCGGACGGGTTGATAGCGCCAGCCGCCCTCTTGGTTCTGGGTGTTGACGATCAGGCGAACGGCGCGGCGGAGAGATTCGCGGGCTTCGGGGCGGTGGGTCATGCCGCAGACCTCGGCGAGAAAAAGGGTGGCGAATCCATGCCCGTACATGGGTCCGTGAGAGGTCTCCGCGGCGAGGAGTCCGCTTTCGCTGCTTTGGGTCAGCAGATAGGAAAGGCAGCGGTCGACGACCTCTGCGTGTCGGCCCCGCCCGGGCATGTTTCCGTCGGACATGAAGGCCATGGCGGCGAGTCCGGTGATGCCCACGTGGGGACCATAGTGCGACATACTGCCGAAGGAGCCGTCGGAGGCTTGTCGCTGGGCGAGCCAGGCGAGACCTCGGTCGATGGCGGTGGTGAGCTCCGGGGTGATCTCGGTTTCGACGGCGGAGGCCGGGCGCGGGACGTCCGCGTGCGCGGCGACGGGCAGCAGCCAAGGTACAATACACAAGGCGTGTTTCCACCATTGCGTGATTTGGCTTCGACGGGTCATTCGCTTAGTCCTCGCGTTCCTGCAAGGCGCGGTAGTACCGTTCGATCCAGAGGCGGTAGCGCTCCAAGAACTCCTCGCCGACGCCCTGAATCACTTCGTCGCGTTCGCGGCGCGGGAGATTGCCCCAGGTTCGTCGCACGTCCTTGAGGTCCGTGGGCAGCGCGTCGGTCGCCGCACTCACGTCGGTGCGGGTACCCGCCGCGGGGGGGCCGGGTTCTTGCGGTTCGGCGGACTGGGGCTTGCTCGCCGAGCGCGGCTGGCGTTTGGGGTTGGTGGGCATGCGGCGCTTGTCGGGATCGGTGGGCGTGGGGGTTTGTTTGCGCATGCGTTGGCGGGAGGCGGCGAGCTTGATGGCGTCTTCGAGCTTTTCCTGGACGCGCTGCTGGACGGCCTGGGTTTGCGGACCGGGATCGAAGTCGATCTCGATGCGTCGGGCGGACTCACCCATGAGGCGGACAAGATCGGTCATGAGGTCCTTGTCCTCGTCCTGCAGCGCCTTGCGGATCAAGCGCTCACTGAGGTCGTCGGGTTTGGGGGGGGGATCGACGGGCGGCTTCTTCTCCTGCGCCTGGACCATCGCGCAAGAGATGCCCAGGAAGACCGCGGACAGAGGAGCGGGACGCCAGGACCACGAATGTACGTTCGTTCGAATATGCATGTTGGGACCCTTATTGCTGCAGTTTGCCTTGCGCCCTTTCGGTGACCAATTCCGTCAGGCGACGGACCTCGTTTTGATCGTCGCCCAAGACGGTCAGGCGGCGGAGCGACTTTTCGTCCGCGGATTGGGGATCGAAATCGGCGTTCAAGGTACGGGTCCGCTCGTTGATGTCGGCCTGCATGGCTTTGAGGACCAGGAGCTCGGCGACGGTGGGCACGACGACGTTGGAGCTTGCCTCTCCGTCCTGTCCGCTGGAGGCGTCGGCCTCCTCGAACTCGCGGATCTGGGGGAGGGCCTGGGTTTCGACCAGCGCCGTGATCAACTTCTCCAATTCACGCACGATGCGCTCGGTGGTGGTGGTGAGTTCGTCGTCGATGGTGCGTTGGTCGAGTTGGGCTCGGCTTTGATCCATCCATTTGGCGACGCGTTGCAAGGCCCAGTCGTAGACGGGGACTTTTTGCAATTCGGGTGCGAGTTGGGCGACCATGTCGCGGACCTCGGATTGTTCACGGGCGAGCTTGGAGGCTTCGCGGGCCTCGAGACGTCCGAGGCGTGCGGTTTCGTCGAGGGCGGCGCGCAGTTTTTCGATGGCGGCGTTGATGGCCTGCTGACCGTTGAGAATGGCTTCGAGTTCGTCGTGGATGTGGGAGATGGTCCGACGGAGGGCGTCCTCGGCGCTGTCGCGGGCCATGTTTTCGAGCTCGGTCAAGGCGTCTTGGAGGCGCTTGAGGGCGTCGTCCTGATGTTCGACAGCGAGGCCTGCGCGGCGGGCGCGGAGTTGTCCTTCCGCCTTTCCCATGGGCTCGGCGGACTGTCGCACATGGGTGGCGGCGCCGGCCGCCCGAGGCACCTCGGCCAAGTCGTCGGCGAGCATCTTCGCGTTGCGGGCCAAGGTCCGTTGCCCGGTTTCCCAGTCCGCGTATGCGGAGTCGGCGGCATCCACCAAAGTGGCTTCGTGCGTGGCGGTCCGCAGTCCGAGCTGCTGTTCGAGCAGGACGGCGACCTCATCCTCGGCGCGTTCGAGGCGTTTGCGGAGTTGGGCGAGTTCACGTTCTTCGCGCTCGCGGAGGGTGGCGATCATCTTGCGGAGGGTTTCGGCGGCAGTTTTCTGGTCGAGGGAGGCGGCGGCGGTGCGGTTGGAACGGATGGCGTCGGCGGCTTGGCGCACGCGTTTGGCGAGTTCCTGGGCGCGTCCCACACGCAGGGAATCGTCGATGGCCTCGGCCCCGGAAGAGTCCTTGTCGCGGGTAGCACCGGCCAACTGCTCCATGGTGGTCAAGTGTCGTTCGACGTCGTCGGCCAACTGATCCTGCTGGCGCTCGAGACGTTTGAGGGCCACGGCCTCGGTGGGGGAAAGGGATTCCACGGGTTTGCCGAGGAGTGTGGGCCCCAACTCGGCGGTTTGCGTGCGAAGGGCGGTCTGGCGGTCGTGCAGATCGCGGGTTCGGGCGACCAGACCCTGGAAGGCTCCCCACTGCGACATGGTTCGCAGGACCTCGTTGAGGCGGTCAAGGGCTTCTTGCTGGAGTCCGGTCACGGATTGGAGCGCTTGGGCCGACGTGTCGGACGCGGACCGCTCGGCGACGCGAACCAAACGGTTGGCAGCCTCGCCGAGGATCGCGGTGGCCACGCGCCGCAGGGTGTCGCCCGATCCGGCGAGCGCCGTGCGGCTTTGCTCATCGCCGGCGTTGTTGCGTTGCATCCGCGCGACCAAGTCGCGCAGGCGACCGCTCAATTCACGGACTTGCTGGGCGAGTCTGGACTGGGTTCCGGAGAGTTGGTTGGCGGTGTCACGATCGGTTTCGGAAAGCGCCGCGTTCGTTTCGGCGTTCGAGGCGAGGGCGTCGGTGCGGTCGCGGAGCGCGGACTCATCGAGTACGACCTGGCGCAATCGGGCCTCAAGGGCGATGAGTTCCTCGCGCAGTCGGACCTCGAACTCGGCCTGACTGATGACCTTCACACGGAAGGGTGCGGAACGTCCCATCTGCGGTCCGCCGGCGGCGGTGGAACGGTTGTCCACGGCTGCCGCTTCGCAGGAGATGGTGTCCCCTGGAGCGACGCCAAGGGCCGCGAAGTCCCAGGCGTACGCCGCGAGAGCCTCGTAGCCTTCCGTTTCGTGAGTGGTTTGCAGGTGTTCCGTCAACGGGACGACGACGCTGCGACCGTCGGCGAACCCCTCCGCATGAAGCTCGAGAGAGGCGAGGCCGAAGTCATCCTCCGCCCGAACGACGACGCGCAACGATCCTTGCGGGCTGAGTTCGGTCACGGAGGGGGGTTCTAATGTGGTGGCCGTGGGGGGGCGGTCGGGGAGGGCGCGGATGTCGTAGGCCGCCGAACCGCGATTGGAAAATCCGTGTTCGTCGCGCAGTTCCGGGCGGAGCGTAATGTCGGCGGTGATCTCGAGGCGGGCGGAGAGCAAGCGCGCGTCGTGGGGATCGACCTGCAAGGGAAACCACTCTTCGGACGGGCCGCGCAGCCCGATCCCGCCCTCCGAGGAGTCGGCCGGGAGGGGCTTGCTGGTGCGAAGGGAGAGGGTGACCGCGCCGCCGATCGGGGCCGCGACCGGACCGTCATGGGGATCGACGACTTTCGTCGGGCGCCCGAGGGCGTAAGGCGGGGGCTCGACGGAGGCCAAGGCCTCGACCACCTCGGGACGCCGCACGACGCGGATCACCGAGGGTCGGGCGGCCGTGTCGTCATCCCCCGCCTCGAACCAGTAGGTCAAGTCCTCGGTGATGGCATCGACGGTGGTGGAGAACGTATCGTCGGGGTCTTTGTGCAGCGCCAAGGCCTGGGTGCGGCCGTCGGGTTCACGCAAATAGACGACGGCGCGGAGATCATCGTACAACCCGCGCTCCAGGGTCATGCGTACGACGGCGGACTCACCGAGGGGCACGATCTGGTCGGCGGTGAGCGGTCGTATGGCGACGGTTCGAGGCCATTGGGTGTCACTCCACGGTTGCAAGTAGCGGACCACACCGGTATGGGCCCAGGCGGGGGCGAGTGCCAGTACGCCCATGAGCACGACACAGGCCGCGGCGCAGGCAGCCCCGCGGAGGGCAAGGGGTCGGACGGAGAGTGCCGTGGCGAGCGGCAAGTCCTGGAGCATCCGTTCGGTGTCGGCGATGACCCTCTGCATCATGGACGACGATCCGCCCGCGGGGTGTTCGAGGAAGTTGACCGTACTCGAGAGTTGGTCCTGAAGAACCCGAAAACGCCGTTCGATGTGCGCCGCGAGTTCGTCGGGGCAAATCCGAACCCGCAAGGGCTGCACGACCCAATGGCGGGTCGCGGCGAGCGATCCGGCGACGAACAACACGGCTCCGACCACGCGGAGCGCGGGAGGCAACCACAACAACCAGTCCAAAACCAGGATGGTCAGAAAGGCGACCAATCCGCCGGCGAGCACGGCGAACAGACCATAGGCGAACAAGCGACGACGAACCGTCGTTCGCAAGGTCCTCAGGTAGTCAGTGACAGGACTTTGCACTGGCATCGGATCCGTCAGCGGGCCGGTCGTCTACTTCCGCCCCGCACTCCCCAGGGGGCTACACCAGGCCGAAGGCCTTTCGCAACCCCCATTCCAATGAGATCATAAGCGCGAAAATCGCCAAAACCAGTTTGGAATCCCACAAGGGCTCCACCAGATCATCGGGAATCTGCACGCTACGATCGCGGATGGCGGCGAAACCCTCGGCAAGTTGGTCGAGTTCCAGGACGCGGCCCCCCGTGGCGGCGGCGATGCGTTCGAGCGTTTCGTGGTCGGCTTCCGGGCGACGACCTTCGAGGTCGGGACGGTCCACGCGAATCAACACGGAGGTGGCGTGTTCGGTGCTTACCCGTGCGACGCCGGAGGCTTCGACCGCGTATCCGCCGGGTCGGGGGGGGACATAGGCGGCTTCGAAGATGTTGGACTGCGGGCTGATCCGCGCCGCGTCGAAGCGGGCCACGGCGGGCTCGGCGCCGGAACCCGCGCGCTCGCTGAGGGTCAACTCGATCTGCTCGGGATGTTGGTTGAGCAACTGCGGATCGAGGACTTCGATCTGGGCCCGCACGGCGCCGCCGTAGGCGTAGGTGCGACGGTCGGTTCTCAGGATATACCTTCGGTCGGAGGCACCGCGCCGATCGCGCATCAGCTCGCGGGCGACGTGCACCCAATAGCTGTCATGGAGCAGCTCGCCGGTGTGCCGCCGCCAGCGCCAGCTTTCGTCGCTCGCCTGAAAGAAGAGTCTTCCGGCGCCGTATCGCCCGGTGACCGTCAGGGGCATGGGACCGGTCGCGGTTCGCGCCGTTGGATGTTCGAGCAGGACGGAGGCGCCGGGTTTGGGTCCCAGGGTTCGGGCGAACCAGTACCATTCGGGGAGCGTCTCGAACAGGGCGGCGTTGGTCTCGCGGTCGGCGGCAAAGCGTAGGACGCGGCTTCGTCGTCCGTCGGCGGTGAGGCGCGGCTGGAACCCGCCGGTGAGCGGGGCGTCGTAACGCCCCACGAACCCCGGATCCACGCTGACGGGAATCAGCCGTTCCAGGGGGGTGCCTCGGAAGCGGTGCGGCGCTCCGCGTTCGCCGGCGATCAGTCCAAATCCGCCGCCCTCGTTGCCCACGAAATCGAGAAGCATGTTCATTTGCGCGGCGGTGAGCCATCCGCTTCGCGGATCGACGTCCCCGAAGAGGACGACGTCGAAACGGCCGAGTTCTTCCGGCGTGTCGGGGAAACGGCGGATGGGCTCGGCGCCCTCTTGGATGAACTGCTCGTCGGCCTCGAGCAACAGGGCGCTGACTTGGATGGTCGCCTCGCGGAGCAGGGCGTTTTTCAGATAGCGATATTCATAGCGCGGATAGCCCTCGACGAACAAAACTCGCAGTCCGCCTTCGAGCACGGTGGCGTCGATTCGGTCGACGTTGTTCTCGACGTTCTGCTCGCCGGGGAGGGCCCGCGCCTCGACGCGATAGCGGGCGACGCCGCCGCGGGCAGCTTTGGTGCGTAGCTCGACTCGTGTACTGCCGGTGGTGGGGTCCAGGACTACGTTCTCGGTGGCGACCAGGCCCCCGTTACGGTCGTCCAGGAGATCCACGCGCACCGAGGTCGGCTCGGTGAGTCCGCGCGAGGTGAGCTGGGCCTCAATGGCCAGGATATCGTTGACGAACACGCCGTCCTGGGCGCTGAGGGGTCCGACTTCCAAGTCTCGAATCGGCTCCGGCGAACCGACGCGAAGAGGGTAGATGGGGACTTGGCGACCCGCGGCGAGGTCCAGGGCGTCCTTGAGGTTGCCGGGTTGGGTGGCTCGACCGTCGCTGGCCAGCACGATGGCGGCTAGTCGTCGGCCCTGGGTCTTCTCGATGACCTGCTGGACGGCTCGGGCGAGGTCGGTCGAGACGCCCTCGGCGCGCAGGTCGTTCACGGCCTGGACGAGCGTGCCGAGCGACTGGGATCCGCCGGCGGCGCCGACGGGCTCCACGGAGGCGGAGAAGGCATAGAGTTGCACGCCGTTGTGCAGCAGGAGCTTTCGCAGTGCGGCGGCGTCATCGTCGAGCATACCTTTCTGAATACGCTCGAGGCGCGAGGGGAGGGTCGCCAGGGGAACCGGCTGCATGGGCGTCGTGAGGTTTGAATCCGGCGGGGTATCTGCGTCAGGTTCGCGCTCCCGCGCTGCCATGCTCTGAGACGTATCCACTAGAAGGGCGATGTGCGAGGTTTCGATACGGTTTCGTTGCAGCACCAGGGAGGGTCGGCAAAGCACGGCGGCCACGAGGGCGATGACACCCCCACGAAGAGCGGCCAAGCACAGTCGCCGGGCCGTCGTCGTCCGCTCGCGGCGATACACCCATACAATCCAGGCGAGGACCAGGAGCGCGCCGGCGAACAGGGCCCAGGCCGGTATCGACCGCTCCCAGCGCAGTAGCAACGGCGCATCTCGCCCCAGGCGGATGTTCTGCAAGTCCAAAAGCCACTCGATGAGTCGCAACACGTTCGATTCTCGTCGGCGACGTCCGCCGGGGACGTCAGGCCGCGGCTTGGCGCTCCGTTGCTTCATCCTGCCCGGAGCCGAAACGCATCCCCATCCACATTTCGCCCAACAGCAAGGCGAGTACGATGTAGAGAACCACGGAGGCCAGTTCGGTCGACTTCGCGGCCGCGGGTTGAGCCTCGCGGACGGCGCGGTCGGTCAGAATGCGTGCCGGACGGTCGATGACCGTCGCCAGTCGATTGACTTCCATGGACGAAAGGTCCGACTCCGCCGGGTCGACGTTGACGGCGGCGAGTCGTCCCTTCGAGCCGATGTTCAGGGTCAAGAACTGGGCGCGGTCCATCGGACCGACGGACATCGCCAGGCCGTCCTCGTGGGCGGCGAGCGATGGTTCGAAGCTGGACCCGTCGTCGGCGCTGACCCGCAAGGTGGAGGCGCTTTCTGCGGGCGTTAACGGTTCCAGGAGAGTTTGTCCGACGACGATGTTTCGATGTTCCCCGCGTCGAGGCACCAGGAAGCCGGCCATGTTGTGCATCAAGGCGACGAAATCGCCCTTGGCGGGGAGGTTGTTCCAGTCCAGGTTGGCGGAGGTGGTCCACAGCAATACGCGGCCCTTACCGAACGTGGAAGCGACCAACGCCGGCTCGTCGTTGGTATAGCGCAATACGACCTCGGCGCGGCGGAGGTCGGGTTCCACGGAAAGATAGCGTTCGACCCGGGCGAGAAAGAAGCCTCCGCTGGGGTGGCCTGCGAATTCGGCGACGACAGGGTGCGTTCCGCCGTCCAGCTTGAATCCCAGCGTGTCGTGGGGATGGGCCCCGGGTTGCCCGGCACGGCCGATCTTCGCGGGGAGGAGACCGACGCCCTCCGCAAGACCCAATCGGTTGTATTGATCGGCGCTCACCAGATCGCCGAGGACCACGAGCAGACCTCCGCCGGCGGACACGAAGCGTTGCAACCGGGTCCACTGCGTGGGACTGATGCGGGCGACGTTGCACAGGGCGACGGCGTCGTATTCGGTCAACAGCTCGGCATCGAACTCCGGTTCGCTGACCACCTTGGGGGCGAAGAGGTTGACGGGGCGGGTTCGCCCGGCGCTCGCCGAGGTGCGATCGTCGGTCACGGCGTGCCCGTCCGGGGCGAGAGCCGTAGCCAGGAAGCCCGCTTGACCTTCCAAAAGCCTAAGCCCCGGACGACCATCGACCAACAGCAGCGGGCGCTGCTCGCGGACCTCCACGGAGTAATATCGGGCGTCATCGGTCTCCAATGCATCGCCGGGCGCAGTGATCCGCGCTTCAATGGCGTGGGTGCCTTCGCTGGTCAGCTCCGTGGTCACAATGGAAACCGCGGAGGCGCCGGGTTCGAGTCGGGCAAGCTGCTCGCGGCGCACGATGAGTCCGTCACGACGAACTTGCAGCGACACGTTTCGGGCCGGGGTCGATGCGAAATTCGTGACCTCGGTCACGATTCGCGTGGGGACGTTGAGGCCCACGAGGGGCGATTCCGGCTCCAAACGCGTGACGGCGACGTTCTCGCGCCGTCCCACGTCCACGACGACGAAATTCAAGTCCACGGAAGGATCGGTGAGGGCGTCGGCGAGCTGCCGCGCGGCGCGGACCGCTTCGCTGGGAATTTCCGTCGAGGCGGACTCCCATTCTCGCCGCGCGAAATCGGAAAGGACGTAGACGATGCGATTTCCGAGGGCGGCGTGGGACTCTCGGACGATGTCCGCGGCCATCGACAGAGCGACTAGGGGATCGGTGGCGCGGTGCGTCGGCTCGATGGTCAGGAGGCTCTCGCGGACGAAACGGCGATCGAAGGCCTCGTGGGCGATGACGGCGTGGGCCGGAGCGGCCATGGTCACGAGGCTGACGGCGTCGGAAGGTGGAAAGGAACCGACCAAATGGGAAGCACAGTCCTGCGCCGCCGCGAAACCGGTCCGGCCGTCACTGCCCCGTGCGCTCATGGAGAGCGAATTGTCGATCACCACGACGCGGTGAACGCGGGAAGTGGTGGAGGGAATCAGCGCCGTCGCCGGAACATACGGACGAGCGATCGCAAGCCCCAGAAGCAACATGACTCCGATGCGCGCAAGCATCAAGAGCCAGTGTTCCAAGCGCATGCGCCGCGTGCTTCGGCGGTTGGCGGCCAAGAGCAGCGACATCGCCGCCCAAGGCACGCGTCGAAAGCGTCGCCGGTTGAGCAAATGGATGAGGACGGGAATGAGTCCGGCGGCGACGGCCAGTGCGGCCAACGAGGGGTGGACGAAGGGAACCACGGATGCGGACAGGACCATCACGCCTCTATCCCCCGCCCAGCACGCGCGACGAACGTTGGCGCAGACGTGCGCTGCGCGTCGCCAAATAGCCGCTGAGGGCGGCGTCCAGGGCCATGGCGGTGTGAAAAACCGTGTAGTCGATCATCATGTGCCCGCAGCCCGTGCGAAGCTGCGACTGGAGCCGCTCGACCTCCTCGAGATACCTCGCGCGAAGCGCCCGCGGGTCGGTGAGCAGCCGCCCGCTCGCCTCCAAACCGTCGAACATGGTCGGACCGGAGAACGGCAGATTCAGTTCCGCGGGGTCCCACACGTGCCAAACGATGATCTCGTGCCGACGGTAGCGCAGGAGTTTGAGACCCTTGAGGATGGCCTCGGGGGCATCGAGCAGATCGGAGATCAGCAGGATCAGCACCCGGCGGTGCAAACGCTCGGCAAGTTCGCTGAGCACGCGGGCGAGGGAGGTCTTGGCCCGCCCGGTGCGGCCCGCGAGTTCATGCACGAGGACCCTCCAATGGTGGGCGTTGTTCGAGGGACGAATGAAATGGGTCAGGTGTTCGTCGAAAAGTGTCAGACCGACGGCGTCTTGTTGTTGCAGGGTCAGGTAGGCGAGGGCCGCGGCGATCGACGTGGCATACTCATGCTTGGTCATCAGCTCCTCGTCCGACCGGTAGTTCATGGATTCGCTGCAGTCCACCACGAGCATAAGGTTGAGGTTGGTCTCCTGCTCATACTCCTTGATGTAGTATTTGTCCGTTCGTCCGAAGACTTTCCAGTCGATGTGCCTAAGGTCATCTCCCTGGGCGTAGACGCGATGGTCGGCGAACTCCACGGAGAGTCCGCGCTGCGGACTGTGATGAATCCCGCTGAGGAACCCCTCGATCATCAGGCGAGCGCGGAGCTCGAGCCCGCTGATCTTGCTCAGCACTTTGGGATCGAGGAATTTTCGATAGTCGTGCTCGGACACCGTTACGCACTCTCAGGTACCGCGCGCGGGCAACTCCCGCGAGGAGCCGCCCTCGGCTCCGGGCCATTCCCCAACCCTCCCATACATTCTAGGGCACGCCAAGGGTTATCGGCTTGGCGGGCAATCCTGCTGTGGAGGAGGAATCCGCACGATGCCGCCGGTTATCGGGCAGTCCCAACTGCGTTGTAGCCGCCAACGGTCCAGGAGTCGCCGCCGGACTCAACCCGCACGGATGGGCGGCTACGAGGTCGGGCTTGGTACGGGCTCTGCGTCGAGTCCGTAGCGTTTCATCTTCTTGTAGAGCGTGGTGCGGTTGATTCCGAGCTGCTCGGCGGTGAGCTGGCGGTTCCAGTTGTTGGCCCGTAGGGCGGTTTCGAGGATGCGTTTTTCGGGTTCTTCGAGGGCTTCGCGGAGGGTCTTGGGGTGGTAGGCGGTTCGGACAGGCTGAGACTCGGCGGCGGCGATGAGCTTGGCGGGCAGGTCCCTTAGC
Organism: uncultured Phycisphaera sp.; assembly: GCA_964646605.1. Lineage (GTDB taxonomy): Bacteria > Planctomycetota > Phycisphaerae > UBA1845 > UBA1845 > SBAX01. The sequence continues at coordinate 10,062 of CAZYEX010000140.1, read as the reverse complement.
GAAATGCTCCGCCCCTTGCACAAGACGACGGCCCGACCGACGACGTTCTCCAGCTCGCGGACGTTTCCCGGCCAGCGGTAGCGTTGCAGCGTGTCCATCGCGTCGGGCTCGAAATCAGAAACCCGGCGGTTGAGGTCCAGGCAGGCCTGGTTCAGGAAGTGCTTGGCCAAGAGCGGCACGTCGCCGATGCGGTCGGCGAGTTCGGGCATGTCGATGGTCACGACGTTGATGCGATAGTAGAGGTCCTCGCGGAAGCGGCCGGCTTGGGTCTGGGCTTCCAGATCGACGTTGGTGGCGAGAACCACTCGGGCGTCGACCGTCTCGGTCTTGTTGCTGCCCACGGGCTCGAACTGGTGGGATTGGAGGAAGCGAAGGAGTTTGACCTGCAAGGCGGGCGAGGCGGCGGAGATTTCATCCAGAAAAATGGTTCCCCCGTCGGCGACCTTGAACTTTCCGGGTTTGTTGCCCACGGCCCCGGTGAACGCACCGCGTGCGTATCCGAATAATTCGCTTTCCAGAAGGGTTTCGGGAATGGCCCCGCAACTGACCTCTACAAACGGTTTGTCCGCCCGCCCGCTGAGCTGGTGGATGACCTTGGCGATCAGCGATTTTCCGGTGCCCGACGGGCCTTGGATGAGCACCGTGACCTTGGAGGGGGCGACGGATTCGATCAGGTCGAAGACCTTGAGCATCCGGTAATCGTGACCGATCACGCTTTCCAGCCCGAAGCGAAGGTCGAGGGTCCGACGGAGGATGCGGTTCTCGCGGAGGATGGCTTGTTGGGCGAGGGCCCGCTCCACGCACACGCGGAGTTCGTCGTCGACGATGGGCTTGGTGAGATAATCGTAGGCCCCCATCTTGATGGCCTCGACGGCGCTTTCGATGGTGCCATAGGCTGTCATCATGACCGCGACCGTTTCCGGGAAGCGCTTGCGGATCACGTGCAGGAGTTCGAATCCGTTGGCGCCGGGCATGTTCACGTCGGCGAGGACGAGGTCCACCAGGCCCCGCTCCAACTCTCGAACCGCCTCGGCGAAGCAAACCGCGGCCTCGACCTCATAGCCTTCCAGCCGCAGGAACTCGCGCAGGGACTCGACGATGATGCGATCGTCGTCCACGACGACGATGCGGGCCGACGGTTCGTCTCGGACGATCATGGATCAACCTTTCGAGGCGAAGGATTGCGCGGACCGCGGGTCTCGACCGGTATCCGCACGGTGAAGACGGCGCCACCGCCGGGAGCGTTTTCGCCGCTGATCGTCCCGCCCATTTCCTCGACGAAATCCTTGCAGATGGCCAGTCCGAGCCCCGTGCCCTCGCCCGGTGGTTTCGTGGTGAAAAACGGCTCGAAGAGCTTTTCAGGCGGATGGGTCAGCCCGCTTCCCGTGTCCTCGACGCGAATCACTGCGTACTCGTCGACGATGCCGCTGGTGATGGTCAATCGTCCGCCGTCGGGCATGGCGTGGATGGCGTTGCGGATGAGGTTGCAAAGGACTTGATAGAGACGGTTGCCGCGAACGGTGGGCATTTGCCGCGACTGGGAGTCGACGGCGATGACGATCTTGCGCTCGTCCGCGGTCGAGGCCAGCGTTCGGACCGCTTGCTCGATCACTTCGGGGATGGTCACGTCGTCGAATTCGCCGGCTGTGGATCGCGAATACTCCAACAAGTCGCCGATGATCTGCACCATGCGCATGAGACCGGTGCGAGACTCCGACAAATAGGCTTTGAGCTTGGATTCCGGAGCGTCGCCGGACACGCGGATGGCCAGGTTGATGTAGCGAAGAATCCCGTCCAGGGGATTGTTGAGTTCGTGGGCCACGCGGGCGGCGAGCTTGCCCAAGGACGCCAGTCGCCGTGAGAGGTCCTGCGGCTCACCAGGGTTCCGCGTTTCCGACGAGTCGTCCAGGAGTAGAACCACGCCGCCGGGCGAGGCGTGATCGGCGGCAAGCGGACGGCAGCGAACCGTCAATGAAGTGGGTGCGTCACTCTCGAGAGAGATCGGGCTCCATTCCAGTCGAACCTCCTGGCGTTCCTCGACAACGCGCCGGAGAACGGCGGCCCAGCCCGCGAAGGGTCCGAGAAACCGTCCCTTGGCAAACAACGTAGGAAGATCAAGGCGCGCACCGACCCATTGCATCGCCCGCGTGTTGCAGAAACGCACCCCCGCCGTCTCGTCTGCGATGACGATGCCCGTTTCGAGGCTGTTCAGAACGGATTCAAGCTCGAGGGGTGTGGGCGGCGGGGTGCGCGGTGAGGCGAAATCTGTACGAGACGTGGAGGTCATGGTTGCTCGCGTTGCCGCGGGGCAACATGCCGTGTTGCCCTGGCTCCTCATCGGCAGCCACGGGGCGCGGTATCAGATAGTCGTTGCGTCCGATCAACAGCGAGGCGGTTATCAGACCCACGTTCGACTCCGCGCGGAAAGCCGGACGAGTGCCCCATTCACGGCGCAGAAAAGCGACGGCGCATACCAGGGATGGGAAGGTTCAGGGGCGGGGGAACTTCGCTAGGTATTCGACGGCGCGGGGCACGACGGCGTGGATGGCGTCCTGAAGGGGGGCGTCGAGGATGGCGCCTGCGGCTTGGGGATGGCCGCCGCCTTTGAACTGCTCGGCCAGTTCGACGACGGTGATCTTGCCGGAGCTGCGGAAATTGATGCGTGTTTTTCCCTTGCGGCCTTCGGTGAAGAGCATGGCCAGTTCCACGCCGTGCAGGGAGCGCGGGACGCTGATCTGATCGTCGATGTCGGCGGCGGTGCAACCGGCGTTGTGGATTTCGTCGTAACTCGCGGAGCTGTAGGCCACGCGGCCGTCGCCCACAACGCGGGTGTTGGCGTAAATGACGCGCAGCAGATCGAACTCGCTCTGTCGTTGGCTGCGGCCCAGGCGCTCGCCGAGTTCGCCGACCTCGGCGCCCAGGGCAACGAGATCGGCTGCGGCGCGCAGCGCGGAAGGGCGGGTGGTGGGGAGCGAAAAGCCCAGGGTGTCCGTTTGGATTCCCGCGTACAGCAAGGAGGCGATGAGGGGTGGGATCGACCGACCCGTGGCGCGCAGCACTTCGTAGACCAGTTCGCACGTGCTGCCCGCATCCTCGACGACCCAGTTGACGGTCCCGAAGCGAGTGTTGGTGGCGTGATGGTCGATGTTGATGATCGGTTTGCCCGTCATCCAATCGGTTTCCTTGAGCGGGGCGGGGATGTTGCAGCGGCCTTTCTTGGCGGTGTCGAGGACGATGAACCCGTCGGCGGCGGCGAAGTCATCGACGCCCGCGAGCGGCGGCTTCGTCCATTCCACCAAAAACGCCAGCTTCTGCGAAAGCGACCCCGGCGGCAGACTCACCTTGGGACGGCGCTCACCCTCGGTGAAGGCGAGCATCGTGGCCAGGGTGGAGCCCAGGGCATCGGCGTCGGGCACGACGTGTCCAATGACGATCGGGGCGCGAAGTGCAGCGAGGGCCTCGATGACTTCGCGCGGCACTGAGTTGGCAGGCGTTCCGGCGGTGACGGATTCAGCACGGTTCATTCAGAAATCACATCTCCTTCGACGCATACGCATCATACGGATCAACCGGGTTCGCGCGTCGCGTCGGTAACTGGTAACTTGTAATTCGTAACTGGTAACGGGTAATTGGTCATTGGTAATTCGAGTCGATCCGCATTCGCGGGCGCTGCCGCGAAAAGGTCAATCTTCATCCACGCCCGGCTGTGCCAGCGCCACCACAAGAAGAGCGAGGTCACCACGATCAGCGTCGCCCCGGCGATCCACGGTCCAATGCATCCCCACTGCGGATAGGTCGTCGCCACCCACCATCCCCCGCCTACAATAATCACCCAATGGCTGATGATGAAGAAGACCGAGGGTACAAAGGTGTCGCCCGCCCCGCGGAGCGCCGATCCATAGGTGATCCCGAAGGCGTCGAACAATTGGAAGATCGCCGTGCAGATCATCACCTTGGCCCCGATATCGACGACCTCGGGATCGGCGTTGAACCAGGCGACGAGCGCGGACCCGAAGGCGGTGTACACCACGGAGAGCGAACCCATGTAGGCCAGGGTAATCAGGGCCGCCCAGCGCGCCTCGCGGATCGCCCGCTGGGGGTTGCCCTCGCCGATGGACTTGCCCACCAGGGCCGACAACGCCCGACCCACGCCGATGGTGGGAAGGAAGGCGATCCGCATGTACTGCCAGGAGATGCTGGTGGCGATCAGGTGCGTCGTGCCGAACTTCCGGCCGACAAGCACGTTCACGAAAATCGCCCACACCACGATCTCGGTCACCCACTGTATGCCGCAAGGGATCCCCACGCGCAGTAACTTCACCAACCGCCGCCACGAGGGAATCCAGGTATCGCGCGTGCCGAAGGTCCCCGCGACGGAGGGCAGCAACATCGCCAGACCCAGGCGCACGGTTCGATAGCACACCGCGACCACCGTCCCGGTCGCGGCCCCGGAAATTCCCATGGGCTCGAAGCCCAGGTGGCCGAACATCAGCACGTAGACCACGATCGCGTTGACCACGTTGGCTTCGAGGGTCGTCCACACGGCCACCCAGGGTCGATGAATCCCCACGAAGAACCAGCCCAACGCCTCGGCCATGATCGTGGGGGCGATGCCCAGAAGAGTGATGTGCAGATAGTCGATTTCCGCGCTCTGCACGCGCGGTTCGTGTCCGATCCAACCTACCAGGCTCGGAATGACGGGAATGATCGCCGTGCCAAGCACGCCGAGGACCATGCCTAGATGCACTCCCTGCCAGGCATAGGCACTGCATTCGCGAAGCTCCCTGCGTCCCAGCGATTGCGACGCGAAGGTGTTCACCATGGAGACGATGCCCAGTCCCAAGACGATGTAGGACCACATGAGCATCTGTGCGGGCAGGATGGCGGCCTGGGCTTCGTCCGTGGGCAGCCAGGTAATCATCACGTAATCCACGACGTCCATCATGGCCCGCGAACTGGTGGTGATGACCACGGGGATGACCATGGCGATCACGTTGCGGATCTCCGCGCGGCGTCGCTGCCGATCCTCGGTCAGCAGGTTGTGTGTTTCGACTACAGACATACCGACCTTCGCTCGCCCGCGTTGCCGTTCACCCGGGACAGGAGGTTTTCCCGCGCCGTTTGGGCCGCTTCATCGTCGTGAACCCAGGGAATCAACCGTGGGTGTTCGACGCGATTCTATACGAGGTCGGTCGTTTCTTGGATGGGCGTGCTCTGCCGAGCGGATCCTCTCCCGCGGCGAGCAGGGCCTCGAGGTTGTCGGCCCAGCAGCGCTGAGGAGAATGGTGCGACGGTAACTCCAAGGTCACGACGGGGATTCCGCGTTCGATGCCCGCCCACGTTCCGAAGCTGCCGGGCGTGGGGTATCCGATGGTGTGCGTGACGGGGTAGCGGTTGCATCGCGCCATCGCTTCGGCGAGCGGTCGTCCCGGGCCGTCGTAGTTGTTGCAGAAGCGGTTCAGGCCGATCGAGTGAAGGGTTACGATCCGCGAGGGAAGAAGGCGGGCGATGAGCTTCATGAGCAGGCGTGTTTCCGGCTCGCTCGCGGGCGCTGGACCGCCGTACATGCGGCTGCGCGGCGAACCCAATCGCCAATTGTTCGTCGGAAAACTGCGGTTGAGGTCCACGCCCCGGGCGTTGCGCCGCTTGCGATGCGCGTACCCGTCGGGGTTCAACAGCGGAACGACGATCCACTTCGCGCCCCGCCTCGCCTCGGGATGATTCTCCAGGAATTCGACCAAGCGCCGCGCGACGAAGACGCTCTTGGGTTCATCCCCGTGGAATCCGCCGATGATCAACGTGCATCGCCGAGCGTTGGATGGCAACAAGTACACGCAGATGGGCCGTCGTTCGACGGAAAAACCAAGAACACGAACGCGCAGCCGGGTCGGCATGCCCCATGCGTATCACGGTCCAACGACGTTGTACACTGAGATCCTTTCCCTCGCCCGCGCGCTATCCGAGCCCCCTCGTTCACGAGGGGGGTTTCCGCTCATGGCGAACACCGTCCGCAACGGTCGCGGCAGAACCCGACCCCGCACGAACCGCCCGGGCAATGGTTGTTGTTGATGCAGGGCAAGTCGGCGTAGGTCCCGCCGTTGCACGCTTTCACGCACGTCCCGTTGCCGCAGGGCGTGGGACTCGAGCAGGGCGTGACGTTGCAGGTGACTGTCGAGGGGCACACGCAAGGTCCGCTGAACGAATACGCAAAGCCCTTGAAGTTGTCCACCACGATGACGATGTCGATGGCGTCGATGTCCGAGTTCAACCCCGGCAGGTTCGGCTGAGCCTGCACGTCGGCCTTCTTGGGCGCGCCGGGCAGGTTCTTGAACTTGGCCACGATCTGGCTGACGTCGAGGCCGTCGGGCTGGGTCGAGGTCGACGGCGGGTTGTACGGCGAAGCCACGTCGCCCGCCCGATGGGTGGCCATAGTGACAGATTGTGACACCGCACTGCAGCCCGACTCATTGCCCTTGCAGCTTGCACCGTAGACCTTCACGCCATAGCCGGAGCTGGGGGCGATCTCCGCTCCGGTGACGTGGATCAGGTTCTCGCTCTCCCAGTCGTGGTAGTAGGGCGTGCATTGCAGCCGCGCCCCGCGGAAGTTGCCGATCCCCGCGTTGTCTTGCGATTCCAGGGCCGTGATCGGCGGTCCGACCCACCGCGCACAGCCGTTCGCCTCTCCGATCGCTGCGCATGTCCCGGCCTCGTACGTCGAGAAATCCGGCGGCGGATACTGCGGGGCGTTGGCCGGGATCGGGTTCTGCAAATCGAGCATGGTGATCTGCAAAGCCACGGAACCGGCCGACCCCGTCGCCACAACCGGCGGTGGAACGCTAAACGAAACATACCGCGTTCTGTTGCCCGCGGGATCGGGGACAATCGGCGAGGGCACAGCCGCGACCGCGGGCGACCAGAACCCCCCGGTGAGGACATACCCGCCGCCGGTCGGATCACCGGCGTCATGCTGCCCGACCGTGCCGGCGAGCTTGTACCCTCCGCCGGTCAAGTTGGAATGACCGCCGGAGTCAACCGTGCTTTTAGTGATGACGTAGTCGCCGCCGGATTGGGCGAAGGCCGCGGAAACGCAGAAAACAGAAACCCAGAAAGCAAAAACAGGAGATAGCCACGAAGCCATCCCGGCGCGCCCGGACCATGCTCCGCCACGGAGCCACGAAGTGTGTATCCGAGCCGCGAGCGGGAGCGAGCGGATGGGTCTTACGGACCTTGCCGGTTGCGGCGTGGTCCTGCTATACTGCAAGTGTGAGGAACGGACCCTCAAAACCAGCGGGCTATGTCCTGCCGCTGCACATCGAGCAGTTGGAGGATGGACGCTTCCTTGGCCGCAGCCCCAAGCTCCCCGGTTTGAACGTGCAGGGCGATTCCATCGCCGAGGTGCTTCGCCTGGCCCCCAAGATAGCACGGTCTCTGCTTGCCGCCATGCGGTCCAAGGGAGTCCCATTGCCGCGCGGGTTGGTGGCGGCGTGATTTTGCTATAATCCAGGTATGAGCAAAATCGTTGGAGACAGCCCATGATTCGTAATGAGATTGAAGGGCTTCTTCTGCAACACCCCTTTGAGCCGTTCCTCATCCGCGTAACCAGCGGGCAGCGATACGAGGTTCGCAACAGCGCCCTGGCCGCTCTGCTCAAAAGCGCCATCTTCATCGCGTTCCCCAATTCGGATCGTCGCGTCATCGTTCCATTCCTGCACGTCGCCGCAGTCAAAAGTCGCAACGGTCGGCAACGCCCGCCCTCCGGCAAATCCAAGCGCTGACCTGGCCGGGCGAGAAAGGATTCTCGTACCAGCCGACCCCTAATCGACAATCGAAAATCGACAATCGGCAATCCTCGTTTCATCGCCCGCCTCCGTTCTGCCGAACAAGCGAATGTACGAGTGCTTTGAGATCTGAAATCTCCGATCTCAATTCCTCGACCTCTCGGGTCTTCTGCTCGCGAAGCTCGTTGATCGCGCACTCCTTTTCCTCGATGATCTCGTACAACCCCTGAATGGCCGCCAAGGCCACGCCGTCGGCGTCCAACATGCCGATGTGCTTGTCGCTTTCGCCTAAGCCGAAGGCGGCAAAAAAATCCTGTGCAACAGGCCCCAGGTGCTTGACCGAGTCAGTTTCGGCAAGATAACGCCATTGGCGAACCGGTAATTCGACGACCCTGCGCAACAGGTCGCGGACATCGACGCCTTGAAAGGCTGTTTTCGTATTGCGATCCGAGGTGCTGGTCCAATTGCCTCCGGCCGTCAGATGGGCGCCGTTGCCGTTGCCGGCATTGTTCCCGACAATGACAGGCTGCGTGGGAGTATTGTTATTGACGCCCATTCGCCCCGATGCATCGAACCGTAGAAAGACACCTGTGCCTATCTTCTGAATGAGAAAGTCGGTTGAGGCTCCGGGACTACCGATTTCATATCGCGACGACGCGCCGTTTGCGAATTGGATGAACGCCGAGGCAGTCCCAAGACTATCGCAAATAATCTGGTCGGAGCCTCCACTTACGAAACGGGAATACCCCCCAACGACCTCGAGCCTTGCATCGGTAGGCACAACCCCGATTCCGATGTTACCACCCGAGCTGGTCATCGCGCCGCCGGAAACCTTGTTCAGCGATGCCGCGTCGGATGCCAGGTCGCCGGATGCAACCGCACCAGCGGCAATCTCCACCGCGCCTACTGCATCGGTTGCGATCTCCGCCGAGCCGACTGAGTCATTGCCCAAGTCTGCAGCCGTTAGCGTCCCGTCCAGGACCTTGACACTCGTAACGGCGTCGGCGCCAAGATCGGCGGCTGCGACGGTCCCGTCGGCGATCTTGCTTCCGTCGACGGCGTTGGCTGCGATTTCCGACAAACTGACCGCGCCGGCGGCGATCTCCAAGGCGCCAACTGCGTCGGTGGCGATCTCCGCCGAGCCGACGGAGTCATTGCCCAAGTCGGCGACCGTTAGCGTCCCGTCCAGGACCTTGGCGCTCGTAACGGCGTCGGCGCCAAGATCGGCGATTCCGACGGTCCCGTCGGCGATCTTGCTTCCGTCGACGGCATTGGCCGCGATCTCCGACAAGCCTACGGCGTTTGCCGCTATCTCAGTGGACCCGACCCCGTTGACGGCAATGGACAGGACCACATCACCCGCCGAACCACCCCCGGCAAGTCCCGTTCCCGCGGCGACCCCGGTAATGTCCCCGACGCTCGCTGAGGTCTGAACCGTGCCGTTGGGAAACTTGAAGCCACCCGCAGCCGAACGGATCATCCCGTTGACGGTGAGCGGATCAGTTGGAGAGGTCGTGCCGATGCCAACACCGCCGCCGGCCCGAATCAAGAATTGATCAGAACCTGTCGATGAGAAATCCGCTTCCGTCGAGTCGGCCCAGACGACTGCCCCGGTGTGGAGGGCTTTGGCTCGATGTCCGCCTGCAAAGCTGTACGACCCTCCCGCCGTGTTGTTGGACCCGCCGGGGACAGTAGACAACAACCCGGTTGCCATGTTCTGCTCGCCGCCCGAAACGACCGAACTGGCACCCTCGGCGCGGTTCGCGCCGCCACCCGACACCGTTGAGAAATCCGCCGTCGCCGCGTTGCCCGCGCCACCGCCGACCACGCTGAATTGCCCTAGGGCATCTCCGTCGAATCCGCCGGCCACCACCGCTGCGAAGTTTCCGGCTGTGTTCGCGGCTCCGCCACTGACAGTCGCATACCGGCCGTCAGTGGTAATCTGATTCGGAAGTCCAAACTCGCCACCTCCGCCGATCGTCCCAGCGACAACGGGGGCGTCGACCAGGTTCCCGCTGAACCCACCAATTAGATTGGGGCTCGTTGCGTTCTGCTGCGTGTGGAGTCCGGGTAGGGACAATGCATGCGGTGCGGGGGTCAGCGCCACGCGCTGCGAGTCGAGCGGGACGAACGCGCCGTCGGGCGTGCATTGAACTTCGATCGCCAGCCAGCGGGCCGCGCCGTCGATCGCGCCCGCGCCGAAGTCGAGCGTGACGGTGAACACGCCGTCCGCTACGTCCACGAAGCTTACCGTCTGCGGCGAGGCGCCGACCTGATTTCCTCC
>CAZYEX010000139.1:0-2002 GCA_964646605.1 uncultured Phycisphaera sp. | reverse complement strand
GAACCTTCCTTGATGCCGAAGCGCCGCCGCAGAGATGCCGGAATAACCACGGTCCCCCGTTTGCCTACCTTGCTCATTTCTGTGGGCATAGAACCTCCGCAACATGCCTGACTATCAGACTATCTGACATTCAGACGGTCTGAGTCTAGCCCATTCAAGAACGAGAATCAAGCGCATTTGCCGACTCCTGCGTCTTATGCCGATGAAGCTCCCCGCAGCTTCCGGCCTTCGTAGCCGAAGAGGCCACTTCGGCGGAGTAGGCTGCTGCGGGGAGCTTCATTTCGATTGGAGCGCAGGGACGGCGGAGAGCAGGGCGGCGCTGGTGTCGTGAAACCGCTTTGAAAAGCTCGTCATGGCGGATCGGAGCGTACGGGCACTTCCATCGTGCCGATGCTCCAGTGCCTCCCAGGCCAGCGCCAGATCGCCCGGTCGGTCTTCCGCCAGCACGTCGATCAATTGTGCGGCCTGCTGAAGGTCTTTTTCTATCTTTGTATGGTCGGTCACAGACCGTGATCGCGAGACAAGGATCTTGTGGAAGGCATACCGAGCCGGATTTGGCACATTGGCAAGAATGCCGTCTCCATTCACAATCCCGGCCACTTGAGCCTGTTCGAGCAGGTAGCCTAGGTAGGGAAGCGGCTGGGCCGCAACATTGAAACGCTTGATCAGCACCGGCTTCTCGTCACGCGGCCTCTTGGCGGGCGTCACAAAATCCACCTGCAGGGCTGTGCCGCGAACCTTGAACGACGTCGATGGATGTTTTCGATTCAACGGGGGGACCGGCAGAAATCCCATCTGCAACGACTCCAATATCTTCGGTACGTCGGTGTGAAGATCGGGAAGGGCAATGTTCAGGCGTGAATCTCCGGCAATATCGATATCCTGTGTCTTGAGATGCGCCCCTCGCCATCGCACGCCTAACAGGTTCCCGATGACGGCGAAGGCATGCGTGCCGACCAGGACTCCGCCAAGCTGAAACAGGCCGGCATCGGCAAAGGCCTTCAGGACTCGTGCCGGAGCCTGGCCAGAGGGAGCAGCGCCACCGATACGAAGCTGAGCGCAGAGGCGTTGCAGGTGCGCCAGGTCTGCTTCCACGTTCGGTCTTTCCCGCTGGAATTGTTGCACAATGCGGTCCAGTGCAGGCGTCTTTTTCCCGACGTACGCTTGGCGTGATTGCCCTCCAGGGTCCGAGTATTGAAAGTAGAGGTAGGGGTCACCCTTGACGGTTTTCGTCGTAAAGCATCCGGGAGCTTGGCCGATGGAATGCGTGGTCGTCGCTGAGAGCAGTTGCGCAAGGAACTCCGCATACAGCGTTTGGGTTTCAAGAGGCAGACGTTCGATCATAGAGTTATCCGTAGCATACGCGGACCCTACGTATAACTCAACTTTCCGTATAGCGCTGTAGATAGCACATCGTGACCGAGCTGGCGGAGAAATTGAACGGTACGGGGAGCGATGAACCAAACCAACCAGATAGACCAGATAGACCGGACAGACCAGGTTTTTCCTCAGCCTGCTAGGGCCTAGCTATAGCGGCTATGCAGGCCTTGCGGAATCTCCTCATTCGTGGGGGACCTCATTTGTGGGGATGGTGACGGATACCTGAAGTGGTAAGACCCGCGGCATTACCCCAGAAGTTCTGAGTTAGAGATGGGCGCGAGGGGCGGGAAACGCGAGATGGGCGGGACTGGCGAAGAAGTTTTGAGTTCTGGGTTAGAGGCGGATAAGAAAGGCGAGACGAAGCGGAGAGTGTAGAGGAGTCGTGAGATGATGTTCGCCGTGCTCGTACGTCGTGAGGCGAAGATGGCTACCGGTTTGGCGGGTTAGAGAGTAACCGAGCTTGCGAAGAGAGTGCGCGAGAAGCGCTTCTCGGTTAGGCCTTCTGCTCCGGCGCTATACGGAAGGTTGAGTTATACGTAGGGTCCGCGTATGCTACGGATAACTCTATGATCGAACGTCTGCCTCTTGAAACCCAAACGCTGTATGCGGAGTTCCTTGCGCA